>JBMDWK010000067.1:0-1756 GCA_048595255.1 Sphingobacterium sp. | reverse complement strand
GTATAATGAAGCGGTAGATAATATTGTTAAGAATGCTTTGTCAGAAGATTTAACAGGACTTAGGCAAGTTCCTGTTTCTGGAGGAGGATGGACTTGGAGTCAACTTCGAAATATTAATTATTTCTTAGAAAATTATAATAAAACTGTTCCTGAGGCTCAAGCAGCCAAACATGCTGCCACCGCTCGCTTTTTTAGAGCTTATTTCTATTTTGACAAAGTAAAAAGATTTGGTGACGTTCCTTGGTATTCTAAAAGTTTAAATACAAATGATGAGGAAGAATTAATCAAACCGAGAGATTCTCGCGTGCTCGTTGTTGATTCTATAATGGCTGATTTGAATTATGCTATTACCCATCTTCCTACTGCCAAGAGTGATGAAAAGGTGACCAAATGGACGGCATTGGCATTAAAATCTAGGGTGGCACTTTTTGAAGGAACGTTTAGAAAATATCATAAAAATTTAAATCTACCCAAATCTAATGAACTACTAACTGAGGCAGCAGCAGCAGCTAAAACGCTGATGGATAGTAAGCAGTATAGTCTTTACAAAGGGAATGGATCGGATGGATACGGATTATTATTTTCTTCTGTAAATAGTATACCCGAAGAAGTGATTTTAGCGAGAAAGTTCTCGACAGGTTTGCAGATATTTCATAATGTAAATTATTATACCATCACTGCTTCTTATGGTAAGCCGGGTTTAGAGAAAGATTTGGTGAATACATACCTGATGAAAGATGGATCTAGATTTACGGACAAAAGTAATTATGCTACATTGAGTTTTTTGGAGGAAATTCAGGATAGAGACCCAAGACTGAGTCAAACTATTCGTACTCCAGGGTATAAACGAATAGGTGGAGCATCTCCAATTGCCCCGAATTTTGGACATACTGTGACGGGATATCATGTCATAAAATTTGTAGGTGATGTCAAATATGATTCATTCAATATCTCCGAAAATGATATGCCGATATTCAGATTTGCTGAAGTGTTATTAAATTATGCGGAGGCAAAGGCCGAGTTGGGTGAAATCACACAAGCTGATATAGACATTTCAATCAAACTATTAAGAGATAGAGTAGGCATGCCAAATCTTACATTGGCTTCGGTTAATTCTATTCCGGATCCTTATCTGAAAAATCAATATAAAAATGTAACAGGTGCCAACTCGGGCGCCATCTTAGAAATAAGACGTGAGCGTCGCATTGAGCTAGTTATGGAATCATTCAGATGGGATGACCTTATGCGATGGAGAGAAGGTCATTTGTTGACTAGGCAATACAAGGGCATGTACTTTCCGAGTATAGGTAAATTTGATTTAGATGGGGATGGTAAGGAAGATATATGGATATATGAAGGAGATAGACCGAATCAATCGGGTATACAATTGTTGAAATTGGGATCTGAAATTCTATTGGAGAATGGAAAATCGGGGAATGTGATTATTAATGGACATATCAAAAAAGTATTTGATGAGAATAAGGATTATTTATACCCATTGCCAATTCAGGAATTACAACTTAATCCAAATTTAACACAGAACGAAGGCTGGAATTAATCCTGCCGAAGCTTCATAATAAAGATCATGCGATAACAAAAAAGTTATCGCATGATTTTTTATCCCCCAATCTTTCAGCGACTTATCATTGGAAGTAAAAATATATGTGTATAAAGCTTGGAGGCAATAGGTAATGTTCCCTATCTTTGCACCACTCCGCAAGGGAGGAACGGTTCTACGGAGCTATGAAATACAGAG
>JBMDWK010000066.1:0-1683 GCA_048595255.1 Sphingobacterium sp. | reverse complement strand
ATCCTGGTCTTTGCAAAAGCATGCCTATTATACCGAATTCAAAATCCGTAATCATAATGTATATGTCATCAAGCCGACGACCTATATGAATTTGAGCGGCAAAGCCGTAAACTATTGGATGCAGCAATTAAAGGTTCCCATAGACAACGTGCTCGTAGTAGTCGATGATCTCGCTATCCCATTTGGATCTTTACGCATTAAGCCAAAAGGATCTGCAGCAGGACACAATGGCTTGAAATCCATTGAGGCCTTGTGCGGAGGACAAAATTATCCTAGACTGCGATTCGGTATTGGTGACAATTTCCCCAAAGGAAGACAAGTGGATTACGTATTGGGACCTTTTGATAAAGAGGAACAAAAAGATCTACCCGCACATATTGAACACGCCGTAAAGATGGTTCATTCTTTTGTAACCATTGGAATCGGTCTTACCATGACGAATCTGAATACGAAATAAGTTCTACAAGCCACATGATGTGGCTTGTGTCTTATAAAATTATACAGTTTTTCTCTCAACTATCAGTCTGAGAAGAAAACCAAAGCTAAAAATTTTGATACTATTCTCCAAAATCCCCCACAACAACTTATTAATTATTAGATAAACTTAATAAATTAGGTTTTTTCTCACAAAAAAAAATACATTTACGGTCTAGAAATTTAAACCACTTATATCGTCTAATTGTATTTAAAATAGACTTAGATTATAATTAATATGACATCCAATTTTTTTAAGGATATTCATGAAGCGAACAAAAATGGCGTCGCCTACAAGAATATTCGACTTAAAAAGAAAATACTAGCCTATTTTGCAACCCGTGAAACTGCAACGATTGCGGAATTAAGCAAAGAATTTAATATTAGTGTTCCCAAAATCAACGAAAGTGTAACGGAGCTCATTCAAGATGAGCTAGTGAAAGACTACGGGAAGACAACTTCTGCGGTCGGCCGCAAGCCCAATATCTATGGTTTAGTAGCGAATGCAGCATATTTCATTGGTGTACAGGTCGGTGTTGACAGCTTAAGCATTTCGATGATCAACATGAAAAAGGACATCGTATCGCAAAAAGACAACATCCCCTATAGTCTTCAAAACAATGAAGAGTCTTTACTGGATATTTGCAAAGAAATCAACGAATTCATCAGCAATCATAGTATTGTGAAGGAAAAAATCCTCGGTGTAGGCATTAACTTGACCGGAAGGATCAACTACCGAACAGGATATTCATATAGCTATTTTAATTTCTATGAAAATCCACTCTCCGAATTATTTGAGCAGAACCTGGGCATTCCAACATTTTTGGAGAATGATACGAAAGCTCTTTCTTACGCCGAATTGAATAGCGGCACTTTAGCCGACGAAAAGGATGCCCTATTCGTAAATGTAGACAACGGTATAGGTTTAGGAATGTTAATCGATGGCAAATTATACTATGGTAAATCGGGGTTTTCGGGAGAATTTGGACATATTTCTATCTTCGAAAACGATATAATCTGCAAATGTGGGAAGAAAGGCTGTCTGGAAACTGAAGCATCGGGCTATGCCTTAATACGCCGGGTGAGTGAAGAAATTAAAAATGGCGCCACCAGTATGCTGACTAAAAAATTCAAAAAAACCGAAGATATTAAATTGAATGACATTATCAATGCCGCTAAAAAGGACGATAATCTATGCATTGAATCTAT
>JBMDWK010000065.1:0-2534 GCA_048595255.1 Sphingobacterium sp. | reverse complement strand
CAAATTGCTTAACCAATGAAGTCGCATCCTTGAGGTAAGAAGCAAAAATTTTACCGCCACCTGTAGAAGGACTCAAGACATTATCAGTTTCAGGAATTAAATCTGTCCAATTCTCATTGGTAGGATTTTTATAATCAACAGTAACTATTCGGCCATTTGGCGCATTGAGTTCGGTATAGATAAATAACTTATCTCCATCATTATCCAAGATATAATGATTTTTGTCCATATTAGGTACTACCGCTACAAATGTAGATGATGGATTACTTAAATCTTTAATCCACAACTCATTGCCTGAAGTCGTATTGGCAGCTGAAACAATCAAAAATCTCTCGTCTTCTGTCAATCCTGCTCCTATGTAGCGACGTTTTAATTTTTCGCCACCAAATATTAATTCGTCGTCCTTTTGCGATGTATTTAATTTATGAAAATACAATTTGTGGACATCTGTCATCGCGGACAACGCAGAACCTGCTTGAGGTTTTTCGTAAGAACTGTAGTAAAAACCTTCATTGCCTTTCCATGCTAGTCCCGAGAATTTGACATCAATCAATGTATCGCCTACTGTGGACTTGTCCACTGCATTCAACACCACTACTTTGCGCCAATCCGAGCCACCTTCAGAAAGTTGGTAAGCGACCAAAGAGCCGTCCTTGCTGAACGAAATGCCCGCCAGGGAAGTGGTTCCATCCGTAGAGAATTTATTTGGATCGAGGAAAATTTCCTCTTTCCCATTCTCACCTTTTTTGCGATACAATACGGCTTGGTTTTGCAAACCATCGTTTTTATACCAATAGATATAATCACCTTCTACAAATGGTGCAGAGAATTTCTCAAAATTCCATAGTTTCTCTAACCTGTCCTTGATCGCATCGCGAAAAGGAATCTGCTTAAGATAGTCTTGCGTCACGTCATTCTGTGCCGTCACCCAAGCTTTAGTTTTGTCCGACAAATCGTCTTCCAACCAACGGTATGGATCTGCTACTTCTACACCAAAATAAGTGTCCTTGTGGTCTAATTTCTCCGTCTGAGGATACGGTTTGAGGGTAATTTCTTTCACTGCTTCTATCTTATTCTGTGATTGACAGCCGACTACAGCTATCGTCATCAAAAGTAATGTTAAATTTCTATTCATAATTTATCATTTATAATAACAAATCTACTAAATATAACGAGTTTACAATAAGCTGTTTGTTTACAATAGCTATTTTGGTAATTTTACCCCGTATGCAAACAAGAACCAAGATATATTTCGCTTCGGACTTCCACTTAGGAGCTTTTCCCCTGGAGAAATCCACAGAACGCGAAAAAATCATTGTACAATGGCTAGATCATGTAAAGCAGGACGCTGCCGAAATCTATCTTGTGGGTGATATTTTTGATTTTTGGTTTGAATACGCTACCGTAGTGCCCAAAGGATATATCCGCTTTTTGGGCAAATTAGCAGAATTAGCGGATTTGGGAATCAAGTTAACGTTTTTCAAAGGCAATCACGACATGTGGATGTTCGGTTATTTGAAAAAAGAATTGAACGCACGGATTATTGACAACGAACTTATCCTTAACCTTGACGGAAAAACTTTTTACTTACATCACGGCGATGGTCTCGGTCCAGGTGATGCGAAATATAAATTCCTAAAGAAAATTTTCAGAAGCTCATTCTGCCAATGGTTGTTTGCCCGATTACATCCAAATCTAGGTATTGGCATAGCCACACGCTGGTCCAAGCACAGCCGTATCTCTAGCAATTCTCCCGAAACATTTCTAGGAGAAGATAAAGAATGGCTGATAGTGTATAGCAAAACGCTATTGCAGCAACAGTATTACGATTATATTATATACGGACATCGTCATGTACCCTATGATATCACTTTGCAGGGTGGTACCCAGATCGTCAATCTTGGTGAATGGATTAATCATCGAACTTACGCCGTGTGGGATGGAGAAAAATTAAGTCTAGAAAAATGGAATTAAGAGACGGACTCCACTCTATTTTCCCGTTGGCTGATGAGCAAATAGAACAAATCACAGCCCTAGCCGAACGTATTCAGCTCGCCAAATCGGAAGTCCTTATTCAGCAACAGCAGGTCAATCGACACATCTACTTTCTGGAAGAGGGGATTTGCAGAATTTACTACCCCAAAGAATACAAGGAGGTCGTACTGGACTTTTGCTTTCCGGGAGATATTATTTTACCACTGAATAGTTATGTGCATGCGCTACCCACCTACGAAATAGTAGATACATTAGAAAATTGTTGGGTGTATCGCATACCAATCGAAAAGCTTCAACTATTATATGCCTCATCCCTACCTATTGCCAATTGGGGACGGAAACTCGCCGAACTAGAAACACTCAAAATCGAGGAAAGACTTATGCAAAGTCTTTTCAAATCTGCAGCGGAACGCTATGCAGATCTTCTGCTAAAAGCTCCAAAACTTTTACATCGAATAAAACTTGGTTATATCGCATCCTATTTGGGCGTATCTCAAGTCACACTTTCTCGTATTCGTGCAGAAGTAAAATAGATTCTT
>JBMDWK010000064.1:0-5941 GCA_048595255.1 Sphingobacterium sp. | reverse complement strand
CTTTTTTAAGCCCATTTCATTTACTCTAACCAACACTGGCTCATTAAACTTTTTAGCATCTCCCACAAAAGCTTCTGTGAAGTCTTTGATCGAAGAATACAATGTATTGAACAATGGAATACGATTTATTGTTCGTTTTATCCATTCACGAATTGGTTCCGTAACGAAAGTAGTAAATACAAAACCTACAAAAATCAATATAAGAATGACCGTTAAAATCCCTATACCTGGAATATATAGCGGTCTTCCTTGTTCGTCTTCCAACAGGTGTTGCGAAATATTAAGCGCATTATCTAAGGAGGCAAAAATCCATAGAATCAAGAATATGGCACCTGCCAATGGTGCTGTCACTAAAATCCCTTTAATTAAATAGTATAAAACTCGTTGAAAAAATTTCTTTAACATTGCTTATCGTCGTTGATTATTCGTAATAATATATTCGTTTTACGCGTGAGGATATTCCCGTCAGCAGCTCATAAGGAATTGTTCCGATCTGCTGAGACGCTTCAAGCAAGTCTGGAAAAACCACTACTTCGTCTCCTTCCTGGGCCTCGATATCTGTGATATCCAGCATACACATATCCATGCAAATATTGCCAATAGTAGCTGCCAATTGTCCATTGATGAGCATTTTTCCAACACCATTTCCAAATCGTCTAGTGTATCCATCGGCATATCCGATTTTAACAGTAGCTATTACAGAGTCACGCTGGAGCACGCCTTTGCGATCATATCCTATAGTTTCGTCCAGAGACAAATGTTTAATCTGTGTAATCGTGGTTTTTAGTATACTGATTTCTTCCAAATCCATTCCGGAATTTGCGTCATAACCATACAAACCTATCCCCAAACGCACCATATCAAAATGCGCCTCTGGATGATGGACTATTCCTGCCGTGTTACAAATATGCCGAATAAAATCATATCCCATTGTAGATTTTATTCTATGCACCATATTTTGATACAAATTAATCTGCTCGTGTGTAAAGCTGCTGAAATGGGTGTCACCTGCCCCCACTAGATGGGAGAAAACAGATTGAACCTTGACCTGAGTTTGATTTTGTAAAGTATTTAACAATAATTCTATCTCACTTTGACAAAACCCAAGTCTATGCATACCCGTGTCCAGTTTGATATGGATGGGATATGCACTCAAATCTTTTCCTTTCAAAAAGTGAATAAAAGCTTTCAATATTTTGATAGAATATATCTCTGGCTCAAGGTTATATAAAATAATATCTTCGAAAGTACTTTCATGCGGACTTAGGACCATAATAGGAAGTTTAACACCAGCACGACGCAACTCGCTTCCCTCATCCACAAATGCCACGGTTAAGTAGTCAACATTGTTAAATTGCAAAATATTCGCAATTTCAAAAGAGCCGCTACCATAGGAAAACGCTTTGACCATCGCCATGAGTTTTGTAGAAGGCTCCAACTTCGAACGATATTGTCGCAAGTTATTTTCAATGGCTTTTAAATTAATCTGTAGCACCGTCTCATGGGACTGTTGCGTTAGTCGCTTACTTAGCTCCTCAAGATGATATTTTCGGGCACCCTTTATCAGCACCACACTATCCGTAAAATCCAAGCTATTATAATTCGCCAAAAGTGATGCTGTAGAATCGAAAACTTGGATTTTGATATCTTTAGATAATGTAAAATCACGGAAACGCTCTCCTACTAACACCAACTCTTCCAAATCTATACGCATCAATAGATTTTGAAGCCTATGCTCGAAGCGTGGCGTCCATTCTTCACCTTCAAAATCACTTAAAACCAACTTCTTATACTTAAATTGATTTTGCTGATTCAGAAAATCCAAAGCGATGTTTAGCGAAGCTAGATCGTTGGAATAACTATCATCGATGATACTGCTGTTGTGTTTACCTTTTTTCAATTGCAGACGCATATCCAATGGCCTCAATAATTGAATTCTTTCGTTGATAACCTCCATGCTATATCCCAATTCCAATAGGACAAGCATACAGGTAAGACAATTTTCCAGGGAACCTTTGTCCGTAAAGGGCACATTCCAGCTGTATGGAATACCCTGATAGGATCCTTGCACCTGAAACGAGTCTGCTAATTGCTCAATGTTTTTTATTCGCAACTTATCCTTTTCCTGTGTTCCCCAACTAATTATCCTACCATCACCCAAAACATTTTCAGGAATATGGGGGGATGGCGCTATTATTTTTTCTACCTGGCGGAACAACTGCCATTTCTCCTCAAATTTTACTGATGCAGAAGGAAAACCTTCTTGATGCGCTGTACCAAAAGAAGTAAGAATTCCCCATGTCGGTTGGATAATTTGCTCCAAATGTGTCATCTCACCTACCTCGCTAATACCTGCTTCGATCAACGCTATATCATAATCATTGGACATATGCCACAATGAAATAGGAACGCCTATCTGAGAGTTATAACTTTTGGGACTTTGATATACTTTTTTATCCGCCTTGAGTAATTGTGCTAGCCACTCTTTGACAATAGTCTTCCCATTGCTTCCCGTGATACCAAGTACTGGTATGTGAATATGTGACCGATGCATCGCGGCGACATGCTGCAATGCACGCACAGTGTCTTTCACCCATATAAAATTAGCCCCTGTGTACGCAGAAATATCAAAATTCAAATCCGAAAGGACAAAATTTCGCACCCCTTTACGGTAGGCATCCGCCAAATATTTATGGCCATCTTGCTGCCCCTTCAGGGCAAAAAACAATCCACGTTGACCCGCATGCAGCTTGCGCGAATCATACGCAAGGCTATCGATTGATGACGAAGGGTTGACTACGTGGTTTTGAATGGGGTTTAGAAAATCTATGATTTGCGCTATCTCGTACATATGACTATTATTAGGACAAATTTCACCAATATTTTTAATAAGTCTATCATTTTTTCAAGATTTGTAATATGGATGAATTCGAGGGAAATAAAAAGAAATATACGCCCAAGCAAGCAAAGCTGAAGATGGAGAGTTTTTGCGCCTATCAAGAGCGTGCGCAGCAAGAAGTGCGGGAAAAACTATATACCTGGGGCTTGCAAAGCGAAGATGTCGAAAACATAATTGCAGAACTTATCACTGAAAACTTTTTGAATGAGGAGCGTTTTGCTAAAGCCTTCGTCCGTGGAAAATTCCGCATAAAAAAGTGGGGAAAGGTTAAAATAATCCAGCATCTCAAAGCGAAGCGTATTTCCTCCCCCTTAATTAAAATTGCTTTGCGCGAAATTGATTTGGATGAATATGAAGAAAATCTGGATACTTTGATTCAAAAAAAAATAGGCAGCCCAGCGGGTTCGCTCAACCTAGCCGAGAAAGCCAAATTGATGCGGTACCTACAATCCAAAGGCTATGAAAACGATCTTATCTTTCAAAGATTAAATCGAAATAATTCTTGATAATCAGATGACTAAATAAATCACTGATAAGCAATTATAAATTATATTTTTCTTATTTTTACAATTTAGATTTAGATAAATAGGTTAAGGTTTATGCATAATTATGTATTTCCATACATAGTATCTCTTTTGCTGTTGGCTGCGATGTCAATAAAAACAACCTCTTATATTTTTAATTCTGGTAGATCGCATCAGATAGAATTGACTGAGAATAATAATACAGAAAAGGAAGCAAAAGAAGTAGAAAATCAATTTGAAACCGAACCACAAGTCTTAGTTGAAAATCCTTATATCATATCTTTTAGCAGTATAACTAATGGATTGGATGATGTAGAGCGAAAAATTGCATTGCCTTTCATACATTTCCAACTGCATTATCCTCCTCCAAACTTCAAAGCTAAACATTAATTCCCATCAAGTTTAGCTTATTACAAACAATTTATTATTAAAATTTATCATTATGACAATAAAATCATTCGTCATTATTGGCGCAATCCTAGGATTTGGGTACACTGCATCTGCACAGCAACGTGTAGATGAAAAAGAATTGAAAGTAAATATTGAAACTATTTCTGAACCCATAAATATTATAAATAATTTAAAGCCTGTTACTTATAATTTTAACACAGACAAATACAAAGCTTTTGAACTTCCTCAAAGCAAGCAATATGGTTTTGTAATTGAAAATACCAATACAGAAATAGTAGATAAAAAATCAAAAATCTATAAAACGGGAAAAAATGCTACTGGAACTTACCAGACTGAAGAAGTGAATAACGAAAAGCTTATTCCTGTATTAGTAGCTGCCATAAAAGAACAGCAAGCAGAAATTGAAGCTTTAAAAAAAGAACTTCGAAATTTAAAAAAGACGGCTGAATAATTTAATTCTATGAATAAAAAAGGGATTTTGCTTCGCAGAATCCCTTTTCCAATTATGAAAGCAATATGAATTCTTATTAGGGATAGATTTATTTTTAGAACGCATAGACTAAGGCTAGACTAAATTGTGAAGCAGATTTAGTATCTGTCAAATCACTCTTCTTAAATACTTCGTACTTACTATTATCCAATCTCAATTCAGGAATTAATGCCAATCCACCATGGGTGAATTTTCCTGACAACGTGAAGGAAGTCAATTTATTTCCATCTTCTCCTTCCACATCTTTTACTTTAAAAAACTCACCTCTCAAGCCAATTTGTGCATATTCAGTAATATTATATTTTGGATATAAAGCAATACCTTGGTAGCCTCCCTCAGTTCGAAATGAATAATCAGCAGCATTCAATCCTAGCGAGAGCTTCTCCGTAAAATCATAACTAGCCACCAAATCATATATTGTACCAGATGAATATTCATCTTTACCACCAGCAGAAGTTCCTGTCAAAAAATTCGCATAGATGCTTAATCCATTAACCGGCGCTAAGCTTAGTTGTGCACCAAAATGCGATACACCATTAAGATCTTTGTACATATTCCAATCATTAAAGATACCAGCCATCAAAGAAACTTTGTCTGAGAATACATATGTACTTTTAATTCCTGCATTTTGAAATGGCCCTGCACCAAAAAGATAAGATGTGCTGTAATGAAAATTAGAAGCTGGAGAAATTACTTCATAACCAACAAATGTCCCCATATATCCGGCCGTCATTGAAAACTTATCTGTAAATGCATAATTCATATATAGATTTTGTAAATGAAATGAATTATCGTCCGTCCCGTCTCCATTGGGAATAGTCAGATATTGACCACGAGGACCAAAAGAGACCTCCCCTACAAATGAAGCTTTGCCCGTTGATTTCTTAACTGCTAATGCCAGCATACCTAAAGAGATAGAGTTGTGATCATTCGCAAAATATGTGCTTATGTTCTCTTGATTTGCGAAGTCATACTTCCAATAAGCATCTGCAGAACCAGATATTTCAATGCCGCTGGCATTTTCTTGCGCAAATGCACAAGCATTAATCATAAACAATGATAAATGTATTAGTTTTTTTCTCATAAAATTGGTATTTAGATTGATTTATAGGTTTATTTTTCTGGTATAGTTTTATTTTTTAATGTTAAATAAGAAAAAAGTTAGATGTTTTTATTCAAATAGATTAAATAAACATCAAAAAATTAAAACTTATTATTTATTCATATAAAAATAATACAATTATTTCAATATAAATTGATTAATACTAGTATTTTAATTATAAAAACTAAATAAAAATATTAAAAAGAAACACAAAACACATTGACGCTTACAATTTTGAAATACGAACACTAAAAACACTTGATAAATCAGAAATTTATATTTTAGAGAATTTTAGAAAAATATTTAGAGATACAAGAAGAATAAAAAATGTAATTTTATTTAAAATTATTCATACTGATTATCAAACATATGACGTTATAAAGCTTTAAAAGCTATATTTTATTTCAAAAACATTTTGCAGAAATGGATTATACCTCTATATTTGCATCATCAAATCGGAAGGACGCGATGTCCTGACAACTTGAAAGACTTCAATAAGCGAAAATAGCTCAGCT
>JBMDWK010000063.1:0-37667 GCA_048595255.1 Sphingobacterium sp. | reverse complement strand
CAGGGTTTCAATCGTTCTTCACTGTTGAAAAATATAGCGTTGCCTTTCAAAATGGTAAAGAGTCTTTTGAAAGCAAGGAGCATTATAAAAGATTTTAAGGCTGACGTCGCAGTCGGTGTCGGAGGATACGCTTCTGGTCCGCTGTTGATGATGGCGAATATGATGGGTGTGCCTACATTGATACAAGAGCAAAACTCGTATGCAGGCAAAACCAATAAAAGTCTGGGTCAAAAAGCACAAAAGGTATGTGTGGCCTACGAAGGCATGGAGCAATTCTTCCCTGCAGAAAAGGTACTGTTGACAGGGAATCCAATTCGTCGTCCTTCGGTAAATATTGAAGGAAAGAAGGGTGAAGCTTTGGTATCGTTTGGTCTCGAAGGAGGCAAGAAGACTATTTTAGTGACGGGTGGAAGTCTAGGTGCACGGACATTGAACGATTGTGTGAAACAAGCTTTTGATAAATTCAAAGATGCCGATGTGCAAGTTATCTGGCAATGCGGAAGTTACTATCACGAGTCCTTGAGTAAGGAAATACAGGATTTGCCTCATAATGTGAAGATGATGCCATTTCTACAGCGCATGGATTATGCTTATGCGGCGGCAGATTTGATCATCGCTAGAGCGGGAGCAGGAACTATTTCAGAATTGTGCGTGGTAGGAAAACCCGTGATTCTAGTGCCTTCGCCAAATGTAGCTGAAGATCACCAGACTAAGAATGCTTTAGCATTGGTCAATAAAAATGCGGCTGTAATGGTGAAAGATGTAGAAGCAAGAGCCAATTTGATTGACGAAGCTTTGGCATTATTGAACAATGAAAGTAAAATGAATGAATTAGCAGATAATATTCAAAAGCTAGCCTTATTAGATGCCGATGATGTTATTGCGCATGAAGTTTTGAAATTAATAAAATAAAGAAATGATAAATATTGATCAAATAAAGCAAGTTTATCTTATCGGTATAGGCGGTATTGGTATGAGTGGTTTGGCGCGTTATTTCCAACATTTGGGATGTACGGTAGCCGGGTATGACCGCACTGAGACAGATTTGACGATTGCTTTGGTCGCGGAGGGGATTGATGTCATTTATGAGGATGATGTGAATACTATTCCTGCTACGTTTGATCAGCCTTCGGATTCGAGCTTGATTATTTTTACTCCAGCGGTACCGAAGGATTTAAATATTAAAAATCATTTTGTTGCCAAGGGATTCGAGTTGTATAAGCGTTCGCAAGTTTTGGGTTTTATCAGTGCGAGTCGATTTACGATTGGCGTAGCGGGTACGCATGGTAAGACTACAACTTCCACGATGATAGCGCACATCTTGAAAGATTCGGGTTATGACTGTTCGGCTTTCCTAGGAGGTATCAGTTCTAATTACAATACGAATGTTTTGTACGGAGACAATAATGTAGTCGTAGTAGAAGCAGATGAGTATGACCGTTCTTTTTTGACGTTGCACCCCAATATTGCGGTAGTGACATCGGCAGATGCAGATCATTTGGATATCTATGGCGATGAATCTCACCTGATTGACTCTTTCAAAATGTATTTAGATAGAGTAGTGGAGGGTGGTCATCGTATCGTGAGAACTGGTCTTCCCTTCAGTGGTGATATTTCCTACTCACGAGATGATAAAGGAGATGCGCATGCTGAAAACGTAGCAGTTATTGATGGTGAATTTCATTTTGACTATGTAAAGGGTGCTCTGCGTATTTCGAGTATCAAGTTGGGTATTGCAGGACTACACAATATCGAAAATGCAGTTGCTGCGATTACGGTAGCGTTGTTGTTGGATATTGAGCAGGATAAAATCGTTAAGGCATTAGCAAACTTTAGAGGTGCTAAGCGACGTTTTGAATACATTGTTCGTAATGAAAAATCGGTTTATATCGATGATTATGCGCATCATCCGGAGGAGTTGAGAGCATTTTTATCTTCATTGCGTAAGCTATATCCAAGCAAGAAATTAACGGTTGTATTCCAGCCTCACTTGTTTTCACGCACACGTGATTTTGTGGACGGCTTTGCCGATGTTTTGGGCATGGCGGATGAATTGTTGTTGATGGAAATCTATCCGGCTCGTGAGCTTCCAATCGAGGGAGTTACTTCAGCCTGGTTGTTGGATAAAATTGAACTGGAAAACAAACGTGTTGTGTCACCGCAGGAAGTGTTGGCCCTAGTAGAAAGTGAAAGTCCTGAATTGGTTGTGACCGTAGGTGCAGGAGATATTGATAGATTGGTGAAGCCGTTAAAAGCAATTTTAGATAAGTAGTATGAAGAATATCAGATGGGGACTAATATTCAATGTTTTCCTTGGTGTAGCAGCCTTGGCGGGATTGGTAGTGCTCATGGGATTGATAAGCAGAAAAGATGCCGTTCAGGTGTGTACGGTGTTGAAGGTGAATGTGGAGGGAAAAGAAACGTTTATTGACCAACATGATATCTCAAGAATGATAAGTAATCAATTTGGTGCCATAGTAGGTAAAGAATTGAAAGCGATTAAATTCGAAGAAATAGAAAATGCTATAGAAAAATTGCCTTACGTATCTAATGCCGAAATTCACGCGGATATGGATGGCACCATCAATGTCAATGTACATCAGCGCGAAGTAATACTTCGTGTGATCAACAAAGATGGGAGAGAATTTTATGTAGATACGAAAGGACACAAGAT
Source organism: Sphingobacterium sp. (assembly GCA_048595255.1). Taxonomy (GTDB): domain Bacteria; phylum Bacteroidota; class Bacteroidia; order Sphingobacteriales; family Sphingobacteriaceae; genus Sphingobacterium. The sequence goes on along the minus strand of JBMDWK010000063.1, from coordinate 34,993 downwards.
ACCGGTTACATTAAAATATGTTCCTCATGTATTAGTCGCTAACGGCAAAATTCAAGAAGGTTATACTAAGCCCCTTGAACCGATAACAACAAAGATGGTGCAAGACTTGATACGTATTGTCGAACATATAAAAGGTGATGAGCTATGGGAGAATCAGATTGTACAGATTTATGTGAATGAGCAATCGGATATTGAGTTGATTCCGCGTGTAGGCAAAGAGGTATTGGTGATCGGATCGGCGGATTCATTGGATTACAAGCTTAGCCGATTGGAAATGTATTACAAGAATATATTACCAAAGGTGGGTACAGAGGCTTACGCCAAAGTGAATGTAAAATACGGAGGACAAATCATTTGTGAGCGCAGAGAGGGCTGGTACATGGACAGCCTGCAAATGAAAATTAACATGAAAAATTAAAAAATACAGCATATGAAACCAAGAATTACAGACATTGAAAAAGAAAATCCGATTATCGTTGGTTTAGATATCGGTACTACTAAGATTTGTGTTACTGTGGGACGACGCAGTGGAACAAATAAAATAGAATTATTAGGCGTAGGTAAGGCAGAATCTGCCGGTGTAAATAGGGGTGTGGTCGCTAATATTCAAAAGACTGTATTTAGTATTCGTGAGGCCGTTTCTCTAGCAGAAGGACAATCCAATGTAGACATCAAAGTGGTCAATATCGGTATTGCTGGCCAGCATATCAAAAGTATTCAACATCGTGGTATCTTGACCAAAAATGACGATGATGAAATCAACAGATTTGATGTAGAACGATTGATCTCGGATATGTACAAATTGGTTCTTCCTCCGGGTGAAGAGATTATTCATGTGTTGCCTCAAGAATTTACAATTGACAATGAGCCTGGTATCAAAGAACCTATCGGTATGGCTGGTCGTCGTATGGAAGCCAACTTCCATATTATTTCAGGTCGTGTGACTGATATCAAAAATATCAAGAAATGTGTAGACAACGCTGATTTGGAAGTGTCTGCATTAGTACTTGAGCCTTTAGCATCATCCGAAGCTGTATTGGATGAAGAAGAAAAAATGGCTGGTGTAGTTCTTGTTGATATTGGTGGTGGAACTACAGATGTAGCTATATTCCACGAAGGCATTATTCGTCATACTGCTGTAATTCCTTTAGGAGGTAATATTGTAACAGAAGATATTCGTCAAGGTTGTGCTGTCCTTCGAAATCAAGCTGAACAATTAAAAGTAAGATATGGATCAGCTTTGGCTGATGAAAATAAAGAAAATGAAGTAATCTGCGTGCCGGGAATCCGTGGTCGCGACTCGAAAGAGATCTCTGTCAAAAATCTAGCTTATATCATTCAGGCGCGTATGGAGGAGATTATCGAGCACGTATATTACGAAATCAAGTCTTCAGGCTATGAGGACAAATTGATCGCTGGTATAGTGATTACAGGTGGTGGTGCACAATTGAAGCATTTGGTTCAATTGGTGGAATACATCACCGGTATAGATTGTCGTATCGGTTATCCAAATGAATATTTAGCGAAAACCGATATGCTCAACAAGCAGACATTGGAAGAAATGAAAAGCCCAATGTATGCAACAAGTATTGGTTTGCTAATCAAAGGAATCCAAGCGGTAGAAGAAGAGATGGATATGGCGATTGAAGAACGTGAGCTTAAAAAACCACGCAAAGAGCAAATCAAAGAAATTGCGGATAAGCAAAGCAAAAAAGAAAGTTGGTTTACAAAAATTATCTCAGAATTTATCAAGGATAATCAAGAAATCGATGATGAAACTTTCATAGGAAAAAAATAAATTTTCCACACAGCAGTGAGTTTTCCACATAATCACAAATGTGTAAAACTCTTGTTGAGAATTTGGTATTATTACATTCGAATTGTTGAGTTTGGGTCGGTAGGTTAAGCTTGGCAGTTCTTTTTTAAACAGGATATTATTATGTCGATACAATTTGAAATGTTAAAGGAGCAATCATCTATAATCAAGGTTATAGGTGTGGGTGGTGGCGGCGGCAATGCTGTTAATCACATGTACAAGCAGGGGATAAGTGGCGTTGATTTTATAGTTTGTAATACAGATGCACAAGCGTTGGAATTAAGTCCCATTCCTAACAAAGTTCAATTGGGAGCTAGTCTTACTGAGGGTATGGGTGCGGGTGCTGATCCTGATGTAGGTGAAAACTCGGCTATCGAAAGTATTGATGATATCAAGAGAATGTTGGGTACAAACACCAAAATGTTATTTATCACAGCCGGAATGGGTGGTGGTACAGGTACAGGTGCGAGTCCAGTGTTGGCAAAGGCGGCGAAAGAAATGGGTATTTTGACTGTAGCCATTATTACAACACCATTCACATTCGAAGGTAAAAAGCGTCGTTCTCAAGCAGAAGAAGGATTAAGCGAATTACGTAAATACGTGGATTCATACCTTGTGATTTCAAATGACAGATTGCGTGAGATTTTTGGAAACTTGACAATGACAGCTGCTTTTGCGAAAGCAGATGATATATTGACAACAGCTGCCAAAGGTATCGCGGAGATTATAACAATTCCTGGTTATGTAAACGTCGATTTCAAAGATGTGCGAACCGTAATGAACGACAGCGGCGTAGCGATCATGGGTAACCATATTGCTTCGGGTGAGGACAGAGCACTTCAAGCGGTGACAGGTGCATTAGCATCTCCATTATTGAAGGATAATGAAATCGAAGGAGCGCGCTATATCTTATTGAATATTACTTCTGGTAGAAAAGAGGTAACCATGGATGAGGTAGCGATTATTACAGACTATATTCAAGAGAAAGCTGGTTTGACAGCGGACTTAATTTGGGGTAATTGTATCGACGAAAGCCTAGAGGATGATTTGTCTGTAACTATTATTGCTACTGGTTTCCAAACTTCAGAAGAACGTCAAAAGGAAAAAGAGAATGAGAAAATCGCTTTGCCTCTATCTCCAGATACAGTTCATTCTTTTATCAAACCTGTTGTTCAAAATCAATTTGTAGAAAAACCAGTAACGACTACTTCGACTACAAATTATGTAACACCTGTGACACCGACCAATACTGTAGCAGAATCACCGCAAGTAGATTTGTTTAATCCTGTAAAACCTACTAATGCAGCTGTGCAACAAGAGAGCAATATCGTGCGTCATACGTTAGATGTTGAAGAAGATGTCGTTGCAGAAGATACTGTACAAGATAACGGTGGTTTCGAATTGAAAACATCCCCTTCCGTATTTGAATTTAAGCTTCCTACTGTTTTCGATACGTATGAAGATAAGATCAACGAAGAAGTGGAAGAAGAAGTAAAAGATATTGTTGATACAACATATACATCTACTTTCGCAAATACGACAAAAGTTGAAGAAGAGGTGAACTTTGAAGACCAATTGCTAAAAACTAAAGAGCGCATTTTGCGTCTTAAAGAGTTGAGCATGAAGTTGAAGTCATCAAACGGCTTACAAGAGTTAGAAAATGAGCCCGCTTACAAAAGAAAGCAAAAGCCATTGGATGATGTGCCGCATTCGGCAGATTCACAAGTGTCTCGTTTTACATTGTCATTTGATGATGGAGTGACTGAGATTCGTTCGAACAATTCGTTCTTACATGATAATGTAGATTAATTGACTATAATTAACTTATAATAAAAAAGGGTTTCAACATTGTTGAAACCCTTTTTTATTATATAGTGAGGCTATTTTATGTAGCTTATTTCTGATAGCGCACCTGCTGCTAAGTATTTTGTGCGTGAAGTTTGAATAACTCGATAAGATCGGGAATATTATTCACACCTAATTTTTCAAAAATACGACTTTTATATGTACTTACTGTCGACGAGCTTAAATCTAAGAGGTTGGAAACTTCTAGTATTCCATGGCCTTCAATCAGGTGTTTAGCGACGTCCATCTCACGGTTGGACAGTTTGTTTAATGGATTGACTTTGTCGATGCTCGATTTGGTGCTTGTGAGCTTCTGTATGTACAAATCGCGCACGGCAGGAGACATATACTTCCCGCGCTCTTGGATCATGTTGATCGCATTGCTAAGCTCCTCCATGGAAGTGTTTTTGTTCAGGTAGCCAGCAGCACCTGCTTCAATATAGCGCAAAGCATAGATGTTCTCATCATATGAGGAGAATACCAATATTTTTAAATCAGGTTGTAGCGTCAATACTTCCTTTATCACATTGATGTTATTTCCGCCTGGCATATTAATATCCAGCAAAAGAAGATCAAAGCGTTTAAAATTAATATGAGAATACACCTCTTTGATTGTAGAGGCGTGGGTGATTTCTGTATTTTTAAATGATTCGTTAATGACTACAGCTGTGCCAAAACGAACTATACTATGATCGTCAGCTATCAATATGTTGTTCATAAGCTTATGCGTATATGATATGGGTCAATATATGAAAAATATTGCTTTAAATTAAATCCCTTCATTTATTAATGTTTTTAATTACTAATTTAGATATTAATCTATACCAAAATTAGTACTTTATATTTATTTTTGTTTTATTAAAAGAAAAAATATTATGGGTTTTATTAAAGAGTTTAAAGAATTCGCTATGCGCGGTAATGTCATTGACTTGGCAGTCGGTGTGGTTATCGGTGGCGCTTTTGGGAAAATCGTCACATCTTTAGTGGATGATTTAATTATGCCAATTATTGGTGTTATTACGGGAGGCGTTGATTTTTCGCAGAAGAAGATCATTATTAAGGATGCGGTATTGAATCCCGATGGCACAGAGTTGGCAGCTGCAGTTACCTTGAATTATGGCAATTTTATTAATGTAATCATTCAATTTCTGATTATTGCATTCTGTATCTTCGTAGTTATTAAAGCAATTAACTCTTTGAAGAAGAAAGAGGAAGAGGCTCCAGCAGCACCTGCAGCGCCTTCAAACGAAGAAGTTTTGCTTGCTGAAATTAGAGATTTGTTAAAGAATAAATAGGTTTCTATTACTAGGATATAAAAGAAGTTCACGTATTATTTATGTGAACTTTTTTTCTTGCAGTGCTTGTATATATTGAAATTATACAGTACTTTTGCATTCCTCTTAGAGGATAATATTGGTTAATAGAGAAAAAAATAATAAAGAAATAGCGTCATGAAAAGAACATTTCAGCCTTCGCAAAGAAAAAGAAGAAATAAGCACGGTTTTAGAGAGCGTATGAGTACAGCTAATGGTAGAAGAGTATTAGCGTCTCGTAGAGCAAAAGGTAGAAAACGTCTAACAGTTTCTGACGAATACCGTCACAAAGGCTAATTCTTTTCTTTAGCGCCGGTGACTTTTTGCTGTGGCTATATTCCGGCCAACTAGTCATCCGATGAGAAAAACATTTACAAAAGAAGAACGACTGTGTAGTAAGAGTAAAATAGATTCTCTTTTTCATGGTGGTTCTTCTTTTATTATTTACCCTTTTCGGGTAGTCTACTTAGCACGTCCAGCTATAAGTAGCGCACATCCTGTACAGGTCATTCTGTCGGTTTCCAAGCGTCGATTTAAGCGTGCACACGACCGTAATCGCATCAAGCGATTGATGCGTGAAGTGTATCGCTTGCAAAAAAATGAGTTGCTTTATGATGAAGTCATGAAATATGACTTAAATTTGGACTTGGCAATTCAATATGTCGGTAAAGAAGAATTGAGTTTTGAATTGTTATTCACTAAAATGAATAAAACGCTAAAGCAATTAGCCCATGCAATTTCTTCTTAAAATCTGGCAATCGATATTGTGGGCTCTGAAGCACCTATTTTTATTTATCATTAAGATATATCAACTTTTTATTTCTCCGCTTTTAGGGGCCAATTGTCGTTATACACCGACTTGTTCGCAATATGGGAAGGAAGCGATAATGAAGTATGGACCTTTCAAAGGAGGGTGGCTGACCATCAAACGCATTGCGAGGTGCAATCCATGGGGTGGTCATGGTCATGATCCTATTCCTTAATTTTGATTGAAGATGAGTACGTATATTTTGCAGATTGATACAGCGACAGAAGTATGTTCTGTTTCTTTGAGTTTAGATGGTAAGGTAATCCACAAAATGGAAGCCACTGAGCCTAATCTTCATGCGTCCAAATTGACCATCTTTATTGATGAATTATTGCACAACGCTCATTTGTCTTATGCGGACTTATCTGCTGTAGCAGTCAGCAAAGGGCCAGGTTCTTACACGGGACTACGTATAGGCGTTTCTACGGCAAAAGGTCTTTGTTATGCGCTAGATATTCCGCTGCTTGCTGTCAATACCTTAGCGAGTATGTTCAAAGGTTATGCATCTACGCATGGGCTTGCTGACAATACCGTGTATGTGCCGATGCTGGATGCCAGACGTATGGAAGTATACCAGATGGTGTACGATCATCAAGGTGCTGTCATAAAGCCTACAGAAGCTGTCATCATGGATGTGGACACTTTTCAGCCTTTTGCAAATCAGAATGTCATCCTTTTTGGCTCGGGCGCGCTCAAGTTGAATGACTTGTATAGCCAATCTGCGCATGTGCAGGTCGATAGAAGCTATCAACATTCTTCGAGCTATCTTGCGGAATCTGCTTTTGAAAAATTTGAAAAACAGGATTTCGAGGATTTGATTTACTTCGAACCTTTCTATCTGAAAGAATTTATAGCGACGACACCCAAGGCAAAATAATTAAAGCCATTTTTTTCTTTTGAACCATAAATATATGAGCAGGCTCAATCCGAGCATGGAGCATATGACTATGGGGTACCCATATTTCCACTGCAACTCAGGCATGAAATGGAAATTCATACCATACACTCCTGCGATAAATGTCAAAGGCATAAAAAACACTGAAATTATCGTCAGTATGCGCATAATCTCATTGGTGTGATTGGATTCTATATTGAAGTATATGGATAGCAATTGGGCCGTATTCTCTGATGTATTGCGATAGAGGGTGTTCGTGCGCGAAAACAAGTCTCTGAGATCCTGCGTATACGTATTTTTGTATTCTGGGAGGTGAAAATAATCTACAATATCTTTGTACAGTACCAAAATAGACCGAATCACATCTATCTGCCGCTTAATGTAATACAGTTTCCGGAGGAAAGGTTTACGTTTTTGGTGTAGAAAAACAATCTCTTCATATTCTTCCAGCTTGGTTGCTATTTCTCCCAATACTAACGTTTCAAACGATTTTAGTGCTTCGGATACCAAAGTATTGACTAAGGATTTGGTAGTAGACAGCGGCTTGTTCTTGGGATCGGTACGTTTGATATTTTCCAAAAAAGGAATACTGTTCCGATGGGTGGTAATCAAAAAGTCAGGCCCATAGAAAATGGAAATCCTATTGGTAATCTCTTGCAGTGTCTGGGATTCTTCATCCAGATTTTGTGGGGTGGATCGAATGATTAGAAAATGATAATTTTCGAATTCCTCAATTTTCGGCAGATGACCTACCTCCAGACAATCCCGAATAGAAGCTTCCCGAAGATTAAATTTTTCCTTTAATTCTTTAAAGTCCTCTAATGTAGGATTCGTGATGTCGATCCATTCAAAGGGATGAGATTCCGCGGATAAGATATGAGCAATCATAATTTGCGTTTATACATCTAAATTAATATAAAAAGGGATTTAATCAATTGATTAAATCCCTTTTTATATTTTAGTCCGCTAGGAATAGCTTATTTTTTTGCAGTGTTCTTAGCTTTGTATTCTTTATTCAATGCTGCCACTACTTCTTTGGTGATATCTAACTTTGCGTCTGCATAAATCACAGCCGGATTGGTTTGAGAATATGTCAATACATATTGGTAACCATTCTCCTGTGCGTGTTTTTTCAAATATTCTGTGATCGTATTGTACACTGCAGTCATTTCAGTTTGTTCATCTTGTGCCAATGATGACGATGCATTTTGGTTCAATTGTGCTAGCTCTTGTTGTTTGCGTGCCAATCTTTCTTCTGTAGCTTGACGCTCTGAAGCGCTCATTGTCGGAGCTTTTTGTTCTGCTTCAGCAAGTTCTCTTTGGAAAGCTTGACCTTTAGATTGCAAGTTTTCTTGTGCTTTCTTTGCTTTGCCTTCTAATTTTGTTTTTGCGTCTTTGAAGTATTCGTATTGCGCTGATAAAGTATCTGCATTTACATATACGATTTTGTTAGCCACTTTGTCGGAAGCTACATTTGATGATGTGCTATCACCTTTTGTTGTGGCAGTACCAGAAGTATTTTGGTTACATGAAGCAGCTGCTGTCATGATAGCTATACCTAATGTTAATTTAGATACGTTTGATAAAAATTTATTCATTTGATGTGTAATTTTCAGTTTAAAAAGCAAACCTACTATAAAAAAATTAAAATTCCATTTTTTGTGTTTTTTTTCAAAAATAAAGTAGCTATTTAGGTCGGATTTAAGTGCTCCAACTGTTGTTTAAGTTCTTAGTTTTTATTAACTTTGAATGTTAATTTAATCAGATTTTTTTTAATTCATGAGCGAAGAAAAAAACAATCCTACAGCGTATTCCGCGGACAATATTCAGGTATTAGAAGGATTAGAGGCGGTACGCAAGAGACCATCTATGTACATTGGTGATACAGGACCTAAAGGTTTACACCATTTAGTATATGAGGTCGTCGATAACTCCATTGATGAGGCTGTTGCAGGGTATTGTGATGACATCGTTGTTACTATATATGAGGACAATTCCATCTCTGTAGAAGATAATGGTCGTGGTATTCCTACTGGAATCAACAAAAAAGAAAATAAATCAGCGCTAGAACTCGTAATGACTATACTTCATGCGGGTGGTAAGTTTGATAAAGATACATATAAGGTTTCTGGAGGTTTGCACGGTGTGGGTGTTTCCTGTGTGAATGCATTATCTACGCATTTGAAAGCAGAGGTACATCGCGATGGCAAAGTTTTCAATCAGGAGTATGAGCGTGGTAAGCCACTATATGAGGTGAAGGAAGTAGGTACATCGGACAAGACAGGAACAATTGTTACTTTTTCTCCGGATCCTGTTATTTTTACACAGACTACGGTATATAATTACGACACCTTGGCCAATCGTCTTCGTGAGCTTTCTTTCTTGAACAAAGGAATCACATTGACTTTGATTGACAAGCGTGAACAGAACGAAGATGGTTCAGACCGCAGTGACGTGTTTCATTCAGAAGGCGGTCTTCAGGAGTTTGTTAAATTCTTGGATGGTACACGTTCAGCGCTTATTCCTGTTCCGATTTATTTGGAAGGCATTAAGCAGGGGATTCCAGTGGAGTTGTCATTCCAATACAATGATACCTATTCAGAGAATGTTCACTCTTATGTGAATAATATTAACACAATCGAGGGTGGTACACACGTAGCCGGATTTCGTAGAGGTTTGACTCGTATATTGAAAAAATATGCGGATGAGTCAGGTTTGTTGAAAAACTCCAAAGTAGAAGTAACCGGTGATGACTTCCGTGAAGGACTTACAGCGGTTATCTCTGTGAAGGTGGCAGAACCACAATTTGAAGGGCAGACCAAAACAAAATTGGGTAATACCGAAGTAATGGGTGCTGTGGATGTGGCAGTGGGAGAGATTCTGGGTCAATATTTAGAAGAGAACCCAAGAGAAGCTAAAACTATTGTTCAGAAGGTGATTATCGCAGCTCAAGCTCGTGCAGCAGCACGTAAAGCGCGTGAACTCGTGCAGCGAAAAACTGTCATGAGTGGATCTGGGCTACCGGGTAAGTTAGCGGATTGTTCGAGCAATGATCCTGCGCTATGTGAGATATTCTTTGTCGAGGGTGATTCTGCGGGTGGTACAGCCAAGCAAGGGCGTGACCGTAATTACCAAGCAATAATGCCTCTGCGTGGTAAGATATTGAACGTAGAGAAGGCGATGGAGCACAAAATCTACGAGAACGAGGAGATTAAAAATATGTTTACGGCATTGGGTGTTTCTGTAGGTACTGAAGAAGATCCAAAAGCATTAAATTTAAATAAACTTCGTTACCACAAGATTGTAATCATGACGGATGCTGACGTCGATGGTAGTCACATTGCTACTTTGATTTTGACATTCTATTTTAGATATATGCGCGAATTAATCGAAAGAGGTTATGTATATATTGCAACACCGCCATTATATTTGGTGAAAAAAGGAAAAGATCATGAATACGCTTGGACTGAAGATCAGCGCCTAGCAGCTATCCAACGCTTAAAAGGTGGCGGTAAAGAAGATTCTGTGAGTGTACAGCGTTACAAAGGTCTTGGAGAGATGAATGCGGAACAATTGTGGGAAACAACAATGAATCCGGATAAACGTACATTGAGACAAGTCACAATTGAAAATGCTGCTGAATGTGATCGCGTATTCTCTATGTTAATGGGGGATGAAGTTGCGCCGCGTCGTGAATTTATTGAGAAAAATGCAAAATATGCTAAGATTGATGTTTAATCTATTTTAGCTTTAAAATATAGAAAGACCGATACTAGTATCGGTCTTTTTTATTGGAATATTATTTCTTTCTGGTTAATAATATTTCCAAATATAACTTGTGTTTATTATATTTAAGATAGAACCAAATCCTAAACTATGATTTTCCGAATTATATGTTTGGTCTTATTTTCTTTACGCGTATGCGGTCAGACGTTTAATGGTGCACCTCTACAGGCTATGGGAAATACAGGGCTCGCAGCAGAATCTATTTATAGTATCACTAATAATGCTGCTGGTATAGCCAATCTCTCAAAGCTTACTGCTGCAATTGCTTATCAGCCACACTTTATGAGCGGAAAATTACGGACACAAGCTATGTACATAGCCGTACCGACTCGCCGAATAGGTACTTTGGGCTGGAGTATCCGAAATTATGGTATTGCTCAGGTTTCATCATTTCTTACATCCAGTTTGGTTTACGGTAGAAGTTTCGGAGGGATAATAGCAACCTCCTTCTCTGCGAATTATCATCGTTATACAGTGCGCGATTATATGGGCGATCATACTTTTTCGCTGGATTTAGGGGCGCAGGTTACATTTAGTGAATCTGTGCGTATAGGATTGCTTGTTCGAAATGCTACTATTTCCAAATTTAAGGATGATACGGAGCAATATTTACCTGTCGAAGGGGGTGCAGGATTTTGGTATAAGATTTCGGAAGAATTGTCGCTTTCTTCCGATGCTTATTATGAGCAGCACCGAGGTTTTAATCTGCGCGGTGGAGTTGCTTATTCCATCGCAAATGTAGTCTGCTTGCGTGCAGGAGCATCCTCGGATCCAATGCAGTATCATGGTGGAGTAGGTATTCAATGGGGTTCTTTCCAATTTGATGTCTCCTCATCGTTTCATTCGCGTTTGGGATCGTCACCTCAATTTGCGTTAGCCTATGCGTTTTAGATTCTATATAGGTTTGTTATGTTGTTTTCTTGGGGTAAATGTCTATTCGCAAGAAACTCAATCCACCGTGGAAGAACTTCTCTTGGAACAGATCAGCGAAGAGTTGGGTGAAGAAGTAGATGTGAGTGAAGTGATGGAACAATTGAATCATTACCTGAGAAAGCCCCTAGACTTGAATAACGTTTCTGAAGAACAGTTGGCTAATCTTATCTTTTTATCACCACAGCAGGTGATGAATATTATAGCGCATAGGCAACAGTCAGGTGATTTCATAAGCCTATTGGAATTGCAGGGGGTAATGGGTTTGGATCTGAAAACTATTAATATGTTGCTGCCCTTTGTGCGTATTGGTGATCAGTCTACTTTAAAAAATTTGTCGTGGAAGCGTATTCGCGAGGAAGACGAGCACAGCCTGATGATTCGCTACAGTAAGGGATTTGAAGATAAAGCAGGTTATTTGATCACTGATGAAAATCGGTCAAGGTATTTGGGTGATGGCAATGCATATGCACTTCGGTACCGCTGGAATTACAATCAAAAGATAAAAATAGGCCTCAATGCAGAGAAGGACGCTGGCGAGCCATTTTTTGCGTATAAGCAAAGCCGTGGATTTGATTTCTATTCGGGCTATTTGGAAATCAACGATTATAACAAATCCATCAAGAAGATTATCATTGGTGATTATGGAATGCAAGTCGGACAAGGATTGGTTTTATGGAATGGGATAAATTTTGGAAAGGGTGCCTTAATTCATACCGTTGCCAAGCAAGGAGTGGGTTTGCGGGCCTATTCGTCCATGAATGAAAATAATTTTCAACGAGGTATAGCGATAAAGACCCAGTTTGGGCGGCTGAAGTGGACGCCTTTCTTTGCCTACAACAAGCTCAGTGGGAATGTATCGCATACGGACTCCATTTCCTATATAAAAACCATAAACTATTCTGGGTTGCATCGTACGCCTACAGAGCAGGCTTATAAGGATGCTATATCTCAATGGGTCATAGGCTCCGATTGGTCCTATCAGTATAAACGGTTGCAAGTGGGATTTGTGTCTTTGTATACACGGTTTAGTGGCACTGTGGCACCAGGAGAAGCCATTCGTGAGCAATATGATTTCTCTGGAAAGCATCTTTTGCAATTAGCGGCTAATTATAAATTCAATTACCGCAATGCATATTTTTTCGGAGAGACGGCACATAGTATGAATAGTGGTTTGGCGACCGTCAATGGGATGATTGTGAGTTTACATCCTAAAGTATCGGTATTTTTTAATTATCGAAATTTTCAGAAAAATTACCATAGCTTCTTTGCTCAAGCCATTTCGGAAGGCTCCAACGATGTCAATGAAAGCGGTCTGTATACAGGATTGGTGTACCAGATTACAAGGAAGTTTGAATGGATAAATTATGTAGATAGATTTAAGTCGCCTTGGCTCAGATTTCGAGTGGATGGTCCAAGCGAAGGCGTGGATTTTTTGTCACAAGCAACGTACAGCTGGTATAAGAAGGGAAAGTTTGTGATTCGATACAGATACCGTTTGAAGCAGGAAAATCTTACGCTTCCGGCTGCTAATGAAAATATATTGGCTGATGTAGTTCGCAATCAGATTCGATTGGAATATCAATATAAGCTGAATGATATTTGGAATATTCGTACACGTGGTGAACTTTCACTTTTTGATAAAAAGCTGGCTAATAGAAGTGAAGGCTATCTTTTCTATCAAGATGCCCATTGGCGAGGCTTGCGTAATAAGCTGCAATTGAACGCCCGTGTTTCTTATTTCAACACGAAGGATTATGACTCCCGAATATATTCGTACGAAAGTGATGTGCTTTACGCGTGTAGTTTTCCGATGTATTACGACAAAGGTATCCGGACCTATCTCAACATGCGCTATCGCTTATTCAGATCTATGGATGTGTGGATGAGGTACGCAATGACCAAATATTTGAATCGGGAGAATATTGGTTCGGGATTGGACCTGATCGACGGGGATAAAAAATCAGACATTAAACTGCAGGTGAAATGGCAATGGTAAAAGATGATATTCTCGATCTCAGCGTAGGTAAAGTTCCTATGCTAAAAGTGTTATTGCTGTATATATCGGGTATTGTGAGTGCATCGTGGATTACATCGGCAATCAGGCCCTCTTACTGTCTACTTCTCATGGGCATTGTGCTATTGGCCTATATCTTTCTAAGCTACTTTTGCAAATTCCAACAAAAGATAGTTTTTACTATTTGCTTTAGTCTTTTTGTCATAAGTTACGGATTTTATAATTATTCGAGTCTGCAAAAACAACATGATTCTTCACATTATTCTCATGGTTCAGCCATTCAATATGTAGGGATTATCGATGATGAACCTGTCGCAAAAGAAAAGACGGTTCGATTTCCTGTGCGTCTTATGCAGGCTGTTGACTCTTCGCAAGTACAGCAGGTGACAGGCAAAATCATGTTGACTATTCTTAGGGATTCAATGGCTCCATATGAATACCAATATGGTGATCAGCTTATTTTTAGCAATAAATTGAAAGATGTCAATCCGCATTTCAATCCCAAAGAATTTGACTACAAATCTTATCTTGCTAATAAGGGAATATTTCAACAATGTCTGATAAAGTCTACGGAACTTAAGCTGCTGGAACATGGGCAAGGTAATGCCTTAATAGCTTATTCTTTGCAGCTGAGAGCTAAGCTCATTACTAAATTCAGAAAGTATATAAGTGATGATGAGGCTTTTAACGTGGCAGTGGCGTTGATATTCGGATACCGATCACAAATCGATCAGAGTACCATTGCTGCATTTACCAATACAGGGACTATTCACGTGCTTAGTGTCTCAGGTTTGCATGTGAGTTTGGTTTTTGTACTTCTCAATTGGGTATTAAAGTGGATGGATCGATTTCGGTACGGAAAGCTCCTCAAATCTATCGCTATACTCTTTGCTATTTGGTCCTACGTGGTGCTCACCGGCATGAGCCCTCCAATCTTGAGAGCAGGTATTATGATATCTTTTTTTGTCAGTTCCTTGCTTCTCAATCGAAAACAGATTCCTCTGAATACGTTGGCAGCTTCTGCCTTTTTTATACTATTATTTGCTCCGCAGTATCTTTTTGACGTGGGATTCCAACTGTCATATTTTGCTATCCTCGGAATAATTCTTCTTTATCCAATTTTAAAACACTATTACTTAACGTCCAATAAATGGATAAATTACGTCCTTGAATATGTATATGTTTCTTTAGCAGCACAACTTTTTACCCTTCCACTTACATTGTTTTATTTCGGACAGTTTCCTAATTATTTCCTTATTGCTAACCTATTTATCGCTTTGCCAAGTACATTTGTTATGTATGCGGGAGTCGTGTTGACTTTGTTAAATGTAGAATTTATCAATCAACTCTCGGGATTTGCCCTTGAATGGGGACTGATTTTCATGATGAGGGGATTATATGCCATTGAAAATTTACCTTTAGCCAATGTGCAAGGGATTAGCTGGAACTGGATACAGATGCTAATCTTATTAATAGGGATTGCTGCATTGCTGGTTGCACTGAATTATAAAATGGCGAAATCGGTATTGCTCATACTGTCTGCGATCTGCACATTGTCATTATTTGGTGGTATGCAGGTGTATATGAAATCGAAGCATAGCGGTTTGACATTCTACAATTTACGCTCAGAATTAGCTATTTCTTTGATTGACAAAAGTAATGTTTTCTTATGTTCTAATCTCGATTCTTTACAGCACAACACTTTACAGTATAGTGTATTGCCTCATCTTCGACAATATACTTCGAATGAAGATATTGTATTTCACCCGTTGCCTTATGATGACTCAGAACGTCAGAATCAACTTATCCAAGTAGGCAAATTCTCCATTCTGATTCTTGAGCAACGAATTACCGAACTGCCCGAAAAGGTTGATTTTGTGCTTTGGCGTAAAAATAACTATACCGATATCGATGCGGTCCTGTCCCAATATACGAAAGCGGTAATCGTAATGGATGGAAGCAACAGTGATAAGACCATTGATAGATTACGTGAGCTTGCTGCAAGTAATTCGAACAGACTATATATTCTAAAAAATAATTTTGCTTATGTTTGGGAAGAGGAATAAACATGAACGATTCTATTCATTCCATACTAAAACAATTCTGGGGATATGATGCGTTCAGACCCTTGCAAGAGGATATTATACAATCTGTGCTGCAAGGAAGGGATACGTTAGCATTAATGCCCACCGGCGGAGGAAAATCCATTTGCTTTCAAGTGCCCGCAATGGCTAAAGAAGGTATATGTATTGTGATTTCGCCGCTGATTGCTTTGATGAAGGATCAAGTAGAAAATCTTCGTAGTCGCGGTATTGAGGCTATTGCTATTTTTTCAGGAATGAATTATCGGGAAGTGGATATTGCTTTGGATAATTGCATTTTTGGGAAAATTAAGTTTCTATATATCGCCCCCGAACGTTTCTATTCAGATTTGGTACGTGAACGTATCAAATACATGAAGGTCAATCTCTTTGCTATCGACGAAGCGCACTGTATTTCCCAATGGGGCTATGATTTTCGACCTTCTTATCTGCAGCTAGCCGAATTAAGAGAAGCACATCCTGATTTTAATATTTTTGCCTTTACGCCCAGTGACACACCTCGGTTATTTTAATAAATTAATGAGCGACTCCAGTTTCGCCAAAAAAATGTTTTTTCAAAAAGTTTTGCCCGTCCGAATCTAGGCTATATGGCCTTGCATGAAGAGAATAAAATGAATCGCATGCTACGCGTGGTCAAGAAAATTGGAGGATCGGGCGTGATTTATGTTCGCAATCGTAGAGAAACACAAGAGGTTGCCCGTTTCTTGCTGAATCATGGTGTCCCCTCGGATTTTTATCATGCTGGTCTAGGCATGATAGACCGGGAGAGTAAGCAGCATGCTTGGACTACCAACCAAATACGGGTCATAGTTGCTACGAATGCTTTTGGGATGGGAATAGATAAGCCCGATGTGCGTTTTGTCATTCATATTGATATTCCGGATTCGTTGGAAGCCTATTATCAAGAGGCAGGACGTGCAGGTCGTGATGGCAAAAAAGCTTTTCCAGTATTGCTGTACCAACAAGAAGATAGGGAGAAATTGTGGAAGAATTTTCAAGATAGTTTCCCATCCGTACAATTTATTCAACAGGCTTATCATTATTTGGCGAATCACTATCAGATTGCTTATGGCGCTGGGAAAAACATTACCGTGGATTTTGATGTGGTCGAATTTGCGAAAAAATATAAACTTCAGGTAGTACCGACGATGAGCGCGTTGAAATTTTTGGAGCGGGATGGTTGGCTCAGTCTTTCTGAAGCTGTATTTATTCCTTCACGATTTAAATTTGAGATAGACTTTCAAGAGTTATACCGGTTTCAGGTGCAGACCGCAAAATTCGATCCTTTGATAAAAGCTATACTGCGTACGTATGGTGGTGTATTTGATTTTTATGTGCCAATTAATGAATACGAATTTGCGAAGAAATTGAGTGTTTCATATGAAACTGTGGTGCAGATGCTGGAAGGGCTGGAGAAACAACAAGTCGGTTCTTATCTCAAAAGTACCGATAAACCTCAATTAACTTTCTTGCAGCCCCGGGTAGATTATAAAAATCTATTTATTGATGCCGAATTTATTCGAGAGCGAAAAGATATTAAAGAAGAGCAAATTAAGGCCATTTATCACTTTTTGGATACCAAAGAGTGTCGTAGCAATGCGATTTTAGAGTATTTCGGAGAAATAGGAAATACCCCTTGTGGTGAATGCGATTTGTGTCTGAAACGTAAGCATGTCGAAGGTATAGAAGTTAAAATCGAGCAAGAAATCCGCGTGCTTTTGTTGGATAAACCGCAGTCTTTGCAAGATTTGATTGATAATATCACTGTAGGTGATGACGCCCAAAAATTAAGCGTACTTCGTGAGTTGGTCGATGACGGAAAGGCAGTTGTTACTGCAGAAATATACCATTGGAAAGCCAACTAATAATGATTTTTGCCGTATTCAACTCATTTTAAATTAATGTGTTAAAGTTTCTTGTTTTCCAAAAAAAATGATAGCTTTATTATAACCAAAATAAACTTTTTTATGGAAAACTTTATGATTTACTTACCGGCAGCACTCGCTGTTTTGGGGTTACTATTCATGGTTTCAAAAGCCAGTTGGGTCAATAAACAAGACGCTGGCGAAAGCAAAATGCAATTTATTTCTAAGAGTATTAAAGAAGGTGCGATGGCTTTCCTCAAAGCTGAGTACCGGATTTTATTCATTTTTGTGGTCATTGCAGCCATTGCATTATTCTTTGTTTCTACCTTGGTCGAAACTACACATTGGATTATTGTAGTTGCATTTGTATTTGGCGCATTCTTTTCGGCATTAGCCGGAAATATTGGGATGCGTATTGCTACAAGTGCGAATGTGCGTACCACGCAAGCAGCCCGTACCAGTCTTCCACAGGCACTGAAAGTATCATTTTCAGGGGGTACAGTGATGGGATTAGGTGTTGCAGGTTTGGCGGTTTTGGGGTTGAGCATCTTTTTTCTATTATTTCTCAAAATGTTTATTACGGATGGCGGAAATTTCTATAACGAGATGACCGTTGTCTTGGAAGCTCTTGCTGGTTTTTCGCTCGGGGCTGAATCGATAGCATTATTTGCACGTGTAGGTGGAGGTATTTATACCAAAGCTGCGGATGTGGGTGCGGATCTTGTAGGTAAAGTTGAAGCGGGTATTCCTGAGGATGATCCACGTAATCCAGCGACTATTGCAGATAATGTGGGTGATAATGTGGGTGACGTGGCTGGCATGGGTGCAGATTTATTTGGTTCCTATGTAGCCACAGTGTTAGCCTCTATGGTGCTGGGTAACTACATTATTAAAGATATGGCTGAGGCGAACGGGGGAGTATTTACGGATTCTTTCAATGGAATGGGCCCTATTCTCTTACCCATCGTTATTGCTGGTGTTGGGATTTTAGCTTCCATCATCGGGACATTTTTTGTGAAGGTGTCAAGTAATGATGCCAAAGAAAGTCAAGTACAAGGCGCTTTAAATTTGGGCAACTGGATTTCCATTATTTTGACGATTATATCCTGTTTCTTTTTGATAAGATATATGCTTCCAGAAGTGATTCAGATGAAATTTTTTGGTGAAGGATATAAAGATATTTCGCGCATGAATGTATTTTATGCGACTATAGTGGGATTGGCTGTTGGTGGATTGATTTCAGCATTTACGGAATATTATACCGGATTGGGTAAAAAGCCGGTTTTAAATATCGTTAAAAATTCCTCTACCGGCGCCGCTACCAATATTATTGCTGGATTGGCTAATGGTATGATCTCTACATTTTCTTCGGTATTGTTGTTTGCTGCTGCAATTTGGGCTTCTTATTCTTTAGCAGGTTTTTATGGTGTAGCTATCGCGGCTTCGGCGATGATGGCGACGACTGCGATGCAATTGGCTATTGACGCTTTTGGTCCAATAGCGGATAATGCGGGTGGTATTGCCGAAATGAGTGAATTGCCTAAAGAAGTTCGTCAACGCACAGATGTGTTGGATTCGGTAGGAAATACGACGGCGGCAGTAGGTAAAGGTTTTGCTATTGCTTCTGCGGCATTGACAGCATTAGCATTATTCGCAGCGTATGTGACATTTACAGGTATTGATGGTATTAATATTTTCAAAGCCGATGTTTTGGCAGCCTTGTTTATCGGAGGTATGATTCCGGTTGTATTCTCTGCGCTAGCGATGCAGTCTGTGGGGAAAGCAGCAATGGACATGGTGAATGAAGTACGTCGCCAATTCCGTGAAATTCCAGGAATTTTGGAAGGAACAGGGCAACCAGAATATGGCAAATGTGTGGATATTTCTACAAAAGCGGCTTTGCGAGAAATGATGCTTCCAGGTGCAATGACTATTATTACACCTATTATTGTAGGTTTTGCGATGGGGGCAGAAGCATTAGGAGCATATATGGCCGGTGTGGCGGTTTCGGGCGTTATGTGGGCAATTTTCCAGAATAATGCGGGTGGATCTTGGGATAATGCGACGAACTCTTTTGACGCAGGTGTTGAGATCGATGGCGACATGACATTCAAATGCTCGGACGCACACAAAGCTGCGGTAACTGGTGATACAGTTGGTGACCCTTTTAAAGATACTTCTGGACCATCGATGAATATTTTGATTAAATTAACTTGTTTGGTAGGCTTGGTGATAGCACCGATTTTAGGTGGTCATACATTAAGCAATGCCAAGAAGGATAAAGTTATCGAAACGAAAGAAAAGATTGTTCAGGTCGAACATAAGAAATAAACAAGAAGTCCCTTTGTGATAAAAGCAAAGGGACTTTTTTTTTATAACAGGATTTCGTTGAGAATGTCTGTGAACAAAGGTATCCCAGGGTTTCTATTTGCTTTATTCCAGGCCAAATATAGTGTGGTACGTTGAGGAATATGGGTGAGTTCTATAAATTCAACATCTGCATGATAACCTTTTTTGAGTGATGAAGGAACTATGGCTATGCCGATGCCTTGCGACACCAAATTAAAAATACTCAAAGCATTGACCGTTCGAAGTGCCACTTTGGGCTCAAATTGATAATCTCTAAAAATACTCATCACCAAATCGTAGTATGAAGCGCTGTATTGTTTGGAAAATAGAATAAAGGATTCCTCCTTAAAATCTGCTAAGCTTAATTTTTTCTTACTTTTTAATGGATGTCCTTTGGGTACGACTAAAGCAAAGTTTTCTGTCAAGATAGGGTATGTCTCTATATGTTGCGGGTAGTTTTCTGTACGTACAAAACCAAAATCAAGCTCATTTCTCACAAGCATCTCCAATTGTATTTCATTGCTCAGCTCTTGTAAACTTATATCTATCAATGGCTGTTTTACTTTTAGCTTGGCTAGAAGTTCTGGTAGAATAGTTTGGACGGCAGAACCAATAAAGCCCAATTTTAAGTTGGTGATTTTGCCTTCTGCAATTTTTTCAATTTGTGTACGGATATTGTTTAGCTGATTGAATACCAAATCTACTTCTTGTTTCAAGAATATACCCGCTTCTGTCAGTTTTACATTTCGTTTATCTCTTTCAAAAAGTGGTGTTTTATAGATTTCTTCCATCTGTTTAATCTGTCGGGTCAGACCGGGTTGAGAGATAAACAAACGTTCTGCTGCTTTCCGGAAGTGTAATTCTTCGGCTAATACCCGAAAGTAATGCAGATGCCGAAATTCTATTTGATAATTCATGGTTATCAATTGTTGATGTAAATGGTATTATTAGTTATTAAAACTACTAAGTAATTTTGATATAGTAAGATATAAACTATGAAAACGTTCCATTACGGTGAAGATTATTTAAGAAGTTCTCAAGCATTAGCGATAGCTAGAGGAGAACTCAAAGGGGAGTTGTCGCAATCCACAATAGTGGCTATACATAAAAGTGCTGCCTACGTGAAGACCATTGTCGACAAGGGAGAAGTGGTATATGGTATCAATACGGGATTCGGACCTTTGTGTACGACCTTGATTGATGCGGATGATACCCGTAAGTTGCAAGAGAATATTTTGAAGAGCCATGCGGTGGGAGTAGGAGAACCTATCGCCGAGGAACTATCCAAGTTGATGCTGATATTGAAGGTTCATGCTTTAGCAAAGGGATTTTCGGGTGTGCAATTCTCGACTGTCGAACGTATTCTTTGGCATATAGATCAGGATGTCATTCCTGTAGTCCCTAAACAGGGTTCTGTTGGGGCTTCCGGAGATTTGGCACCGCTGTCCCATCTTTTTTTGCCCTTGATTGGCTTAGGGAAGGTTCACTATAAGAATGAAATTCGACATACGGTGGATGTACTTGCTGAGTTTAATTTAGCGCCTATAGAACTCGGTGCTAAAGAAGGATTGGCGCTGATCAATGGTACACAATTCATGGCGGCACATGCTGTCAAAGCGGTCGTGGAGATGAGTAGAGTCTTGGACACAGCAGACCTTGTGGCGACATTGATGATCGAAGGACTGAATGGATCCATTAAACCATTTTACAAAGAATTGCATCAATTGCGTCCGTACAAAGGTAACTCCTACGTAGCGTCAAAAATATATAATCTGCTCGCAGGTTCAGCCATTTTAGAATCTCATAAAAATTGTTCACGCGTACAAGATCCTTACTCCCTGCGTTGTATTCCTCAGGTGCATGGTGCGTCGCGCAATGCATGGTTGCATCTAAAAGAAATAATCGAAACGGAAATCAATTCAGTGACAGATAATCCCATCATTATCAACGATGAGTTGACGATCAGTGGTGGATCGTTTCACGGTCAACCTATTGCCTTGCCGATGGATTACGCTACTTTGGCCATGTCAGAAATAGGAAATATATCTGACAGACGGGTGTATCTTTCACTAGAGGGCGTCACCAACGGGGTGCCGAAACTGTTGATGAAAGTGACCGGGTTGAATTCCGGATTTATGATTCTGCAATATACTACTGCGGCTCTGGCGAGTGAGAATAAAGGGCTTTGTTTTCCATCCAGTGCAGACAGTATACCGACATCATTGGGGCAGGAAGATCATGTGAGTATGGGCTCTATTTCCGGAAGAAAATTGTTGCAGGTGATTGATAATGTCGATAAAATATTGAGTATAGAATTACTGTGTGCCGCGCAGGCAAAGGATTTTCATGCTCCATTAGTATCTACTCCGATTATAGAAAACTTACATCAACATATCCGTACGCGAATTCCGCATTTGGAAGAAGACCAACCTATGCAGGATATTTTGGATAATGCATTGGAATTTGTTAAAAAAGGCGATTTATTACGGATTGCAAATGATGTTGCCACTCAACAGGGCGTTTCCTATAAAGAAGCTTTTGCTGAACATTTTGAAAACTTTTAATATGAAAAATCAACTAATAGGTCCATTTAAGCAGCTTTTGACGATGCGTGATTTGCCTCTTAAAGGTGCACTGCAGGATAGTCAGTTGGAAATTATTTCAAATGGCGGTATTTATGTAGAAGGTGAATATATAGTGGAGGTGGGAGACTTTGTTCATTTACGAGAGAAATATGCTGAGGCTTCGCCAGTTATACTTTATGGAGAATATATCGTGGTCCCGGGATATATTGATTGTCATACCCATATTGCCTTTGCGGGCAATCGGGCGAATGACTTTGCATTACGCAATGCAGGGAGTTCATATTTAGAAATAGCTGCGGCTGGAGGTGGAATTTGGAATACTGTGCAGCATACCCGCGCTTGTACGATGGAAGCCCTCATTGAGCTGACAATCTCGCGTGCTGAATATTTATTGCAACAAGGTATCACCACTGTAGAAGTCAAGAGCGGCTATGGGCTAAATGTGGAAGAAGAGTTGAAAACCTTATGTGCTATAAAAGCCGCAGGGACGCACACTTCGGTAGATCTTATAACCACTTGTTTGGCTGCCCATATGAAGCCTAGAGATTTTGAGGGAAGTGCTTCGGAATATTTAGAATATATAGCAACCAACCTGTTTCCTTTATTGAAATCAGAAGATTTGACCAATCGTATTGACGCATTTATAGAAAAGTCAGCTTTTTCTGTAGATGAAATTCAGCCTTATCTATCAAAAGCCAAAGAATTGGGATTTGACATTACGTTGCACGCTGATCAATTTACGACCTCGGGATCGCAATTGGCTGTAGCTATGGGAGCCGTTTCTGCGGATCACTTAGAGGCATCCACTTCCGAAGAAATAGCGCTACTTGGCCAATCGGATGTAGTTGCAGTAGCCTTGCCGGCAGCTTCTTTGGGTTTGGGATGTGCATTCACACCTGCACGTGCCTTATTGGACGCTGGTGCTTCTTTGGCGATTGCTACAGATTGGAATCCAGGCTCCGCACCCATGGGACAACTGGTCACTTCCGCAAGTATTTTGGCCAGCAATCAAAAATTGACAAATGCTGAGGTGTTGGCCGCTATCACTTATCGAGCAGCACATGCCTTAAGATTAGTAGATAGAGGGAGATTAGTTGCGGGTCATTTAGCAGATTTTGCGATTTATCCCACAGATAATTACCAAAATATTACGTACCAACAAGGTGCGCTACAGCCTCAATTCGTGTGGAAAAGAGGAGAACTTGTTTATTCCATTACATCCTAAATATTCACCATGACAACATTTCAAGAGCAAATCCGACAAGGTATACCCGTGAATTTACCGCCTAAAAAGACTTTTAATCCAACGGTCAGTCATGCGCCTAAAAGAAAGGCTATTCTCACGAGGGAGGAAGAAAAGTTGGCTATTCAGAATGCGTTGCGGTATTTTAAGAAGGAATGGCACGAGGAGTTGGGAATTGAATTTTTGGAAGAATTACGGACCTACGGACGTATTTATATGTATCGTTTTCTACCTGATTATGAGATGTATGCCCGTCCTATTACGGAGTACCCAGCCCGAAGTGTCCAAGCAGCGGCCATTATGCTGATGATACAAAATAATTTGGATCCCGCAGTAGCGCAGCATCCACATGAGTTGATCACCTATGGTGGAAATGGTGCGGTATTTCAAAACTGGGCGCAATATCTTTTAACGATGAAATATTTGTCAGAAATGACCGAAGAGCAAACTTTGCATGTGTATTCCGGTCATCCTATGGGCTTATTTCCCTCATCCAAAAACGCGCCGCGTGTCGTCGTAACAAATGGGATGATGATACCGAATTATTCCAAACCGGATGATTGGGAACGCTTTAATGCGTTGGGTGTAACCCAATATGGGCAGATGACAGCAGGTTCGTATATGTATATCGGTCCACAAGGTATTGTGCATGGAACTACCATCACCGTAATGAATGCTTTTCGGAAAGTACTGCATGCCGGAGAGGATAGTAGAGGCAGGGTGTTTGTGACGTCAGGTCTTGGGGGCATGAGTGGTGCGCAGCCTAAAGCGGGTAATATAGCAGGTTGTATTACCGTGTGTGCTGAAGTCAATGCAGCTGCGGCTACGAAAAGACATCAACAAGGCTGGGTAGACGAATTGTTTTACTCCATGGATGAACTTGTTGCGCGTGTGAAGCAAGCGATAACATATAAGGAAGTGGTAGCGTTGGCTTATGTAGGAAATGTGGTGGAAGTGTGGGAGGAATTTTATGCGCAGGATATTTTCATTACGGTAGGTTCAGACCAGACCTCATTGCACAATCCATGGTCGGGAGGATATTATCCCGTAGGGATCTCGTTCGAAGAATCAAATAGACTTATTGCAGAGAACCCTGAAGAATTTAGGAAGCAGGTTCAGTTGACACTCGTACGCCATGCAGATATAATAAATAAGCATGCTTCTCGTGGAACATACTTTTTCGATTATGGCAATGCATTTCTACTGGAAGCGAGCCGCGCAGGAGCGGATATTATGGCCGAAGACGGAATCAATTTTAGATATCCCTCCTATGTACAAGATATTTTGGGTCCGATGTGCTTTGATTATGGTTTTGGTCCATTCCGATGGGTTTGTACTTCTGGCCGAACTGAAGATTTGAATGCAACCGATCAAATGGCATTAGATGTTCTGTTGGAACTTAAAGCAGCTGCATCAGAAAATATAGCACAGCAAATGGAAGATAATATCAAATGGATTCAGGATGCCGCAGAAAATAAATTGGTGGTGGGTTCGCAGGCACGTATTCTTTATGCGGATGCATTAGGACGAATGAAAATCGCAGCAGGATTTAATCAAGCCGTGCGGGATGGTAGGCTGTCGGCGCCAGTGGTGTTGGGAAGAGATCATCATGACGTAAGTGGTACAGATTCGCCTTATCGAGAGACAAGTAATATATATGATGGAAGTAAATTCACTGCTGATATGGCAATTCACAATGTGATAGGTGATAGCTTTAGAGGTGCCACATGGGTATCTATACACAATGGCGGCGGTGTAGGATGGGGTGAAGTGATCAACGGTGGTTTTGGCTTGGTGTTGGATGGATCGGATGAGGCGGACGAAAAATTGAAACAAATGCTGTTTTTTGACGTTAATAATGGTATAGCAAGGCGTGCTTGGGCAAGAAACAAAGAGGCTATGGAGGCTATAGAAACAGAATTGAGCCGCACAAGTAACCTCCAAGTCACACAAGCACAGCTGGTCGAACCCTCATTGATAGATAAAATTTTTGCTTAATGGAAACCTTTAAAAAACTTTACGAAAAACCGAATACCGATCTTTGGCATGGCAGGATGGATGGAGAAAGCCCCGAATACCTACGTTGGCATCAGGTGGTGGATTGTGTGGATCTGGCCGAAGTCTCTGGATTGACCAACTCAGTCGTGTTATTAGGTTTTTGTTGTGACGAGGGTGTCAGAAGAAACCTCGGACGTGAAGGTGCAAAAGCTGCGCCCGATTATCTTCGTAAGGTTTTATCGAATTTGCCACTTCATTTTTCAGAAAATATCAAGTTGGTAGATGCAGGTAATATCAATACCAATGGGTACGACTTGGAATCTGCGCATGAAGCATTGGCCATAGCTGTTCAAAAAATTAGAGCAGCCGGTGGTTTTCCGCTTTTAATTGGCGGAGGCCACGAAATAACGTATGGACATTACAAAGGATTGTATAATTCCACCCGCAGTATTGGGGTCATTAATTTGGATGTGCATTTGGATATGCGACCACTGATGGATGATAAACAAAATTCGGGCACGAGTTTTTATCAATTGAATAAAGATCTCTTCGACGTCGGCAAGCGATTGAACTACCTTGCTATTGGTATTCAAGAAATTTCGAATACTAAAGGTCTTTTGACCTATGCAGAATCGCAAGGCGTAGAAATTATCTATGGTAAGGAGCTTGTACCTCATCATATAGATGCTGTAAAAACCAAAATTGAGCAATTCGCACAGCAGGTCGATGACTTATATTTTACGATAGACATGGATGTTTTCGCTGCTGCATTTGCGCCAGGCGTAAGTGCTGTAGCCTATGATGGGATTATTCCCGATTCTAATTTTTATGAGCTGCTTTCGTTCATATACCAACAACCTAATCTTATCAGTATGGATATTGCAGAGCTCAATCCACGATTTGATTTGGATGAACGTACGGCGAAACTAGCAGCCAATTTAATATTCCAATTCCTTCAAAAATTTTAATTATTTTTAGAGGAAATACACATATTATGTCAAATATTGATTTCATCAGGGAAGAAACTGCCGCCAATATTGGAAATTTTTTAGTGGGTAGACTTTTACCTTTCCGTCAAAAGCGTAGTATCGGTCCCTTTGTTTTTATTGATCACATGGGACCTGCTTGTTTGGCGGATCATGAAAATTTGGATGTAGGACCACATCCGCATATTGGTTTATCCACATTGACATACCTATTCGACGGTTCTATTTTTCACCGGGATAGTTTAGGTACGGCGATGGAGATTACGCCTGGCGCAGTCAATTGGATGACTGGAGGTAAAGGTGTTGTACATTCGGAGCGTACGCCTAAACATCTACGCCAGCGTGACAAATTCCTTCATGGACTACAGATTTGGGTCGCTTTACCTAAAGAGTTGGAATTTATGGACCCTACTTTTCATCATACCGAAGCTAAAGATATTCCTTCTTGGGAAGAGAATGGGGTAAAGTATAAGTTGATAGCGGGAGAAGCTTTTAATAAAAAATCACCCGTCCCGGTATATAGTAAGTTGTATATGCTGGAAATCAAAACTTCTGTGGATGCCTTGATTGATATTCGTGGTGAGTTATATGGTGAAAGTGGGCTGTACATTTTGGAGGGGGAGATCGAAAGCAATGGACATATTTATGATGCGAAGAAAATCTTAATCACTAAAGATGCTCATCTTTGTTCGTTCAAGATGAAAGCCAATACAACGGTATATATTTTTGGAGGAGAGCCATTTCCAGAGGAAAGATACATCTATTGGAATTTTGTGGCAACCGATAAACAAATCATAGAAGCCGCAAAAGAGCGATGGAGAAATCATGAATTTCCTAAAGTGCCGGGAGATGATGGTTATGTACCACTACCTGGATAATATTATAAAATAGGACTGTGATTAGCAGTCCTACTTGCTATAGGCCCAACTTATAATTTGTTTTAGGGCGGCGCGTATACGCTCAAAGCCATTCTCATCCAATTCTATCTCACAAACCGTACTTTCAGTGTGCTTGGAATGCAACACCAGATAATAAATCCCGGAAACTAATAGGCTGCTAATGGCGCGAATATCCACATGAGGCGGAAGCTCCTTATCCGCTTTTTCGAAAAAAAGCTTACTTATTTCTTCACGCTTGCGCGTGATTTCGGACATAATAGCTGACTTTTCACTGATCTGCCAGGTTACCGCTTTTTGCATTTCATTATTGACCAAAAAATTATTTAGTTGATCAAGGAGTAAATTTTCAAGAATATCTTGTGTCCCATTGGGCGGTTCATTTTCCAACGTATGAGAAGTATTATCCGATGACAGAAGCCAATAATCTTTTGATCGGATATAGGTTTCAATAAGGTTGTCTACACTCCCAAAATATAGCTTTATAAGCTTGCGATCCACATTTGCAGCTTTCGCTATATTAGTAGGTGTCAGTGCTGTATAACCTTTTTTTTCTAAGACTTTACCTACTGCAGACAGTAGTTTTGCCATAGTTTTTTCTTTGTTATTTACTTTCCCCTGGTATGTTTTTCGAGACGGATTTAACATGCTGGCAGTCCTCCTAAAAGTTAATTTTAGTTAAAGGTAATAATTAAATTTCTCAATAACGGGAATATTATATATTCTTGTATTGGTATTGTAAATCAGCAAAATATACATGCCCTAGAACTATTAACTATCCAATGTAGAATTTAAATTATGGTCAGCTACCGTTTTTATTTTTTGATAGCATTGAGCCTTCTACTGAATTATTCGTATTCATTTGCGCAATCTAAATTGTCTGGGACGATTACAGACATTACGGACAATGCCAAACTGCAGAAAGCAACAATTGCTCTATTAACTCCCACAGACTCTATTCTTGTCAATTTTGCGCGATCAAACGAGCAAGGAGCATTTTCAATTCCTAAACTTGATACTGGAAAGTATAAATTAATAATTTCCTATCCTCAGTATGCGGATTATGTGGAGGATATTCATGTCTTGAAAGATCATGATTTGGGTATCGTAAAGCTGTCAAAAGCATTGCTGCTATTGGAAGAAGTCACGGTGACAGGCAAAATTCCAGTCGTAATAAAAGGGGATACCATAGAATATAATGCGAGTAGCTTCAAAGTAGATAAAGATGCGAAAGTAGATGAATTGTTAAAGGTCCTTCCGGGTATAACCGTAGATGCGGATGGCAAAATTACTGCACAAGGTAAAGAAGTGAAGAAAGTGCTACTCGACGGGGAAGAGTTTTTCGGAAATGACCCGACTTTGATTACTAAGAATATACGCGCGGATATGGTGGACAAAGTGCAGGTCTACGAAAAGAAATCTGATCTCACGGATCGGACAGGAGTAGATGATGGCGAGCGAATGCAAACGGTGAATATCACCCTTAAAGAAGATAAAAAGAAAGGTGCCTTTGGGCAAGCACAGAGTGGATATGGTTCTGAAAAATATTTCGGGCTAAAGGGCATGGTGAATAAATTTAACGGACCTCAAAAAATAGCCGCATACGCGATATCCGCAAATGACGGAATGGTCAGCCTTGGTTTTGAAGATGGAGAAAAGTATGGTGCTAGTTCATCTAATATGACTGTCTCGGAAGATGGTGGAATCTTTATTACATCATCGAGCTCTGGCGATGGTATGGATTCTTGGTCAGGAAATTATCAAGGAAATGGAATCCCTCAAGCGTTGAATATGGGAGCGAGTTATTCCGACAGATTTAAAGGAGATAAGCATAAGTTAAATGTCAACTATAGAAGAGGACAAATGGAGGTAGAAAATAACAGTTCTTCCTTTGTACAAAACAATTTGCCTGAATTGGCCAGTATCCAACAGTCCACAGGCTTGACATGGAATGAAAATAAATCCCATAATGCGAATCTACGTTATGACTTGAGAATAGATTCTACCACAGATATGACCTGGAGGATGGGTTATAATCAAATAGATCGAGATAACACAAGTGCCAATAATGTGGCCGAAAGTAGTTTGGATGAAACTTTATTAAATCAGACAGCATCAAGAAGTGTTAGCACAAGTCTGAATGAAAGTTTCAATGCAAATGTGATGTTGACCAAAAGATTCAGAAAGCTACGCCGCTCCTTGACATTGAATACTGGGATTACTTCCAATACTACTGATGGTATAACCAACTATTACTCCAATACGGATTTCAATCAACTAAATGATGAGATATTGATAGATCAATTAAAAAATAATGTCTGGGAAAATAACAATTTTAACACATCCTTGGCCTACACAGAACCGCTCTCTAAATATTTAACCGGAAACATTGGCTATGCCTTGGGAAGAGTTTCTTCTTATACCCTCAATCAGTCTTTCGACAAGAATGATATAACGGGGCAATATGATCTTTTGGACGAAAGCTTATTGAATGATTTTGATAATTTGAGTCTGCGTCATACCATTAATACTGGCCTTAATTTCAAAAAGAATAGTCTAACCCTGAATATTAGTAATGCATTGACCTTTGAGAATGTGGAGCGAAATTATAATAATCTCGATCAAAATTTGAGTAGAGATCAAATATCAATAGCACCTACAATCAATGGAAATTATCAAATTACAAAAAGCAAAGGTATTTATTTCAGGTATTCAGGAAGAACAACACAACCTAATTTGAATCAGTTTCAACCATTGAAACAAAACGATAATCCATTGATAAATTATCTTGATAATAATGAGTTGAAAGCAGGCTTTTCCAATAATTTTTCCATGTCATATAACTCTTACAAGCAATTAAAAGATATAAGTTTCTACATGGGAATATATGGTTCACAAAGCATAAATTCCGTGAATAGTAGAGTTACGTTTTATCCTGAAAGTGGGCAGAGGGATATACAGTTTGTCAATATAGATAAACCCAATTTCAATGCAAATGTATACGGTGGATATCGCAAGCCAATTTGGAAAAAAATTGCATTGAGTGCACGAATCGGTGGTGAATTAGAATATCAAAACTATTATAACTACCTCTCTCTCAGCAATAGTAATTCACAATTGAACAATACGGAAAGTTATGCGGTAAGCCCTACGTTTGGTTTAAGCACATACAAGGCTAATAAATGGTCTCTCGATATTCGATTGAATCCGGGATATAGGGTTAACCAATCCACCTTACAGCCCAATCTAGATACGAAAAATTTTATTTTTAGTTCTTACACAGACATCAGTTACACATTTCCGAAGGATTATAGAATCGTGATAAATATGGCACAGAGTCATGAGGCAGCGACAGCTACCTTGCCCGAATTCAACACATTAAATTTATCTGGATATGTTTCGAAAAAGTTCTTGAAAGATAAATCATTAGAAGCTCAAGTTTTTGTAAATGACCTTCTTAATAAAAACAATGGCGTTAGAAGATACCAGTCAGGATATACGTTTACTCAGTCTACCAATGATGTGCTACGAAGGTACGCTATGTTCAAACTGATTTATAATTTCACTACTATGAAAGGAGGTAATTAATATGAATAAGCTGTTAATATTATTTTTAATACTGATTAGTGCGCAACTTACTTTCGCACAATACACATATTTTCCGACGAGTGGTACGATCACTTATGAGCGTAAATTCCATCTTCAAAATTATTTGAAACGAAAAATCAGTACTAAAGCTGATGTAAATTTTTGGGACAAAGCAAATTTAGAGCATCTGCAAAAAAACGGTCCACAGGAAGTTGTTACACATCACACCCTCAAATTTTATGGCATGGAGACAGTATTTGAGACCGTAAAGGAGGATTACCCCCCTAACTATCGAAATGCTATGTGGTTTCTCCCAATACACGCAGAAACCAAAACATATGTGAATTATCAAAAGGGCACATTTTTAAAACTATTGCCTTTTGGCGATGAAGAACTGTTGCTGGCGGATACAATACCGAAGGTAAAATGGAAATACACAGACGAATATCGCAACATTGCTGGATATGATTGCCGTAGAGCCAATGGATTGATTCAAGATTCTATTTATGTGGTCGCTTTCTTTACCAATCAATTGGAGGTTCCTGGGGGGCCAGAGCTCATTCAAGGGTTACCTGGCACAATATTGGGCGTATCCATCCCATCCAAGAATATCAATATGTTTGCAACCAAAGTGGAGTTGTCAAATGATATCGTCACCTCGACCTTGACCAAAAAGAAAAAGGTCCTTCCTGATTCCAGAGAGGAAGTGATCAAAAAACTAAAAAGTTCGGTGTATGACTATTTAGATGATAAGGCTTTTCAGGAGGAGCTGAGTAAAATATTATTCTGAGGATAATGTTTTTTTTATTTAAGGCTTGCAATATTATTGCAAGCCTTTTGTCTTTTATAGAGATTTACGAATAATATCAAATGTCTTGTCTATATCTTCGATCGTAACGGTTAGATGCGGTCTGAAACGGACACTTTTCTCACCACACCCAAGGATTAACAATTTGTTTTCCAGCGTCTTGTTGATGAAAGCATCTCTATTTTCAACGGTATCGAAGTCAAATGCACACAATAGGCCTTTGCCACGTGCATTGGATAGATAAGGATATTCAGCGATAAGATTATCGATATGTTGCATCAGGTACTTACCCATTTCGTTAGCTTTCTCTACGAGATTTTCTTTCTCGATGACTTCCAGAATAAGTTTAAAACGAATCATATCGACCAAGTTTCCTCCGAAAGTTGAGTTGATACGGCTGGACTCTTGGAATACATTTTTTTCTACGCGATCGATCTTCTCACGGTTTGCTAATATTCCACATACTTGGGTTTTTTTGCCAAAAGCGATAATGTCTGGAATAATATCATAATGTTGATAGCACCACATCTTTCCAGTCATCCCTATGCCCGTTTGGACCTCGTCAAGAATGAACAAAATGTCGTTTTCATCACAGATACGACGCAGTTCTTTGAAGAATTCCACACGGAAGTGATTGTCACCACCTTCTGCCTGAATCGATTCAATGATTAAACACGCCACATCACTCGGATTTTTTGCGATAGCTGCATTGATCTGCGCAAGAGCTTGAATTTCCAATTCAATGGTTTCTGCGACACTCTCATCCGTCAACGGGAAACTAAGTTTTGGATTTGCAATACGTGGCCAATCAAATTTTGGGAAGTACATATATTTACGTGCATCCTTCGTATTCGTCAAGGACAAAGTATATCCCGAACGTCCGTGGAATGCTTGTTTGAAATGAATAACTTGTGTAGCCTCGTGATCAATTCCTTTGCTCAGATTTAATCGGGTTTTCCAATCGAAAGACACTTTGAGTGCATTTTCTACCGCCAATGCACCGCCATCAATAAAGAAAGCGTAACTCAATTCCTGTGGTATAGCCACACGTTCAAAAGTTTGGATAAAATCGGCGTAGCTTTCGGTATAAATGTCCGACAAAGCTAACTTATTAATAGCTGCAGCTTCTAATTGTTTCGCATTTGCTAATATATGTGGGTGATTATAACCGATGGGAGATGAAGCAAACATACTGAACATATCCAAGTATTCGTTCCCCTCTGTATCCACCACATAAGATTTATAGGATTTGCTTAAATCCATTGTAAATGGTAGACCATCGGCCAAGATATGTTGAGATAATATTTGATGCGTTTTATTCATAACTTAATGTATATTTTGGTTTTAATGTATTATAGATTAAACTTAATTCCTTGTGCCAATGGTAGGCTTGTGGTGTAATTGATGGTATTCGTTTGTCTACGCATATAAGCTTTCCATGCATCCGAGCCCGATTCACGGCCACCCCCAGTTTCTTTTTCACCACCAAATGCACCACCAATTTCTGCTCCTGATGTACCGATATTGACATTGGCAATACCACAATCTGATCCATTTTGGCTTAGGAATAACTCCGCTTCACGTAAGTTGGTCGTCATGATAGCCGATGAAAGGCCTTGACGCACATCATTCTGTAAGGCGATAGCATTTTGGACTTCTCCTGTGTATTTTATAAGATAAAGTATAGGTGCAAAAGTCTCATGTTGCACAATAGGGTAGTGGTTTTCTACTTCTGCTATCACAGGAGTCACATAGCACCCGCTTTCATATCCTTCACCTTCCAGCACTTTTCCTTCGACAAGGATTTTACCGCCTTGCTCTTGGATTTTTGCCAATGCATCCAAGTACATTTGCACAGCAGCTTTGTCAATAAGTGGTCCCATGTGGTTGTTGCTATCCAATGGATCTCCAATTTTTATTTGTTTATACGCTTCGATGAGCGAATCCTTTACTTTATTATATACACTCTCGTGTACTATTAATCGTCTCGTACTCGTGCATCGTTGTCCTGCTGTACCCACCGCCCCAAATACAGCACCGATTATTGTCATTTTTAAATCTGCTGAAGGAGTTACGATGATTGCATTATTGCCACCCAATTCTAATAAGGTTTTTCCTAGGCGTTTGGCAACTGTTTCTGCAACTTGTTTTCCCATTCTCGTCGAGCCCGTCGCCGATACTAAAGCGATGCGCTCATCTTCCGAAATCCAT
Organism: Sphingobacterium sp.; assembly: GCA_048595255.1. Taxonomy (GTDB): domain Bacteria; phylum Bacteroidota; class Bacteroidia; order Sphingobacteriales; family Sphingobacteriaceae; genus Sphingobacterium. The sequence continues at coordinate 952 of JBMDWK010000063.1, read as the reverse complement.
TTGCCCACTTCAGCATCACCTGTCACTATTGAAGATATACCTTCAGGCAAATTGTTTTCTTTCAAAATTTCGGCAATGATATTTTGGCAAGCTACCGCACATAGAGGTGTTTTTTCAGAAGGCTTCCAAATAATCACATCCCCACATACCAGCGCTAGTGCCGCATTCCATGCCCATACTGCTACCGGAAAATTGAAGGCTGTAATAATACCTACCAGGCCTAAAGGATGGTATTGATCATACATACGATGGCCAGGTCTTTCAGAATGGATGGTATTTCCATATAATTGGCGGGACAATCCTACTGCAAAATCGCAGATATCAATCATTTCTTGCACTTCTCCCAAGCCTTCTTGGTAAGATTTACCCATTTCATACGAAACCAGTTTGCCGAGTGTATCTTTTTCCTGTCTTAGCTTTTCGCCCAATTGTCGCACTATTTCCCCACGTTTGGGCGCCGGAATATCACGCCATATAAGCTTAGCCTTCTCAGCTTCAGCGATTACCTGCTCATATTCTTCTTTAGTGGTCGATATTACACTACCTATGTATTGACCATTGGTAGGAGAGTAAGAGTCGATCTTGGCTCCCGCAGCAAACCAATTTGTTCCTGTGGATGATCCTAGATTGTTCTCTAATACCTTTAATGATGATAGTTCTTTTAGGTTCATATTATAATGTCAAATATTCTTATTTTTTGTAAATATACCGAATTATAATCATTTTATATACAAAATATAAGAATTATTAACGTGTTGAGGGTGATTTTAAGGGTGTGCTAGTTCATGCAGTATGGGAAGTTTTGTTTGCATTTTATCCCCCAATCTTTCAGCGACTTATCATTGGAAGTAAAAATATATGTGTATAAAGCTTGGAGGCAATAGGTAATGTTCCCTATCTTTGCACCACTCCGCAAGGGAGGAACGGTTCTACGGAGCTATGAAATACAGAG
>JBMDWK010000062.1:0-3083 GCA_048595255.1 Sphingobacterium sp. | reverse complement strand
GTAATATATGTGAGAAAAACATTTTTGCAATGGTGAAATATCTGCAATAAAGACATACTTTTCCCTTTCCTTGTAAAATTCATCATTTTTCATGGTTTTAAATTGGTTAATGAAGTATGGTTGTAGGCTGTAAGACCCAATATAGACTGTAAGAATTCTACTGGATCTCTACATTTAACATGCTTCAAATAATTAATAAATGATTTGGGGGATACCGAATTAAACTACGTTTGTGCTAGTATATATCTTTGATAGGAATAGATATTGCTAAAACGTGATTCGGAGATCTGACATTTAGATGTCACGCTTTAGACTCCGAGCTACTCGGGACTTTTGATGATGTTTTTAAGTAATTGCTTTTTCATAACTCGTATAATTTAACGAGTCTTCAACAGGAGGGAAAAACCATAATGGCGTGACATCCTACCTACCGTCAGCGCAGCCGTGAGAAGCTTGGAACGAGTAAGCGGACGCCACGCCACTATAGACGGGCGTAACTCCACTTATCGCCTTGTTCCATTGAAATTTCTCACGTTTCGCTAACAAGACCCATAAGTGCAACACCATAATGATGTTGCTAAATTATCATAATATTTCCAAATAACATATATGTTTTTAGTATATTTGGATTAAATGTTATACAAATATTTGTAAATAGAAAGTATAATCAAATAGGTATTGGTTATATTTGTATAACTTTCAATTATATTTAGTTATAAAATTACAAGTTATGACTTCAGGAACTAAAATTCGCCTATTAAGAGAGCACAAAAACTGGGATCAGAATTATTTATCTAGTCTAATGGAAATATCCCAACCAGCTTTGTCTAAAATAGAGTCGGACCAAACTAAACTTTCATGGAATCATGCAATAAAATTGGCAGACATATTTGAAGTATCTCCTGAATTCTTTTTTGATTCTAGTATATTCAATAATAATACTAATAGTGGGAATGGTAATCAAGTTATTAATCCCCAATCTTATTATGAAAATAATCTTCAATTAATAAAATCCATATACGAAGACCATTTACATACAAAAAATGAATTATTGGAATCCCGTAATGAAAGAATATTGGAATTAAAAAAACAAATAGAAGATTTAAAGTCAGAATTAGCAACCTTCAAAAAATCCAATATATAACTTTCAGTGGAGAGGCAATATGCCAATGCTTCAATAAACAAAACCCTATTAGCTATTTTGTAAATTTAATAGTAAAGATTTGGGGCCGTTAAAGTGATCTTCGTAATAAATACTATAGACATCTTTATGGTTATCTTTCTTGTCCTCTCTTTTTAATCAACCATAAAGCGTGAAACACTATGGCGCCTCCAGGTCTAAGCAGCGTTGGCTATAATTGAGCAATGTATATCATCATACCTGCGAAGATGTTTATATACCGAACCGATGTACTTAAATGAGCTACCCAACATACGCTAAGCAGCGTATACAAGTAATCCGACACAAACCTTGTAACTATCATTCTACTCTGAGCAGACATTAGTATTTTTTTTAACACACCCTGCAGCATCTTCTAGTCCAAACTCAGATCTTGTACAACTTCTTCAACTTTGCATTTTCCCACCCAAATTTGCGTATACGTCACAACTCGCTAACTTATTAATTACCGTATTAATTTTTCAAATTTTAAAATGTATGGCTCTCCCCCCTCTACCGCTATACATCCTCTACCTGCGTGCCCGTCTCAGCCTGCTTTATTGCAGAGGCGATTGCCCTTGCGTAAACTTCGATGTTTTTATTCTCCTATTAAAATAGTAATTCTTAACCTAAAACTTTACTGCCATCGAGCTTGAAAACTCGTGCGGCGGGAGAAACCGCTCCAATATTATTTACTGGAGCCGCATTTTATATAAATGGAATGGGGAGCGCTATCGACAATGAGTTCATGGCTTTGCCCTATCACTTGTACATGTTATCTACTCAGCATCAGTCAATCGAAGAAGTTAGACCAATTGCATACGGTACAGCATTAGTATTAATAATTGTTGTCTTTGTATTGAATTTGACGGCATTCTATATTCGTTATAAATACAGAAAAAATGAAAACTAAGTTATCTGCAGAAAATTTACATATAAGCTTTGGATCAAAAGAATTTTTAAAAAATATTAATATTTCATTTAATGAAAATGAAATCACAGCTTTGATTGGACCTTCCGGATGTGGGAAAAGTACTCTTCTACGTAGTTTCAACAGAATGCATGATTTGTCTCCTGACGCCAAAATTACCGGGATTCTTAAATTAGAAGACCAAGATTTGTACGATAAAACTATTCCGGTGACGGAGATTCGCAAGAGGATTGGAATGGTTTTCCAAAAGGCTAACCCCTTTCCCAAAAGCATTTATGAGAACATCGCTTATGGTTTGAAAATAAACAATCTTCCACATGGTAAAGATGTAATAGAAAAAGCATTACGTGAAGCATTTCTTTGGGAAGAAGTCAAGAACGACTTAAAAATGCCTGCGACAAGATTATCAGGTGGTCAGCAACAACGTTTGTGCATTGCTAGAGCAGTAGCATTACGTCCTGAAGTGATTTTGATGGATGAGCCTTGTTCGGCATTAGATCCAGTAAGTACTCTTAAAATTGAGGACCTAATAACACATCTTAAAGAAAAGTATACTATCGTAATAGTTACGCATAATATGCAACAAGCTCAGCGTATAGCTGATAAAACTGTATTCTTATATCTTGGCGAAGTGAAGGAAGAAGGGGATACTACCACATATTTAATTATCCAAAAGAAGAAATGACTTCGAATTACATTAGAGGAAATTTCGGATAAATACGCATAGCATAAACTATTTTGATGCCATGCATATTTATAATGTATATTTTTACAGGACAGAGAAAATGCGCATATAGTTGACATACTCCTATTTTGCGTATGTTCACATTTACAAATCTTTATTTTAACAAAGCTTGGATGTTAAATATATGCTCCTTTCTGTTTTATTTAAACCTTATTCTCCGTTTTTACGATGTGCATAAACACTGAAGGAGGCATTCCCGATATTTTTTTAAATGATACGGAGAACTTGCTCAAAGAAGCAAAACCACT
>JBMDWK010000061.1:0-2132 GCA_048595255.1 Sphingobacterium sp. | reverse complement strand
ATTCTTGGTAATAGCTTGATAATATGTAAATGAAAGTGAAAGTCTATTTTGAAGCATGCGCAAGTCAGCACCAGCCTCTATAGATGTCGTCAACTCATTTTTCAGGTTAGGATCCGGAATAATATCCGTATAGGAGGCCATTGGAATTCCACCGTGTGTATACTGATTCAATGTATAAGCACCGGTAAGCTGATAAGGATTCCCTGAACTTCCGGCCTGCGCCCATGAACCTCTGATTTTAGCATAGGAAATGGTAGGTGAGGACCACTTGAATGCATCTGTCAGCACCAATGACGTACTGATCGATGGATAGAAGAAGGAATTGTTGTCTTTGGCTAGTGTAGATGACCAATCATTACGCGCGGAGAAATCCACAAACCAATAATCTTTAAAGGAAAATTGTCCCGAAAGATATACTGAATTGATTTGAGATTCGACTAGATCGAAAATATAAGAATTAGTAGTGGTATTATTGATCACATACAAGTTTGGAACAATAAACTGTCTTCCATCATTACCTGTGACACGTAAATACCGATTCTGATGACTACCTCCCAGATTGAAACTCATTTTGATATCTTCATTTACCTGGAAATTGGAGCTCGCCAAGATGTCAAAATTGTCCTCTCTGTTACGTAATACTTCTTCCCGTAAATCACCTTTTCTATTAGTACTTTGGTACGTATTTATTGGTCTATATCGGAAGCGCTGATCGGTATAAAAGTCGGTACCTCCTGTCGCTGTCACTTTCAACCAAGGGAAAAAGTCATAGGACAAACGAAGCAAACCAATTATTCTATCTCTACGGTCTTCGTTATGATTTTCGTTGACTGTCCAAAATGGATTAGCTGTGGAACTGTTTGTCGCATAAGTTTTCTCTAACCCTTCGAATACTCCCGAAAAACCCAATTGCCTTCTTACATCATCCGCTGTCCACTTGTATTGTGAAGATATCGCATTGCTCAAGCTACGTGGCTGACTGATAAATAAATATGCAGGATTATCATTGGCATCAGATAATGTGGGCCTATTTTGGGCTTCTTGAAGGATGTAATTTGCTTTGACGTCGATATTGAATTTTTCTGTGATTTTTCCTTGCGAACGCAATCCAAAATTGTGTCTGTTCAATTTATTATTCGGTACATAGCCGTCAACATTGGTGTTGGAGAAAGAGAATCTATAATTCACTTTATCATTTCCGCCATCCACACTCAAGTTGTTGACACGTTGTTTTTCAGTTTGGAAAAAGCTAGAATACGTATCGGGTGCTGGATTCAACTGCAGAATATTTCCATACATATCTTCGTATGTTTGCCCTTCCATTCGTGGCCCCCAACTGGCACGTGTAGTGCGGTCACGTCCTGCCGACATTTTTGGTGTTCCTGAAAAATTATTGGCAATAGCATCCGCCATTGATACTATGGTACCATCATCTTTGCGGAAGTGGGTGAATGTTCCATTCAATCCTTGGCCATATTGATTTTGAAAATCTGGAAGGATTAGTCCATTACCAATGGAATAGTCGGTATTAAAATTGAAAGAAGTTCTGCCTGCTTTACCGGATTTTGTTGTAATCAATATTACCCCATTGCTACCTCTTTGCCCATACAATGCTGCTGCATTAGGCCCTTTCAGTACTGACATAGTTTCGATATCATCAGGGTTGATATTACCGATACCATCACCATAGTCCGTACCACCAGTCTGCGTAGCAGAGCCTATATTTTGGTTGTCCATCGGCACGCCATCAATTACATATAAAGGCTGGCTATTGCCTACGAGCGAGTTGTTACCACGAATAATCACCTTGGCGGATCCGCCCGCTCCTGATGCGGCCCGACTCACTTGTACACCCGCGACTTTACCAGATAGCGCATTGGCTACATTAGCTTCTTTTCCTTGGGTAAGTTCATCTCCTTTTAATTCGGTCACCGAGTACCCCAACGCTTTTTTATCTCTTTTGATACCGAGAGCCGTAACTACCACTTCCTCAATATTACCTAAATCTTCTTCGAGTGTAACTGAAACGGATATTTTGTCTGCTGCCGTAATGGTATAATTAGGTAAGGTCTTGGCTTTGTAGCCTAATGACACAATACGAATAGTGTAGCCCTTACCCTCAGGAATGTCTG
>JBMDWK010000060.1:0-4975 GCA_048595255.1 Sphingobacterium sp. | reverse complement strand
AACATCTGGGATACCCATCTTTACTGGCAGAATACAAGCGAGTTTGTGTTAAAACTTAAGGAAGCGCCGTATACCGATCGGTACGTGCGGTGCTGTGGAAGGTCGGAACGGGAATTAATCCCGTTCCTCCTATCCGATTATGGATTGTTTTCTATGTTTTTGTATTTCTGTGTGATTAAACCGCTAGTGCCACCAAAAGGCATTATAAGTAAAAAAAAACACCTGTGCCAATCTAAGCATATAAAGTTAGATTATGCTGATCATCTATATACACCTCTAAATATTTGAGTAATCTAGTCTTATTGAAAAGGAAATAAAACTAAAAAATCCCCAAGCTTACACTTGGGGATTCTATATTTATAATGTTTTTTCGAAAAAAGTCTTATTTTTCTTTTTCTTCATTGATGTCTGTTGAAACAGAATCATCGTTATCCGGGTTTTTACCTTTTACAACAATTTCGTTTGTCTCAGCGTCTAAATCAACAACTAATAACGCTTTGGATTTGAGTTCACCTTTCAGCAATTCTTCTGCAATCGGATCTTCCATATATTTTTGAATAGCGCGTTTCAAAGGACGAGCACCAAAGTTGGTGTCATAACCTTTCTCAGCGATATAATCTTTAGCTTTATCAGTCAATTGGATGCTGTGACCTAATGCCTCGATACGTCCAAACAAAGATTTCAATTCAATATCAATGATTTTGAAGATGTTTTCTTTTGTCAATGAGTTGAATACGATTACATCATCCACACGATTCAAGAACTCAGGAGCAAAAGCACGTTTTAATGCGGTCTCGATAACTCCTCTTGAATGTGCATCTGCTTGGCTTTCTTTAGCTGTAGTCGTGAAACCAACACCTTGACCAAATTCTTTCAATTGACGTACGCCAATATTGGAAGTCATGATGATGATTGTGTTTCTAAAATCTACACGACGACCTAATGAGTCTGTCAATTGACCTTCATCCAATACCTGCAACAATAAATTGAATACATCAGGGTGCGCTTTTTCAATCTCATCCAGCAATACTACCGAATACGGTTTGCGACGTACTTTTTCGGTTAATTGACCACCTTCTTCGTAACCTACGTATCCTGGAGGCGCTCCGACAAGACGCGAAACAGCAAATTTTTCCATGTATTCACTCATGTCCACTTGAATCAACGAATCTTCAGAGTCAAACATGAAACGTGCTAATTCTTTGGCTAATTCTGTTTTACCAACCCCAGTAGGACCTAAGAAGATAAAAGAACCAATCGGTTTTTTAGGATCTTTCAATCCTGCACGTGTACGTTGAATTGCTTTGACTAATTTCTGTACAGCATCGTCTTGACCAATGATATGACCTTTCATCGACTCGCCCATGTTCAATAGCTTTTGGCTATCAGTTTGGCTTACACGTTGAACAGGAATGCCGGTCATCATCGACACCACTTCAGCTACGTTATCTTCTGTTACTGTATAACGCTTGGTTTTGGTCTCGGCTTCCCAAGCTGCTTTTTCTTTCTCTAACTCTTCTAAAAGTTTTTTCTCTGTATCGCGTAGCTTAGCTGCTTCTTCGTATTTCTGCGAACGTACAACACGGTTTTTCTCCACTTTCACGTCTTCGATTTTCTCTTCGATATCGATAATCGCTTGTGGAACGTGAATGTTCGTCAAATGTACGCGTGATCCAGCTTCATCCAGCGCATCAATCGCTTTATCTGGTAAAAAACGATCCGTAATGTATCTTGTTGTCAAGGTTACACAGGCTTCCAATGCCTCTGGCGTGTAATTTACATTATGGTGTTCTTCGTATTTATCTTTGATACGATTCAAGATTTCAAGTGTCTCATCGTGTGATGCTGGCTCAATCATTACCTTTTGGAAACGACGATCCAAAGCACCATCTTTCTCAATGAATTGACGGTACTCATCCAGTGTCGTAGCACCGATACATTGAATTTCGCCACGGGCAAGTGCTGGTTTGAACATATTGGATGCATCCAGAGATCCGGAAGCACCACCTGCACCTACGATTGTGTGAATCTCATCAATGAATAGGATGACATCCGGAGATTTTTCCAATTCATTCATGACCGCTTTCATGCGTTCTTCAAACTGTCCACGGTATTTAGTACCTGCTACCAATGAAGCCAAATCCAACGTAACGACACGCTTATTGAACAATACGCGTGAAACTTTACGCTGTACAATACGTAGTGCTAGCCCCTCAGCGATAGCCGACTTACCCACACCCGGCTCACCGATCAATATCGGATTGTTTTTCTTACGACGGGATAGGATTTGTGAGACGCGCTCAATTTCTTTTTCACGACCTACAATCGGATCAAGTTTACCTTCTTCAGCTGCACGTGTCAGGTCACGACCAAAATTGTCCAAAACTGGAGTTTTCGATTTTATATCAGACACCTTCTTAGGCGCAGAGAAGTTTTCTTGCTCTTCGTAATCGTCATCCGGCGTAGAAGAACCAGAGGCCTCATCCGTGATTTCGGTTTTGCTCTGTTCTACTTCGTTTTTGAATAAGTCGTAAGAAATTCCATATTGCTGCAATATCTGTGAGGCAATGTTGTCTTCGTCGCGAAGAATCGCTAACAAAAGATGTTCGGTGCCGATGATATCCGATTTGAAGATTTTAGCTTCTAAATATGTAATTTTTAAAACTTTCTCAGCTTGTTTTGTTAGAGGTACAGATCCTATAGGCGTACGGGACACAGATGAACCTTTTACGGCATCCTCTACGGACTGACGTATCACGGCTGTATCCAGATTAAGATTTTTGAGAATTTTGATAGCTATTCCATCACCTTCCCGGATAAGTCCTAGCAAGAGATGCTCCGTCCCTATATAGTCATGACGCAGGCGCAGTGCCTCCTCACGGCTGTAGGATATTACATCTTTTACTCTTGGTGAAAATTTTGCTTCCATTTAATTACCTTTCTTTTAAGTGAGGTTTTTTATAAAAGTATAAAATAAATAAGAAATCCCCACTTATATTTATGTATAAATTATCAACAATTAAGCCACAATCTGATATGGTCAAAATGGCAGAATTCAGGCGCTAAAATCTTAGGGCTTCATAATCAAGAACTAACCCTCAGTTTTTATTTGAAACATTAATTATTATCTTTGGTTGAGAAAAATTTAGATATCAATTCGTATAAAATATATAATGTCGGACGAAAAAATAATCTTTTCAATGGCTGGGGTAAACAAGATTTATCCCCCACAAAAACAAGTTTTAAAAAACATTTACTTATCCTTTTTCTACGGTGCAAAAATCGGTGTCATAGGTCTTAATGGTTCGGGTAAATCCTCCTTACTGAAGATTATCGCTGGATTAGATAAGTCATATCAAGGTGAGGTCGTGTTCTCCCCGGGGTATTCGGTAGGTTTTTTGGCACAGGAGCCGGAGTTGGATCCAGAGAAAACGGTTCGTGAAATCGTTGAAGAAGGTGTTGCGGAGATTACCGCCATTCTGAAGGAATACGAGGAGATCAACGAGCGTTTTGGTCTTCCAGAAGTATATGAGAATGCGGACGAAATGGATAAACTTTTGGCTCGCCAAGGTGAATTGCAAGATAAAATTGACGCGACCAATGCTTGGGAATTGGATGCCAAATTAGAGCGTGCCATGGATGCACTACGTTGTCCGGAGCCAGATGCAAAGATTGCCAATCTGTCAGGAGGGGAGCGCCGTCGTGTAGCGATGTGTCGTTTGCTCTTGCAGGAGCCGGATGTATTATTATTGGATGAGCCTACCAACCACTTGGATGCAGAGTCTATCGATTGGCTTGAGCAACATTTACAGCAATATAAAGGTACGGTCATCGCAGTGACGCACGATAGGTACTTCTTGGATAATGTGGCAGGATGGATTCTGGAGTTGGACAGAGGTGAGGGTATTCCTTGGAAAGGTAATTATTCATCTTGGTTGGATCAAAAGGCCAAACGTCTAGCGCAAGAGGAGAAACAAGAAACCAAACGTCAAAAAACATTGGAACGTGAGTTGGAATGGGTAAAAATGGCACCAAAAGCGCGCCATGCCAAATCCAAAGCTCGTCTACACAATTACGAGAAGTTAGCTTCTGAGGAAACGAAGGAACGCGAAGAAAAATTGGAATTATTCATTCCGCCAGGACCACGCTTGGGGAATGTCGTTATAGAAGCAAACAATATATCCAAATCGTACGGAGACCGTATCCTCTTCGAAAATTTAAGTTTCTCTTTGCCTCCAGCGGGCATCGTTGGTATTATCGGACCCAATGGTGCGGGTAAAACGACGTTGTTTAGACTGATTACAGGACAAGAACAACCGGATACAGGAGATTTTAAAGTAGGGGAAACAGTTGTTTTGGGCTATGTAGACCAAATGCATGATGATTTGGATCCCAATAAATCCGTGTGGGAAAATATTACCGACGGAAATGATAATATTTTGTTGGGCAATAAAACTTTGAATTCGCGTGCTTACGTTTCCAAATTCAACTTCAATGGAGCAGACCAACAAAAGAAGGTCGGCGTATTGTCTGGTGGGGAGCGTAACCGTGTTCACTTGGCTATTACTTTGAAGAAAGCATCCAATGTATTATTGCTGGATGAGCCTACCAATGATATCGACGTGAATACCTTGCGTGCACTCGAAGAAGGTTTGGAAAATTTTGGTGGCTGTGCGGTTATCATTTCTCACGACAGATGGTTTTTAGACCGTATCTGTACGCATATTATTGCTTTTGAAGGTGATTCACAAGTCTATTTCTTCGAAGGCAACTATACAGAATACGAAGAAAACCGTAAGAAACGCCTGGGCGACGTAGGTCCAAAACGAATCAAGTACAAAAAATTGGTTAAGTAATACACAAACACACATATGGAGTCTGCAAAGCTTCTTGAAGCCATTATTGAGACCGCTATTGATGGTATCATTACCATCGATAGCAGAGGGCTGGTAGACTCTATCAATCCGGCTGCCCT
>JBMDWK010000059.1:0-41148 GCA_048595255.1 Sphingobacterium sp. | reverse complement strand
GGATGGGCGAGAATTCGCGATGCTCAGTTTAAAATTTCTAAACGAATTCCCAACACTTTTTTAGCTGTTACCTACGATACAGGAGAATGGAATGACATTCATCCCCTAAATAAAAAAGATATAGCGAAAAGACTAATTCTTGGTGCTCGCAAAATTATTTACAATGAAAAATTGGTTTTCTCGGGACCTATTTACCAGAGTTATAAAATTGTAAATGACAAAGTAGAATTATCATTTGAAACCAATGGTAGTAAATTAAAAGCGAAAGACGGCCAACAGTTGCAGCATTTTGCAATAGCAGGAGAAGATAAAAAATTTATGTGGGCACAAGCTGAAATTAAAGGCAATCGAATCTTAGTGAGTCACCCTGATATCAAACAGCCCAAAGCCGTACGCTATGCGTGGGCGGATAATCCGGAAGCTGCCAACTTAATAAATCAGGAAGGTTTGTTGGCATCTCCATTTAGAACAGACGATTGGTAATTAGCAGTATAAGTTAAGATATGAAAAGATACACACATACACTCAGAAAGAAGATGGCTCTTGTGATAGGTACTACATTCGCAATGTTGTCTGTCACCTATGCACAGGTGTCAAGTACATCTACACAGTTAAAACCGAACAACACGACTAAGTTTGTACATCAAGCTGCAGGAAATCCTTATTTACCATTATGGGAGCACTTGCCCGATGGGGAACCTCGCGTATTCGAAGATCCGGACAATCCCGGAAAATACCGAGCATATATTATTGGCTCACATGATTTGCGTCTCAACAGTTACTGTGGTCCAGATATCAGAATGTGGTCTGCGCCTGTGGAGAATTTGTCAAGCTGGCGTGATGAAGGTCCTATTTTTACTTACCAAATTGATGGCAAATGGGATGTCATGTACGCACCTGATCTGGTGGAAGTAAACCGCCGAAATGGTGTAAAGGAATATTATTTATATCCACATAGCAGAGGCCCAAATAGAGAGGCCATGGTCGCGAAAAGCCATCGTCCAGATGGACCATTCACACCTATTAATCTGACCGAAGATGGCAAACGTACTCTTCCGGGATCGATCATGGGATTTGATCCAGCGGTGTATGTAGAGCAAATTGATGACCCAAGTGACCCTGATTATGAAATAGGATTTAGAGCTTATGCCTATTGGGGATTTCAACGTTCGTTAGCTGCTGAGTTGGACCAAAATACGATGTATTCACTACGTCCAGGAAGACAAATCATCGATAGATTTATCCCTGCAAGTGCGAGATATGGCGTGTTGCGCGACCCAGAAGGCACGACATATCCACATATTTTGCCTGGTGAAGATTTGGGTTCATTTAATTTCTTTGAAGCTTCTTCCATCCGTAAAGTGGGCAACAAATTTGTGTCCGTCTATAGTGGATATTCTGGTCCGGATTATGGCATGGGCAGTTCTAACTCGACTTTACGATATTTGGTGGGCGACTCTCCGCTTGGTCCTTGGAAGAGCGGTGGCGTATTGGTTGACTCAAGAGCTCCAGTTTTGAATGAGGATGGTAGCGGCATTATGGGAACGAATGGTGGTCACAATACACATGGAAGTATTGAATTGATCAATGGACAATGGTATGTGTTTTATCACAGACCACCACGCAACTTTGGCTTTGCTCGACAAGCTGTAGTTGCTCCCGTAAAAATTGAATGGGATGAAAAATCTGTAGCTGAAGGCGGAACCGTTCGCATTCGAGCATTTGACCCTTATTCTGAAAATAATATTTGGACAGCAAAAGATAATAAAGGCAATGAATACACAGGTGCTGAAGTTACATCAGAAGGTTTCCACTTTTATGGGTTAGATCCATACCAATATTATTCAGCTGGGTATGCGAGTTATTTGTCAGACGTCGGGAGTCAACAGGATTCGTGGGATATTTGGGATAACCATATGCCTATTCATGCTAAAAATGGTCTTATCATTGGTTATAAATATTTTGGTTTTGGAGGATTGGCAAAAGATCAATTTGGATTGAAAGCATTCAAAGGCACAAAAAAAGGAAATAACACAGCATTCAATTTATTCTTAATACCAAAATCGAATAAATCATTTAAAGTAAATGTTTGGTTGGATGGACCATGGGCAAATACTACTTGGAAGGGTACAAAAATCGGCGAAATAGTCATTCCTGCAAATTCAAGTCCTACAGAACAAAAATTCACCATTGACGTATCCAAGTATGTAGATCATTTGGATAAGAAAAATGCCATCTTTTTGGTAACAGAAGGTGAGGATGGAGAATTGTTGTATGAGCTTAGTGGATTAGGCTTCAGTGCTAAAAACAAACCATTACACAGACCAAAAGTTCCGCAGGTTAATATTTTGGTAAATGGCAAAGCTATAGAATTACCTAAGACACCAGTGCGTTCTACAGACAGCAATGGGATCACGGGTTATGATTTATACGAAGCGAAATACACAGAAAAATTAAACGATTTGCCAAAAGTATCCGCTTCGTCGGATAACAAAAATGTGAAGGTATCCATTACACAAGCCAAATCTTTGCAAGAGCCAGCGGTAGTAAAATTTGACCATAATGGTGTGGTAAAAACTTATCAAATTAAGTTCAGCCAGTAAATAGATATTATTTTGAGTTGTGAGGTTGAGGGGATGTATTTGCTTAGCAAATATTCCCCTCTTTTTTTGTTGCTATAGCAATTTTAAACGGTTAATTATTGTGTATTTAACGCATAGTCAGCATGTTTTAAACATTTTTATTCTTTAATAATACATTTGTATCAGTACCCCAAATACTGGACACTTAAATTTACAGTTAGAAAGAATAGCACATTTGCTATAAACTAATTATAAACACAATTTTATTTCTACGTAGTGAATAACTAAAATATGCTTTTGTAGTTTAATGCTATTTATTTTCTGTCAAGATCATTAACAAGGGGAGATGGACAGAGATGAAGCGCAGCGTATCGTCGCAAAAACATATTTTGGTTAGCCACAAAGTAAAGCAAAAACAATAACCAATTATAAAACAAAATGAATGTAGGTACACAAGCAAAGAGTGAATCCAAAGGGTTTTACAAACTTTCACAAGTCCAACGCATAGGATTTGGGTCTGGTGATTTGGCACAGAACTTAATCTACCAAACCGTTTCCATGTACTTGCTGATATTTTATACCAATGTATTTGGCATTTCGGCAGCATCGGCTGGGGTTATGTTTTTAGTAGTACGTATTATAGATGTAATCTGGGATCCAATCGTCGGGGCAATAGTAGATAAGCGAAACCCAAAAATGGGTAAGTATAGATCATACTTGGTGTTAGGAGGTATTCCGCTTACGGGGTTTGCCATACTCTGCTTTTGGAATGGCTTCTCGGGATCGCTGACATATGCATATATTACTTATATAGGTTTATCCATGCTCTACACATTGATCAATGTGCCGTATGGTGCCTTGAATGCTTCATTGACACGGGATACGGATGAAATCACCAAGTTAACTTCCACACGTATGTTTATGGCCAATTTAGGCGGCTTGGCGGTTGGTTACGGTGTTCCTATTGTTGTACAATACTTTTCTCCCGATGGCAAAATAAATTCCAGTGCTTCTGGTGAAGCCTGGTTTATCACTATGACGATATATGCACTAGTAGGCTTGGTGCTTTTGATATTTTGCTATACCAAAACCAAAGAGCGTGTAGTAATGGATGAAAAGGATATGGAAAATGTAAAGGTCTCAGACCTTTGGGTAGAATTTAAACACAATGGTCCTCTACGGATCTTGGCATTTTTCTTCATTACCGCTTTTGCTATGATGGCGATTGGTAATTCGGCAGGCTCATATTATATGATTTATAATATTCAATCCCCAGAGATGTTGCCTTATTTCATGGCATTAGGTTCCATACCTGCATTTATTTTTATGCCTTTAGTTCCAGCGATAAAACGTGCAATAGGGAAAAAGCAAATGTTTTATGTGTTTCTGACCGTTGCGATCGTGGGTATGATCCTCTTATATATAGTATCTGTTATTCCCACATTAAAATCTCAGATATGGTTAGTATTTGTAGCACAATTTATCAAATCGACCGGAATAATTGTAGCTACAGGGTATATGTGGGCACTAGTGCCTGAAGTGATTTCTTATGGAGAATACAAAACAGGGAAAAGAATATCTGGAATCGTGAATGCACTGACGGGCATCTTCTATAAAGCAGGAATGGCTTTAGGGGGTGTCGTACCAGGACTAGTGTTGGCGTATGTAGCCTTCGATAAGGATAATGTGCTTGAACAATCCGCTTTCGCGCAGCAAGGTATACTGTGGCTTGTCGTGGTAATACCAGCTATTCTCCTCATTCTTGCCATGTTCATTATATCCAAATATGAATTGGAAGATGATGTAATCGATAAAATCAACCTAGAAATAGAATCAAGAAACTCTAAATAAACATTTTAAATGAATATAGTTAAGAAAATCCTATTGTTGGGCGTGGCATCTGTATGTGTTGCATGTTCATCAACGAAATCTCAAACCGCTAAAAGTTCAGCATCTGCCACTACATTAAAAGACGCTTTTACTAATAAATTTTACATTGGTACGGCTCTGAATTTAAATCAGATTTGGGAAAGAAACGATAAAGCAAAAGATGTAGTAGAAACCCACTTTAACTCCATCGTCGCGGAGAATTGTATGAAAAGCGAAAACCTGCAACCTCAGGAAGGTGTTTTTGACTTCAAAGATGCGGATAAATTTGTGGAATACGGCGAAAAGCATGGAATGCATATTGTCGGACACACATTGATTTGGCATTCACAAGCACCAGCATGGTTTTTCAAAGATGCAAACGGTAATGATGTGACTCGAGAAGTATTGATCGAGCGTATGCGTAAGCATATACATACCGTGGTAGGAAGATATAAAGGTAGAATACACGGCTGGGATGTGGTCAATGAAGCGATTCTGGATAATGGAGAATTTCGCAAAAGTAAGTTTTATCAGATAGTAGGGGAGGATTTCATTGAGTTGGCATTCAAATTTGCTCATGAGGCAGATCCCGAAACGGAATTATACTATAATGATTATTCCACGGCACTACCTGCCAAAAGAGAAGGCATTTACAAGATGGTGAAGCAAGTGTTGGATAAGGGAGGTAAGGTACATGGTATTGGTATGCAAGAGCATAATGGGCTAGACCATCCTTCGATACAGGAAACCGAAAATTCAATTAACAGATTTGCTAGTTTAGGTCTAAAAGTAATGGTGACAGAAATGGAAATTTCTGTACTTCCTCACGGACGCCCTAATATGGGCGCAGAAATTAGTGATAGAGTAGCCTATAGAAAAGAATTGAATCCGTATGTGGATGGACTGCCTGCGGACAAAATGCAACAATTGGGCGATAGATACAAAGCCTTCTTTGCATTATACTTGAAACATCAAGATAAAATTGACCGCGTTACTTTATGGGGTGTAGGTGATGGCGATTCATGGAAAAATGGTTGGCCAGTACCCGGTAGAACAGATTATCCGTTGTTATTTGACCGTGATTATCAACCAAAACCATTTGTAAAAGATATTATCAATTTAGCGAAATAATTTATAAGCAGTAAGTAATGAGTAAAGGAAGATATTTGTATCCAAATGATTATATGGCTGATCCTTCAGCACATGTATTTAATGACAAGATTTTTATTTATCCATCCCACGATTGGGAAAGTGGCGAGCCAGAAAATGACAATGGTGATCACTTTAATATGAAAGATTATCATGTATTCTCAATGGAGGATATGCATGGTGAAGTTACCGATCATGGCAAAGTATTAGGTGTAGAGGATGTTCCTTGGGCGGGAAGACAAATGTGGGATTCGGATGTAGCAGAGAAGAATGGGAAATATTATATGTATTTCTCGATGAAAGATAAAACGGATATATTCCGTATTGGTGTTGCGGTAAGTGACAAACCCGAAGGACCTTTTGTGGCGCAGGACAATCCGATAAAAGGAAGTTATAGCATAGATCCATGTGCTTTTAAAGATGAGGATGGTGCTTATTATCTGTATTTTGGAGGTATTTGGGGAGGACAGTTACAATACTATCGTAATAATAAACTCATCGAGGGTTCTGTCTTGCCGCACTTTGATGAAGATGCATTGACGGGAAAAGTAGCTAGGCTAGCGGAGAACATGCTTGAGTTTGCGGAAGAACCGAAAGATGTGTTGATTCTAGATGAGGAGGGGAACCCTTTAAAACAAGGCGACACAGAAAGACGTTTCTTTGAAGCTTCTTGGATGCACAAATACAACGGCAAGTACTATTTTTCTTATTCTACAGGAGATACACATTTGTTATGTTATGCTATTGGAGATAATCCTTATGGCCCATTCATCTACCAAGGGGTAATATTGACACCTGTGGTCGGATGGACTACGCATCATAGTATTCTTCAGTATCAAGACAAATGGTATTTGTTTTATCATGATTCTGTTCCTTCAGGTGGAAAGACCTGGCTTAGAAGTATGAAAGTAGTTGAACTGCAATATGACAACAACGGAAAAATAATTACCCTCGAAGGGCAATAAGCATTCGACAATAAAGTAGAAAAGGTAGTCTGACCTACTTTTTCTACTCTTTTCGTATTTTTTACTTTCTATTCCTGTATTAAGTTAACTTTTATAACCTATCCTTTTTATGATTGTGCTGAGAACCAAAATTTTATGTCTTTTCCTTTGTTTATTCTGCATTGTAGCATACGCTGAAGATGGGAGTCAACTGTGGCTGAGAATGAATAAAGTCTCTACCGAAATATCTTCGAACCGAACCATTCAAACAAAATCAGTAGATCAAACTGTATTATTAGCTCAAAAGGAGTTGCAAAATTATTGGAAAGGCAACAGTATAGAACTGCTATTGGATCGCAAATTGAAAAATCTTAAAGATGGATTCAAAATCTCGAGTAAAGGAAACAAAATTCAAATTATAGCACACAAACCGGCAGGTTTGTTGTATGCTGCTTACCATTTATTAAAAAGACAGGAAATAGGTTCTTTACCGGATAATTACGCTGTAGAAGAAATACCTTCTTATGATATTCGTATTCTAAACCATTGGGATAATCTAGACAGAACTATTGAGCGCGGATATGCAGGATATTCACTTTGGAAATGGGATGAATTACCTCATACCTTAAGTCCACGATACGAAGAATATGCACGTGCCAATGCTTCAATTGGTATTAATTCTACAGTTCTAAATAATGTAAATGCCTCTCCTCAGATATTGACGACGGAATATTTGGAGAAAGTTAAAGCTATTGCTAGTGTATTTAGGAAATACGGTATCCAGGTGTATTTATCGGTAAATTTCTCATCACCCAAAGTCATTGCGGGGTTAGAGAATTCCGATCCAATGAATGCGGATGTACAGCAATGGTGGAAGAATAAAGTTAAAGAGATTTATCAGCTCATCCCCGATTTTGGAGGTTTTTTGGTCAAGGCAAATTCAGAAGGCCAGCCTGGTCCTCAAGATTATGGACGAACTCATGCCGATGGGGCAAATATGTTAGCAGATGCAGTTAAGCCATATGGAGGTATAATAATGTGGCGTGCTTTCGTGTATAATCCTACAAAGGAAGACCGCGCCAAACAGGCTTATCAGGAATTTGTGCCCTTAGATGGAAAATTTCGTGATAATGTGATTATTCAAATCAAAAATGGCCCCATAGATTTTCAGCCTAGAGAACCTTTTACGCCATTATTTGGCGCTATGAAAAATACTGCACAAATGATTGAATTTCAAATCACCCAAGAATACTTGGGCTTTTCAAATCATTTAGCCTATTTAGCTCCGCTATTCAAAGAAACATGGGATGGTGATACATATGCGGATGGTGCAGGCTCCACGGTGGCACGATTAACAGATGGCACCCTTCGAAAAATAGCAAAAACGGCGGTCGCTGGTGTCGCAAATATCGGAGAAGATACCAACTGGACAGGCCATCATTTTGCACAAGCCAATTGGTATGCATTCGGTAGGTTAGCTTGGAATCATCAACTCGATTCGAGGGAACTGGCAAAAGAATGGCTGAGCCTCACCTTCAATACCGAACCGGACTTTATTGATGAGATGTCGGATGTAATGATGGCGTCGCGGGAAGCAGTGGTGAATTATATGATGCCTCTGGGATTACACCATATATTCGCATTTGACCACCACTATGGTCCCGAGCCTTGGGGAGATATGCCTGGCGGAAGAGCCGATTGGATGCCTTGGTATTACCATAATGCAGATTCTGTAGGGTTGGGCTTCGACAGAACGATACAGGGAAGCAACGCAGTTTCGCAGTATCATGAGCCTTTACGCTCTACCTATAATGATATCCAGTCATGTCCCGAGAATCTGTTGCTTTGGTTTCATCATGTTCCTTGGGATCACAAGATGAAGAGCGGTAATATGTTGTGGGATGAGTTGTGTATTTATTATGATAAGGGTGTAAAAGAAGTTAGGGAGTTTCAGCGTGTATGGGATCGAATGGAACCATTCATTGATCAAGAGAGGTTCAAAAATGTGCAAAGTAAACTTAAAATTCAAAGTCGAGACGCCGTATGGTGGAAAGATGCTTGCCTATTGTATTTTCAAACATTTTCTAGAATGCCTATACCGTATCACATTGAACGACCTATACATGAACTGGAAGATTTAAAGAAAATAAAACTTCCGATGAAACATCATAACTAGGGAATTACGCACCAAGGATATGCAAACAATTCGCTAAAAGTTATTTTATCAATAAAAATTAAGAAATAAGTTATGCTAATTCGTCATTTATTAACTTTTATACTGCTCTTTAGCACTAGCATCCTGATTGCGCAAGTTGCTTCAATTGAAAGTCCACACAAACAATTGCGTGTGGATTTACATATTGATGCGAATAAATTGTTCTATAGTGTAAATTTCAAAGGCCAGCCTGTTTTAGAAAAATCTCCGTTAGGATTTATATCCAATGAGGGCGATTTTATAAATGGTATTTCATTTGAAAGTAGCACAGATTCCGTTATTGAAAAACAATATACCCAAGACCGAATTAAGGTTTCAACTGTTAGCTATCATGCCAACGTGTTAAAGACCACGTTTTCGAATGCGGAGAAGAAGTCATTTTCTGTCACTTTTCAAGTAAGCAATAATGATATAGCATTTCGCTATGAATTACCTATTTGGAAGGAAACACGTAGTGTTGTCATTCAAAAAGAACATACAGGTTACAAATTTCCATCTACCACGACCTCCTTTCTTTCCACCATGATGAAACCTATGACGGGTTTTGCGCGTACTGCCGTGAGTTATGAAAGTGGCTATAGCATTGATGCGCCAATTGCTTCTGCAAAAAGTGATTTCGGGTTTGTTTTCCCGGGATTATTTAAAGTACAAGATAATTCTTGGGTATTGCTATCTGAGACGGGAGTGACTAGCGCTTACTGCGCATCGCATTTAAGCGAAATTTCACCGGAAGGTGTTTTTTATGTTAGCTATCCACAGCAAGAACAGAATAATGGATTTGGAAGTACTGGGGCTGCTCTCTCATTACCTGGTTCTACACCATGGAGAACGATAACCATTGGAAATAACCTAAGTCCAATCGTAAAGACTACCATTCCTTTTGATGTGGTTGAGTCTTTGTATGCTCCGTCACAGAATTACAAGTTTGGAAAATCTACCTGGAGCTGGATTGTATGGCAAGACCAAAGTATGAATTGGGATGACCAAATAAAATACATTGATTTGGCCTCGGCACTGAAATACCCTTACATTTTAATTGATGCGCTTTGGGATATCAATATTGGCAAAGATCGCATGGAGAAATTAATCCAATATGCTAACTCCAAAAAAGTTGATGTCTTTTTGTGGTACAATTCTAATGGAGCTTTCAATGATGCACCTCAAGGTCCCCGAAATTTTATGAGTACATCTATAGCTCGTAAAAAGGAAATGAAATGGCTGCAAAAAGTAGGGGTGAAGGGACTAAAAGTTGATTTTTTTGGCGGGGACAAACAAGAAACAATGCGTTTATATGAAGATATTCTATCTGACGCTAATGATTATGGATTGATGATAATATTTCACGGAGCTACTTTGCCAAGAGGTTGGGAAAGATTATATCCAAACTTTGTCGGAAGTGAAGCTGTCTTAGCCTCAGAAATGCTTATATTCTCTCAATATGCTCGAGACAATGAAGCAATTTTCGCGACATTGCACCCATTTATTCGTAATGCTGTAGGCAGTATGGAGTTTGGTGGTGTGTTTTTAAACAAATTCCTTACAAAAGATAATAGTACTAGGAATAAAAGACTGACTACAGATGCATTTCAGCTTGCTACAGCTGTGTTGTTTCAAAATCCTATTCAGCCTTTTGCCTTGACACCCAATAATTTGATGGAGGCACAGCCCTTTCTTCTGGATTTCATGAAGCAGGTTCCGACTACTTGGGATGAAGTAAGGTTCATTGATGGATATCCTGGACAATATGCAATCATAGCCAGAAGGCATAAAGAGCAATGGTATGTAGCGGGAGTAAATGCAAAAAAAGAAAGTGTTCAGCTGAATATAGACATTTCTATGCTCAAGAATAAGAGTCTCAAAATAATCAATGACGACATGAACAAAAATCCAATCATACAAGATATAAAACCAGACAAGAACGGACTTTACGAAGTTACCATTCAGCCTAATGGTGGATTTGTAATTTATTAATTGCTTTAAATATAAAACTACAATTACATGAATAAATTTGGAAAATTATTAAAGAAACTACCTATGCTGGTTATTCCGTTGATGGTGAGTTGTCAAGCAGATAAAGAGGGTAGTTCAGAAATTGGTGCACCTCTATTCAGCAGTTTTACTTACGAAGGGAAAGATAAAATATATGAGCAAAATCCTTTGCAAGAAGGACAGTTTTATAGTCCAATTTTGCAAGGTTGCTATCCGGATCCGAGCATTACGCGCAAAGGTGATGATTATTATATTGTAAATTCATCTTTTGCGATGTTTCCTGGAGTGCCAATTTTTCATTCTAATGATTTAGTCAATTGGAAACAGATTGGCCATGTATTGGATCGTGAATCACAGTTAAAAGTTTACATCGCAGGTATCAGTGAGGGGATATATGCTCCCGTTATACGTTATAACGCTAATAACGATACTTTTTATATGATTACTACCCAATTTGCTGGAGACATTGGAAATATGGTCGTTAAAACCAAAGATCCCAAAGAAGGAAATTGGTCAGACCCCATTAAGTTGAACTTCCACGGTATAGATCCATCCTTATTTTTCGATGATGACGGTAAAGCCTATGTTATTCATAATGATGCACCTGATCCCGGTAAGGAATTATATACCGGTCACCGTGTTATTAAAATATGGGATTACGATGTAGAAAAGGATCAAGTGATAGCGGGCACCGACAAAATCATAGTGGATGGAGGGGTGGATATCTCCAAAAAGCCGATTTGGATTGAAGCACCTCATATTTATAAGCGAAATAATAAATATTATTTGATGTGCGCCGAAGGAGGTACAGCAGATGAGCATAGCGAAGTGATTTTCAGTAGCGATAATCCGCGAGGACCTTATAAACCCGCTACCAAAAATCCAATATTGACACAAAGACATTTGGATAAAAATCGGCCAAATCCTGTAGAATGGGCTGGTCATGCTGACATTGTAGAGGGACCAGATGGCGGATTATATAGCGTATTTTTGGCAATTCGTCCAAATGAAAATAAGCGTGTTAACACCGGTCGGGAGACATTTATGTTGCCTGTAGATTGGTCTGGAGAATTTCCGGTATTTCAAGGCGGACTAGATATCTTAAAACCCTCTATACCTATGCCAAAAGGCGTAGAAAATAAAATGAATACGGGTGATTATTTTCCTAATGGTAATTTTACTTTTACAGACAATTTCGGAGGAAATACTTTTGATCACAGATGGGTGGCGTTGCGAGGACCCAGAGAATCCTTCTCTGAATTAACCAGAAAAGGAGTAAAAATAAAACCTTTGGAAGTGTCTATAAGGGAAAAGAAACCTATTTCTGCACTTTTTTATAGACAACAGCATAATAGTTTTGCGGCAGAGGTAGAAATGGATTATACTCCCGCTTCTGACAAAGATTTTGCAGGAATTACCTGTTTACAAAGTGAAAATTTTCATTATGTTTTTGGAATAACAAAATCAGGTAATGATAATCATTTAGTGTTAGCAAGAACAGAAAAAGGGGAAACCAAGATTTTGGCATCCAAAAAACTAGAAAAAAATGCCGCCATCAGATTGCAAGTGACTGCCGAAGGTGACAACTATAAATTCAATTTCTCTCAGCAGGGTACGGCTTATGAAAATCTGGGAGGAACGGTATCGGGCGATATTTTGTCTACTAATATTGCTGGTGGTTTTACTGGTGCTCTAATAGGGCTGTATGCCACGAAAAACAATGAAATACTTCTCTAACTTTTAGTTGGTATATTTAAGCTGGCGATTCATTTGATTCTAATTTTCTCTGATGATAATGAATCGCTTATTTTCTAGGTATTTACTCAATTTTGTATTTTCACTCTTATCATTTATATCTTACTATGTTACTATCGAAAATGAAATTGTTTATTCTAATGGCTATTGCCCTTGTTCAAATTAACTGTAATGCACAACATATTTTGAAATCAGAGGCCATAAAAGTAGAGATTCTTGATGATAAGCTATTACAGCTATTGGATCCCAATGCGCAAGTAGATATATTGGCTGAAGGATTAGGATGGACAGAAGGACCACTATGGGTAGAAAAGGAAAAAATGCTTTTATTCTCCGAAATCCCATCCAATACCGTTTATAAATGGACTGCGGCAAAAGGTTTAGAAGTATACCTTAACCCCAGCGGCTATACAGCTGCCGGAGCAGAAACTTCCTACAAAGAGCCAGGAAGCAATGGTCTTTTATTGGATAACAAGGGCAATTTAGTGCTTTGCCAGCATGGTGATCGTCGTGTAGCCAGAATGAACGCAGCGCTCCATGCTCCAAAGTCAGATTTTATAAATATTGTCGATCGTTACGACAATTTGCGTTTAAATAGTCCCAATGATGCTGTGTACGGTGCGAATGGTGATTTATATTTTACAGATCCACCATACGGTTTGCGCACACAAAATGATTCGGATCCCGAAAAAGAGCTAAAATTTAATGGCGTTTTTGTATGGAAGAAGGATAAGGAATTGGTGTTATTGACTAAAAAATTATCAAGACCTAACGGAATCGCATTATTACCTCAAAAAAATAAAGTTATAGTGAGTAATTCTGATCCAAACCAAGCTGCTTGGTTTCTTTTAGATGCAAATGAGCCAAATCAAAACCCCACATTATTTTATGACGCTACGCAAAAAAAGGCTGGTATGCCTGGGCTTCCGGATGGACTAAAAGTCTCTAAAAAAGGTATAATATATGCCAGTGGGCCGGGTGGAGTTTGGATATTGGACGAAGAAGCCAATCTTCTGGGAAAAATAATCTTTAATTCTCCTGTATCCAATGTGGCCCTGTCTTCGGATGAACGATTTATGTATTTGACAAACACCGGGCGTATTGTCCGAATCCCTTTTAAATAAAAGTTTGCTCATGACATGCACTTTTATAGCAACTTAGACTTTTTATTATAATTCGTCCAGATCACTACGGCCAAAATAAAGGCGACACCCAACCATTGAAGCAGGGATACCTTTTCGTATAATACAAAATAAGACATGGCTACCGCTACAGGCAATTCCACTGCACTCAAGATAGATCCTAAGGCCATATCAATCTTGGGCATGCCATAGGCAAATAGGAAAGGTGGTAGTACGGTTCCAAATACGGCTAATAGAACCCCATACTTGTAAATCTCCAAATCTACAGTAGTCTGTAGCAATGAAAAAGGTTGAAGTACAACAAAAATTAGGATACAGGCACCCGTAACCATAAGGGCGCTTTTTTGAACCGGTGGATAGTCATTTCCCACTTTACCATTGACCATAAGGAATATCGAATACGCTAAGGCTGCAAGGATACCATAGAAAATTCCAAGAGCAGATATATCTTGAATAGTTGACTCAAATACGCCAGTAGCAAGAAGTGTGGCAGCCAGAATGAGTGCGATCCCTATACTTTGTTTTTTAGTAGGCTTTTGTTTGAATACCAAATAATTGATAAGCGCGCCGATCCAGATGAACTGCATAAGCAAGACAATCGCAATTGATGCAGGCACCAACTGTACACATTTATAGTAGATGATACTTACGATCCCCGTCGAAATGCCGGCCATCATTATTTTCCAACTTGCTGTTTTGCGGGGGTATTTGTTAAAATCTATTTGGATAACTTTCATCATGATAAAAATTATCCACAGTATAAGCATTCCCAATAAGGCTTGAACACCCGTCACCTCGCCCAACGAAAAGCCTGCGGCATATGCTTTTTTCACAAAAGTAGACAATACCCCAAAGCTTGCAGCTCCTATAAATACCGCTAGAGCGCCTTTTAAATGTTTCATCCTGCAAAAGTAGTTAACTAATGTGGATAAAAAGAATACGCTATATTGCATTTGAAATGTAGATTTGTTTATGCATAAAATGACCGCGAAAATAGTAGGATTGCTTTTCCTTCCGATTTGTATAGCCTTGATTTTGAGTTCTTGTGGTGCTAGAAAAAAAGCTGCAGTGGGTGGAGCAACAAAAACAACGATAGAACGACCTTCAGGAAAAAGAGCGAATATAAAACAATATTATGCTGAATTGTTGAATACGAATCCTAAAGAATTGAATGAAAATCTATACGCCTATATAGATGAATGGATGGGAAGCCCTCATCGCTTGGGCGGTCAAAGTAAAAGTGGCATTGATTGTTCTGGTTTCGTGGGAATGATTTATCAAGAAGTATACCGTAAGAACTTACCGCGCACCTCTCGCGATATGGCTGAAATAGTCAAACGCAAATACGATAACCAACTTCAGGAGGGCGATTTGGTGTTTTTCTCGTTTGGAGGGAAAAATATTGATCATGTGGGCATCTATTTGCACAATGACAAGTTTGTGCATGTCTCGACCAAGCAGGGCGTTGTCATTTCCAACCTAAAGGATACCTGGTACTACAAATACTTTACACGATGCGGTACCCCTCAAATTTAGCATGGAAGTAATAACAATGTCAATTGTAAAAGGTTAGTATACAAACAAAGGGATAATGCCCACAATTTGTGTATTTTTGCCTACATTTTTATTAAAACAACATGACAAGTAGATCAAAAAGAATTTTTCTAGCCATTTGTGTGATTGTACCTTTCATCATTTATTGTTGGGTGTACTATTCTGCAATGGTAAAAAATGCTCCTTACCGTTTTTCTGATTTCGAATCCATTGAGTTGACATATGGTTTGCCTGGAGAGATGCTCAATAAATATGATTCAAAGACTGCTGAATATCAGTATTTGACAAAAGATAACCGCGTGATGAAAGATACCGTAAAAATGCGCAAAGATGATTTACTGTATTTACACCGCAAGGCTATGGAATTGGGATTCTGGAATGTGGATGATGATATGACTACTAGTCGAACAGCTGAGGAGGATGGTAAAAATGTTCCTCGTTATATATTGAAATATACATACAAAGAGAAATCTAAAGAGGTCGTTTTAGATGCTGATTATAGCGGCACACAGAAAATGAAAGATGCGGCAAAATCTACAATTGACGCCGTGATTACCATGATCGCTGAAGCCCAAGCTCGATAAATAAACAGAAATTAAATAAGCAATAAAAAAGGGAAATCAAATCTGATTTCCCTTTTTTATTGCCCTTAATGATTTACACCTTCGATATCATTCGGATTGTGTTTGTGCTTGAATAGTAAAGCAAAAGCAATCACGATGATTAACGTATAGGCTGCAAAAGCAAGCCATATACTGTGCCAGTCTTTTAGGTATATTATTTCATTAAATAGACCATTCTCGATATTGATTCCTCGGCTGGAGATGAACTCTAAGAATTTAGAATTGTCCACTGTAGTCTCTAAACGATTGGCTAGCTCATTGGCATTGCTGTAGCCGTGTGTAAAATATTTGTCTATTAGCCATCCTGATGAGATGGAGCCAAATACAGCACCGAAACCATTCGTCATCATCATAAACAATCCTTGAGCAGAAGATCTAATCTTCGAATCGGTAGAGCTTTCAACAAATAGAGAGCCTGATATATTAAAGAAGTCAAAAGCCAGTCCGTACACCACACAGGACAGGATTATCATCCATAGTCCATCAGAAGGGTTGCCATACGCAAATAAGCCAAATCGCAACACCCAGGCCACCATAGCAAACAACATGACATTACGTATCCCAAACCTTTTCAGAAAGAAAGGTATAGCCAAGATAAATAAGGTCTCCGAGATCTGAGAGATGGACATAATAATAGTAGATCCTTCCACTACCAATGAAGAAGCATATTTCGGATAAAAAGCAAATTCGCTTAGAAATACATCACCATAAGCATTGGTCAATTGCAAAGCTGCACCCAAAAACATGGAGAAAATAAAAAATAGAGCCATCTTATAATTGGCAAACAACTTGAAGGCTTCTAATCCCAACAGTTCTGTCCATTTCGCATTCTCTTTGATAAGGCGCTGTGGAGGACATTTAGGAATCATAAAAATGGAATACACAGCAAGCGCAATAGATCCTGCCGCCGCAATATAAAATTGGAATTCGGTGGCTTTATTACCCGATAAGTTTGTAATCCACATGGCAGCGATAAATCCCACCGTTCCCCATACTCGAATAGGGGGGAACGCTTTGATCAAATCATACTTGGCTGCCGTTAGTGAGCTGTAAGCAATGGAATTGGATAAGGCTAGCGTCGGCATATAACAGCACATCGCTGCTAATATGACCGTAAAGAAAGTGCTTGGGTTATCGACTTGGGCAAGATAAATTAAACAGATGGCATAGAGGAAATGAAGAAGAGAGTACAATTTTTCGGCATTCACCCAACGGTCGGCTATAATCCCTATCAGCGTAGGCATGAATAGGGAAGCGATTCCCATTGTGGCAAAAATAGCACCGAATTGTGTTCCATCCCAACTCTTTGTCCCGAACCAATAGTTTGCTATTGTGATTAACCATGCTCCCCATACAAAGAACTGAAGAAAGTTCATGATGGTGAGTCTCAATTTGATTGACATATTATTAAATTATGATTTTCTTCTTTCTATTTCGTCACGAATTTTTGCAGCTACTTCGTATTGCTCGTTCGCGATTGCTTTTTCGAGGGTATTTTCAAGTTGCTCTATGGTCAAAGAGGCATAGGGAGATACCTCTTTTGGTTTGTTATATTCTTGCGGTGACGCTGCAGGAGAGGATTCTTCATTCACAGGCGTATTCATGTTTTCCAAAAAAGCGAAATCATTACTCTCTATGACTATTCCTGCGGCAGACATGATGAAGTCGTATGTATAAATGGGACATTCAAATCGTACGGCCAATGCTACGGCATCGGAAGTACGTGCATCGATTTCAAAAGTTTGACTTCCTTGGCTGCAGATTAATTTGGCAAAGAAAATGCCATCTACAAGATTATAAATCAAAACTTCATCTACCGTAATATCAAAAGATTGGGCAAATGTCTTGAATAAATCGTGTGTAAGGGGACGACTTGGGGTCATCTTCTCGATTTCTACTGCAATCGCCTGCGCCTCAAAACTTCCAATGATAATAGGAAGACGTCTATTGCCGTTAATTTCGCCCAAGACGAGTGCATATGCGCCTGACTGTGTTTGGCTATACGATAAGCCAACGATATCTAACTTAAGTTTCTTCATCCGAACACCTTCAATGATACAAAGATGTGAATATTAATGCCAAAAAAAAAGTAGCATGCGATTTTTTGTACATGCTACCATGATTTATAGTAAGGATTTTTGTTTAGTTTCCTTTATGTGCTTTAAGTGCTTCGATTAATTTCGGAACGATAGTGAAGGCATCACCTACGATTCCATAGTCTGCCACTTTGAAAAATGGTGCTTCAGGGTCCTTATTAATCACTACAATAGTTTTAGAAGAACTTACTCCTGCAAGGTGCTGTATAGCCCCAGAAATACCGATTGCGATATACAAATTCGGACTCACCACGATGCCTGTCTGTCCCACGTGCTCGGAGTGTGGTCTCCACCCAGCATCCGAAACCGGTTTCGAACATGCCGTAGCTGCTCCCAATACTTCTGCAAGTTCCTCAATCATGGCCCAGTTTTCTGGCCCTTTCATACCACGCCCTGCGGACACTACGATTTCTGCTTCTGGCAACGAGATTTTGTCCGTTGCACGCACGATGTCTTTCACCACCGTGCTGAAGTCGCTCGATTGTACCGGAGCACTGAAGTTCTCTACGGCAGCAGAGCCGCCTACTTCTTTTACGGTATAACTATTGGGATTGATCGTGATTACTTTGATAGCCGAGTCAATGACTACGTTAGCAATAGCTTTATTTGAAAATGCAGTCTTTTGCACTTCAAACATATTACCATTAATCGTCGGTAATGAAATCGCACCCGAGACAATTCCTGCCTCCAGCTTAGTAGCTAAGCGTGGAGCTAATCCTTTTCCGCTAAAGGTATTGGATAATACTACCACTGATGCATTCTCGTGCTTCGCTGCAGCGGCTACAATAGATGCGTAGGCCTGGTTTACAAAAGTTTTTAAATCATCATTCGTGATATGGTACACTTTCGAAATACCATAAGCGCCTAACTTTGACAATTCATCGGTTGAAATATCTCCAATGGATAAAGCAATTGCTTCGGTATTTAATTGTGTTGCGATATCTTTTCCATAGGTAGCAACTTCAAAAGCTGATTTTTTAAGTTGACCATCTGTATTTTCTATATATACTAAAACTGACATAATTAATCTTATTCTACGTTAGATAACTTTAGCTTCGCTATGTAATAAATTCACCAACTCATTAATACTATTCTCGTCAACCAATTTGACGTTTCCTCTCGCCGGTGGCGTACTGTAATTGTTGATTTTGGTTAATGGCTGTACAGCTATAGGCTCTACGACGGATAGTGGTTTGGTTCGGGCAGCCATAATACCGCGCATATTAGGGATTTTTGGTTCGGCGACACCTTCCGCTGTTCCCACTACTAAAGGCAGCGTAGCAGATACCACTTCTTTGCCACCTTCAATTTCACGTTCGATGCGAGCTTGATTGCCTTCAATAGCTAGTCCTTTGGCTATAGAGACAGAAGGTAAACCCAAAAGCTCGGCAACCATTGCACCCACTTGCGCGCCATTGTAATCAATAGATTCGCGACCAGTAAGGATTAAGTCGAAACTGTTCTTTTTCGCATAATCTGCAATTTGGTTAGCCACAAACCATGCATCCGAAGGAAGCGCATCCACACGTACTGCATCGTTAGCGCCAATAGCCAAGGCCTTACGAATAGTAGCCTCTGTAGAAGCATCACCAACGGTAATTACAGTTACTGTACCACTTGTGCCTGCATCCGTCAATTCAATGGCTCTCGCTAAAGCAATCTCATCATAAGGATTAATGATATATTGAACGCCAGCCGTGTTGAATTCAGAGTTATTGTTAGTAAATGTAATTTTAGATGTTGTATCTGGAACATTACTTATACAAACTAATATTTTCATGTTTTAATGATTTAAAGGTTTATGCTTATCATTCAAGTTTACATATCAAATATAGTCATTTGTTTTTAAATTCCTATGCATGCATAGTAAATTATTTCTATCTTTCTATCCTTTTGTACTCCAATAGTTTATTTTTGTACTATGAATCGGATAGAACAATTAGAAGAATTTTTGCGGGAGAGTCCACAGGATCCATTCTTGCATTATGCATTGACTATGGAATACCTAAAGGCCAACGATCATGCGCGGGTAATCGCAGGTTTTGAGAATCTAGTGACGAATTTTCCTGACTATGTAGGGACATATTACCATTTCGGGAAATTCTTGGAAAAGCAGGGTGATTCAGCTAAAGCAGAAGAGGTGTATAAGCAAGGAATTCTCCTAGCTACCCGACTACGTAATGCGCATGCTAAGAGTGAATTAATGGGTGCGTTGAATATGCTGATGGGGCTCGAAGACGACGAAGATTGTTAAATTTTAGAAAAAGGAAAAAAAACTAACGTTTTGGTATTCTTTTTGCCTACAAAAGAGTATTATGCGTTGGCTGATTTACATATCTTCTGTTTTCCTATTGTTGACAATAGCCCTTAGTTGTGTCAACAATCAAAAAAGTCTTGCGGCCAAGGAGAATAATGAAAATATGAAACAGTTGTCCGTGAATATTACGGGATTGTACAGTGGTGACTTGCCATGTGTGGATTGCGAAGCTATCAATACCATGCTGGAATTAAATCAGGATAAGTCCTATGTACTTCGGTATATTTACGAGGGTAAATCGGATGACCAATTCGTCAAAAAAGGGGAGTGGTCTATAGATAAAAACACGCTCAGCCTAGAAGGAGTTGACTATCAATATAAAGTTAACCCCGATTATTTGTTGCAGCTGGACCTTTACGGCAACGAGATCAAGGGCGATCTAGCAGAAAAATATCAATTATCGCGAGTTAAATAATAAAAAGAATAGGGCTGATTTCTCAGCCCTATTCTTTTTTATTGCATATTTTCTATTCACTGTCACAAATCTCTTTGAGCTTCGCTACTACGTGATCTATTTCTTCTTTCGTATTATTTTTGCTAAAAGAAAATCTTACTGACGGTCTATCCGGGTCAGCTTGTATAGCACGCAACACATGCGAGCCTATATCAGATCCTGAGCTACATGCACTGCCTCCAGATGCAGATATGCCTGAGATATCAAGATTGAATAGTAACATATCACTCATATTAGTACATGGCAGAGAGACATTCAGTACAGTATATAAAGATTGCTGAGGCTCTATATTTCCATTGAATTGTATAGCTGGAATTGCTTTGCTCAATTCTCCTATCATATAGCTTTTAAGACCTTGGATATAACTTTGATGTTGCTCCATGTCGCGATACGCAATTTCTAGCGCTTTGGCCAGGCCGGCAATACCATAAACATTTTCTGTACCACCACGCATATTACGCTCTTGAGCACCACCAAATATAAGAGGCTTAATTTTGTTGTTCGAATTAATATAAAGAAAGCCTACACCCTTAGGTCCGTGAAACTTGTGCCCAGCACCCGTTATAAAGTCAATTTTCATTTGAGACAGATTATGGGGATAATGTCCCATTGTCTGTACCGTGTCCGAATGAAATACCGCTTGGTATTGCTGACAAATTTCAGAAACTCTTTGTATATCGGTGAGATTGCCGAGCTCATTATTTGCATGCATAAGAGACACCAATGTGCGCGGATTATGAGCCAGTAACTCTTCTAAATGGGTTAAATCAATATTTCCTTTATCATCCACTCGTAATAGATCGAGATGAATCTTGCCTGTTTTAGCGAGTTCTTCGAGGGTATGCAACACTGCGTGATGCTCGATCGGCGAAGTAATTGCATGCGTAATGCCGAAGGCTTCGATGGATCTGACGATAGCCATATTATCCGCCTCTGTGCCGCCAGAAGTAAAGAATATCTCTGCGGGTGCAGCATTTAGCAACTGAGCAATTGTTTTTCTTGCTTTCTCTACTATGGTCTTAGCTTGTCGACCATGCGAGTGAATAGAGGATGGATTTCCGTATTCATTTTGCATCGTTTGCACCATTACCTCAATTACTTCAGGGTCTAAAGGTGTGGTCGCTGCGTTATCTAGATAAATATGCATTCGGCAAAATTAGGTATTTGATAAAATATATTAATTAATTTTTTTGTTTTTAGGGATGTAAATCACCACAACAGAGAATAACATACCTAGCAATCCTAAATATGCAATGAGATCACCATATCTGGTGTAAAAGGTAATATCATCGTTTAAGTTTATTTCTTGGATCAATGCCGCCGGTACCCACCATTCTGTGCGTTGGGTAATGTCGCCTTTTTGGTTGATAAAACCTGATATCCCGGTGTTGGCAGACCGCGCTACCCAGCGTCTATTCTCTATAGCACGTAGTTTGGCGTAAGCCAAGTGCTGGTCTTTTCCAGAAGTGTCTTTCCACCACCCATCATTCGTAATTACCGCAATAAATTGTGCTCCTTTGCCCACATATTCTGCCACATAATCACCCCAAATGGATTCGTAGCAAATCGTGGGTGCGACACCAATGCCACTTTGTGCATATAATACTTTGGGTTCTGAATCCTTTCCATATCCGCCGGTAGTTCCTCCAAAATGCTCAAAGAAAGGTTTCATAAAATTCAAAATGCTGCCAAAGGGGGTTTGCTCAACCCCAGGTACCAGTTTTGACTTATGATAATATTGCAGCTTGGTCGAGCCATCTATCAACGTCGAACTGTTAAAATAATCTATATAGCTCGGTCCGAAGGGACGTGCTGTAGGTGTTTGCGCTTCTTGATATAGGGCATAACTCTCAATACCGGATAGTACATTGCCATTGCGATAAGCGCTTAGAAAATCTACGATGCGTGCATAAGATGGATATTCCCGAAAATCTTCTTCATTAATACCGCCACGGGCCGAAATTGCTGTTTCAGGCCATATAAAAAATTCTGTATTTGGATGCGCAACACTTTTAGAGAGGTTAATGAGATTTTCCAATTGTTCTTCTGGGGTTATGGACCCAAACTTTTGGTATGGATCAATATTAGGTTGTACAACTACGATTTGCGCAGGGTTGATGGGTTCTTCATAGCTTATGTATTGAATCACCGAAATCAATATCGGCACGAATGCTGCTGCAAGGGTTATTGATAGAAGCACTTTTTGTGAATAGGCCTGTATCTGGTACTTATACTGCCAATACAACATGAATGCTAATATATTTACGATCCAAATCCACAAAGTACCACCATATACACCCGTCACGCTATACCATTGTATTATCTGGTGAAAATTTGCGAACCCATTGCCAAGTGTCATCCACGGGAAGGCCAAATCCCAGGTTTGATGTAAATATTCATAACCTATCCAAAAAGATACTAGCCCAATAAAACTAACCCAGATATTCTGAGTACGGCGCATCGCGTAGTATAAACGGAATGCGGTCGCCATCAGCAAGGGAGCCAATCCGAATGGAATCATCGCTATCAACAAAGAAATCCATGCCGGAAGTTGGGCATTCATCGCATTAAACACCCAATAAATAGAGGCCGTATTCCACACAAATCCCGTTAAGAAAGCTGTCCAGAATATTTTTCGTCCTTTGTGACGGTATTCTCCACGGATGATATTTTCCACTGCGACGAGCAGAGGTACAAAGCCAATGAGCAATAACACACTGCTGTAGGGAATAGGAGGCCATCCTAACCAAAGAATAAAGGCACTTAATAGTGCCAGTAGATAATTTTGTTTCACGTGCTAACTATAACTGGGATAAGATTTCTGCTTTTTTATTCTCGTACTCTGCTTGCGATATGAGCTGTTTATCGAATAGATTTTTCAGCTTTTTTAATTTCATGGTAAGCTCATCCTCTTCCTCAGGTGCAGTCGCCACTGGAGTAGGTTGCTGTTGCGTTGTAGCTGCGACATAGGTGTTGTCTTGTTGGACAATAGGAGGCGTCACTATTTTTGGCGTCTCTTCTACCAGCGGTAGCTGCACTTCGTTGCTTGTATCCTCATAGATGTCGCGGACAGGTACGGTGGGTTTTGATATGACAGGTTTTATCTCCGCAATGGGCTTTTCTGCCATTTCCGATCCACTGGATTTTATTTCTTCCAGCACTTCTTTTATGAGCTGATACAAGCGGCGCGCCTGCGTCTTGGGGATATAATCAATACTTAAATTCTCGCCTGTAAAAGGAATAACCGTCACTTTGGAACCAAATATCTCTTCCTTGAAAGCAATATCTTTGATATCCTTCCAATCGAAGATCTCAAAGTTTGTGGCCAAACCAAGCTTTGTAAATTCGCACAAGAAAATACGTCTATTACTGATGGTGATGCTATCCGGCAATAAGGTGACTGCAGGTTTTTTCTGCAACGCAATGTAGCTGATCACTTCATCATGATTCAACATTGTCGCTATCTTGCTGTGTATTTTTTCGATTACTTTCGGGTCTTGACCGTCTTGTATAAATTTATCCAAACTCATTTTTAATTATTAACGTAATTAATATTTGGTAAAAAATCCTTAGCCATTAAATAAGGTAGCTTCCCTTTTATATTTTTTGCACATTATGATGTAGACCCACTCGTACATCAATTACGCGCCTGCTACACAAAATACAAATTCTCCTTTGATTGGATTGTTTTCGAAATGTAATTTTAGATCTGCTAAAGTTCCCCTTACATTTTCTTCATACAATTTACTCAATTCTCTGGAAATAGAGGCTTGTCTTTCTGCGCCAAAGTATTCAATAAACTCTTCAATTGTTTTGAGCAGTCTATGTGGAGATTCATAAAAAATCATGGTTCTTTTTTCTTCTACCAATGACTTCAACCGCGTCTGACGGCCTTTTTTCACAGGAAGGAATCCCTCAAAACAAAAGCGATCATTGGGTAAACCAGAGTTGACTAGTGCAGGAACAAATGCCGTAGCGCCGGGCAAACATTGTACTTGAATACCTTCTTTAATAGCTTCACGAACCAAAAGAAATCCTGGGTCTGAAATGGCTGGTGTGCCTGCATCAGAAATCAAAGAAATAGTTTGACCTTCTTTCAAAAACTTAATAATCTCCGAAACAGCTTTGTGTTCATTGTGCTGATGATGTGCAAACACTTTTTTGTCAATCCCAAAATGTTTAAGCATCGGTGCGCTGGTACGCGTATCTTCTGCTAGAATCAAATCCGATTCTTTCAAAATACGTATGGCACGAAAGGTCATATCTTCCAAATTGCCTATAGGAGTAGGGACTAAGTATAGCATATTCCAAAGGTAAGGAATTTTTATTCTTCTTTTACTTGGACTAAATGCGGTTTCCCGTAAGGAAAAACCTACTGATCGCACTAATCTTGCACCTTTTAATTTCTAAATTATTAATCCTATGAAAAAATTATTGGTATTGTCGGCCGTGGCTTTGGCTTTTACATCATGTTCTGTCATCAAATCAGGAACTTCAAAATCTATGGATATCGTGGGTTCTGGCGTTATTCATGTCCCAGTGATTGCGGATTTGGATGTGCAGCCTACTAAACAACAAATGACAAAATCATATACCAAAGTCTTGTCCATGGAAGCAGCAAAAAATAATGTTATCCGTGAATTATTGAAGCAATATAATGCAGATGTATTAATCGAGCCTACTTTTGAATCAGAAACGAAAAATGGAATAACCACGATCACAGTGAAAGGCTGGCCAGCTTCGTACAAGAATTTCAGACAGATATCCGAAAAGGATATTCAATTTTTGGAGGTTGCACCGTATTATCTTCAAAAGGCTACATCGGTATCTGTATCCGAAGAGCAAGGAAAGAAAAAGAAATAATAACGCAAATGCGCATATATTGTACCCCTTCATCGAGAGAGGGTGTTTTTTTGTAAATAATAAAAGACTTAAACAGATCGTCTAAGTCTTTTATATAGGAAAGTTGTAATGGAAAAATTTATTCTACTACATATATAACGCGAATAAATACAATACGCTACAATATGTGTGCAATTTTGATTTTCGGTAAAATTTAAGGGATTGTCGTGCTCAGTTCTTATCTTTGTGCCCATAAACTCAAAATATATGTTGCAGTTAAATTATATCCGTGAAAATAGGGATGCGGTAATCGACAGATTGTCCGTTAAGAATTTTAAAGATGTAGCAATGGTTGACCAAATCATTAGCTTGGATGAACAACGCCGCAAGATTCAAAGTGAGTCTGACGCGATTGCTGCTGAAGCAAATTCGTCCGCGAAGCAAATTGGCGATTTAATGCGTCAAGGTAAAAAAGAAGAAGCTGAAGCCATCAAATCAAAATCCTCCGGATATAAAGAACAAATCAAACTACTAAGCGAAAAATTGGCGGAGGTTGAGGTTGAATTGAATGATAAAATCGTTCAGTTGCCCAATTTGCCTCATCACTCTGTACCTTTAGGTGTAGCAGCAGAGGACAATGAAGTCGTGTTGACACATGGTGAAGTACCTACTTTACCAGAAAATAAATTGCCTCACTGGGAATTGCTTAGCAAATACGATATCGTTGATTTAGAATTAGGCGTAAAAGTTGCTGGTGCGGGTTTTCCGGTGTACAAGGGCAAGGGTGCGCGCTTGCAACGTGCTTTGA
Source organism: Sphingobacterium sp. (assembly GCA_048595255.1). Lineage (GTDB taxonomy): Bacteria > Bacteroidota > Bacteroidia > Sphingobacteriales > Sphingobacteriaceae > Sphingobacterium. The sequence goes on along the minus strand of JBMDWK010000059.1, from coordinate 14,809 downwards.
TCAACTTTTTCTTGGATCAAGCAGCGGAAGCAGGGTATAATGAAGTACAAGTTCCCGTTGTAGTAAATGAAGCTTCAGCTTTTGCGACAGGACAACTTCCAGACAAGGAAGGCCAAATGTATCATGTGACGAATGATGAATTGTATTTGATTCCTACGGCTGAAGTGCCCGTTACGAATTTGTATCGTGACGTAATCGTTAAAGAAGAGCAGTTTCCGATCAAGCATTGTGCATATACGCCATGTTTCCGCCGTGAAGCGGGTTCATACGGAGCACATGTACGTGGCTTGAACCGCTTGCACCAATTTGACAAGGTCGAGGCTGTACAGATCGTTCATCCGGACAAGTCGTATGAGGTAATCGAAGAGATGAGCCAATATGTACAAGGGTTGTTGCAGAAATTGGAGCTGCCTTACCGCGTATTGCGTTTGTGTGGTGGTGATATGAGTTTCACTGCGGCATTGACTTACGATATGGAAGTATATTCAGCAGCGCAAGAGCGTTGGTTAGAAGTTTCTTCCGTATCTAATTTTGAAACTTTCCAGTCCAATCGTTTGAAAGTCCGTTTCAAAAATGAGGATGGCAAGATGCAATTGGCGCACACACTTAATGGTTCAGCTTTAGCGTTGCCACGTATTGTCGCGTCGATCTTAGAAAATAACCAAACCGAAAAAGGTATTAAAATTCCAGCGGTATTGGTACCGTATACAGGTTTTGAATATATCGACTAAGAATAAAGTTTAAATAAATAGAAAATGGCTACAGAATTCTGTAGCCATTTTTTTATTGTGTCATTTCGAGCGTAAAAAATGAAGTGAGAAATCTATCTTTTGAAATAATAGATTTCTCCTATTGTCGAAATGACATCTAACGTTTATATGTTCGTCAATTTTGAATTTATTTTTCCTTATTCTTTTGTTGCTCTTTCCATTGTTTTGCAAAGGATTTGTCTGGAAATTTTGGTAATTCACGATTTGCTCCCCATGATTTTTTGAAGAAATTACGCATAAAGAAGTTTTTAAATTTACCGCCAAAGAAATCTATCCATTTTCTGTTTTTGATAGCAAAAGTAAAGCCTTTCCACATGCGCTGTTCGGCAACTGGAGAGAGGTTTTCTTGCACAGAATCTCTGCGATTGAGTAAAAGCATTTTTTGAATATCGATGCCTACCGGACATACATCCGTACACTTACCACATAGACTAGAGGCATAGGATAGGTGTTTGAATTCTTTCATGCCATTGAGATGCGGTGATATCAATGATCCAATTGGTCCTTGATAAGTCGTTTCGTAGGTATGTCCACCAATGTTTTGATAAATTGGACAGACATTCAAACAAGCACCACAGCGTATACAATACAGACCTTGCCGTTGATCCTTTTTCTCTAATACATTCGTGCGTCCATTATTCAATAATACTACATACATTTCCTCTGGCCCGTCTGTTTCTTGGGCTTTGCGCGGACCGTTGATTAACGTATTGTATACTGTAAGATTTTGGCCTGTTCCATGTGAAGCCAATAGTGGCCAGAATAAGTCCAAGTCTGTCATGCTAGGTATGACTTTTTCGATACCCACCACGGCAATGTGCACTTTGGGGAAAGTCGTACTCAGACGCGCATTACCCTCGTTTTCGGTGATGGCAATGCTACCGGTGTCCGCAACTAAAAAGTTAGCGCCCGTGATTCCAATTTCTGCCGTTGTGTATTTTTCGCGTAGGAGCTCGCGCGCTTTCATCGTCAGCTCTTCTGCTGTCGCTTCTAAGGGGGTGCCGAATTTTTCGTTGAAAAGCTTCGCAATATCTTCCAGACTTAAGTGCATAGCTGGCGTAACAAAGTGATAGGGCTTGTGATTCAACAGTTGAATGATGTATTCGCCCAAATCACTCTCGATGGGCTCAATGCCTTTTTTTTCGAGAAAATGATTAAGTTCAATCTCTTCGGTAGCCATCGATTTGGATTTAATTACAGATCGCGCATTGTGCTTCTCGAAAATTTTCCAAATCTCTTCCCGTGCTTCTTCTGCGTCATTCGCCCAAATAATTTTGCCTCCGTTGGCTGTAAAATTTGCTTCAAAATCGACTAAGTATTTATCCAAGTTTTCGATCGTACGCCATTTGATTAGATTGGCTTTTTTCTTGGTGTTTTCCAAATCGAAAAACTTGTTTTTGCCCTGCTCGAATGCCGCGTTGTATTTATCCATGTTATTGGTAATGATTTCGCGGTGACGGAGGTCAAAGGATTTACTTGTACTGTCTACTAAAAATTTATCTGCAATATTTTGCGCCATGCTTCTCTACTTATGCTCTTACAAAAATAAATGTTGGCTATTAAGTAACCAACATTTAAATATAGTGTAATTTGCTGAGTTAATGTTTGGTGAGTTGCTATTTTTTACTCCATAGAATAAACAAATAAGATATTTAACAACATAGCGTGATATGGGTACTCAAAATTGTATTCGGTTTGAAGATTTATTTGAAGAATTTGGGCGCAATAAATATTTAGCTTATATTTAATTTGTGTAACGCGTGATACAGTTGATTTTTACGGGCTTGGGTTTTGTTTTATTCACAAAGCCATTAGACGCTCAAGTCCTAAGTTTGGGAGCAAAGGCCCAAAAACAGGTCATGTTTCAAACCGTGGCACATTATGTCCTGGGTGATGGATCTTCTAGATCAGCACATGCATACATGTTGGGAGTAGATTATACAACGAAAAATAAGTATGCCCCGTCCGGTATTATGCCACAGGCAACGTATGGTTATCGGCTTTGGGAAGAAAAACGGTCGGATTTTTTTGTGATGGTAGGGAGTACAGCAGGCTACAATTTTCAACTTTCGCGCGATTTTCCACATCAAATCAAAGTTAGTCCTTTCGTATATGCAGAATATTTGGGTGTCATTAACGTAAAGATGGGATATGACTATGTGCCCAAAATAAACACAGGTTACCCTTTTATTTCACTCGGCTTGGGTGGATTTCTTGCTTTTAGAAATTTTGTGATAGGCTTATAATTAGAAAAAGGCAAGTTATGAACTGGCCTTTTTCTATTATTCGTAATATTTTATTTAGTTTTTCAATGCCAATGCTAGACTCAATTCATCTAATTGTGCGTTGTCAATTGTGGCAGGTGCATCGATCATCACGTCACGTCCTGAATTGTTTTTAGGGAATGCAATGAAATCGCGAATGGTTTCTTGTCCGCCTAAGATCGCTGTCAATCGATCCAAACCAAAGGCTAAACCGCCGTGAGGTGGCGCGCCAAATTGGAAAGCATTCATTAAGAATCCAAACTGCTCTTGCGCTTGCTCTTGCGTAAATCCTAAATGCTTAAACATTAAAGCTTGCATATCTTTATCGTGAATTCGGATCGATCCACCACCGATTTCGTTACCGTTCAATACCAAATCGTAAGCGTTTGCACGAACTTTACCAGGATCAGTATCCAATAAGTGCATATCTTCTGGTTTTGGTGATGTAAACGGATGGTGCATCGCGTGGAAGCGTTCTGTTTCTTCGTCCCACTCTAATAATGGAAAATCTACTACCCACAAAGGAGCAAATTCGTTTGGTTTGCGCAATCCCATACGGTTACCTAATTCCATACGTAATGCGGATAACTGCGCTCGAGTTTTGTTAGCAGGCCCCGATAATACCAAGATCAAATCACCTTCTTTTGCTCCAGTTGCTTCAGCCCATTTTGCTAAATCTTCTTGGTCATAGAATTTATCTACCGAAGATTTGTATTGATTGTTTGCTTCGCATTTTACGTACACCATTCCCGATGCACCTACTTGTGGGCGTTTTACCCAATCAATCAACGCATCAATTTCTTTACGGGTGTATGTTGCAGCACCAGGGATAGCGATTCCCACTACCAATTCTGCTGAGTTGAAAACAGCGAATTCTTTATGTTGTGCAATTGCGTTCAATTCACCGAACTTCATACCAAAACGAATATCCGGTTTGTCGTTTCCGTACGTACGCATAGCTTCATCGAATGTCATGCGAGGAAATTTCTCTACTTCGATGTTATGGATTTTTTTCAATAAATGACGCGTCAAGCCTTCGAATACATTTAAGATATCTTCTTGTTCGATGAATGACATTTCGCAGTCGATTTGTGTAAATTCCGGCTGACGGTCGGCACGTAAATCTTCGTCACGGAAACATTTCACAATCTGGAAATATTTATCCATTCCGCCCACCATCAACAATTGCTTGAAGGTTTGTGGCGATTGAGGCAAAGCGTAAAACTGACCCGGATTCATACGTGAAGGCACCACAAAATCGCGCGCACCCTCGGGCGTAGATTTGATCAAATAAGGCGTTTCAACCTCGCAGAAATCTAAATTGGAAAGATAATTACGCACTTCTTGCGTTACTTTATGACGAAACAACAGGCTGTTTTTAACCGGATTACGACGAATATCCAAATAACGGTATTTCATACGGATGTCTTCACCGCCGTCGGTATCATCTTCAATTGTGAAAGGAGGAAGTTGTGCTTCGTTAAGAATGGTAAGTTCTGTGACTAAGACCTCGACTTCTCCGGTTGTAATATTTTTGTTTTTGGACTCTCGCTCGATGACAGTTCCTTTTATTTGTATGACAAACTCACGACCTAGAGACTTTGCTAATTGCATGACGCTGGCTTCGGTACGGGCTTCATCAAATATCAATTGTGTAATGCCGTAGCGATCGCGCAGGTCCACCCAAATCATAAATCCTTTATCGCGAGATTTTTGAACCCAACCAGCTAGTGTTACTTCTTTATTTACATCGGCCATTCGAAGTTCGCCGCAATTATGACTTCTATACATATTTAAACTAGTCGAAAATATTTGTTACAAAATTATTTGTTTTGAAGGACAATAACGAATCCAATTGTATAATAAAAACTGCGCTGGATCTAGTTAGAAATTCGAAGATTTTGCTTACTTATATACTGCTCCACTTTGTCCCACTGTACACTAAATTTTGACAAAATTCGACTCTTTTTCGTTCCAAATCTTAAAAAATTATGGTGTTTTTTTGGGAAAAAAGCATATTTCTCAACTTGCTGAAAATCAATAAAAGGGCCTTCTGTTAGGCTCTTTTGCAGGTTTTTTTGCTCTTGATTGTAGTAGAAAATTGATGTGGAAAACTTTTTTGTGGGGGAAAGTGGGAGTATGTGGGAGAAAGTGTATACTTTTACATTAATTTTGATTAGCAGTATAGACTAGCAATGAATTTTTTAATCGGAGAGTACGAATGCAAGTTGGACGCCAAAGGTAGAATGGTGGTTCCTGCAGCGCTCAAGCGTCAGTTGCCTGATGTGGAGCGTGAAGGGCTTGTTGTGAATCGTGGCTTCGATGGGAATTTGGTGATTTATACACGTGCCGAGTGGAATAAGTTGTTGTCGCAGTTGTCCAGATTAAATCAGTTTCAAGCCAAAAACCGTGATTTTGTGCGCAAGTTCACAAGTGGTGCTACGGAATTGCTGTTGGATTCAGCTGGACGTGTTCTTTTGCCGAAGGTGCTTTTGGATTATGCGGAGGTGGGTTCGGAATTGGTGTTGGTGTGTAATCTAAGTAAAGTTGAATTGTGGTCGAAAGCGAAGTATGAAGAAAAGATGAGTGCCATTTCGGAGGAGGATTTTTCGGATTTGGCGGAGTCTGTAATGGGTGATTTTGATTTAGAAGGAGGTATCAATGTCTGATGAGCAAGTGTATCATGTTCCTGTGATGCTGGAGGAGTGTATGGATGCGTTGGCGATAAAACCTGATGGTGTATATGTCGACGTTACTTTCGGTGGAGGAGGTCATTCTCGGGAGATATTGAAACGTTTGGGTCCTAAGGGAAGGTTGATTGCTTTTGATCAAGATCCGGATGCAATCAATAATTCAATTGATGATTCGAGGTTTTTGTTGGTGCATCAGAATTTTCGTTTTTTGAAAAATTACTTGCGTCTAGAAGGTGTGAAGGAGGTTGACGGCATCTTGGGAGATCTAGGTGTGTCATCACATCAGTTTGACGATGCTGAGCGGGGTTTTTCTATCCGCTTTGATGCGGATTTGGATATGCGGATGGATCAGGTTTCTGATTTGGATGCGCGTAAGGTTTTGAATACCTATCCGGAAGAGGAATTGCATCGCATATTTGGGATGTATGGTGAGGTGCAGAACGCGAAGTCGTTGGCAAAAACTATTGTGACGGCTCGATTGAGTCAAGAAATCAATACCGTTGCGGAGTTGAAAGAGGTGATAAAAAAGATGGTTCCGCGAGGAAAGGAACATAAATATCATGCGCAGGTATTTCAAGCTTTGCGTATTGAGGTGAATAAAGAGCTAGAGGCTTTGCAGGAATTTTTGATGCAAAGTATCTCGGTGCTCAAAGAGCATGGTCGTTTGGTGATCATGTCTTATCATTCTTTGGAAGATAGGTTGGTGAAGAATTTCATGCTTAAAGGAAAGTTTAAGGGTGAGGTAGAGAAAGATTTTTTTGGTAATGAAATTAAGCCTTTGCGTGTGATTACGCGTAAAGCCATTACAGCTTCTGAAGAAGAGCTGCAAAGAAATAATCGTTCGCGAAGCGCCAAGTTGCGTGTCGCCGAAAAAGTGAACCAATAACTGGAGGTATTGTGTCGAGAAGAAATACATTACGTGGCCAAGAACTGAGCGAAGACGTTCAAGAGGAGATTTCTGAGTCGGTGGAAGAGAAAGTGGAAGAGACACGCAGTTTTCTGCGTAATCTGTTTTCCTCGTCTCTTTTGTCTACCTATTTGGTGGCGCGAAATCTGCCTTTTGTAGCTTTTTTGGCTTTTTTGGGCTTGTTGTATATCTCGAATAGACACATGGCAGAGCGTACGGTGAGGGAAATTGATCGATTGGGACGTGATGTGAAAGAGCTGGGGTGGGACTATAAGTCTTTATCTGCAGAGTTGATGAAGTTGACGACACAGTCGGAGATTGCGAAGCGTGCAGATACGCTTGGGTTGAAGGAACGGACCGAACCACCAATTAAATTGGAAGTAGTGAAAGAACTTAAATAAACATAATTAAAGAGTGAATATCAGAAAATCCATATTGGTACGTGTGTACTTGGCTTTTGGGCTCATGGTATTTGGTGCTTTGGCGGTTTTTGCCAAGCTCCTTCACTTGCAATATGTGGATGGTGATAAATGGCGTAACATTGCGGATAGCTTAACTATACAAGAGCGTGTGGTGGAAGCGGCGAGAGGAAATATTTACTCGGTTGATGGAAGTTTGCTGGCTACTTCGGTGCCGGAATATGAAATACGCTTTGACGCGATGTCTATTCCAGCAGAGCACAGTGATGTGTTCAATAATAAAGTGGATTCGCTGGCGGCCAAGCTTTCTTCGTTCTTTAAAGATAAATCGGCACGTCAATATTTGGTGGTACTGAAGGAGGCGCGCAATAAAAAACAGCGTTATGTATTGCTCAAGAGAGCTGTTTCGCATCAAGATTTGAAAGTGTTAAAGACTTTTCCGCTGTTCAAAACATTCCGGGAGGGTAAAAGAAGATATTCGAGCAGCTTAGTAGCTGTGAGGCAAAATAAAAGAATTCTTCCGTTTACGAATCTAGCGGCACGGACGATAGGTTATAAAAACGACGAATTCAGAGTGGGATTAGAAGGGGCGTATGGCGATTATATCGAAGGCAAAAGCGGCGCACAGATGATGCAACGTATTGCTGGAGGTGTGTGGGTGCCGTTAAATCGTGAGGTAGAGGTTGCTCCTGTAGATGGTTCGGATATTATCTCGACAATCGACGTGAATATGCAGGATATGGCGCAGCGTGCGTTGGGTAAGCAGATGAAAATCAGCAATGCAGATGAGGGCTGTGTGATCCTAATGGAAGTGCAAACGGGGGAGATTCGTGCGATTGCCAACTTTACTAAAGACAAGGATGGCGAGTATCGGGAGAAATTCAATTATGCAATTGCACAAAGGGCGGATCCGGGATCTACATTTAAATTAGCTTCATACTTAGCAGCATTGGATGATGGATTGATAGATACTTCAACAACTGTAGACATTGGAAACGGTACATATAAGGTTCCGTCGCATACAATTCGAGATTCTCATGCGCCTAAAAAGTCTATTGTGACGGTGAAAGAAGCTTTTGAGGAATCTTCAAATGTGGCTATAACAAAGTTGATTAATACACATTACGGGAGTAATCCAAGTAAATACACGTCAAAATTACATAGCTGGGGCCTGCATGAGCCTTTGCACTTGCAGATTCCAGGTGAAGGCATACCTGTGGTTAAGACGCCAAAAAATAGATCTTGGAGTAAATTGTCATTGATACAGATGGCTTATGGTTATGAATTATTGTTGACACCATTGCAGACATTGACATTGTATAATGGCGTAGCAAACAACGGAAAGCTGATAGCGCCATTGTTCGTGCGTGAAATACGTCACCTGGGTAATACAGTAGAGCGATTCGAAGCAAGAGTCATCAACAAACAGATGGCATCACCAGAAGCTATTAGTAAGGTCAGAGGGATGCTGGAAGGGGTAATGATTGAGGGAACGGGTAAACGCTTGACAAGTCCGCTGTATACTGCTGGTGGTAAAACGGGTACTGCGCAAATGGCAGACAATGCGAGAGGGTATGGAGCTAGACGCTATCAATCTTCTTTTGCGGGTTATTTCCCTGCTGAGAATCCGAGATATTCGATGATTGTGGTGATTCGTAATCCACGTAATGGATATTATGGAGGTTCGGTTGCTGGTCCTGTTTTTAAAGAACTAGCGGATATGGTTTATGCGAATGATCTGAAATTACAGGGAACGTTTGCTAATAAAAAAGTCAATACTGCGGGTGTGCGTACGCCGCTAACGTTGAACGGTTCGAAAGAAGCTTCGACAAAGGTATACCAAGCTTTAGGCATTAGTCCTCAAAATTGGAATGCTATCAGTCAAGGGGATTCGGCGGTATCGCAAAAAGGCTTTCCATTCATGGAAGGAAATATAAAAGAGGGGGTAGTGCCTAATGTTAAAGGAATGGGCTTGGTAGATGCAATTTACACGATGGAGAATGCAGGTTTCAAAGCAAAAATCCTAGGCAAAGGGAAGGTTATTGCACAATCCTTAGCGCCAGGTCAGCGATTGAAGATAGGTTCAAATGTGTCACTAGAGTTGAATTAATATGAAATTAAAAGAGTTGTTGCACGCTATTCCTGTATTGCAGGTGTTAGGTTCACTTGACGTGGAGGTGGAAGCTATTGCTTTCGACTCAAGACAAGTGCAACGAGGAACTCTTTTTGTGGCCGTGCGCGGTGTACATACGGATGGACATTTATTTCTATCTACAGCAATAGAAAACAATGCATCTGTAGTTGTGGTGGAAGATATTCCGGAAACCGTTAACCCGTTTGTGACATATATCCAAGTGGGGGATAGTGCATATGCTTTAGGGATTCTTGCGGGTAATTTTTACGATAATCCTTCACAGTCTTTAAAACTGGTTGGCGTGACGGGCACCAATGGCAAGACTACTGTAGCCACTTTGCTTTTTAATTTGTTTCAACAGCTAGGTTATCATGTCGGGTTACTTTCTACGGTCGAAAATCGTATTGGTTCCGCGATTATACCTGCGACACATACTACGCCGGATCCGGTTGCGCTTAATAAGTTGCTTCGCCAAATGGTGGATGATGGGTGTGACTATTGTTTCATGGAGGTGAGTTCTCATGCCGTAGTCCAACAACGGATAGTAGGTTTGAGGTTTGCAGGTGGAATTTTCACAAACATTACGCACGATCATTTGGATTTCCATGGTACGTTCGATAATTATATCAAAGCAAAGAAAAAGTTTTTTGATGACTTGGATGGTTTTGCTTTTGCTTTAACGAATGTAGATGACAAGAATGGATCTATCATGTTGCAAAATACAATTGCACACCGTAAGTCTTATGGACTTCAAAATATGGCAGACTTCAAAGCTAAGGTTTTGGAATCCCACTTTGATGGTATGCTGTTGCACATCGATACGCATGAGCTTTGGGTCAAACTAGTGGGCGGATTCAATGCTTATAATTTGTTGGCTGTGTATGCAACGGCAATTTTGTTGGAGCAAGAGACTTCCAAAGTATTGGTTGCATTAAGTGAAATATCAGGTGCAGAAGGTCGTTTTGAGACCATTCGTTCGGGGAATGGTATCGTTGGGATTGTGGATTATGCACATACACCAGACGCTGTAGAAAATGTATTGGAAACAATTAAAGACCTTCGCAATGTAGGGCAGCAGATTATTACCGTATTAGGATGCGGCGGCGATAGGGATAAAACGAAAAGACCGGAAATGGCGAAAGTAGCCTTGAAATACAGCGATAAGCTGATTATTACTTCGGATAATCCACGTACTGAAGATCCTATAGGTATCATCAAAGATATGGAAGCTGGGGTTGAAGTCGATAAGAAGAAAAATACATTCAGCATAACTGACCGTCGTGAAGCTATACGTGCCGCGTGTCACTTGGCAAATCCTGGAGATATTGTACTGGTTGCTGGCAAGGGACATGAGAAGTATCAGGAGATAAATGGAGTGCGTCATCATTTTGATGATAGAGAAGAGTTGGAAAAAACATTTAACGAACAATAAGAAATTCGATGTTATATTATTTATTTGATTGGCTACAAGAAGATTGGAAATTACCAGGGTCTGGATTATTCCAATACATCTCCTTTCGTACTGCGATGGCAGTCATTGTGTCTCTCATTATTACAACGGTATTTGGTAGTCGATTGATTCAATTATTACATAAAAAACAAATTGGTGAGACTGTTCGTGACTTGGGCCTTGAGGGCGAAAAGACGAAGCAAGGTACACCAACTATGGGTGGTCTTATCATTATTGCGGGTATATTGATTCCTACCTTATTGTTTGCTAAGCTGGATAATATTTACATCATCATCATGGTTGTGACGACCTTGTGGATGGGAGCAATAGGATTTTTGGATGATTACATTAAGGTATTCAAAAAAAATAAAGAAGGATTAGCGGGCAAATTCAAAGTAATTGGCCAAGTCGGCCTAGGCGTACTTATTGCCTTCGCCATGTACTTTCATCCTGATATAGTTGTCCGTGAACAAGTGCACGATCCGAGTTCGGACAAACCCGTTGAGATTGTTATCAACCCCAATACGGGAGAAACTATATATGCAGATAATGTAAAGTCAACAAAAACCAATATTCCTTTCTATAAGGATAATGAGTTTGACTATGCTAAAGTATTGACAGTGCTAGGGATTGATAATCCTTGGGCTACGTTTGGATTATTCTTGGTTGTGGTGGTTTTCATTGTGACGGCGGTGTCCAATGGCGCCAATATCACCGATGGAATAGATGGGCTGGCCACCGGAACATCAGCCATAATAGGTATTACGATAGCGATTTTGGCGTATGTATCGGGTAATATTATTTTTTCGGACTACTTAAATATCATGTATATCCCGAATTCTGGGGAGCTAGTGATTTTTGCGGGCGCATTTGTGGGCGCGTGCACAGGTTTCTTGTGGTACAATGCTTACCCTGCACAGGTATTTATGGGGGATACGGGATCTCTGGCTATTGGTGGTATCATTGCTGCTTTTGCGATATTGATTCGTAAAGAATTATTGATTCCGGTATTATGTGGTGTGTTTTTGATTGAGAACCTTTCCGTGATCATGCAGGTTTCTTATTTCAAGTACACAAAGAAAAAATATGGTGAAGGAAGACGGATATTTCTAATGTCTCCTTTGCATCATCATTATCAAAAAAAGGGATATCACGAAGCGAAGATTGTAACTCGATTTGTGATCGTAGGTGTAATACTAGCGATTTTGACCATCGTAACTCTGAAAGTAAGATAGCATGGGAAATATAGCACATACATATTACCCACAAACGGGACGATTGGTGATTCTTGGCGCTGGAGAAAGTGGTGTGGGTGCCGCGATTTTGGGTAAGGAAAAAGGCTTTGATGTTTTTGTGTCAGATATGGGTGTTATCGCAGATTCGTATCAGGCGCAATTGGAGGAAGAAGGAATAGTCTTCGAATCTGGTCAACATACGGAGGAGATGATATTGAATGCGGCTATCGTCGTGAAAAGTCCGGGCATACCAGAGAAGGCGCCGTTGATTAAGAAGCTACGTTCTTTGGGTATACCGGTGATTTCAGAAATCGAGTTTGCCGCACAGTATACGGATGCAAAATTGATTTGTATTACAGGATCAAATGGTAAGTCAACGACTACGATGTTGACTTATTACATGCTACAAAAGGCAGGGCTTAATGTCGGTTTAGCTGGCAATATCGGTAAAAGCTTTGCTTTGCAAGTAGCTCGGTCATCTTTCGATACTTATGTGTTGGAAATATCCAGCTTCATGTTGGATGACATGTACCATTTCCGCGCCGATATAGCGGTGATATTAAATATTACAGCGGATCATCTGGATCGCTATGAATATAAGATGGAGAATTATGTGAATTCAAAATTCAGAATGATTCAAAATCAACGTGCAGAAGATTACTTTATCTACTGCATGGATGATGAAGAAACGGTAAATGCATTACCGAGATTTCAGATACAGGCACAGCAGTTACCTATATCACAAATGCAGGAGCTAACAGTGGGTGCTTTTGTAGATGAAAACAACAATTTGAAAATTAACATACCTAATAGAGACGAGTTTGAGATGAATATTGAAGAGTTATCATTACAAGGAAAGCACAATGTCTATAATAATATGGCATCTGGTTTAATTGCCAAAGTGCAAGAGTTGCGCAATCAGAGCATGAAAGAAAGCATGGGCTCATATGTAAATATCTCGCACCGACTAGAGCATGTAGCCCTTATTGGCGGAGTGAATTACATCAATGATTCCAAGGCAACGAATGTAAATTCAGTGTGGTACGCGTTAGAAAGTTTCTCTCCAAACATCGTCCTATTGTTAGGCGGAGTGGATAAAGGTAATGATTACGAAATGCTACGTGATTTAGTACGCCAAAAGGTGAAAGCCATCATCTGCATAGGTAAAGATACTTCACGTATTCATGATGCTTTCGAAGATGAAGTAGAGGTTATCGTCAATAGTTCATCCATGGAAGATGCCGTGAATATGGCTTCACATCTTGCAACAAAAGGTGATACTGTATTGCTGTCACCCGCATGCGCAAGTTTTGACTGGTTCAAAAATTACGAAGAAAGAGGTGATAAATTCAAAGAGGCAGTAATGGCTCTATAAAAATACTGGTTTATGGAACAAATTTTTTCAAAACTGAGAGGTGATAAGTGGATCTGGATTATCGTGATAATTTTATCAGGATGGTCTTTGCTCGCTGTATACAGTTCTGTAGGTACTTTGGCTTATAAAGAGGGCAAAGGCACAGAAATGTATCTGATTAAGCACTTTGCAATTATCGCAGTTGGCTTGGTTTTGATGTATTTGTCGCATAAACTTGATTATCGATGGTACGCTGGCATATCCAAAATATTAATGGGTATTACGATACCTTTGTTGTTTTACACGTTGGTTTTTGGTAGTTCGGTGAATGAGGCATCCCGTTGGGTCACTATTCCGGTTATTAATCAGACATTTCAGACTTCGGATTTGGCTAAATTAGCATTGGTCACTTTTTTGGCTCGTATGCTATCACACAAAGCGCATGAAATCAAGGATCTGAAAAAATCGTTTATTCCGATTATGGGCACCGTATGTCTCGTATTCGTGCTTATTGCTTGGGCCAATCTTTCTACTGCGCTGATGCTTTTTGGCACCAGTATACTATTGTTGCTTATAGGAAGGGTTTCTTTTAAGCAAATTGCTATAGTGTCACTTGGAGTTGGCGTATTAGGATTGTTAGTTATTTCTGTGGGGCCACGTCGTGCAACCTATTTCAGTCGTATCGAAGGTTTCTTTAAGACAGAGCAGGTGGATGGTTCGGCAGTAACTGTACCCTTCCAAGACGATAAAAATTTCCAAGCTAATAATGCGAAGATCGCAATAGCGACAGGCGGATTATTTGGTAAGGGACCAGGTAATAGTGTACAGCGCAATGTATTGCCGCATCCTTATTCATATTTTATTTTTGCTATAATCATCGAGGAATATGGTACCATAGGTGGAGTCATCTTGATTTTCCTTTACCTAGCGCTGATGTATCGTGTCATTCGAATAGTGACCCTGAGTCCGCGTGCATTTGGAGCTTTTCTGGCGGCAGGATTAGGGTTTAGTCTGACGATACAAGCATTAGCCAATATGGCGGTGGCCGTGGGACTTGGTCCAGTGACGGGTGTTCCATTGCCGTTGGTGAGTATGGGTGGTACTTCGATTTTGTTCACCAGTGTGGCTTTAGGGATTATTCTGTCCGTAAGCAGAAGTATTGAGGAATTAAAAAATAAAGAGGAGTTGCAAGAAGGGTCAATCACAGCGCCCAAAACTCCTAAAAAAGTGGTAGTAGGTACTGTTTAATTAAATATATCATGGCGCATAAGGTAATTATAAGTGGAGGGGGAACAGGAGGGCATATCTTTCCTGCGATTGCAATAGCAAATGCGCTGCGCCGTGTGGAACCAGATATTGAGATTTTGTTTGTGGGTGCGAATGGGAAGATGGAGATGGAGAAGGTGCCTGCAGCAGGATATAGTATCATTGGATTGGATATCCAGGGTTTCAATCGTTCTTCACTGTTGAAAAATATAGCGTTGCCTTTCAAAATGGTAAAGAGTCTTTTGAAAGCAAGGAGCATTATAAAAGATTTTAAGGCTGACGTCGCAGTCGGTGTCGGAGGATACGCTTCTGGTCCG
>JBMDWK010000058.1:0-48685 GCA_048595255.1 Sphingobacterium sp. | reverse complement strand
CTGTTTGATGTCCATTCAAGTAAAATTCGATAACACCATCTTTTTGGATTATGCGTGACTCATTCCAGTCACCACGCATTTTTGTACGTACAGCATTAAGCTGCGGTGTGAAATTATAAAGACAGCCCGATTTTTTCAGAGGAAGATTAAAGTCCATATGACTATCCTCCAATAGTTGGTATTCCGGGCCACTGAAGTAGGTTTGTGCGATAGCGGTATCTTCTTTTACGTTTATAAATATTCCACTATTGCCTTCTTTCTCCAATTGCCATTCAAACTTCAGCTCATAATTCTCATACTCTTCATTAGAAACCAAGTCGCGTCTATTCTCTTCACTATTGGGGTCACAGTACAGTATACCCTTGCTGACAACCCATGCTGATTGGTTAGCGTTGCTGTTGTACAAGTGCCATCCACTCAGATCTTTGCCGTTGAATAGCAAATCCCAACCGTCATTTTTCTCCTTCTCGGAGAGGGTATTAGGCTCGGTGCTTTGCGAAGTACAGCTATAGCTGAGTGCAATAAGAAATAAAATGATATAATTTATAATCTTCATATCAGCAAAATGTTTAGGATCTTAAGGGATAAGGTTTATAGTTGTTATATGTATTATAAATATACTTCCTTATTTACAATTTGCATCATCGGATTACTATTTTTTGCTGCAATCAGATTATTGGCCGCCATGATGGCCATCTGGGTACGAGTTTCTATTGTTGCTGAACCGATATGCGGAAGCACGCATACATTAGGCATGTCCAACAAAGGATTGCTTGAGGACATCGGTTCGGGATCGCTGACATCCAGTCCTGCTCCCCAGATTTCGCCCAGTTGCAATGCTTCTATCAAGTCCTTCTCATGAACTACTTTGCCTCGTGCCGTATTGATTAAAATAGCCGATTTTTTCATTCGTCTAAAGGCATCCTTATTGAATCTGTATTGCGTTTCAGCAGAGAGATTGGTATGCAGTGAAACCACATCCGATTGGGATAATAGGTCATCGAAATTGACATAGCGCGCACCTACTAATTTTTCGGCTTCCAAATTACGGCTACGGTTGTAATATATGATATTCATATTGTATGCTGCTTTAACCTTTTTCGCTAATTCCAGTCCGATACGGCCTAGGCCGTATATTCCCAATGTCTTTCCATTGAGTTCGATGCCCAAATCCTGCATAAATTCAAAATCTTTCCACTTGCCTTCACGCACTTCATGGGCGCGCGAAAATGCTTTACGGGAGACAGCTAGCATCAATAGTAACGCAACATCTGCCGTGGCACCACTGAGCACACCGGGCGTGTTAGATACCGGAATGCGCAGGGCAGTAGCCGTCTGTAAGTCCACATGGTCATATCCGACAGAAGCTAGAGCGATACCTTTGAGGTGTTTACAGGATTCGAGAAAATGCTTATCCAAATCTGCATGTCCTACATTCAATAGTAAATCTACATCTTGACATTCTTGAATGAGTTCTTCTTGTGTTAAATGTTTATTCTCTACATTGATACGTACGTCTAAACCGTATTCTTTTAATACATCTATCGCAGCAGTTGGGATATTTCGGGATATAAATACTTTCATGGTCAATCGTTCGTTGAATTTATTTTTTACTATTGAAATAATCGGTTATCTGTTCTAATGAAAAGGCGTTAAGACATTTGTCCGCAGAAAGACCGCCTTTGCGTCCCACAAAAACCCCATAATGCATATCCAGTAATCCTTCCGTACGGTGGGCATCGGGATTGATGGATAGTAAAACACCTTTTTCTAAGGCATAACGGTGCCACCTCCAGTCCAAATCCAAACGTAATGGATTTGCATTGATCTCAATGACTACTTTGTTGGACGCACAAGCATCAATGATTTTTTTGAAATCCAATGGGTATCCTGCCCGGGAAAGCAGCAGACGTCCTGTAGGATGGCCCAAAATAGTAGTATATGGATTTTCAATAGCTTTAATCAGCCTTGCAGTGGCTTTCTGTTCGTCCATCTTGAGATTGCTATGTACCGAAGCCACTACAAAATCAAACTGGGCTAGTATTTCATCTGGATAATCCAATGAGCCGTCCGAAAGGATATCGGATTCAATTCCTTTAAATATTTTGAATGGTGCCAGCTGTTGATTTAAAGCATCAATTTCTGCCCATTGCTGAGCTACGCGATCTACACTTAATCCATTGGCGTAAACGGCGGTTTTCGAGTGATCACAGATACCGAGATACTTCAATCCTAGATTTTCTTTACAATAACGCGCCATTTCGGCTAATGTGTGTACACCATCAGAATACGTGGAGTGATTGTGCAAAGTGCCTTTTAAATCTTCGAAAGTGATCAGCTGCGGCAGCGCATTTTCCTTTGCTAATTGGACTTCATCCATACCTTCGCGTAGTTCGGGTTCGATGTACGCTAATCCGAGTTGCGCATAAATATCTTTTTCATCGGTTCCATGTGGAAGGGGAGAAGAAATTTGTTGTAGCTGCTCGAGATGCGGCGCAGATCCTGTGGTCAATAGCAAGTCTTGAGCAAAATGCTCCGTACTGTACACGACAAACGGACAAGCATTGGCATCGGTGAATGACACCTGATTATCTTTGGTTTCAATTTGAGATTCATATTGAAGATCCCTTATTGCTTTTTCTAATGCAGGCAAGGGTGCATCGGTTATAAGTTCTACCTGTTGTAATACTTCGCACTTTCTTCTAAATTCACCTGTATATTCGAGTTGGAAAGGGGAGATGTTCTGAAGCAAAGCTTCTAAAGTTTGCCGAGCAAATGGAAGTACTTTGGCATAGTGAAACCACCCTTGATTATCTAGAGCAAACTCAATAGCTTTTTTAATGTCTTCTTGTGTTTTCAACCCGAAGCCTTTGGCTTCTACCAATCTATTTTCATTACATGCGTAATAGAGCTCACCTACAGATTCGATTTCTAAGTCATTCCAGATAATCTGTATTTTCTTAGGACCAAGACCTTTTATTTTTAGCATTTCTAAAATGCCTGCAGGTGTTTTGGCGATCAATTGATCCAATTCAGGAAAGGATCCGGTGCTGATGACCTGTTTGATTCTTTCGGCGGTACTTTTGCCTATCCCTTGTTGTGCGCTTAATTCTTCCAAAGAAGCATGAGCTGCCGCAAAAGGAAGCTTATCTATCTTGAACGAGGCACTGGCCATGGCTTTGGTGCGGAATGGATTTTCATTAAATAATTCCATTAATTGTCCACAAAGTTTGAATGCACGTGCTATCGCTTTATTATCCATAATCGTTTTGTTTTATTATCAAAAGTACTAAATAAAAAAATGTCGGCAATTTTCATTACCGACATTTACGATTTATTGTTTGTTTTAATACAGGCTTGTTTTTATAGGGCAGCTTGCTCTTGTTTCTCTTCAGAAGGACGCTCGTACTTGTCAACGATAAGACGTACGCCGGAGTTTTTAGTCCAGAATTTGATTGCCCAATTTACAAATGTTACCATTTTATTACGGAAACCGAATATCGACATTAAGTGAACAAACATCCACACCATCCAAGCAACGAAACCATTCATGTGTAATTTACCTAAATCCACTACAGCTCTGTTACGACCGATTGTCGCCATCGAACCTTTGTCGAAATATTTGAAATTCTCTGTATTTGGTTTGTTAGAAAGAATATTGATGATATGTTTCGCTACGTACGTTCCTTGTTGCTGCGCGGCAGGTGCTACACCTGGAAGTCCTCTAGGCGTTTCTTCTGTAATCATAGCAGCTACGTCACCAATAGCGTACACACCTTCCATTCCTTCGACTTGACACTGTCCATTTGTACGAATGCGGTTACCTCTTTCGATAATCGATGCATCAATACCTCCAGGGAATTGGCCTTTTACACCTGCACCCCAGATTACTGTTTTCGTTTTGATGCTCTCGCCATTGTTGAAAGTGATCGTTTCGCCATCGTACCCTGTTACTTGTGTATTCGTTAGTACGGTTACGCCCAATTCTTTCAGATATTTCTCTGCGTCGCGGGATGATTTTTCGGATAATGCGCCTAGCACTTTTCCTGTACCTTCTACGATATATACTTTCATTTCATTTACCGAAAGCTCCGGATAGTCTTTTTTCAAGACATGAAGTTGGATTTCGGCAATTGCGCCTGATAGTTCTACACCAGTAGGACCACCACCTACGATCACGAAATTTAGATATGGAGCACGATCTGAAGCATTTTTCAATAAAACTGCTTTTTCTAGATTTTGCAATACATAGCTTCTGATATTCAATGCTTCTTGGATACTTTTCATCGGTAGCGAGTTTTTCTCTACTTCTTGGTTTCCGAAGAAGTTGCTCGTAGCTCCCGAAGCGACTACTAGATAGTCATAATCATATGTTCCGACGGATGTATGTACTTCTTTCTTATCATTGTCAATATGCAACACATCCGCAAGACGGAATTTGAAATTATGTTGATTTTTGAACATCTTGCGAATAGGGAAGGAGATCGAATCCGCTGCAAGGGTACCTGTAGCAACTTGGTACATAAGCGGCTGGAAAGTATGGAAGTTGTTACGATCTATCAACAACACTTCTACTTCTTTATCCTTTAATTTTCTTGCTACTTCAACACCTCCGAATCCGCCACCAATTATGATAACACGAGGGAAAGAACGTTCAGAACGATTCAATAACATATCGCTAGTTTGTTTAATTTTTTCTCTAAAATTGAATGCAAATATCCTAAAAAATTAAGAGATTTCAATAACAATTTTTCAATACTTTATTCATTATTTTATCTAAAAATCACCAAAATACGATTATCAGCCTATTTTTGGTTGTTTGATTAACAATATCTTAGTGTAAATAATACACTTTTGCGATACCGGACAAAATATTATTTAATAATTAACAGCAGAAATGAATAATTGGTTGTCAGTTTTGAGTAAAATTTAACGAGGCTACTAAAAATAAAAGCTCTATCATTTTTGATAGAGCGTTTTATTTTTATTTTGTATTATCCGTATATCCATTTGAATTTGTATTCCAATTCGGGAACTTTGATTCGATCCGCCAAACGGAGCAGACGATCGGGTAATTTCATTAAATAATCACGGGCCTTTTCACCTTGTTCGTTAAGACCTGAGATTTGATCAATTTTCCATTCGGCGATCAATTCTTTCAAAATATCGACGTAATCAATGGCGGTATATACATTTATACGTTGCGCTGCATCAGAGAAATGCGCGAATGCTCCACCTTTTGCTTCCCCAGATTGTCTTAGAAAATGTGCAGGCATCACGATTTTCTTACGCATCATATCTTCAAAAGCTAACATAACTTCGCTTTGATCTACTTCAAAAGCTTTGGAAATAAAAGACATATATGCTTTGGCGTGACGCGCTTCATCAGCAGCGATTACACCACACATTTTGGCCAATAATTTATCACCACTTTTCTTTGAGATACCAGCTACACGTCTATGGGAGACATTTGTTGCTAATTCTTGGAAGGAGGTATATATAAAATTACGGTAAGGATCTGCTCCTGTACCAATATCAAAACCATCAGCAATCAAATGTTGTGTACTCATTTCGAACTCACGCATATTGATTCTGCCGGATAGATAAAGGTATTTATTCAGTAGGTCGCCGTGTCTATTCTCTTCGGCAGTCCACGCACGTACCCATTTCATCCATCCACCTTGCTCATTCTTATCTACCTCTTCTACCATAGTCAACCATGATTCATAAGTAGGGAGCGCTTCCTCGGTAATGGTGTCACCAATTAATACTGCCACAAGATCATAAGGGAGTTCTTTCGCACTTTCTTGTAAGTCACGCACTTCTTCAAAGAAAGTACTTCTAGAAGAATCAGGAAGAAAATCAGCGGGTTGCCACATTTCTTCTACGGGTTTTAAGTACTCACTCATTTCATTGAGCATATAAGGCTCTAAATAAGTCATTACTTCTTTCCGAGATCCTTCCGGAATATTTAATGGTAATTCTTGCATAATTAGTACAAAGGTATGTATAAAATTAAAATATGTATCCGGAAATTAATAAAAAGAGCATTATCGGCTATCAAAAACTAATAGATTGCACATCTTTTACTTAAAGAATACATTTAAAAGTATCTAATTGTTTTGGAGATGTGTTACCTTTGTGTCTATATTTTTGAAACTGAAATTGGAAAAAATCGATATACAAAAAGTACGTGCTGATTTCCCTATTCTTCGACGAGAAGTAAATGGAAAGCCTTTGGTTTACCTGGACAATGGCGCGACAACCCAAAAGCCAAAAGTTGTGATAGATGCTATCAGCAACTATTACAGTGACATGAATTCAAATGTGCACCGGGGTGTACATTATTTGAGTCAAATATCTACTGATGCATTTGAAGTAACCCGCCGTAAGGTGCAGGAATTTATCAATGCAAAGGAGGATTTCGAAGTGATCATTACCAAAGGTACCACAGATAGTATTAATCTAGTGGCTACTTGTTATGGTAAGGCATTCATTCATGAAGGTGACGAAATCATTATCTCGGCGATGGAGCATCACTCCAATATTGTGCCTTGGCAAATGCTGTGTGAGGAAAAAGGAGCGGTATTGCGTGTCATTCCCATGAATGCACAAGGGGAGTTGGATATGGATGCTTATGCCAATCTATTATCCGCGAAAACCAAGCTGGTATCTGTGACGTATGTTTCAAACGCCCTGGGTACCATTAATCCGGCAAAGGAAATCATTGATTTAGCACACGCTCATAATGTTCCGGTTTTGGTGGATGCTGCACAAGGTATTCAGCATTTGCCGATTGACGTACAAAAATTGGATGTAGACTTTTTAGCTTTCTCGGGCCATAAAATGTATGCACCTACAGGTGTAGGTGTGCTTTACGGTAAAAAAGATCTGCTGAATGCTATGCCTCCTTACCAAGGTGGCGGTGATATGATCAAAGAGGTTACTTTTGAGAAAACGACATATAATGAATTACCGTTCAAGTTTGAAGCAGGAACACCCAATATTGAGGCCGGTATATGTCTGTCTGCAGCGATTGATTACATCAACGAATTGGGAATAGACAATATCAAGGCATATGAAGATGAATTATTGGCATATGCAACTGCTAAAATCAAGGATATTCCAGGAGTAAAACTTATCGGAGAGGCTGCTCATAAGTCATCTGTATTGTCTTTTGTGGTCGAAGGGATACATCCATACGATATAGGAGTTATTTTGGATAAGTTAGGTATTGCTGTGCGCACAGGACATCATTGTGCACAACCCGTGATGGATCAGTTTGGTATTCCCGGTACCGTGCGCGCGAGTTTGGCCGTATACAATACCAAGGACGATATAGATAATTTTATAGCCGGATTGAATCGTGCGGTTAATATGTTAGTATAAAAATGACAATAAACGAAATACAAGACGAGTTAATAGAGGATTTTGCTTTTTATGGCGATTGGATGGAAAAATATGAATACATCATCCAATTGGGAAAAGAGGTGCCTCTAATCGATGAAAAATATAAGACCGATCAATTTATTATCAAAGGATGTCAGTCCAAAGTTTGGTTGTATCCCGAAGTAATCGATGGAAAAGTATTTTTCAAAGCCGATTCAGATGCGGTCATCACAAAGGGATTGGTGAGTTTGATGGTAAAAGTACTATCCGGACATACCGCTAAAGAGATCGTGGACGCTGATTTATACTTTATTGACCAGATAGGCTTGAAAGAGCATTTGTCGCCCACTCGTGCCAATGGTTTACTATCCATGGTGAAGCAAATGAAATTATACGCTATTGCGTTGCAAAATAGATAAAAATAGGCGATCCTAGTACCGCCTATTTTTTATCAACTTTTATATGTTTGGCCATCAATTCTTTCCCGAAGAATATTTTAGCTTTCTGCGAAAAATCTGTTGCATCATCAGTGGTGTAAAATTCTAAATTTCCTCCATTACTGCATTTTTCTTCCACTTCAGGGTGTCTGTGCAGATAATTTTCCAAACTTTCGGCCACCAATTCGCCTTGCGCCAAGATTTGAATATGGTCTGGTGTATATTTTCGAATAATCGGGTACATAATCGGATAGTGCGTACAGGCTAATACAATGGTATCGATGTCGGCAGATTTGCCCAATAATTCATTGATATCTTTTTGTACAAAGTAATGTGCCCCTTCGCTATTTATCTCATTATTTTCTACTAAGGGCACCCAAAAAGGACAGGCTTGTTGGAAAACTTGTATTTCAGGGTTGAATTTTTTAATCTCAATCAAATAGGATTCGGAGAGTACAGTTCCTTGCGTCGCTAAGATACCCACTGCGTTGGTCTTGGTGTACTCGTGAATAGTTTCGGTGGTCGGTCGAATCACTCCCAGCACTTTCTTGCCAGTCGGCAGGTCATTTTGTTGAATGCTGCGCAGGGCTTTGGCCGAAGCGGTATTACATGCCAGTATCACAAGGTTGCAGCCCAAATCAAAAAGCTTGAACACACATTCTTTAGTGAATTCATATACCGTTTCAAACGAACGCGTACCATAGGGTACACGGGCATTATCGCCCAAATAGATATAGTCGTATTGTGGCAATTTTTTATATATCTCTTTGAATACAGTCAATCCGCCGTAACCCGAATCAAAAATCCCAATTGGTCCTTGTTTATTCATAAACATTTATACTTTGTATTATTCCATTTGCTGATGTTGCAATGTGAATAATTCTTATATGCAATAACAAAGATGGCCATTCTTTGAGGATTTTCTAATATTTACGCAGATAATATTTTATGATATGATAGTTCTTAGTTATCTAAATCAAGTCATACAAGCAAACTCTAATTCATCTTGTCTATTTATGAATTGCCACATGATTGATATGAATGAAGGAAAAAGATAACCTTGAATGCACAGAAATATGCTTCTAGTTCATGAAAAAATGCTAATAAGAAGAATAATATATATCCCTAATTCAAGTAACAAAATATTTTCTTTTAAAGAAAATATTTTGTTACTTTAGGTCTTTTTTGATGAAGAAAAATATAGTTAATTCACAGTGTCTGAGTGTTCTCGATGATTTGATATTAAATTCTCATAAAACGGTTTAGTTGGTTCCAGTACGGCCTTACTCAAAAGGTCATTCAAAATTTAGAATAAAAAATGTCAACTCTAGGTACGATTATTGTCTTGAAATAATTACACAAATTGTATTATTATACATATTATTGTGTAGACAATCTATTTCTCTTATGAATAAAATTAATCAACTTATACTTTTTGCTTGTCTGTTTACATTATACAGTACAAGCATGCCCGTCTATGCGCAGATAGAAAGTCAGACATACTCCTTTCAACAATCCGATAAGTATAGCGATATTATCTATAACACAAAAACCCGTTTTCATACCTCAATCCGCCCTTTCTTGTTCAAGGATGAATTATTACATCGTAAAGATTCCTTAGAATCAGCAAATATGGTTAATTCCGACAATTGGATTATGCGTAAACTATTCAATGAGCATTTGGTCTGGGTCGAGGAAGAAGATCATACATTTTATTTGGATTTGCTGCCTGATTTTGTGATCGGTAAGGAAATAATGGGCAAGGATAAGCGCACAACCTGGATGAATACTAGAGGTATTCAAGTAGGACTAACTATCAAAGATAAATTCACTTTATATTCATCATTTTTTGAAAATCAAGCCGTATTTCCTGAATATTTGGACGATTATATCGCAAAACATGGTGTGGTGCCTGGTCAGTCCTCGGCCAAACATTCGAAAGAACGCAAAAAAGATTGGATGTACGCCACGGCAAGTTTGACTTATGATTTCAGTCGTTACTTCCAGATGACTGCCGCATATGATAAGAACCATATTGGCGACGGTTATCGTTCTGTATTACTCTCTGACTTCTCATCCAATTATACGCATCTAAAATTTACAGGTGAAATCGGTAATGTGCAGTATGCTTCTATTTGGGCTTATATGAATGATCCCAAAAATCCTAGAATAGACTCCCTTAATTCGGGTGGGCGATATGGTGACGGTATCAAATTCGGGGCTTTTCAATACATTGATTATAATGCTACCAACAGATTATCTGTCGGATTTTTCCAATCCGTGGTATGGGCCAATAGAAATAGAGCAGGGCACCGTGGCTTTGATTTAAATTATTTAAATCCGGCCGTGTTATATCGTCCTATTGAAAATAATAATCGTACATCGCCCGATAAAATGTTTTTGGGCTTGAATGCACGATACAAGGTACTCAACAATATGAGTGCCTATGGACAGTTTTTGTTAGGAGAATTCACTGCTAAAGAATTTTTTGCTGGCAAGGGATATGCACATAATAAATGGGGAGCACAATTGGGGTTACGCGGTTTCGATATATTTGCTATTAAGAATTTCAATTTCTTGGGTGAGTATAACTGGGTAAGACCATATACCTATCAGCACTTTACTTCGATTTCGAATTATAGCAATAATGGAGAACCTTTGGCGCACCCACGCGGAGCTAATTTCAAAGAGTTTGTTGGGATATTGAATTACAGTTGGAGAAGATTTGATTTCTCAGGGAAGGCTTTATACAGCAATTTTGGGACTGATCCTGATGCGGATACGAACATGGGTGGCGATATTTTTCAATCGTATACGACGATCCCTAATTTGTATGGCAATACCATAGGTCAAGGAGTTAAAAATAACTTATACTATGCGGATTTCCGAGCGGCATATGTACTAAATCCAAAATACAATTTGAGATTAGAATTTGGATATACCCAGCGTTATAGAACCATTGAAGGAGCGGCTACGCAGAAATCCGGAGTCGTGAGTTTTGGATTGCGTTCAAGTTTCCGCAATTTTTATGGTGATATTTAAAATTTGAATATCTATATTTATTCGTTAATCTATTAAGATGAAGATATTGATATTAAATGGGCCGAACCTTAACTTATTAGGCGTACGGGAAAAAAGTATATATGGAGGGAAGTCTTTCGAAGAATATTTCGAAACTTTACACGCTAAATACCCAAATATTGAACTTTCCTATTTTCAGAGTAATACCGAAGGAGTAATAATAGACAAACTGCATGAGGTAGGATTTAGCCATGATGGGATAGTGTTGAATGCCGGGGCCTATACGCATACCTCTGTCGCCATAGCTGATGCTATAGCCGCCATTAATACGCCAGTAGTCGAAGTCCATATATCCAATGTGCACGAACGCGAGTCATTTAGACATCACTCGTATTTATCAAAAAATTGTAAAGGTGTAATTCTGGGGTTTGGGCTAGACAGTTATCGATTAGGAATCGAAAGTTTGTTATAAAACGAAATTATACAAAAGAGGCTTTATGAAAAAGCCTCTTTTTTTTCTTCTTTCAATCTACGCTTGATTAGATGCAGAATCAATGATAACACCGCACATATCGCCATTGTCACCAGCATAGGCTGAGCCGTTTTATTGTGCAACAGGCTAACTACTCCAGAACTAAAGGCACCCAAGCCCATCTGTAAGAAACCCAGCAAGGCCGACGCGCTCCCGGCTCTTACTTTAAAAGGGGACATAGCCATAGCTGAAGCATTGGGAAAAATGAAACCTTGGCACATCAAATAACCAAATGTAAGACCAAGCACGACAGTCAAGGAAATCTGGTTGGTCCACAAGCTGATCAACATTAAAAGTCCCACCAACACCTGCCCTATATTAGCGATAATACATATTTGCTGCATAGTCCATCTTTTCAGAAATAGACGATTCAACTGGGTCGATAAGATCAGTGCAGAGGCAACGAAGGCAAAGGCTAAGCCATATTGTTTTTGTGTGAGACCATATAATTCTTGCAGTACAAAAGACGATCCTGCCAAGTAGGCATATAAGCCCGCAGAAGCTGTGGAAGCAATCATGCAATAAAAAATAAAAGTCTTGTGTGTAAATACCTGATAATACTGTGAAATAATAGCTCTAGGGGCTAAGGAAAAGCTTTTGTTGCCCGCATAACTTTCCGGTAGAATAAATATCGTCAAAATCAATATGATAGCCCCTATGCTAAATAGCGCGATAAATATATAATGCCAATCAAAATGATCAAGCAAGAATGCACCTGCCGAAGGTGCCAATATCGGCGAGATGGCAATGACCAGCATCAGCAAACTAAATACACGTGCAGCCTCTTTGCCTTGATAATAGTCTTGTATCATAGCACGCGAGGCCACCATACCCGCACAACTACCCAAAGCTTGGATAAAACGCAGTAGTATGAGGCTATCTACATTGCGGGTAAAGACGCAGAGGATGGATGCCACAGCATAGATGCAGAGACCAATGATCAAAGGTTTTTTGCGGCCATACTTATCCAATAGCGGACCGTAGATCATCTGGCCTACTGCTATTCCAATAAAAAATGAGGTAAGGGACAATTGCACCTTTTCTATATTGGTGCCAAAATCTACGGCAATCGTATCGAATGCAGGAAGATACATGTCAATGGAAAATGGCCCAATCGCTGACAGTAGCCCGAGTATGAGCAGAATAATTCTTTTATCTGTTTGCATAGCATTTAAAAAGCCTCTTAAAATTTTAAGAGGCTTATATGATGATTTATTTCAATTTTTTAGTCGGTGCTGGTCGAAATATTAAGTACAATCCAGCGAGAATAAACGGAACACTTAGCAATTGTCCCATGTTAATAAACATACTGTTTTCGAACGCCTCTTGATTCTCTTTATAAAATTCTACGAAGAATCGAATCCCAAATAGACAGACAAGGAATATGCCAAATAATAATCCCGGTTTTGGATGTTGATTTTTTTGGTAGAATGCCCATAATATAATAAATAATAGAATGTATCCAACCGCTTCATACAACTGTCCCGGATGTCTTGGTACATTATCTACCTGCGTGAATATGACCGCCCAAGGAAGGGTAGGATCAGCGGCCTTTCCGATAATTTCGGAGTTGAAAAAATTGCCTATCCGTACAAACGCTCCTGCAATCGGTACCACCAAGATTAAGCGATCCGTAATCCAAAGAAAATCGGTTTTGGTCTTGCGTGCATACAGATACAAAGCAGTCAAAATACCTATTGCCGCACCATGTGAAGCCAGCCCTGCAAATCCGGTGAATTCCCATCCATCGTTGCCTTTGCGGAATGGCAAAAACATTTCGAGTGGACGCTGTATATAGTAATCAAACTCATAGAATAAACAGTGTCCGAGACGAGCACCCAATATGGTGCCCAAGAATATGTAAAGAGTAAGTTGATCCAGATTCTCCTGACTCTTGCCTTCCCGCTTAAAGACCTGCAACATCAGGATATAAGACACGACAAAAGCAAGCAGCCAACACATGGAATAGTAACGAATACCAAAGGAACCAATTGTAAATATATTTTCTGCTCCTGACCAGTGAATAACATTAATGATAAAATCCATAAAGTGATTATTATTGAGTTGTAAAGATAAAATTAAAAATTGTTTATACCTTATCGGCTAATAAGAATCTCCTTAATTTTTGGATTAGAATAATTATTTTTTATTTTGTGCGTGAAACAAAAAGAGTCATGGCAAAGAAGAGTACTAAAGACACAAATCATCAAGCGGTAGTGACTCCAGAATCATTAAAATTCTTGGAGAAATATATTAATAATCCTTCGCCTACGGGATTTGAGTGGGAAGGCCAACGTCTGTGGTTGGATTATTTAAAACCTTTTGTTGACGAAACCTATATTGACAATTATGGTACAGCAGTCGGCATTATTAATCCCTCAGCACCCTATAAAGTGGTGATCGAAGCGCATGCTGATGAGATATCTTGGTTTGTAAATTATATCACGAAAGACGGCCTTATTTATGTCATCCGAAATGGGGGCTCTGATCATCAGATCGCTCCGTCTAAACGTGTAAATATTCACACGGACAAAGGGACAGTAAAAGCTGTATTCGGCTGGCCGGCTATACATACACGTTCGGGAGAAAAAGAGGAATCTCCTTCATTGAAAAACATCTTCTTAGATTGCGGTTGCACATCCAAAGAAGAAGTAGAAGCATTAGGTATTCATGTGGGGTCGGTAGTGACTTATGAGGATGAGTTTATGGTGTTGAATGACCGTTACTACGTGGGGCGTGCTCTCGACAACCGTGCCGGAGGTTTTATGATTGCAGAAGTGGCGCGATTATTAAAAGAGAACAAAAAGAAACTCCCTTTTGGATTGTATATCGTGAATTCGGTACAAGAGGAAATAGGCCTGCGCGGCGCAGAGATGATTGCTAATTATATCAAACCTAATGTAGCCATCGTCACGGATGTCACGCATGATACACAAACTCCCATGATCAATAAGATTACTCAGGGGGATTTGGCGTGCGGTAAAGGTCCAGTAGTGTCATATGCTCCAGCCGTGCAAATTAATCTGAATAGACAACTCATTGAGACTGCTCAGAAAAATAATATTCCATTCCAACGTCAAGCTTCTTCTAGATTTACGGGAACAGATACAGATGCCTTTGCCTATTCGAATGGCGGTGTGCCATCTGCTTTAATTTCTCTACCTTTACGCTACATGCATACCACCGTAGAGATGATACACAAAGAAGATGTAGATAATGTGATTCGTCTTATTTACGAGACATTATTGACCATCCAAGACGGACAAGATTTTAGAACATTTACAAAATAATACAGAATAAATAGATATAGAGATGAGCGAAAAAAATCAAAACATCCCGGAAAATAACGAATTAAGTATCGAGTTAACTGAAGAGGTAGCAGAGGGTATCTATTCAAACTTAGCTATTATTACACATTCTAATACTGAATTTGTATTGGATTTTATCCGCGTAGTGCCAGGTGTGCCAAAAGCGAAAGTGAAATCAAGAATCATTCTTACACCAGAGCATGCAGCGCGTTTGTTGGGTGCGCTTCAAGATAATCTAAGCCGTTTTGAAGCACAATTAAAAGCGGCAGCGGCTAATCACAACCAAAACGCAGAGCCTGTATCAAAAGATTTTCCTTATCCATTGGATTTTAACCCAAAAGGTGAGGCCTAAAAAATCAAAGCCCTATCAAATCGATAGGGCTTTTTCTAAAATAAACCTAACTTAACTATTACCATTGAATAGCTTGATCTTCATCGGGTATCTGCGTATTCAATACGCTCTGTAAACTTAAAGTGCCTTTTACGGTATATCGAATGTCAATATTCGGAATCATCGTGTAATCTGTAAAATTGTAATCAATATTGTTGATGGTCAATGTACGTCTTAATAGGTAAGGTACATTAGGCTCCCTCATCTCGTTGATGGTATAGCTTAAATCCTTGTTTACAACAAAGTTAAGGCGTGGATTATCTGCATACAGCTGCACACCACCACTGTCGTTGAATCGGGCATAAATTTTATAATTCTGTCTGTCCTGTCTCTCTTCATCTATTGCTCCCGCATAGAAAAAGATCGTATGCTCATCTACGACATAGGTCTTGATTTCGCTTTTGACAATAGAAGTTTCGTTTTCCGCACCATTCATAAATGTACGGAGCGCCGTACCACCGTAAGTGCCCGAATAATTATTGAAAATATTTTATAATTGATTAGTCAAAGTTAGTGGATAATAAAAGTGTTGAGGTATCAATTTTTCTCATTAAATATGTAATTTGTCTCATATATTTTACAATCGAGTTAATTATTAATATCTTCAATCATCCTATTATTCTAATTATTAAAAAGTGTGAGCACTTTTTATACTTATGAGAATTATTAACTAATTATATAACATATGAATTTATTCAATCGATGTAAAGTGGCGCTGGCAGGGGCAGGTTTTCTGTGTCTGATAAGTTGCATTCCTGTAAGAGCGGTACAGCAATTTCCTATTCAAGCGGATCACATGAAAGAT
Source organism: Sphingobacterium sp. (assembly GCA_048595255.1). Classification (GTDB taxonomy): domain Bacteria; phylum Bacteroidota; class Bacteroidia; order Sphingobacteriales; family Sphingobacteriaceae; genus Sphingobacterium. The sequence continues at coordinate 32,802 of JBMDWK010000058.1, read as the reverse complement.
GATGACTTGAATAATGGGATACAAATGTTGAACACATCCTTAGATTATTTTTTCTCGAAGGATTACGCCGTTATGCATCGTTTTTATAATCCTTTCACGCAGCAGAAATCGGATGAAAAAGCCAGTGTATGGATGTATACTTCAGCTATAGAATCTCTCAATCTAATCTTGAAATCTCTGCATGATAAGCAAGCGGAAGGCTCGGATTCTTTGCGTAGACACTATGAAGATATTTTGACCACATTATACGACAATGCCGATTACTATTTGGGTACGTTTGAACTAACTTCCTTTACCCAAACCCAACATTGGTCTGTCTATGCTGTAGATCGCGTGCGCGAAAAAGGAAAAGCACGTGTGACTGGCATATATAATGTTTATGATGATCAAATGTGGCTGATACGTGAACTGTTAGAGTCTTATCATTTGACTCATAATGAGAAATATTTGGAAAAAGCGGAATACCTTACCGCCTATGTCTTGGATGGATGGGACACCACGCGTGATGCGAAGGGAATGGAACATGGAGGAATTCCATGGGGTCCAGGCTATGTTACGAAGCACGCCTGCAGCAATGGTCCAATGATTAGTCCTTTGGTATGGCTGTCCCAAATCTATAAAAATAAAAAGGACAAAATCACCTACCGATATATTGATGCTAAGGATAAAAAAACAAGAAAAGCCAAAACTGTGGCAAAAAGGGACTATTATCTGGACTTTGCTCGAAAAATATATGATTGGCAAAAGAAATATTTGCTGAATGACGAAGGCGTTTACGTCGATATGATGGGGGAGTGCTCTCCTAATTGCGATATCGTCTATGAAGAAGTGATGGGGACAAAATATAGAGGGCATACGGCCTTGTTGAAACCTATAGGTCGTGCTTATACATACAATAGTGGAACAATGGTGTCGGGTGCGGTAGACCTATATACGAGTACCAAGAATCGTAAATACCTACAAGAAGCTAAGACTTTGGCGAAGGCTAGTTTTGAATATTTTGCCAAGCGAGGCGCACAACGTGCAAATTATTATACACTGCCGTACGACGGATTTAATGTGTGGTTTAATACAGTCCTGCTGAGAGGATATGTGGATCTTGTACCATATGACCCCAATATAAGGTTTTATATTGAGGAATTTCGGAAAAACTTAAGCTATGCGTATACAAATCACCGCACAAAGGGATTTCTACCTGCTGACCTTTTAGGCGGTTGGGATAGCAACGCGTCCAAAAACAATGTCGAGGGGATGTTTATGTTTTCCTTTGCTTCGCAATGGGCGCTTTTTGATCAATTGAATCAGCAGAAAAAATAATTTTCTAGTGTAGGGGTCTATCTTTGCTACTATTTTGATGTTGATATTCGCTAGGGCTCACGGCGAACTGTTTTTGAAAATTTCTTGAGAAATGCTGCGCAGAACTGTAGCCTAGTAGATTCGAAATTTCATAGATTTTTAGTTTGCCTTGGGCGAGTAGTTCTGCCGCTTTACGTAATCTAGTCAGATTGATGAGCTCATTGGGCGATAGGCTAGATACAACATTGATTTTGCGGTAAAGCGTTGGCCTACTCATGCATAAGATATCCGCCATCTTATCCACATTGAATTGCGGATTTTCCAAATTCTGAAGAATGATTTCTTCAATTTTCATTAAAAATTCCTTATCGCTTTGATTCTGACCTATCTGCTGGATTTGAGAAGCAGGGTTTTTGAAGAAAAATTCTTTGACGCGGGTTCTATTTTTGAGAAGACTGGCAATCTGTGCACGCAAAAAAGCTAAAGAAAAAGGTTTTTCGATGTAGGCATCTGCACCATATTCTAAACCTTTTATTTTGGATTCTATGGTGTTTTTAGCGGTCAGAAGGATGACAGGGATATGGGCTAGACTCATATCTGATTTTACTTTCTCACAAAATTCAAATCCATCCATGTCGGGCATCATTACATCGCTGACTATTAGGTCAAAATTTTCATGCTCGAATAAAGAATAGGCCTCCAAAGCACTAGCACATTTGGTAATGTGGTAATCTTCCATCAAATCATCAGCGATAAATTCCAACAACTCGGCATGATCATCTATAAGTAACACATTTGCTTTAGTATTCATCTGTATTGATTTGTTTTAATGGTAATGTCAAAATAAAAGTATTCAGACCCCTGTAATCTACTTCATAGACTAATGTTCCTTGCAGCTTTGATGTTAAGGATTTGCACAGTGCTAATCCCAGCCCACTTCCAGGAATGCTCTTACTGTGATGAAGACGATTGAAGGGTTCAAATATATAATCGTAATCTTCAGCAGGAATCAACTTTCCATCGTTTTTTATTTGCAGCATAAGGATTTCATTCTTGACATCAGTTGTCAGTGAAAGTTCGATATGCTTGATTGAATATTTCAGTGCATTGCTTAGTAAGTTACTGCAAATCTTCTCATACGCATCTTCATCGATGTATGAGATGATATTTTTGGTGATGGTGCAATCTATTTTTTTGTGTTGCGCTTCCAAAGTAACCTTATAATTCGCAACTATATCTTGTGTAATCTGACTGATATCCTTCAGTTCAAAATGAATTTGAAATCCCTTTGTTTCCAATTCCCTAAAATCCAGCAGCTGGTTACTTAGGGAAATTAAACGCTCTGTATTGCTTTGTATATTTTTTAATAATTTGTCTGTAATAGGGTTTGCAGGTACTTTATTTGCCAATTTTTCTAAAGGCGCTTTTATTAGGGTGAGCGGCGTACGTATTTCGTGGACTACATCCGTATAAAAATTGATTTTATATTGATAAAGCTCTTGCTCACGTTGGTTTTGCAGGGTCAATAGCTGGGCTTTATTTTTTTGCTTTTCACGTTCGATATAATGATAAATAATGAAAATTATCAGCCCAATTATAATGGTGAAGTAAAGTATAAAAGCTGGTATAGTGGCCCATAGCGGAGGTAATATTTTTATTTTTAACTTACGCACATGGGAAAGTGGATGGCCATTTGGATCATCTGCTTTGACCAAAAACTCATAAGTGCCGGGCAATAACTTCGTGAAATGTGCTCTTTTTTCGGTTGTGCTGCTCACCCAATCTTTGTTGACACCATCCAATTTATAGCTGTATTTGATCGAGTGTGGAGAATCATACAATAGCGCCGTAAAGTCTAAGCTAAAGGAAGATTCGTCATATTTTAACTCAATTTCGTCGGTAAAAAGTATAGATTTGCTTAGTATGGAGCGATTATCGTGTTGTAAGATTTCTTTGTTATTGACCGCAAGTTTGGTGATGTAAATAGGAGTATGGGCATTGTATTTTATCTGATTCAATTTCTCCGGCTCAAAGCGAATCATCCCATTAATGGTACCAAAATAGAATTGACCTTGTCCATCATCCAGTGCCGAATTGTAATTGAATTGAATAGAGGGTAATCCCGATTCCATATTGAAGAGTCGAAGCGTATGGTTTGCCGGATTATAACGCACCATTCCTTTTGACGTACTAATCCATAGATTCTGCTGTTTGTCTTCTAAAATCGCTAATACAATTTTGCTTGGGAGATCGAGGTTCATGTGTCTAACCTCAAAATTACCTGACCCATTTTTGTCGATGATGGCTATACCGCCTTCTGTACCTACCCAAATTTGACCTTTTCTGTTTTCATACAGACAATTGATTTTATTGTTGGGTAGCGAATTTTCATTTTCTGCGCGATGATTAAAATGTAAGACTTGGGTTTTATCGGGATGATACATATATATTCCATTCAGCCATGTGCCTAGCCATATGTTACCTTGCCTGTCTTCGAGCAGGGTCGTGTAGGACATGTCCGTGGGGACCTGCTGTATGGTTTCGAAACTTTTGCTGTGGATGTCAAATTTGTAATGCCCGCGGGTCGACGCTAAGAGAATTTCGCCCTTTCTGTTTTTGTGAATATAGTAAATGAAATTACTTTTCAATGTGGAATTAGCTTTTATATTCGGCTCCACGTGGTAAACCACTTTTTTGGATTTGTAATCCAGTATATCCATGCCGTATACAAATGTTCCCAAGATTATTTTATCATTGAGCGGTAGCAGACCATGAATATTGTCGTTGGTGAGACGCGCATTATTGACATTGAAGTTTTCAATGGCATTCGTGAGCGGATCCAATTTGCTCACGCCACCATTTTCTGTTCCCAGCCAGATATTGCCTTTATCGTCTATTTGGATTATACGCACGACAGTACCTACTAATTGTCCACCTTGGGTATTGGACATGAATTTCTCAATTAGACTGTTGTTAATATGATAATAGTTTATTCCGCCGAAGTAGGTGCCTAGCCAGATGCCTCCGTCTTTATCTTCTAAAATGTTGTAAATGGCATTGTCGGAAATACCCCAAGGATTATATTCTGTTTTTTGGATATTTCTAAAGGTTTGCGTGGAAATAGTATAAATATAAAGTCCAGATTCCGTAGCAAACCAGTATTCATTATCTGTAGTTTGATGGATATCTCTGACATACAGAAATTGTTTTACATGTTCTATTCCCAATAGCCATTCCTGTGTATGATCTTTTTTATGAATAATGCCTACACCGGCTTTGGATGTGCCAAATAGGAGGTCACCTTGATTGTTTTCGGTAATCTTTTGGATACTATACCAATCTTTTGGACCATATTTTTGCGCTAAGTCTATGATGTTTATAGTGGATTGCTTTCGGATTTTGACTATTTGACCGGTCAAAGTACCGTAGTATATATCTCCATCGCGGGCGCAATAAATGGCGGTAATGAAATGCTGGTCTCCTGTTATTTTTTGAGTTGTACTTTTCGAGGGCGAATGTTTATATAGTCTACCATTAGCGACAAACCAGATGTTTTTTTCTGTATCCATCTTAATAATCGGCACGTCTGCATTCGCAAATTCATTACTTAATAAGGAAAATTGCTCTTTGATGGGGTGATAAATATAAATTCCTTGGTCAGTACCTATCCATATTTGCTTTTTGTTATCTTCTATCAATGAAATTATATTGTTGGCAATGGTGTTCCGTACTGGATTTGGAAGATCGAAATGCTTGAATTCGTTGCCGTCAAAACGGTCTAATCCGTCCTTGGTGCCAAACCAAAGAAAACCATAGCTGTCTTGCATACTACAGATTACTGTATTGTTTGACAGGCCATCATTTATCTGGTAATGTTTAAAATAATAGGACTGGGCATGTAATAGCCGAGGAAAAGCTATCAAAATAAAAATTAGCCATAGACCTAATTGGTGCATATTCTATTTTTGCTGATGGTTTATAATGGTGGATAGCTTAAATATCTTAATATTTAAACGGTAAATCAAAATTATACGAATATTTCTTTCAAAAAAATGGGTAGCGTGTCTGAAATCTGGGTTTGATACAAAAAGATATGATTTTGAGATAAAATGCCGTCATCTTTCATGCTAAGCGTTTTATATTTGAGTAATCAATTATACAAGAATTTATAACCCTATCTACAAGATGATTAAATACTTCTTTCTTGTATTTTCTTTTATTTTGATCGCTATAGTGGTGTTTGCGCAGCAGGATATTATTCAGGTTGTGAGTGAATTACCCACCGAAGGTAAAAATAAACACTATGTCAATAATAGATTGCCGCTGAAACAGAATGTATTACTGAAGCTGCCGGTGGGTGACATTCGTCCTGCAGGGTGGCTAGGGAAGTATCTGGAATTGCAACGGGATGGACTGACAGGCAATTTAGGGGAAATTAGCGCTTGGTTATCCAAGAAAAATAATGCTTGGTTGAGTAAAGATGGTTCGGGCGAATATGGGTGGGAGGAAGTGCCCTACTGGCTCAAAGGCTATGCCCATCTGGGGTATATCTTGAAGGATAAAAAGATATTGGAGGAATCAAAAATATGGCTGGAAGGCGCGATTCAAAGTCAACGGCCGGATGGATATTTTGGTCCTTTGATTTTGCGCAATAATAAGCCCGACCTATGGGGCAATATGATTATGCTGTGGTGTTTACAGTCTTATTATGAATACACCGGTGATGCACGCATCCTGACATTGATGACCAATTATTTCAGATGGCAGAATAATCTGCCTGACAGCTTTTTCTTGAAAGATTATTGGGAAAATAGTCGTGGAGGTGACAATATGCTGTCTGTCTATTGGTTGTATAATCGTACCGAAGGAAATGACTGGTTGCTGGATTTGGCGGACAAATTGCATCGCAATACAGCCAATTGGGCCAAAGAAAATGACTTACCCAACTGGCATAACGTGAATATAGCACAGGGGTTTCGCGAGCCAGCAACTTACTACTTAAAAAGCCATTCATCTAAAGATTTAGAAGCTACATACAGGAGCTTTCATTTTGTACGCAAAATTTTCGGACAAGTGCCTGGAGGCATGTTTGGTGCCGACGAAAATGCACGACCCGGATATACGGATCCGCGACAGGGCGTAGAGACCTGTGGCATGGTCGAGCAAATGGCCTCCAATGAGATCTTGTTGGGGATAACCGGAGACCCTTTTTGGGCGGATCATGCCGAAGAAGTAGCCTTCAACACTTACCCAGCAGCTGTAACCCCAGACTTCAGAGCCTTGCGATACATTACGAGTCCTAATATGACCATCAGCGATAGTCATAATCATGCGCCCGGAATTGATAACACGGGACCATTCTTGATGATGAATCCATTTAGCTCAAGATGTTGCCAACACAATCATAGCCAAGGTTGGCCTTATTATGCCGAGCACCTCTATATGGCTACCAATGACAATGGCGTAGCTGCGACATTATATGCAGCATCTACTGTCGATGTGAAAGTAGGGGATTCCGGTAAAATAAGTATTCAGCAAACATCAAATTATCCTTTTGATGAGGCCATACACTTTGTAGTGCGCACAGCACAAAAGGGCGTTCAGTTTCCTTTCTATTTGCGTATTCCACATTGGACTGAGCAAGCACAAGTTAAATTTAATGGTGCAACATACGCGGTTGCCAAAGGCGCGAAGTACTTCAAAATAGACCGACAATGGAGTAATGGCGACCAGGTGGAGCTGATATTACCTATGCATATAGAAACCAAAATATGGGAAGAAAATAGAAATGCTGTGAGCATTGTTCGTGGACCTTTGACGTATTCACTCAAAATCAAGGAGGATTATGTAGAAAAAGACAGTAAGGCCTCGGCAATCGGAGATTCCAAATGGCAAGAAAATGCAGATCCTTCAAAATGGCTTTCGCATGAAATATTACCCGGAAGTAACTGGAATTTTGGTATTTTAGGGAGTGAATTGAAACGGATTGAAAATTTGAAAGTCGTCAAACGTAGCTGGCCTAAAGATTCATTTCCTTTTGAAGCCAATAAAGTGCCTATTTCTATCTTTATCAAAGCGAAACAATTAAAGGAATGGGTCATCGATCGTCATGGATTGACAGCTGTACTTCCTTTAAGTCCCATTGTCACCGATAGTGAGGAGCAGATAGTGGAATTAATTCCGATGGGGGCGGCACGATTGCGTATTTCAGCTTTTCCAGTAGTAAAATAGATAACCATATAATAACTCTAATTTGATGAAAAACACGATTCTTTTAGCATGTTTGATGCTCACCTCTCAACTTAGTTTTGCGCAAGAATGGAAGCCTGTAGGCTCAAAAATTCTTACTCCTTGGGGTGAGAAAGTAACTGCGCAACAGCCCCATCCTGAATATCCTAGACCCATGTTGGTTCGTGAGAACAATTGGCAAAATCTTAACGGATTATGGAATTATGCCATTACACCGGCCAGCGTTACGGAATTTCCTGCGAGCTGGGAAGGGAAAATTTTAGTTCCCTTTGCCGTGGAATCCGCACTTTCTGGAGTAGGCAAGGAAGTAGGAAAAGATAAAGCTTTGTGGTACCACAATACCATTACTTTAGACAAAAAAGTCAATAAAGATAATATTATCCTTCACTTTGGTGCCGTAGATTGGCAATGTGATGTATATGTGAACAATAATCTTGTAGGAAGACATGAAGGTGGTTTCAATTCATTTTCAATGGATATTACCAAATTCCTCAAAAAAGGAGCAAAGCAAGATATAGTAATCCGTGTATGGGATCCTACGGACGATGGTCCGCAACCTAGAGGAAAGCAGATTAAAAATCCACATGGTATATGGTATACACCAGTTACAGGTATATGGCAGACCGTATGGTTAGAAAGTGTGCCAAGAACTTACATTACCCATACCAAACAAACGCCGCAATTTGATGCAGGCAAGCTCTCATTCGCAGCTCATGTAGAAGGTAGTATGGCTGGGGATCAAGTGAAAATTGTTATTAAAGATGGTGCAAACGAAATTAAGCAGCAGATGGTCAATGTCAATAGCAATGTGGATATTGATTTGCCTAATCTCCAAGCCTGGTCACCTTCAAATCCTAAATTGTACGACCTAGATGTCCAATTGATTCGTAAAGGAAAAGTTATAGACCGGGCAAAAAGCTATTTTGCTATGCGTAAGATATCCATGGAAAAAGATAAAAATGGAATCCAACGTATGTTGTTGAATAATGAATTTGTCTTCCAATATGGTCCGCTTGACCAAGGATGGTGGCCGGATGGACTGCATACCGCTCCTTCTGATGAAGCGTTGAAATTTGATGTCATCAAAACCAAAGAAATGGGCTTTAATATGATCCGTAAACACATCAAGGTAGAGCCTGCGAGATGGTATCGTCATTGCGACAGTATTGGTATGTTGGTGTGGCAAGATATGCCGAGCGGTGATTTGGGTGGAAATAGTTGGGATATGCAGCCAGGAAAACTTTCGGGAGATTTGAGAGATAAAAATAGATCGAAAGAATCGGAAGCATACTACCGCAAAGAATGGAAAATTATAATGGAGACGTTGCACAATTATCCGAGTATTGTGGTGTGGGTGCCGTTTAATGAAGCATGGGGACAATTCAAGACCAAGGAAATCACCGATTGGACGATAAACTTTGACAATTCACGATTAGTAAATAGTGCCAGCGGAGGTAACTTCATGTACACGGGGCATATCTTGGATATCCATAATTATCCCGATGCTGCAATGCCTGATCCTGATATTTTTGGCGACAAATTCATTTTGGCATTAGGCGAATTTGGTGGCCTTGGATTACCAGTCGATGGCCATACGTGGCAACAAAAAGACAATTGGGGGTATCAAAGCTTCAAGAACAAAGAAGAACTATTTAATCGGTATAAACAATTGGTGGACAAGTTGGAGAAATTAATCCCTCTTGGACTATCTGCTGCGGTGTATACCCAAACCACAGATGTGGAGGTCGAAACAAATGGACTAATGACTTACGATCGCAAGGTAATCAAAATTCCAGAATCCGAATTGTTTAAAGTTCACAGCAAACTATACAAACCTAATTAGTATTGCAAAATGATAAGATTCAATAAAATATTAACTATTATTCGTTCTTGTATTTTCCACGTAGGACGGGGCTGGCGCAGAGTTTTCCCATTAGGTATATACGGGCAAGCTCGTACGATCTGGATTCAAAGCCCGCGCCGTGATGGTTGGCTATTTTATTAACATGTTAGAAGAGAAAATCAATAATCAAAAATAGATCTACCTCGTTTTTTTTCTATATGAACCTCATCGGATACTCGGTGAGGTTTTTGTTTTTATTGCGCTGTAGATTCGTTTTATGGTATCACTTTTGTTTATTATATTGGTATTAATCACGGAGAATTATGGATATAAATATGCGATTGCTTTCGAAAAAGGATTATTCTGACTTGAAAAAGTCAATGACGGAAGCATATCAGGGTGTAGGGGATGTATGGACAAGGGACAATATTGTGGACTTACTGGATATGTTTCCGGAAGGACAATTATGTATTGAAGTAAATGGGCGTGTAGTCGCTTGTGCACTATCCTTGATCCTGGATTCTAAAAAAACAAATATTTATGATTCATATTACGAAATCATAGATGACGGCAAATTTAGCAAGCACGATTATGATGGAGATACATTGTATGGCATTGAGGTGTTTGTGCATCCCGAGTATAGATCTTTACGATTAGGGCGACGTTTGTATGATGGTCGGAAAGAGTTGTGTGAGAATATGAATCTAAAAAGTATTGTCGCAGGAGGGAGGATTCCAAACTATTATAATTATGCGGATGAAATGAGCCCGCGCGTCTATATCGAAAAGGTAAAGCGGAAAGAAATATACGATCCGACTTTGACTTTTCAGCTTTCAAACGATTTTCATGTTAAGAAAATTCTGAAACATTACCTTCCCGAAGATGATGAATCAAGGGAGTTTGCTACTTTATTGGAATGGAATAATATCTATTACGAACCTGATACTCGATCTATATCGACCTCCAAACAAACCATCCGTCTGGGGCTAGTACAATGGCAGATGCGTCAATTTAAGAATTTAGAAGAGTTTTACGATCAGATTGAATTTTTCGTGGATACTGTATCTGATTACGGGACAGATTTTATCATGTTCCCAGAATTTTTTAATTCACCGTTGATGAGCCCATACAATGATTTGCCTGAGCGTATGGCTATGGAAAAATTGGCTGAGCATACCAAAGAGATCAAGCAGCGCATCATGCAATTTGCAGTTTCATACAATGTTAATATTATTGCTGGTTCTATGCCCTTATTTGAGCGCGGAAAACTGTACAACGTAAGTTACTTGTGTCATCGTAACGGACACGTCGATCAATTCCGTAAAGTACATATCACTCCGAATGAGTCGAAATACTACGGTATGGTGGGAGGTAGTGAGGTCAAAGTATTTGACACGGACTGCGGCAAGGTTGGGCTACTGATCTGTTATGATATCGAATTTCCGGAGCTAGGTAGAATATTGGCGGATCAAGGTATGCAAATCCTATTTGTACCATTCATGACAGACACGCAGAATGGATATATTCGTGTGCGGCATTGTGCGCAAGCCCGCGCAATTGAGAATGAATGTTATGTGGCTATAGCGGGTTCTGTCGGTAACCTGCCGCGTGTGAATAATATGGATATTCAATATTCGCAGTCTGCAGTGTTTACCCCTTCGGATTTTGCATTCCCAAATAATGCAATCAAAGCAGAAGCCACTCCCAATACGGAGATGGTATTGATCGCCGATGTAGATTTGTATGCATTGAGAGATTTACACGAATATGGAACGGTCAAAACCTTGAAAGATCGAAGGAAAGATTTGTATGAAGTGAATGTACTGAAATAAAAAAAGAGCTGTGATTCACAGCTCTTTTTTTATAATAAATTTATATTTTCTTCGGCAAGTTTGATTTTTTTGTGGTCATCCCAAATGCTGACTTGTACTTCACCGATGTGAGAGAGTTTTAGCATAAACATACAGACCCGCGATTGGCCTATTCCGCCACCAATTGATTCTGTTAACTGATCCTCAAGGAGCATTTTATGAAAAGCTAATTCAGCTCTTTCTGTACAATGGCGGATAGTAAGTTGACGTTGAAGTGCTTCTTTATTGACACGAATACCCATCGACGAAAGCTCAAAAGCTGTACTCAGAATGGGGTTCCACACTAAGATGTCTCCATTTAGACCTTGATATCCGGCTTCATTTTCGGTGCTCCAATCGTCATAATCTGCTGCACGACCATCGTGTGCAAAGCCATTGGATAAGGTGCCGCCTATACCGTATAAAAATACGGCACCGTATGCTTTGGCAATCGCATTTTCGCGTTCTTTTGGCGTATAATCCGGGTATCTATTAAGCAGTTCTTCTGACGAAATGAAAGTAATATTTTCAGGAAGAATAGCTTTTAAATGAGGGTATTTCGCTTCTACATTTTTTTCTGTTTTGACCAAAGAAGCATAGATGTCTTTAACCGTTTCTTTTAAGAAGGTAAGGTTTCTATTCTCTGGTAAAATTACTTTTTCCCAATCCCATTGGTCTACATATATGGAGTGGATAGGGGAGTAATCTTCGTCTGGACGTAAAGCACGCATATCTGTAATAATGCCTTCTCCGGGCTCCAGATCCAACTCTTTCAGACGTACACGTTTCCATTTGGCCAGCGAATGTACGACAACAGCACGTTGTTCATTTAATGATTTGATCGGAAATGAAACTGGTCTTTCGATACCGTTGAGGTCATCATTGATTCCGGTGCCGTCCAATACGATCAACGGTGAAGATATTGGTATTAAATGAAGTGCTTGTTTTAAATATGTTGAAAAAGTGTCCTTAACAAACGTAATTGCTTGTTCTCGCTGTAATAATTCTCTGCCCATTAAATGCTGATATAACTGGTGATTGTACTATGATAAATGTATTAATAATTGATTATCGCGATGAATATAGTAACAAAAATTTATATTCTTTATTAAATTTACAAAAAAGAAGAGCTACATCTGCAGCTCTTCTTTTTGTTTATATTTTAATACTGCTTGCTATACGGAAAAACTTTCGCCACATGCGCAAGTTCTTGAGGCATTTGGGTTGTGAAACTCAAAGCCTTTCCCGCCCAAGCCATCGGAATAATCAAGTTCCGTGCCTGCTAGATACAAATATGATTTGATATCTAGACATATTTTCACGCCGTTGTCTTCAAAAAACTGATCTCCTTTGCGCTCTTCATTGTCAAATTTCAGATCATAAGAAAGACCGGAGCAGCCTCCACTTACTACGGCAACACGCACGAAATAATTCTCGTCATATTGCTCCGCTTTCATAATTTCTGCTATTCTCTCTTTCGCCTTTTCTGTGACCGTAACCATAATTATTAATCTTTTAAGATTTTAACAAAGTTCGTAAATAAATAACAACATTCAACTATGAAAGGTATGAGTTTTGTCATTTTATACTAAATAATATTCGACTTATACAGTTGCCAAATCGGGGAATTATTTCGGATTTTCTCTACCGCCTGCTGAATAAGTTGAATCGCTTCATCCAATTCTTCTCGACTGTTGTATTTGGAAAGACTAAAGCGCACGCTACACAAGGCATCTTCGTCCGTAATTCCCATTGCAGTCAATACGTGAGATGGATCTCTATCGCCCGACACACAGGCGGAACCTGAAGATACTGCAACATCTTTTAATGCAGTCATCAGTTCATTACTTCGGACATGCTTGAAAAGTATATTACTGGTATTGCATAGTCGAGTAGCTGCCGCAGCGTGAATCGCACAGTCATCAATAGACGTTGTGATTTGTTTTTCAAAATAATCCCTCAGTAACGTGATACTTGATGGATTCGCTGTGGCTATCTCAAATGCTTTGCCCATGCCGACTATGGAAGCAGTATTGTAGGTGCCACCTCGCAGACTATTCTCCTGTTTACCTCCCGTAATAAGTGGTTCAATCTGAATAGGACGTGATTTTCGTTTGATATAAAGCCCGCCTATGCCCTTTGGCCCATGCAGTTTGTGTGCACTTAAACAACAGATGTCGACGTTCGTTAAATCCAAACTTTCTTTGCCTATCATCTGCGTTGTGTCACTAAAAAATAAAACATTATGCTGTGCGGCAATAGCACCAATCTGCTGAATGGGATGTAATACGCCTGTTTCATTATTGGCCGCCATCAATGTAATGAGAATGGTGTCTTTACATATCAGACTTTCCAATTCTTGCAGATCGATATTTCCACTCGCGTCCACATGTAGATAGCTGATCTCGGCTCCTTGTTTTTCCAACTTTTCTAAGGTGCTGAGTACAGCTTTGTGTTCGGTTTTGGCGGTGATAATATGTTTTCCTATGCTTTGGTATCTGGCGAATACTCCTCTTAAGACCATATTGATTGCTTCGGTGGCACCAGAGGTGAAATAGATTTCTTTGGCTGATACCCCGAGATAAGCGGCGATAGATTTACGCGACTCCTCCACAGCCTGATTGGCTGCACGACCTAATTTGTGCTGAATACTTGATGCATTACCGTACGCTTCTTTTAGATAGGGTAGCATGGCGTTCAATACTTCATCATCAATACGGGTCGTGGCGTTATTATCTAAGTAAATCATGTCATAAAGTTATTAAAAACTTATTACTATTACCCTGAACAAGTAGTAATTAGAAAGGTAGTGTTAGTCTAAGGAATTGGTCAACACATAATAGCGATAGGCCACAATACCTTGCTGCCATCGCGATAACTTCGATGGGTCTAATTTGCTATATCGAGGTAATATAGCTTGGTTTATTCTGTTCAATATTTTGAAAAAATTCTTTCTCATACTGCTTTTGAATTGAATGCCTACTAAAATAACAAAAAAGTCCTGCGAATTGTTCGCAGGACTTTCTTTAGACTATATACTAGCCTATTTATGCTTTTAGAATTTGTTTCTCTCTGTTCCATGTGAAGGCCGTGAATACGATGGCTAGTATACTCGCACCGAGAATCACTTCGAAAGCTGTATCCCAACCTACCTTGTCGACTATTCCGCCAAGTGCAGCATTCGCCAACATATCACCGATGAAATAGCCAAAAAGCCCAGTCAATCCCGCTGCTGTACCTGCTGCCTTTTTAGGTACCAAGTCAAGAGCTTGAACACCAATTAACATCACCGGACCATAAATCAAAAATCCAATAGACCACAGTGCAAAGTTAATAACCCAAATATTACCCGATGGAGCCAACCAATATAATAGCACAGCAAGGAATGTGAAAATCATGTATATAATAGTCACAGGAGCGCGTCTACCTTTGAATAGCTTATCACTCATAATACCACACAATAGCGTGCCGGGAATGGCTGCCAGCTCATATACTGATGCAGACCAAGCTGCTTCGGAAGCAGAAAAACCTTTTGCTTCTTGCAAAAATGTCGGTGCCCAGTTGATGATGCCGTTACGTACCAAATATACAAAGGCATTAGCTATAGCGATAAACCACAATAATCTATTATTAAATACATATTTGAAAAAGATTTCTTTCGCTGTAAATTCTTTTTCTTGGGATTCCTCATAAGTCTTTGGATAATCATTTTTGTATTTTTCAATAGGAGGAAGGCCACAAGACTGTGGCGTATCTCTCACAAAAATCAATACAATCGCAGCAAATAATAACGCTACCAGACCCGGGAAATATAACCTTGCTTGCCAATCAACAAATAATTCTACACCCAAAATAGCCAAAGGCCCAACCAAAAATCCACCAACATTGTGTGCGAGATTCCAGATCGACATGGTCGTGCCACGCTCTTTGATCGAAAACCAGTGCACTACTACACGTCCTGAGGCAGGCCATCCCATGCCTTGTACCCATCCATTGATGAATAATAAGATGGAAATAATCGCAATCGAAGAAGTGGCAAAGGGCGAAAGTCCCATGAAAATCATCGTCAACGAGGATAATATTAGACCTATAGCCAAAAAGTAACGTGCATTACTTCGATCCGACACATTGCCCATCATAAACTTACTCAATCCATATGCGATAGAAATAGCAGACATCGCGAATCCCAATTCTGCTTTGCTATATCCCAGGGTATCTTGTAGATCCTTGACCGCAAAAGAGAAGTTTTTGCGAACGAAATAATAGGCAGCATAGCCTAAGAAAATACCGATGAAGACTTGGATACGTAATTTTTTGTATTCAGGGTCAATTCTTTCGACGGGTAATAATTCTTTATGTTTAGGTGGTTTTAAAAAACTGAACATCTATCTATAGATTATATTATTAAAATAAATTAGGGTAATCGCTGATAATACCGTCTACTTTCAATGCTTTTAAAGCATCAATTTCTTCTTTTTTATTTACCGTCCAAGGAATGACCTTAACACCCAGATGATGTGCCGCATCCACAAATTCTTTGGTTACTAATTTATAGTTAGGACTAATAATAAAGGGTTTGAATCCCAATTCTTCCACAAGTTCATCTGGTGTTTTGGTATTCTTTGCATCAATAAGAAAAGAAGTGCGAATAGAGGGATATTGCTTGTTGATATACTGTATAGTACGTTTGTCAAAAGATTGAATCACCGTACGCTTGTCAATTCCTTTATCAAATACAACTTGCAGCAATAAGTCAGAGAACTCTTTTGGCTCCGGATGCGCAATGTTGTCCTTTTTGTCGTTGCTCTTAGTTTCGATGTTGTAGAACATCTTTTTGTCTTTTGTAGAAGCATATTTTTCGGACTCTTCTATTAAGTCTGCCAACAAATTGATTTTTGTGGATACTTTTTGTTGTTGAGGAAAATCCACATTCCCTTTCAATCCCAGATCAAATTGTTGCAACTGATCGTAGGTGTAATTGTAGACTAATCCTTTATTATCTGTACTTTTTAGCTCACTGCCATCCGCATAAGTCACAAATTTGGGATTCAGATAGTCATCGTGATATACGACTACTTTTTTGTCCTTGGTAATATGACAGTCCATTTCTAGAGTAGTCACTATAGGGATGTCCATAGCTACTTTCATCGCACCTATAGAATTTTCGGGATAAAGCCCTCGGGCTCCACGGTGCCCTTCATATGCAAACGAAGGAAACGACAGTTCTTGATTACTTTTTCTCACTGCACATGATGATGTAATTAATAGCGTTGCTAAAATAGCTAATGTAATTTTATAGGGCTGAAGCATAGACATAGTTAGTTGTGTATTATGTGATAAATATACATTAAACAATTGAATAGACATTTTACTCTAGGAATGTCTATTCAATTTGTTACTTCATAGAAGTGTTGAATGGTTTTGGTCTTACCATTGTTTCTTGGTATTTATTTCCAAAATGATCTTCTACTGTTATTTCTAGTGTCGAAGTAGGACTCGTAGCTGTTGCCAAAAACATGTGTGCAGTGTTACTTGTAGCAAATGAACTTGTCGGGTCTGCATTCACATTTATGCGTTTCAAATCATAAGAAATTAAGTGAAGAGGATCTTTTTTGGAAACTCGCGTATAAGGTAGGCTTATGCCATTTTCTTTTATGCTTATCTTCCATTTATCTTGGTATCCCCAAATATTTAATAAAACTTGATTCTTTTTGTTTGCTGTCGCATATTCGCCTACTATTGCAGGTACTTTGGCTTTGTATGTTGCATTGGCATTAGGCGCATGCGCATCCGCTGTGATGTGAACTGTATTCAAATCATAACTTCTGAACTGATAATTTTTGTCCAATCCAATGCCTTTGTAATAGGTCAACTGATTGACACCATTGGCTTCCCATACGGCATAGCCTCCAGGGCTACCGTCTTTGCCAATATGATTATTCGCATAGCCCGTATGTCCTGTCCACCACCATGTCGCGCTGACAGCACCAATATTATGTTCGACGATATTTGATCCTGCTGGCGTGATTCTATAATTAATGTGTGAATGCCCTGTGATTACCTTTACATTATTGAAAGCTGCCAACACATTTGCCAATGCAGGAGAATTTTTCATATAATTATTATATGCTCCTGTGGCCGAAGGATTGGTGTACATCGGTACGTGCATGGCTACGACAATAGGTGTTGATTTATCCGTGATGTAGGACAAATCTTTGGCTAACCAATTTAATTGCTCATCTGACAAAATATTATCGTAATCGCGTGCTCCGATAAAACCTGCCTTACCATCAGCATTTTTGTATAGCATATTGTCAAGAATGACATAGTGCACTTTACCAATATTGATAGAATAATACGTAGGTCCCAATAGATTGCGATAGGATGCCGCAGCAAGCCAATCATTATTACCTACATATGGATCGTAATCATGATTACCAATCACATTATAAATCGGAAAATCAAGATCCTTTAGCTGATTCAGGTAATCCGTCAGCTTAAAGTTGTTTGCATACCAATATTGATCCCAAGATTGGTCACCTAAGGTCAATCCGTAGAACTTTTTATTCTGTGCTTGATAATATGCAGCTGTTTCCTTCACATCTTTGATAAAGCCATTTTGAAATTGGGCTAAATCTGAGTTGCGATTTGCCAAATGTATATCTGCGAAGAATGCTACAGCATGATTCTCGTTATTGGTAGGGAATAATTCGAAATCAGCAATTTCAGTTTGAGAGGATATTCCAGTCAAATTTTTGAAAAATTGAGGAACTGTATTCTCCGTTTTTACTTCATAATTGGAAGGAACTGTAATGAATACATACCCATGTTTTTTAGAAGAGGGGAGGTAGTATATACCATTTTGATCTGTCGAAGCAAATACCTCACCGTCCGATACAATTACATTCGCAATACCTTTACCGGCACTAAAAACAGTACCTTTTACAGTCATGTTTTCCTTGTCCGGAATATCCGCATTGAAAACATGATTAACTGTAGTCTGTCCGATCAGCTGTGAAGCGCTGCCACGCTGAAGCATGATGTTGTATTTACCGGGAGAGATTAAAGACGGAAATGCTATGCGAATGCCGTCATTTTCAATCGTGGAAATACTAGCCTCTATATCACGTGCAGTACTGGAAGTGGCTTTAAAGTAAAGAATGTCCGATTGTGCAAATCCAACACCTTTGATTGTCATTTCTTCATTCGAAGAAATATGGTAAATAATTGGAATATTAACATGTGTAATACGAATTGCATTATCAGTAATATCCGGAGTAACGGGATCTTTTGATGAACAACTGTGATTACCCATTCCCAGGGTAATCATAGCAGTTCCTATAATAAATAAGAATTTTCGATTCATAGTTTAGTAGTTTCTAAATACGGAGATTTCATCGATACCTAGACGTCCATTACTAATGGTATTGGAACTCGTTCCTAAACCTAGTTTTGTAACTCTAAAACGAACAGGTCCTTCGATATTCATTAAAAATACAGCTTGTTTAGCATTTAAGCTTTGGCTAGTCGGGTGCGCATCGCTTATTGTTTCACCCAATTGAGTCCAAGTTGCGCCTTGATCTCTAGAATATTCCAACTTGAATGAGCTTGATCTATCTGTATAATATGCACCATACCATAATGTTACTTTTGAAGCACCATTAGGAACGTCAAAATTCATCTGCAATAATGCCGGAACACTTAGATTTTGTTGAAAACGAATAGCCTGTGTACCTGATACAATACGATCACGTCCTTGTGTATCTCCAATGATGGATTGGAATAAATGCCATTGGCCCGTTTGGAAGTTTACATTATTGTTGATAGCGGCCATATTGTAGCTACCTTTTGGAATGTCATTGTTCTCAAAGCTCTCCGGCCATCCAGCATAGATTCTACCAGAAGGGTAGGCCATACCTTGATAAGACTGTAACCTTAATTGGATCTCGTTATTTTGCTTGTAGGGTATTCCTATGAAAGTAGCACTTGGCGCTACAACTTCATTAGCAAAGCTTGCATCATCTGCAGTAAATAAATTAAGCTTATTATTATCCCCATCGACTAGCACTTTGTTGCCTTTTAATGGTGTACCTGGCGCTGGTTCGTTTTCCAAATCAGCCGTTACGTCCACATAAGTGGATTCAAAATTGGCAAAGTTATTCTGAAGAGCCGTAATGGAAACCGGAGTAGATCTTACTGTATTCCCCGAATTAATTACCTGGAATTGATCTTTAGCCACGCCTTTCAATAACAGCATATTGTCCGCAGTAGTCAATGTCGCTGATTCCACGTTTACAAGTACGGAGTCACCAAAATTAAGCTGTGTACCATTATCTACTTCTATGAGGATACCGCGTGTTTGGCTTCGCCATGTATTTTGCACAGCGACATAATTACTTGGTAAATTTTTGCCGTCTTTGTTTGACACGACCAAGCCTTTGAAGTATTTAGCCTCACTCAGGTTTTCCGGGTTCAGTCTTACTTCAGCATCTTTATAAATATTTCGTATTGTGAATAAAGAAGTTTCTGGATTACTCGTACCTATTGAATAATTTTCATCTTCTTTGAGACAACTTGTAAGCATAGTAGTTGCCAGAATACCTACAAAACCTATGTTCTTTAAATTTTTCATTTCTTTTTGCTTTTTAGTTTACACCAATTTGCCACCACATGAGGTTATTAATTCTGTCTCCACCCATACGGCTCACAGCTTCATCATAGTTGGCTTTGTTCAAGGATTGTGAGATTAGAGGATAGCTCAATCGAACAGGCATTTTGCCATCATTTTCCAAAGCTACACCTGTGTATAGATCCAATAAACCTGTTCTTCTGTACTCAAACCATTGTTGGAAGTCAGTAAACATTAATGAAAAATACTTTTGTAAATGGATTTTTTTCAGACGATCTGTTTGACTGTCGTTCGTTTGGAATCCGATTTTCGTATTGTCAAAATAGGCATCTGTAATTGTTTTATTCCACAGTTCCATGGAGGCAATGACGCCATTTTTGTAGTGCTGTTCAGCGTCTTTTTGTACAATTCCTCGCTCGGCTAATTCCGCAATGATGAACTGTAATTCCGCGTAGGTCATAATAATACCCGGCATAGCGGTGTTTTTCAATGACACTTGCAGCGTAGACTGACGCTCAGGGATACTTCCTTTTGGATAGCCTGATTGCATACCGCCATATACACCCAATGTTGCTTCCGTAGCCCATGTGCTTAGGCGTGGATCATTAAGCTCCAACAAGTTGTTGATGAAAAATTCTGAATAGCCTTTATCTCCATTGAAATCAAGATCACGTGTGTTGAAAAATGGATTCAAGAAAGGTTCCTGACCTTGGAATCTTAGAATGCCTGATTCAGCTTGCGCGGCCATTAATGGATATTCTGCAGCATTAGTCTCTAATATTTCCTTGATCTTAGCTACTGAATTTAATTCTGCTTTGTGCGATGTTCTTAGTAATAATCTTAAATACAGTGAGTTGCCTAATTTTCTCCATTTCGCAGGATCAGAACTATAGATAGGATCAAATTCCGCATTGCCTGATTCTACTACTACATTCTCTTTGAGAAGTTCATTTGCTCTTTCTAATTTCAGAAGAAGATCTCTATAAATGTCTTCCTGCTTGTCGAATTTAGGAGAGGCATTATTGCTGATGTAACCTAAATTAGATTCAAAATAAGGTATATCCCCATAAGTGTCTGTCAATAGGGAAGAAACCCAAGCATCTAATATTAAGGAAATACCTTGATAGGTCTGGTAACCTGTTTGACGGCCTTCTTCAGCTCGATTATAAATATCGCGTATGTTAGTCAATTCCAAGTACCAGTTTCTCCACATGTATTCCGATTCTGTGGCTCTTACCTCATAGCGGTGAAATTCTCTGTTGTCATTCCGCGTCACGGTAACTTGCATAAATTCGTTGTTGATACGCAAGTTTCTATCCAGATTAGCATTAATTACATTATAGATAGCTGGCGCCAATAAGGTTTGGGGCGCGACAGCGGCACTTTCGTTAGGATTTGTGTTCATTTTCACAAAATCCTTAGTACAGCTCCCCATACTAAGGGCTAAGGCTGCACATATGATCGATGATTTTATTAACGTTTTCATTGTCTCTTAATTAGAAGGATAGTGATAAATTAACCCCAAAATTACGTGTAGATGGGAACTGACCAATTTCAGCACCTTTTTCTACACCGCTACTATTCAATGAACCAAATTCTGGATCAAATGATGGCCAGTTGGAGAACACGAATAAGTCACGTCCGTACACGCCGATAGTTGCTTTTTGGAATTTAATATTCTGCAATAAGTGTGCTGGTACAGAGTAATCAAATCTCACTTCTCTCAATTTGATGAAATCTGTAGAGAAGGTATTGGACTCAATATTATCTCTGTTGAAATGCTTTCTATAATAGCTCGGTGCAGTCACTACAGTGGTATTTTGCGTGTATGTTCCGTCACCATTATCCTCAACACCTACACCGATAATACCGTTTGTACGACCCGGAAGAGTTTTATTTAATTTACCTTCTTCCATCAATACTGCATGCGTCAAAGAATATCCTATACCACCGAATTGTCCATCGATTAAGAAGTTCAAACCAAAGTTTTTGTATCTGAATTGATTACCAAAACCGAATTTAGACGTAGCATTTGCATTACCGATATAGATAAGGTCATCCGTATATTCAGGTAAACCATTTTTATAAATGATTTGTCCTTGCTCATTTCTCAAATAACCTAGACCATACATATCCCCAAAACGGCCACCTACACGAGCTTCTACCGTACCTCTTGATCCATAGATAGTCGATAATACTAATGCATCAACCATGTTTGGCAATTCATTAATACGTGTGTTGTAATTCGTATAGTTACCAAATACAGACCAGTTGAAGCCTTTACTGTTTTTAAATACATCGTAGTTCGCTTCCAACTCAAAACCAGTATTTTGAACTTCTCCGGCATTGATGATTTGATTTCTATAACCACTAGAAGGGTCAATAGGAGTTTCTAAGATTTGGTTGTAAGAATAGTTTTTGTAGACTGTCATGTCTAATTTCATCCTATTTCTAAACATACGAAAATCTGTTCCCAACTCGTATGATACCGTATTCTCATATTTCAAATTCACATCTGGAATAGTCGTCGGATTGGACGCACCACCTGCAAATGAAGGAAGTCTTCTGTACGTGTATGCATTCAAGTAAGGTCTCTTACCACCACCACCTACACCAGCTACTGTTGCTCTCAATTTCCAGAAGGAAATCTGACTTGGCATGCTAAAGATTTGGGACAAAATCACACTACCATTAAGAGATGGGTAGAAGAATGCGGATACATCTTGTTTGATAGGCGAAGCTAATGTACTTGACCAGTCCACACGCAAGGTACCATCAATAAAATAGGCATCTTTGTAGCTAAAGTTGGCTAATCCGTATAAACTATGCACAGCATATTCCTCTCTGCGCGGATTGTAAATTACCGAAGTCGCTGAGTTAGCAAATGAATAGACATTCGGATAAGAAAGTTTGATAGTCGATGCGTCATCTCTATTGTATTGATTGTTCATCATCGAACCCCCTAGATTGACACCAAACTTAATATCTTCTTTTCGGCTATTGTTGTAGGTCAATAAGAAGTCTGCATTCGTCTCTTGTGAATTGACAGCCTGCTCTCTATAGTATCCGTATGCATACTTATAGGTGTCAAAAGGACGTTGTTGCGTACGTTTGTCAAAACTGAAATCTATACCCGTACGAACCATTAAGTTTAGTTCTTCATTGAATTTGTAATTCGCTTGGATATTACCAATTACGTGGTTTTTGTTTTGACCATTCAACATATCATATGACATCGTACGTGGATTGTCCAATAAGTTGGAAAATGGTGTAGTCTGCTCAATACCATATTTGTCTGGTCTCCAGTTATCCTCAAACCAAGCTGCATCCATACTTGGCGTCAAACCTCTGATAAAGTACATATAACTCTGGTTGTTGTATCCTGAGTTTGGCAAGTTTTCGGCCGATCTGTTGTTGTAGTTGATTTTCGTAGCTATGCTTAATTTATCGGTAATCTGATTATTTAAGTTTGCTGCAATGGAATTACGTTTATAACCTGTATTCGGGATGATCCAAGAGTTATATACATTCGTATAAGAGAATCTGGCAGATGTCTTTTCCGTAGAACCTGACAAGCTAACGCTGTTTGTCGAAGTAACATCCGGTTTGAATAGTTCCTTGCGGTTATTTTTGTAAGGTCTCCATAATGAACGCTCAGGTGGTGCCAGTCTGTAATATTCTGGATTATATTGATAGAACATTTGTCCATCAAATTTAGCTCCCCAAGCTGAGGATGTACTTAATGTAGAAGGACCATCTTCTGTCTGGCCATATGAATAGTACAAGTCTTGACCTTCATCACCTTGACCATATGCATATTGATAATCTGGCCAACGATTGATTGTTCCTACAGCAGTATTGGAATTGATAGAAACGCCAAATTTGCCTTTATTTTTGTCAGCAGTTTTTGTTGTAATGATGATGGCTCCGCGATGTCCTCTGGATCCATACAATGCAGCGGCTGCTGGACCTTTCAATACAGTAATGGATTCGATATCGTCTGGGTTCAGATCGGATAATGAACTACCAAAATCGACAGGTGAATCTGAATCTAAGTAGTTAGAGCTACCATTCGTAGTCATTCTACTACCAGCCTCCATTACAATACCATCGATGACGATCAGAGCTGTATTGTCTCCTGATAATGAAGTTTCACCTCTTAATACAATATTATTCGAACCTAATGGACCACCGCCTGATTTTACGACATTAAGACCCGCTACTTTACCTGTCAATGCGTCAGACCAGTTATTGGAAATCGCATTTGTAAGGTCTTCGCCAGCCACTGTAGTAGAGGCATAACCTAATGCTTTCTGGTCACGTTTGATTCCCAAGGCCGTCACAACGACTTCATCGATATTCTCGCTTGATTCGGATAGTGCGATGGTGACATTACTCGCAGCTTGGGTGAACTTTTGCGTGTATGATCCATAACCGATCAGGTTGAATCTTACCTCTGCTCCAGCTGGTACGTCCAGTGAAAAAGTTCCGTTTGCGCTAGTGGCAGTAGCTGTACGGCCATTCACCTGAATGGTGACATTAGAAAGTGCTGTGTTTGTGCTCGCGTCTACTACCTTACCGGTAATTTTAAGAGTTTGCTGTACTTCTAATACTCCTCCATTATAGTAGGGTGAAGCATAGGCACTGCCTACAAAGGGGCTTGTCATTAAAGCAAGCCAAAGAATCTTGGTTTGGATGGGTTTTTCCCCGTTTCTCCATGTAATTTTATTCAACATAGGATTATAGTTAATTCGTCGCTAAAATTGCAAAACTTATATTATCTCATTGTTAAGCCAGTGTTAACCTAGCTTAAGGTTGTACTTTTGATTGTGCTTTTAATGGATTAAATGATATATTCCAGCAGCAACTGCTGCACCCAATAAAGGTCCTAAAACAGGAACCCATGCATATTCGATATTGAAAGATGCTTTGTTTTTTATTGGTAGCAAAGCGTGCATTATCCGTGGACCTAAATCTCTAGCTGGATTGATAGCATAGCCGGTAGTACCTCCCAGTGAAAGACCTATCGCCCACACCAAAATTGCAACCGGAAGTCCGCCAATAGATCCAAGACCGATCGGCGTGGTAGAATCTAGCGTAGCGTCTGTGAAGTGCAAAATGGTAAATATGAGCACAAAGGTGCCAATAGCTTCACTTAATAAATTACGTGGAAGGTTCTTGATAGCTGGTGCTGTACAGAATACTGCTTGTTTGGCTCCGGCATCATCTGTCTGATCAAAGTGGTCTTTATACATAGACCACACCAGAAAAGCACCTAGCATAGCTCCCCCCAATTGAACGCCCATATATTGGAGTGCTGTAAGCAAATCCAATTGTCCCATCAAATACACGGACAAGGTAACGGCACAATTCAAATGCGCACCGCTATATGGAGCCGCTATCGTCACACCGACAAATACGGCAAAGGCCCAAGCGCTAGTGATTACGATCCATCCCGAATTATTCCCAATAGTTTTGTTTAATACGACATTGGCTACAACCCCTCCTCCCAGAAGGATCAATACAGCTGTACCAATGAATTCGGCTAATAAAGGTGTCATAATATTTGTTTATTTAGTTAGTAATATGATTAGTCTTTATAGTTAGCCCAAAATTTTGCAGTTTCGGTCGCTCTCTTCCATTCCTTGAGTTGAGCTTGATGATTCTCTGCGTCCCCAGCGTATTTAAATCTCTTGTCTTCTTTCCATAAAGATTTCAATTCCTCAATATCCTTCCAAAATCCTACTGCCAAGCCAGCTAAAAATGCCGCACCCATTGCCGTCGTTTCGGTTATGCTTGGGCGAATCACTTGCGTCTGTATGATGTCGGCTTGGATTTGCATTAAGAAATTGTTGCTAGTTGCTCCGCCATCTACCCGAAGTTCCTGGATGCTGCGGTTAGAATCATTTTCCATCGCTTTGATGATATCGTGCGTTTGGAAAGCTATACTTTCTAAGGATGCGCGCGCAATATGCGCATCATTTGACCCACGAGACAGACCCACCAAAGTACCTCGTGCATCGGCATTCCAATGTGGAGCGCCCAAACCGGAGAATGCAGGCACTAAATACACGCCATTCGTATCGGATACACTTGTAGCCAAGCCTTCGACATCGGAAGATTTTTTGATAATTCCTAATTCATCACGAAGCCATTGTACCACCGCACCGCCAATGAATATACTTCCTTCGAGTGCGTATTTCACTTCCTCGCCAATTTTCCAAGCAATGGTAGTCACCAGCTTGTTTTTTGAGATGACAGGCTTGTCGCCTATGTTCATCAGAAGAAAGCAACCTGTGCCATACGTGTTTTTTGCCATTCCCTCTTCTGTACATAATTGACCGAATAGGGCTGCTTGTTGGTCTCCCGCAATACCAGCAATAGGTATGTTTACATTCCCTATTTCCAAAGACGTGTGTCCATATAATTCCGAACTACTCTTTACTTCTGGAAGCATCGATTTTGGAATGTCGAAGATCTGTAGCAACTCATCATCCCAAGCTAGTGTATGAATATTGAGTAGGAGGGACCGCGAAGCATTGGTCACATCGGTGATGTGTTTTTCACCTTTGGTGAGGTTGTACACTAACCAAGAATCCACGGTGCCGAATGCTAACTCCCCGTTATCGGCCATTTTTCGTGCTCCTTCCACATTTTCCAGAATCCAATTTATTTTGGAAGCAGAAAAATAAGCGTCTATCAGGAGACCAGTTTTTTCTTGGATAAGTGTATCTAATCCTTTGTCGGCTATAGATTTACAATATTCTGCTGTACGGCGATCTTGCCATACTATAGCATTACAGATCGGTTTTCCCGTTTTGCGGTGCCACACGACGGTGGTTTCCCGCTGATTGGTGATACCGATTCCTTTAATAGAGTCAAGCTTCACATTAGCTTTTGCGATGACTTCGGTCATGACAGCGAGCTGCGTAGACCAGATTTCCTGCGCATCATGCTCCACCCAACCGGATTGGGGGTATATCTGCCGGAATTCTTTTTGCGCCACCTCGACTATTTCGCCATCGTGGTTGAATAGGATGGCTCGCGAGCTTGTGGTACCTTGATCTAAGGAAAGAATAAATTCCTTTTTCATATCAAATTTGGTTTATAGGGTTACAATGTTATTACAGTGTATAGTTTTTTACTAATTGTGTATAGCTATCCAACTGTGATTTTACCCAATTTTCATCTTTTTGCAGCTCTGAAGCCATGATTTCAGCAACACGAGGTGCAGCTTGCAATGAGGCTTGGGCATCCAATAAAAGAAAACGGATTCTTCTTGCTAAGAAATCTTCTATATTATAAATCATCTCATTTCTACAAGACCAGACAACTTCCGCTTCGATGAAGTCAAAGTCTTTATGCAATTTATTGCCAAGAGATGGGTTTTGGTTAGCAAGATTGATGATCTCTTGTGTGTCAGAGCCATACACTTGCCAATGACCTGCTTGTCTTTCCGTCGTGTAACCATGAATTTTTAACGTTGTCGTCGCACAAGGTGTCGGTGTCAAGCCTCCAACACCGATCGCTAAATCCACCGTTTCTTCAGCCATTTTGCGGTAGGTAGTCCATTTCCCTCCCGTAATAGTGATTAAGTCGGATTTACTTTTTATTAATTTGTGATCACGAGAGATTTCTTTTGTGCTGTTGCTATCCTTGTCTGTTGGAGCGGCCAAAGGTCGCAGACCTGCAAATACACTCAATACGTCTTTGCGAGTAGGAGCGTTGTCCAGATACGCATCAGCTGTTTTTAGAATAAACTCAATCTCTTCTTCAAGTGGACGTGGTTCGATCTGATGTTCGTTTAGTGGTGTATCTGTCGTGCCCAATAGTACTTTGCCATGCCATGGTACACCAAATAATACACGTCCGTCGCTCGTCTCTGGAATCATCAACGCATCAATATTGCCCAAAAACTTCTTGTCTATAACAATATGAGCACCTTGGCTAGGGCGCACTAGGTTCTTGTGAGCCGCAACATCTAATTTCAAAATATCATCGACGAAAATACCTGTAGCATTGATTACAGCTTTCGATTTTATTTTATACGTTTTATTACTACCGCTATCCAAAAATTCCAAACCTATTACCTTGCCATTTTCATCTTTGGTAATGGCTGTAGCTTCTGCATAATTCAATACCACCGCGCCATGCTCACTAGCGGTTTGGCCAAGATTAAGTGCCAATCGAGCATCGTCAAACTGACCATCGAAATATTGGACTCCTCCAATAAGGTTCTTCTGTTTCACTTTTGGAAGTTTTTCGATAACCTCTTTTTTACTAAGTAAAGTAGACTGTCCAATACGAAGTTTGCCCGCCATCCAATCATATAGCTTTAATCCAATTAAAAATTTCATTTTATTGAAAAAACTATAAGACGGAATTACAAAACTCTGTACAAATGAAACGTGTGGCGCATTCTTGAATATTAAACCACGCTCCTTGAGTGCAGACATGACAAGCTTTACATCGCCATTCGCCAAATAGCGAACTCCACCATGCACCAGCTTCGTACTTTTGCTTGATGTACCTTTTGCAAAGTCATATTTTTCAATGAGTAATGTTCTGTAACCTCGAGATGCGGCATCAACAGCTATACCTAGGCCTGTAGCACCTCCACCAATAATAGTAATATCCCATTGTGAAGTGCTTTCTACGCGCTCAATAGCTTCGTTTCTAGTGAATTTCATTTTGAATTAATGTAATTTTGTTTTGGTTATCATGTAAAATTATAAAAAAACGTAAACAAACGAAACTTATTGAAATTATTTTTTTACTTCTACTTTCGTTTACCAATAAATTTTATATATTTAAATTATGAATAATGTAGAGCGGCATCAACATATAATCAAGGAAGTAAACCTTAAAGGACATATTTCGGTCGTGGAATTATGCGAAAGTTTAGGCGTCTCATCCGTAACTATTCGAAAGGATTTGCAATTTTTAGAAGATTCGGGATTGGTCTATCGCACGCACGGTGGAGTGACCAAGCACAATCCTTATCAGACCGATCGATCCGTCATAGAAAAGGAAAAAATCCATGAAAATGAAAAGCGGGCTATTGCCAAGCGTGCCGCTGAATTCATTACGAATAATGATTCTGTAATCATTGGTTCGGGTACGACAACGCAGTTTTTTGCGCGAGAGATCATGCCTCAGGGGCATTTGACGGTCGTGACTTCTGCTCTCAATGTTACATTAGAGCTGCTGAAGCATCCAAATATTGAGGTAATCCAATTGGGCGGGTCTGTGAGACAAACTTCTTCTTCCGTGACGGGTCAGTATGCTATTCATACGCTTGATCAGTTCTTCTGCTCCAAATTATTTCTAGGCGTAGATGGAATTGATTTGGAATATGGGATTTCCACAACGAGCGCCCAAGAAGCGATGTTGAACCAAAAAATGATTGAGGTCGCACATCAAGTCATCGTGTTGGCAGATTCCAGTAAATTTAGTCGCAAAAGTTTCGGAAAAATTACTGATTTAGTAAATATTGATGTCATCATTAGCGATGAAATTCCGCCCGCTTTCATGGAATTATTCGACTCCTTAGGTATTCAGACGATTATTTGTGAGTAAAACAATTAAACTGATTAAATAAATAATTAATTTTTTTATTGTTATATTCAATGTATGACAATAACTAAGTTATTCAAGAACATATTTCCCTTTGTCAAGCCGTACAAGCATCTTGTTTTCCTCGCTTTAGCGCTGACCGTTATAGGCTCATTCGCAGCACAGATTAATGCTTTCGTATTGAAATATACGGTCGATAAGATAAGTGAATTGCTCATAGACAATACTCCCTTGCGCCAAGGAATGCACATTATAGGTATTATTTCTGCCGTTTTGTTGAGTAAAGAAATCATCTATTCATTAGTACAGTTTGGACAGAAGTTTTATGGTGAAAAGTTAAAAATCATGATTGCGCGTGATTTTTCGCAGGCCATTGTCGAGAAGATATTGACTTACCGAATGGCATTCTATACCACAGATACCAATGAGTCGGGAAAATTACAGACGCGTATTGATGCGGGGATTAGTTCACTGACACGTTTGGTGCAGAATTTTTTTATTGATATTCTTCCTTTATTTACCACGGCGATTGTCGCCTTGGTCTGTATGTTTCTGGCTAATTTTTATGTAGGGTTGGTAGGGCTATTTACTGTTCCTATCTATTTTCTTATATCACAAAGACAGGCTGTACGCTTGTCTGGATTTCGGAGAAATATGCGTTTCTTCCGCGAAAATAAAAGCAACCAAATTATCAATCTTATCGATTCCATCACCGTTATCAAATCATTTGTCAGGGAATCCGAAGAAGCTGCGCGTCACAGGCAGATTCAATTTGATATGACCGAAAATCAAATGTCCACGCGTAAGACAAGTTATATCTTTGATAGTCTGAAAAGCTTTGTGGAGCAGATTGGCATCGTACTGGTTATTATCCTTACTGCATATTTTGTATTGGCCGAACAGATGACGCTGGGTGCTATTATGTTTCATATTATGTTGTTTAATAATGTTTCTGCACCTATCCGTCAGCTTCATCGGATATATGATGAGGTCAATGATGCGCTTATTTATTCAGAAAGTTTTTTTGATATTATGAAAGCGGATGACCAAAAAGAGCTTTCAGGAACGTATCGCCCCGCGCATATTCGTGGAGATATAGAGATGCGGAATGTAAATTTTGAATACCCCAATGCTACTCCTGCGCTTTATAATGTTTCGATGAAAATTGAGCCGGATCAGATTACGGCCTTGGTTGGATTAAGTGGGGCCGGAAAAAGTACCGTCATTAATATTCTGGACAAATTTTATTCGCCTTCTTCAGGACAAATTTTATTGGATGGAGTGGATTTGAGCGAGTATGATACAAGGTTTCTGCGTGAAAATATTGGATTGGTACTGCAGAAAAACCATATTTTCAAAGGTACCATAGCCGACAACATCCGCTATGGTAAAATCAATAGTTCGCTGGAAGAGGTGCAAGAGGCTGCTAAGAAAGCGTATATCCACGACCAAATAATGGAGCTTCCCAAAGGTTATGATTCTGAAGCTCATCTCTTATCCGGTGGACAGCAACAGCGTATCGCTATTGCACGTATGTTTCTCAAAAATCCTCCAATCATATTTTTGGATGAGCCTACGGCTAATCTAGATGCTATAGCGACGGAGCAAATCAAAAATAGTCTGGACGCTATCAAAGTGGGTAGAACGGTAGTCATTGTGTCGCACTCTATCTCCCAAATCATCGATTCCTCGCACATCATCGTCATGGAAAAGGGTAGAGTAGTGGAAGATGGTACGCACGAAGATTTATATGATCTCAAAGGAACTTACCATCGTATTTTCTCGGCGATGGCGAATAGTCTGAATATTGATAAGATCACCAAAAGCATGCAGGATAATTAGTAGGGTACCTGCTCGCTGCTGGGCTTTATTTTTTGTCTGATACGTTTTCCAAATCGGAATAGCCAATACATAAGAACTATTACCATAATGATAGCAATAATGGGCACAAATACGGCTACTACAGACATGACCGTGGCGCCGGTATTCTCGACCGTGGATACTAAAGGATTCCCTACGCCTGCTGTACTGGCCGACGAAGCGAGGCGAATGCCCGATAGTGCTGTGCTAACTGTAGCGGCTGTACCTCCTCCCGCAATAATGCTTAATCCCCACTTTATGATATCATTTGATTCGGCAAATTGGGATGAAAATAGCAGGGTGCCGGCAATTGCTGACAACGGAATAGCAATACTATCCATTATGTTGTCTACAAAGGGAATGTAATAAGATAATATCTCAAAGATCATGGCGATACCCAAAGCGATTAGTGCTTGCATGGATCCTAACCATTGCCAATTATCTTGTAAGGGTATCCAATTAAAGTAGGAAGCAAGACTAACAAAAAATAAGGGAAGAAAAACACGAAAGCCTGTAGCGGTAGCGAGGCCAATTCCAATGAAGAGACTTATAATATATGGTCCTAAGTGTTCCATAATCAATTGTTTATTTTAAAAATACCATTACTTCGGCATAAAACAAAACGAGCGAAGATTATTCTCCGCTCGTTTGTTATATATGTTTTTATCGATTAGAATCGTGCGCCTAATGTCAATAAAGCATTCGTTCTGCGATGTGTAAGGTCCGCTACTGGTTCATAGATTCCTCGGTTATGCCAAAATCCACTCAATGTGTATGGAGCCGTGCTATAGGAATTCACTTGGTGTACTACAGCTACATCCATATACATCGTATTGGATAGCTTGAATCCTAAACCTACACTGCCATTATAGTTAGTTTCTTCCGCATACTTGTAGGGGTTGCCAAAATAATTGAAACCAGCACGCGCACTCACCAAATTATTTAACAAATATTCCCCACCAATACGCATATTAAATGCGCCTTGTAAGTCCTCAGAAATATAGTTGTTCACATTGATAAAAGAATTTGTCGAAGTAGGGGCCGTGTATCGGGTACTGTTATAAGTGATATATTCTGCTTCGGCACTTAATAATCCTCTGTCAAAAAATTTCGTTGTACCCAAAGCAAATCTCCATGGGGTAGAAATCGAGTAATCTTGCGCACTGCTGTACAAAGCCGATTCGTACGTATGGAAGCTGGTATTTGAATCCATATCAGGGAAATAGCTAACATCGGTAAAGGCACGCGTAGACTCACTAATGGTATTCCAAGTAGGTGTCTTAATGGTGAAACCGATATTCCAGTCTAATGCCGGTTTGAAAATCATCCCCAATTTAAGATCTATCCCAGACCCTTCGGAGATTTGGGAATAATCGTCCAGTAGCTGATAACTTTTATCTAAAAATCGGTATAATTCTGGATTTGCAGGGTTGGCATACACGGAATTGGGATTATCTTCCCGTACCTGATCTGCTGTCTTTGTCCATCCATTCTCCTCA
>JBMDWK010000057.1:0-27273 GCA_048595255.1 Sphingobacterium sp. | reverse complement strand
ATTGTTGCCTGCACCCACAGAGGATGGAGTAATGGAATAACCTGTAATCGTACCCTCGAATATAGCATCTCCATCATCATTTACTTGACTCAATGAAGATTGCTCACGGATATGTTGTTTTAACCGCTCTGTAAAATTCTGGCTTAGTGTGGTATACACCATCGGAGCCAGATTTTCAAAATACAACACGCTATAAGTCTTCATTCCCTGAGGGATAGATCCCCCTGAAAAACCATATTTCACCCCGCAACTCGTCATGACAAACATGAGCAGAGCTATACATGTGAATTGTATTTTCCTTCCTACGTAGTACATAAATATGTTCTATTCTAAATTTAAGTCTTTTATTTTGCGATACAATGTACGCTCCGATATACCCAACTCTTGTGCAGCGGCTTTACGCTTTCCTTTATGTTTCTTCAAAGCCTTCTTGATCAGATCGGATTCCTTATCCACTAAAGACAATGACTCTTCGACCTCTTCCACATCCTGAGAGTCTAACGACACATAGTTCGTCGCGGCGTTGGAGGCACTAGGATGATGTATGATAGTCGGCGTAGGGCCTAACTCCTCCCTTTTGTACAGCTGGGTAGATACGGGATTGACCTCATTATACAACTGATTAATATATTGAGCATTATCATCAAATGAGGACGGGTTTACGCCGTTTTGAATCAATTCCACGACGAGTTTCTTCAATTCGACCATATCCTTCTTCAGATCAAACAGCACTTTATACAGAATATCGCGTTCAGAAAAATCCTCTTTGGCTTGTTCTTTTACGAACACGGGTAAAGAAGATTTTGCCTGTTCTGTAGGTATATATCTGCTTAAAATCGAAGCATCGATGGTTCTTTCTTTTTCTAATATAGCAATTTGCTCGGCTACATTTTTCAGTTGACGCACATTTCCAGGCCACGAAAAATTAGCTAACAGTTCTTGCGCATCGGGTGTTAGCTGCATCCCGGGCGTACGGTATTTGTCTGCAAAATCTACCACAAACTTGCGAAACAATAAGAAAATATCTTCCTTACGCTCACGCAGTGACGGAATACGCAACGGCACGGTATTCAGCCTATAGTATAGGTCTTCACGAAATTTGCCCTTCTGCACCGCATTATAGACATCAACGTTCGTGGCCGCTACCACACGCACATTCGTTTTCTGAACCTTGGAGGAACCTACACGAATGTATTCGCCCGACTCCAGAATACGTAATAAACGTGCTTGGGTATTCAAAGGCATTTCGCCGACCTCATCCAAAAAGATGGTACCGCCGTCCACAACTTCGAAATAACCTTTGCGAGCCTCGTGTGCGCCCGTGAAGGATCCCTTCTCATGCCCAAACAATTCCGAATCTATAGTGCCTTCTGGAATAGCACCGCAGTTGACTGCTATAAATGGCCCATGCTTGCGTGCACTAAGCTGATGTATAATGTGTGAAAATACTTCTTTACCCGAACCACTCTCCCCTTGTATCAATACCGAAATATCCGTAGGGGCAACTTGCCTAGCAATATCAATAGCGCGATTTAGCAACGGTGAGTTACCAATAATACCAAATCTATTTTTGATGTCTTGAATATCCACTGTTACTTTCCTCTTTAGAATTAATCAATAATTTTACCAATTAAAGTAGCTGATGTACAGCTCTCGCCCAATACATGCACGTAGTCACCCACTTTGTAACGAGCGTCTACAGGGAAAACAACCATTGTATTCTGGTCATTACGGCCACAGTAATCTTTATCTGAACGTTTAGAGAATCCTTCGATCAACACTTTATGCACCTTGCCTACATATTGAGTAATACGTTCTAAGCTGTGAATCTGTTGTTTGTTCACAACTTCAGTCAGTCTTCTTTTCTTGATTTCTTCTGGAATATCGTCTTGGTAACGTTTAGCTGCCAGAGTACCTGGACGCTCTGAATAGGCAAACATATAAGCAAAATCATATTTTACATAGTCCATCATAGACAATGTCTCTGCATGTTCTTCTTCAGTCTCTGTACAGAATCCTGTGATGATATCGGTAGAAATAGCACAGTCCGGCATAATACGCTTAATCGCATCTACACGTCCCATATACCACTCACGGTCATAAGTACGGTTCATCAACTCTAATACACGCGAATTACCGGATTGCACTGGTAAGTGAATGTATTTACAAATGTTTTCATATTTTGCCATGGTGTACAATACCTCATCGGTAATGTCTTTGGGATGCGAAGTAGAGAAACGGATGCGCAGCTCTGGGCTTACCTGAGCCACCATTTCCAATAAGTTCGCAAAGTTTACAGTTGGTAATGGATCATTACCTTCTTCTACCTTTGGTGTATATTTGTATGAATCTACATTTTGTCCCAATAAGGTTACCTCACGGTAGCCCGCATTGTACAAATCTTGCGCTTCTTTTACGATAGATGCATAATCACGGCTACGCTCACGTCCACGTGTGAATGGAACCACACAGAATGAACACATGTTATCACATCCGCGCATGATGGAGATGAATGCAGACACACCGTTCGAATTCAAACGAACAGGACTGATATCCGCGTAAGTCTCTTCTCTAGACAATAGTACATTTACCGCTTTATTGCCATCTTCGACTTTGTTAATCAAGTTAGGCAGGTCACGGTAAGCATCTGGTCCTACCACTACATCTACCAACTTCTCTTCTTCCAAAAATTTAGATTTAAGACGCTCGGCCATACAGCCCAACACGCCTACTACTAGGCCCGGATTTTTAGCTTTGACAGCTTCAAATTCTTTCAGACGATTACGCACACGTTGTTCAGCATTTTCACGAATAGAGCATGTGTTGATGAATACTACATCCGCTTCTTTGTAGTCTTTTGTAGTTTCAAAACCTTGATCGATCAATATGGACGCTACGATCTCACTATCAGAAAAATTCATCTGACAACCATAGCTTTCAATATATAATTTTCTACCATCAGCCTTTCCCGTTGGCGCCAATTCAACAGCCTCGCCTTGGCGAGCCTCATCATGGGTTTTAGTAGTATGTAATAAATCTAACATAGCTTAATATAAAAGAATACAAAGTTAAAAATAAAATCCAATATCGGTGACAAAATGGCATAGCCTTACCAAATTTTAACAATTAGCTCCGCACGAAAAAAGGCGCTGGAAACCCAACGCCTCTTGTTATAAGCTTATATGATAGTAGTTTTATTGACCAGCTTCACGTTTAGCAGCTTCCTGCATTTTTTTACTTGCTACGATTACCACCTCTACACGACGGTTTTCGGCACGACCTGCATCAGTATCATTAGAAGCGATTGGCTCCGCATAGTTTTTACCTTCAGTTCTGATACGTGCGCCAGCAATCCCTTGGGATACTGCGAAGTCTCTTACCGCTTTAGCACGTGCTTCTGATACCTTTTGGTTTGCAGCCAAAGTACCTACATTATCTGTATGACCTAAAACTAAGATTTCAGTATCAGGCTCTTTATTTAATGTCTCTACTAATTTAGCAATATTAGTTTTTGCATTACTTTTCAAAGCGGAACTATTGAAGTCAAATAAAATCCCTGAATCAAATTTTACTAAAATACCTTCACCTACTTGCTCTACTTGAGCACCTGCCACAGTATTTTCAATTTCTTTTGCTTGCTTGTCCATTTTCTTTCCGATCAATGTACCTGCAGCACCACCAATTACAGCACCAGCAATAGCACCTACCGCAGTATTACCAGCTTTATTACCTATTAGCGCTC
This sequence comes from Sphingobacterium sp., assembly GCA_048595255.1. Classification (GTDB taxonomy): domain Bacteria; phylum Bacteroidota; class Bacteroidia; order Sphingobacteriales; family Sphingobacteriaceae; genus Sphingobacterium. Next base: position 23,531 of record JBMDWK010000057.1, on the reverse strand, counting down.
CGATACCCGCACCTGCAGTAGTACCTATAACAGCTCCTTTAGTTGTGCTATTCGTATTTTGAATTGTTTCACAACTAGCTAATAACATTGCAGACGTAGCCAACGACAGACCATATACTGCTAATTTCTTATTTACTTTCATAATCTTATATTATTTTCTCAACTACTTTTTTTATACTTGATGAAAAGTATACAAAGTAGATGCCAAAATTTTAATCGCATACCAACAATCTGGTCACATGGAAGCATTAATAGCTAATTTTGTGGAGGAATATCTAACTTAGGTAGCTTCTCGGGCAATGGTCTTCCATTACTTTCCCATTCTTTAAATGATCTTGTAATATAATTTAGCAAGTCATATTGCCCCCATTTAGTTGCTTGATCATGACGTGGACGATAGAGCTCCATAAAATTTTCCAAATCCTTACCTTCTAAACCCGTTGTCGTTGAAACGATAGTTTTATTGAAAATTCGATCCACAGCTATGGCATCCAATTCTTTTGACATGAACTTCTCGAAGCGTTTCATGTTTTTGGCCTCGCGGCCAAAAAGATTGTACAGTGCAGTAGCTGGACTATTTAAATATGTACCAACTGAATTATGCCCTCCCCCATACACACCCTTTTTGGAATAATCACGAAGGATATCTTCCATTTCCTGCTGTCTGGTACGGCGTGCTACAACAACTTCTTCTATAGTAAGACCAGGTTGCATTTCCAACACAATATCATCCAATGTATATATAGCCGTTTTTAATGGCCCATATCCGACTTTGGTAATGGATAAACTATCTCCAATGGCTGCCTCAATATAAAATATACCAAAGCTATTGCTTGTCACCGTTGCTCTGGTGCGGATATTGGTTACATTCACATCCGTCAAGCGTGAACCTGTATTTTTTTCCAATACAATTCCTGATACTTTAGGCAAATCAGACACCTGTGCATTTAATTCGGTAAGCTGTAGGATCAACAGCAAGGGAATCAATAGCACTATATTTTTAATATATCCTGTCATATGTTTTCTAAAGTAGTCAAATATTGGACTCTGATTTGTTAAAAAGTATTAAAGAAGAGTATATTTATTTATTTGAAAGGATAAAATACAAAATTAGCACCCTCTGGCACGACCACAAAAAGACACATATAATCTTCAGGTTTCTTGAAAGTCTTCTCAAAAGCTGCTTTTCTTTCTTCTTTAATAACCCCTCGATCTACAAATTCTTCTAGCGAGGAGGCGTATACAGACCAATTGGTATTCAGTTCGTTCTTGTCCAGGATTATTTCACCCAAAGACACCTCATGTTGCGTGGCTACAAAAATAGGAAATAAGGTATAACCCTCTGTAAGCATCTCGGTGCTTATTTCTTTGATTGATTCGCTATAAAAATCTAAATCTATTTTTAGATTTTGCAAAGGGCTGGTTTTTTTTATGTCCTGATCATTCGAACTGGGCGATCCACCCCCTAATAAATCCGTAAAATCCATACTATTTTAATTTTAGTAATACTACGTTTTCAACATGTTGAGTCTGTGGGAACATATCCACAGGTTTGATGCGCACGATTTCGTATTTAGCAGAAAGCATCTCTAAGTCGCGCGCCTGAGTCGCCGCATTACAACTTACATAGACAACTTTTGCTGCTTCCATCTCCAATATGCGATTGACTACATCTGCATGCATCCCTGCACGTGGAGGATCTGTAATAATAACATCAGGCTTGCCATGCTCGGCTACAAATTCTGCTGTCAGGACGTTTTTCATGTCACCTGCGTAGAATTTTGTATTATTAACCCCATTTATTTGAGAATTGTATTTGGCATCCTCAATCGCTGATGGCACATACTCTACACCCACCACTTCTCTTGCACTACGCGCTACAAAATTAGCAATCGTACCTGCTCCCGTATACAAATCATAAACCAGCTCATCGCCTTTTAGTTCAGCAAATTCGCGTGTGATCTTGTACAATTCGTACGCTTGATGCGAATTCGTTTGATAAAATGATTTAGGTCCAACTTTGAACTTCAGCCCCTCCATTTCTTCATAGATAAAATCGCGGCCTTTGAAAACCTCTATTTCTTGATCGAAAATAGTATCATTACGTTTTTGGTTGATGATATATAATAGAGAGGTAATATCTGGAAATTCAGATGCGAGGTGGTTCATCACCAATTCGACTTGTCCTTCCTCCGGGTAAGCAAACACAACTACTACCATCGTCTCTCCAGTAGATGAAGTACGTATAATAAGATTACGTAAAGCGCCTTCGTGGGCGCGCAAATCGTAGAATGTTACGCCATGCTGAATCGCGAAATCCCTTAAATTATTGCGCAATTTATTGGATGGATCCTGCTGAAGATAACAGTGCTCGATATCCAAAATTTTGTCAAAACGGCCTGGAACGTGAAATCCTATCGCATTCATATCTTCAGGATCAACTACTGCATCCCGATCTGTAAGCCATCTTTTATTTGAAAATGTATATTCTAATTTATTGCGGTAATAGGTGGTGTTTTGAGAGCCCAATATTTCTTCCATCGAAGAGGTATCCACCTTTCCGATACGTGTCAACGCATTGTCCACATATTGATGCTTAAACTTGAGCTGTGCTTGGTAACTCATGTGCTGCCACTTACAGCCACCACACACACCAAAATGCGGGCAAAATGGTTCTATTCGAAATGGTGAGGATTTTACAATCTGTGTAACGCGACCTTCTGCAAAATTCTTTTTCTTACGCTGTAATTCAACATTTACAACATCACCAGGAATGGCTTTCTCTATGAAAAGTACTAAATCTTCATAGCGACCTACACCCTTTCCCTCTTCAGCGATGTCAAATATTTCGATATTTTCTAGCTGTCTTTTTTCTTGTGGTATTCTTCTGCCCATAGGGTACAAAAATACACTTTTTAATCACAAAATTGGAATGGAAGAAACAGCCGCGTTAAGCTATTGTCGCTTGTACCAAATACGGTAATATTTCTTTTTGGAATGAGATGAAATTTTTGCGCACATCGGCATCCGTCACTGCAGTGAAAGCAAATGAAAAAACGATGTTTTTGCTCGATTTAATAAGAAAAGTAAGTTTTTCTTCAGAAATGGTAGAACCTATAACTTCGTTTTTAATGAATGAAGATAGGAGTAAGAATTCTAAGTCATCCGAAAGGGTTTTCAGATACTCTTGGGCATTGGTGGATTCGCGAATAAATTCCCAACCTACAAATTCATTGCAGACGGTGTAGGTCACGCGGCTGACGCGCAGTATCGTCTTACCTAGAAAAGTGGCCAAATCAGGTTCTTTAACTCGTGTGCTGAGAATATCTTCTACATTTTCGCGGATATAGTCCATCAATACTTCGTGTAGAATAAGTTCTTTGGAAGGAAATATTTTGTAGAATGTTGCTTTCGAGATATGGGCTTGCTTCACAAGTTCATTGACACTGGTCTTGTTGTAGCCGTACTTTCTAAACAAGTCCCGCGCGGCTTTTTTTATCGAAAAAACAACATCTTCTTGATTCATATCAATTACTTATGACAATTAACTCTGCTACACGCTGTACCTGATACTGCTGTAAGGGACATTCGGCAATAGCCGAGGGAGAACCATCGAGCAGCAACCACTTAGCTCCTGTCTCGGAATCGACCGCAAGAAAACCGTCAACTTCCAATTTGCTTTTGGCATTAGGAGCACAACGATCATAGGCTAGCAAGCGCTCTCCATTATTGTAAACTATCAAACCACAAGACCCACCTTCAGCATATGCCCATCCTATAGAAGCAGTCACCTGAGAAGTTTGAGTGGGTGATAAGGTAGTCCTAAAGGTAGTTAAATTTAAACCTGCATTGCATCCTGACTCTTTACAGCTACTCCCCAAGGAGAGCAAAATACAGCATGCAATACGGCTTATATTTTTAATCATCTAGATGATTTCAGTTTCAAATTGAGCTAAGAATCGGGTATCATTCTCAGAGAACAAACGCAAATCTTTAATTTCGTATTTAAGGTTCGTGATACGCTCTATTCCCATACCAAACGCAAAGCCTGAATATTTTTTACTGTCTATTCCACAGTTATCTAAAACATTAGGATCTACCATACCACAGCCTAATATTTCTACCCAGCCTGAGCCCTTGCACAAATTACATCCATTCCCCTTACAAATTGTACAAGAAATGTCCATCTCTGCAGAAGGTTCAGTAAATGGGAAGTAAGATGGACGGACACGAACTTTTGTGCCTTCCCCATACAATTCTTGCACGAAGTGAAACAATGTTTGTTTCAGATCGGCGAATGAGACATTCTCATCTACATACAATCCTTCTACCTGATGAAAGAAACAATGTGCTCTTGCTGAAATTGCTTCATTACGGTATACACGACCTGGCATGATAGCTCTAAATGGCGGCTTACCTGCTTCCATTAGACGCACCTGCACAGACGATGTATGTGTACGCAAGGCAATATCATTACCCTCTTGTTTTTTGATAAAGAAGGTGTCTTGCATATCACGCGCTGGATGCTCGGGTGGAAAATTCAAGGCAGAGAAATTATGCCAATCATCTTCGATTTCTGGGCCTTCAGCGACTATAAAACCTAATTTTTTGAATATCTCAACAATTTCTTTGCGCACCAACGACAACGGATGACGAGACCCCAATTGGAATCCTTCGCCCGGTAAAGTTAAATCGTCTTCCTCACGTTTTTGAACTTTTGCTGCACCGGCAAATTGAGTGTGAGATTCTTGGTATTTGGTCTCTGCCAATTGTTTGAACTCGTTCAACACTTTACCCAATACGCGTTTCTCTTCCGTAGAAACCGTTTTGAATGCCTCAAACAATTCTTTGATAATACCTTTAGAAACTAAAAACTTCAATCTGAAATTCTCCACATCCGCAGCAGATGTAGGCGTAAATTGCTCAATTTCTTTAGTATACTGCGCTATTTTATCTTGCAACATAATCGCCAAAGATACAGCAAAAAATAAACTTTTAGTGATAGGTTAGCCAAAAATATTCTAAGAATTAGAACGGCAAGCCGTCGTCAGATTCATTCTCCGTGAAGTCTACCTCTTGTTCCTGCGCTTGGTTTGTAGCGGTGGTATTTGTCGTCGAAGAATTGTTTGTGTTAGTGCTTTCAAAGTCTGATCGGCGTCCTAAGATATTGAAACTTTCAGCTACGATCTCTGTTGTGTACCTGCGTACACCTTCTTTGTCTTCGTATGATCTTGTGCGCAATTTTCCTTCAATATACACCAAGCGTCCTTTAGTGAGGTACTTCGAAGCCACATCAGCCAAGCCTCTCCACATGACTATATTGTGCCATTCGGTTTGTTCTACTTTCTTACCATCTTTGTTAAATGTTTCGGAGGTAGCTAATGGAAAACTTGCCACACTTACATTCCCCTCAAGATAACGTAATTCTGGGTCTTTGCCCAAGTGCCCTACTAAGATAACTTTGTTAATGCTCGACATAATATATAAAGTTTTGATAATTGATTAGTTCATAATGTACTTATTTATGAAAGAGAAAATAAGTTTATGCTTAGCTAATTTATCTAAATTATCTGAATTATAATAATTCCATTGCGGATTTTTTTCAGTAAACAAGGCTGGATCTTGTAGTTGATAGAATCGGGCATAAATATTTTGATGACTCAAAATGTGTTTGATGGGCTCTGTTAAGGGGATGATTTTAGCCTCTCCAAAGCACCTCTGATACTCAGGCAAAGCCATTAGTTCTTCCAAATCTATATTACCAGGAGTTTCGATCAAAGGAAATTCATACATATTGGCCCACACATCTCCTTCTCCTCTTTTAGTCAACAACCATTCTCCTTGGTTCTCGACTACGATATAATGAAAATACCGATTACGACTTGCCTTCCCTTTGAGCTTAACTGGTAAAATATCAATCAAATCCTGCTGGTAGGCAACACATCCCAGTCGCAGCACACATTGTTCGCAGAGCGGCGCCTTCGGCTTACAAATCATCGCGCCAAAATCCATGATGGCATGATTATAAGTTCCCGGCGCTGTCTCAGGAATCAGTTCATTGGCTAATAGGCCAAATTGTTTTTTGCCAGCAGAAGTATTAATAGCTGTATCAATACCAAAATATCGTGACAGCACGCGAAAGACATTACCATCTACGACAGCCTGTTTTTCATTACTAGCGAATGAAGATATAGCAGCAGCCGTGTACTCACCTACTCCCGGTAGTTTTAATAATTGTGGATATGAATTCGGAAATATGCCCTCCAAATCGGTCATTACGAGCCTCGCGGCTTTATGCATATTACGTGCCCGCGAGTAATAGCCCAGCCCTTGCCACAACCGCAAAATAGCTTCTTCATCAGCTTCAGCAAAGTCTTTTACAGTAGGATAAGCATCCACAAACCGGTGATAATAAGGCATCCCCTGCTCCACCCGAGTTTGTTGCAGGATGATCTCCGATAACCATATCAAATAAGGGTCTTTCGTATGCCTCCACGGCAAGTCCCTACCATTCTTTTTGTACCATTGAATTAAATTTTTAGCTACTGACATTCAACAAATATCCTTATTATTTAACAGTTTTTAACAACAACACATTGATTGCCAACAACAACAGACTGAATATTAATCATATATTTTTATAACTTTGCAAGCGGCCTACGAAAAATAGAAATAAAAATAGAAGGTTTATGTTAAAGAAAAAATCGTCTATACAAATAAGTATAGAAGGAAACAAAAATAAAAACTTAGAAGTACCCACGATTGTTTTAAAATACTGGAAGCAGATCTCCGCATCAATAGTAGTTCTTATAGTGGGACTAATGGGTACGATAACATATTTGGCTGCCAGCAAAAAAGCTGAAAATGTGAGTGCTCAATATGAAGAGGTACTCAGTAAGATCAACCAACGCAACAAAAAGCTTAACAATACGCAAAAGGAAACGGAACAAGATATTCAGGAAGCGAAGAAATCATTTTTACAAATAGACTCAACGATTGAGCGCATTAATGGAAAAATGAAAAAACGTGGACTTTCGACAATAGCTCTGGCCAATATGGGAGGTCCCATTGAAAAAGATGAGGAAAACATTGTTTTGTTGAGCGAATACTACAAAGAAATGCTGGCCAATGTGGAGAAGAAAATCTCCAGTATGCCATTAGGCAGGCCTCACCAAGGAAAAATTACTTCAAGGTACGGCTATAGAGTAAATCCTTTCTCACGCAGAGGCCGAGAAATGCATTCGGGCATAGATATCAAAGGACGCATGGGTGAGCCAATCCGTGTTACAGCGGACGGTATAGTAACGTTTGCTGGTTATGAAGGTGACTACGGCTATGTGGTAAAAGTAAAACACCAGAACGGCTACGAGACGCGCTATGCACATTTGGTGCGAACTCAAGTTAAAAAAGGGCAACGTGTTGAAGTGGGATCAATCATAGGATTATTGGGAAATACGGGTAGAAGTACAGGCCCTCATCTTCATTATGAAATCCTCAAAAACGACAAAAAAGTAAATCCGGAGAAATACTTCGAACTCTAAAATATCCAAGCAGCTAGATCAAGCTGCTTTTTTTTATGTCATAAAAACTTAGCGAGTAACTTTTTTTTATGCAACTTTGTGATAATATGTAATCTCAAATGAAAAACATTTTATCATCAATAGTTATATTGATTCTAACAGTCAATCAAGTCATCGCCCAAAAAAATCCGATTCACAAAATCACGTTTAGCTTTTTAGTCGAGGAATCACTTCTGGCAATAGATCCGGAAAGCGAAACTGATGAGGTCAAAAAAGAATTGGCGATGGCCGCTGCCTTTGCCCTATTATTTAATGCAGATGATAAGCCTATAGCAGAAATATGGGTTAATAAAGATTATATTCGAGCTACCAGTGGAATATTAACGGAAAACTATGAAATAGTGGATAAGAAAAATGATATTCATAATATAATCTATCCATCTTTAGAGTCTTACCACATTAGCCACCCGGAATCAAGCCCTTCATGGGTTCATAACTATGATGTAAAGTTGATACCTGGAGAAGAAAAAATCATAGCAGGGTATACATGCAAATTGGCAAAAATCGAATTAACAGAAGATATAAACCAGAAATATGAAGTTAGCATTTGGTACACAGAAACTATTCCTTCTATCTATTGGGGAGAATATGCCTATCTCAAAAAAGTTCCAGGTGCAGCATTGCAGATATCGACATTGGGCTTGGGCATCGTAGCTGACACTGTTAATATCGCCAACGACGAAAGTGTATTTTTCATCCCCGAAAATTATCAGCAAGTAGACGACACTACTGCATCCATGCTGGAAAATATTGAAAACAGTGAGGATAACCTTGAGTATGAGATTGCTGACAACTATTTGGCTTATTACGATGACGAGTTGTTATTGTATGGTATTAAAGATTTTGAAGGTAATATAATCCTCGAACCGCGATATGCAATCATTCAACCTTTCCAAAACGATATTTCCATTGTAACCGACGGAAATAATAAAACAGGAGCCATCAATATCTATGGAGAAGTTATCGTTCCTTTTGAATATGATAATCTTACCTACAGTACAGATAATAATCAATTTCTATTTGGCAAAAATGGTAAATTTGGTATAATGGATGAAAAATGCAACATCATTATACCAAACCAATATGATGAACTGTCTGTTTTTCACAAGGGGTATGCTATTTTTTTAATACAGGATAAGTATGGCATCCTTGATAGCAACAACATTATCGTGGTGGAACCTACATTCGACTACATTGCAGAACATACTGATAGTCATTTTATTGCTACAGATAATGACAGCAATGATTATGTTCTTTATACGTTTGATAAGAAAAAGCCCATCGCCTCTTATAAATATATAGTCTATGCTCAAGCAGATGACTTGTTTTTAGTATTCAAGGATAATAAATACGGTTTCATTAATGGAATGGGTCAGGTGGTTATTCCTATTAAATATTCTTATGCGCATCCTTTTGTCGATGGTAAGGCCCAGGTGAGTCTAGAAGGCCGTGAAGAATTTTTCTTTATTAATCTGAATGGTGAAGAAATCAAATAGACTTTGAAAATAGAGATAGATTTTTTCTACTTTTGGATGCTATGACAAAACCATCCTTTGAAATTAACACTTTACACCGCAGAAAATACATGATTAGTTTTTTCTCGTTGCTGATACTTGCGGGTGTTATTTCATCTCAAATCCAGGGTTCGGAAATTGTCAAAATCATTTCTATTTTATTTACCATTCCTCTTATCCTCTTTGCATCGGTCAAATGGAGTAAGAACAAATCCATTTGGGAAGTAGATGATAGCAAATTAACTATTCGCTTCAGCAACAAAACTGAAACGTACCTCGTCAGCGATATAGATCATATACGCAACCTCACACGATCCGGGGGCAACTTATATGTCATCTATCTCAAACACAAATCACCTAAAAGATTTTGGAGAAACAAATTGTTTGTGAACGAGGATGACCATGAGAAGTTACATCAGCACTTACTTCAACAAGAAATAGAATATTTCAAAATGTAAATAAAAAATAGAGGCTCCACATAATAATTGGAGCTTCATTTTTTTATATCTGAAATGTCCATTGGACATAATTGATGTTTTTGTCTACCGCAAGATATTTACGTTCGTAATATGTTTTTATCGCCAACACTTCATCCACGAGATTTGATTTGTACAGATCTGTTGTTTCTTTGAATTTCGTCAGGTTCAACGATTCGATTTGTTCTAAAGTGTAAGCATAGAATCCGTCATTATCCGTTTTCAAATGCATAATACCATCTGCGCTAAGAATAAACTTGTATCGTTCTAAAAACTTTGGATTTGTCAAGCGCTTCTTTTCACGGCTTTCTTGCGGTTGAGGGTCCGGAAAGGTAATCCAGATTTCAGCAATTTCATTTTCCGCAAAGTGCTCTAAAATGGTTTCGATTTGGATACGCAAAAAACCGACATTGTTTATACCTTCTTCCAACGCCGTCTTAGCACCTCTCCATATTCGATTTCCTTTGTAGTCAACACCTATAAAGTTCTTCTCGGGAAACATTTTAGCAAGGTTCACCGTATATTCACCCTTTCCGCATGCCAACTCAAGAATCACTGGCTTGTCATTTCCAAAGAATTTGGATGCCCATTGACCTTTATATTCTTTACCTGCATCCAGCTGAACTACATTCTCAAATGTCGCAACCTCCGCAAATTTTCTTAATTTATCCTTACCCATAACATGAATTAAGCTGCAAAAATAACCTTATCCCCGCAGGATTTCAACTATTTAAAGCGAATTTATTCCTAATGCTACCGTTTGCAAACCAATTAAATAAAAATATGCTTGAAGATATGTCCTGGTACTAGATTTTTAGACGAAAAGCAAATAATCAACAATAATATTCTATTTTTATTCTCATTATAAAACCAACTGATATCCATGAAAAGACTTATTGTATTTTGTGCGGTACTCTTTATTGTCGTAAATGCACAGGGACAGCCCGTTCCATTGGCCGACAGCGCAGTGACCACCAAACACCAAACCACAGCAAATGGACAAAAATTTGCCTATACTGCACGAACAGGTACACAGCCTGTATGGGATGAAAAAGGAAAACCTATAGCAGCCATTCACTATACATACTATACTCGAGATGATATATCCAATAGGGACAAACGCCCACTAGTCATTTCATTCAATGGCGGCCCAGGCTCGGCATCTGTATGGATGCATATAGCATATACCGGTCCGAGATTATTGAATATTGATGATGAAGGCTACCCTATACAGCCTTATGGAATCAAGGAAAACCCCTATTCCATTCTAGATATTGCAGACATTGTATATGTTAATCCGGTGAATACAGGATATTCTAGAATCTTGGATGAAAAAGTCGATCGTAAGCTTTTCTTTGGAACGAATGCAGATATCAAATATCTAGCCGAGTGGCTAAATACCTTTGTTACACGCAACAATCGCTGGACTTCTCCGAAATATTTAATTGGCGAAAGCTATGGAACTACGCGTGTTTCAGGCTTAGCTTTGGAATTGCAAAATGCACAATGGATGTACCTGAATGGCGTCATCTTAGTCTCTCCCACAGATCTAGGACTGAAGCGTGAGGGTGCTGTAGAAAAAGCTAATAGATGGCCCTATTATGCCGCTGCCGCATGGTACCACAAACGACTACCGGCGGATTTGCAAAGTCGCGATTTAGAACAATTACTACCCGAAGTAGAAACATTCACGCTGAATGAATTATTGCCCGCTATCAGCAAAGGGTATAGCATCAGTAATACTGAAAAGGAGGCTGTCATTAAAAAAATGTCCCGCTATTCAGGTCTTTCCGAGCAATTAATCCGACAAAACAACCTCGATATCCCTACCTCTTTGTATTGGAAGGAACTGCTGCGCGATCAAGGATATACCCTCGGGCGACTAGACTCCAGGTATTTGGGAATTGATTTACGTGATGCAGGTGAGCGTCCGGATTATAATGCAGAATTGACTTCTTGGCTGCATTCTTTCACACCTGCTATTAACTATTATTATACCAACGAATTAAAGTACAAAACGGATGTTAAATACAATATGTTTGGCGCCGTACATCCTTGGGATAGATCCAATGATAATACGGGTTTAAGCCTTCGGCAGGCCATGGCTGCAAACCCCTTCTTGCATGTAATGGTACAATATGGTTACTTTGACGGAGCTACAGATTATTTCAATGCAAAATATAATATGTGGCAAATGGATCCATCGGGCAAATTAGCGGATAGAATTAGTTTCAAAGGATATAGAAGTGGCCATATGATGTATCTACGCAAAGAGGATTTGATAAAATCAAATAATGATGTGCGGGATTTTATCAAAAATACAATTCCGGCAATTGACAAACCTGCTAAATATTAATTACTTTTCACATGCATACATACGAACTAATATCCATCGGTTTATATATGTTACTTATGATTTTGATAGGAATCTATTCTTATCACAAATCTACGAGCAATTCCGAAGAATTCTTGATTGGTGGGCGTAAGATGGGAGCCGCCGTTACTGCGCTGTCCGCAGGAGCAGCAGACATGAGTGGTTGGTTATTAATGGGTCTTCCAGGCGCCCTTTATACCTCCGGGATATCCAGCTCATGGATAGCCATCGGTCTTACCATAGGAGCTTATCTTAATTATGTAATAGTTGCCCCGCGGCTTCGGGCGTACACGGCTATTGCCAACAATTCCATTACGATTCCGGTGTTCTTTGAAAACCGTTTTAAAGATAAGACTCAGTCCTTAAAATTGGTTTCCTCGGTCCTCATTCTCGTGTTTTTCACCTTATACACGGCAGCGGGAATGGTTTCTGGGGGTCGATTGTTTGAATCCGCCTTTGGAATGGATTACACCACAGGGCTGTATTTCACAAGTTTTGTTGTTGTATTATATACTTTCCTAGGTGGTTTCTTAGCTGTAAGTCTCACTGATTTTGTTCAAGGAACGATAATGGTAATCGCTTTAGTGATAATGCCTATAGTGATCCTCAGTCAATTGGATGGTCCTTCGCACACCATTAACACCATACAAGAAAAAGGTGATATCTATCTCGATCTCTTTAAAGGCACATCGACAATATCCATTTTGTCACTATTAGCATGGGGACTTGGGTACTTCGGTCAACCGCATATTCTGGTGCGATTCATGGCAATTGAACAGGTGAGAGACCTACCAAAAGCTCGCCGCATCGGTATCACTTGGATGATATTTACTGTAGGGGGTGCTATGCTAGTTGGATTATTCGGGATAGCCTATCTCTATGTTTTTGATCAGTCAACAATGCAGAAATTTGATGCGGATAAGTCTGCTGCCGAAACCATCTTCATTCATCTGTCCCGAACATTATTTCATCCATTCATTGGCGGGTTCTTGTTGTCTGCAATTTTAGCCGCCGTGATGAGTACGATTTCTTCTCAATTACTAGTCACATCGAGTTCTATGACAGAAGACATCTTTAAAACGTTTTTTCCCAAATACGCCACACCCAAAAATATGTTATTAATGAGTCGCGCTTCGGTATTGATAGTAGCCATTATAGCATTACTTTTATCGCTGACACCAAAAGATAGTATCCTAAATTTAGTAGGAAATGCCTGGGCCGGATTTGGTTCTGCCTTTGGCCCCTTAATTCTTTTGTCTTTGCTATGGAAACGAACGACAGCAATAGCGGGCTTATTGGGAATGATTGTAGGTGGTGGTACCGTGCTCGCTTGGGTGTATATCCCGCATGATTACAAAGAAGTGTACGAAATGATACCTGGTTTTATCCTTAGTTTCATTACAATTATTATAGTCTCCTTATTATCTAAACCTGTTGATGCAAGTATAGAAGCCGAATTTGACGCCATGGCGAAAGAAATTTAGTAGTATAGTCCCTATATTGTGACTTAGTAAGGGATTTTTATTTTATTTTAAAGTTATATGTGATAAAAATTAATACACCAAAAATTACATGTTTAGTTTTCCTAAGTATTAAATATTTCCTATAATTGCATTATGAATAATAACCAATTACTTAAAGGCACATTGCAAACAATCATTCTGAGATTGCTTCAAGAGCATGGTAGACTGTATGGTTACGAGATTACGCAAAAGGTCAAAGAATTAAGCGATGGAACATTTCACCTAGCAGAAGGATCCCTTTATCCAGCACTTTATAAATTAGAGGCAGAAGGTTCAGTAGAGACTTCAACAGAAATTGTGGAGGGAAGGGTAAGAAAATACTATGCCTTATCGGCTGAGGGAGAAACCAAAGCTCTTAAGAAGATCGAAGAAGCCGTAAGTTTTATTGAGAAACTTCAAGTTGTACTTAATCTCAAACCTAAATTATCATGAGACAACTAACACAAGACGAAAAACATTCGGTGGGAAAACATCTCAAAAACTTTGACATAAAGTTTGTTGAAATTTATGATGAGATTTATGACCACTTTGTTTCCAGTATTGAGAGTCGATGCCAAAAGGGTGATGACAGAGATGTAACAGCTATTTTTAATGATATACTACATGACGAATTTTCAGGAGCTGGAGGGATTAAGGGAATTGAATCATCTCGTATAGAAATGGTTACTAATTATCTTAGGAATTCGTTAAAAGAGAAACTAGTTTCTCTTTTAACTACATATAGAATATTCCATATAATTTTTGTAGCTATGGGTATATATCTATTTCTAATGATGTTACAGCCGTCGTCCAAAATGACAGGATTAATCTTTCTCGGCCTCATTTTAACATCCTATATACCATTTATATATTTTCGAATATCCAGCTATAATCGAAGAAATAATTTATATCAAAACTTCACCAAAAAATATTCAGTAGTCCAATCAGTAGCTTTCAATTTAATATGTAATTGGAGTACTATTGTCTATAGTATCGTCTACTTAATTCCTATGGTTATCATATTCCTGGGAAATAAAGAGACGAATCATTTCAATGTTTTTTTATATGATTTACTTGGAAATATTGGTATTAGTATCATAAGTTCAGCAGTTATCTGTGGAACGTTTTACATCTTCCAAGTATTAAAAACAGAATATAGCCTGATATTCAAATCATAAAAAATCCCTTCTCGGTGAGAAGGGATTTTTATGTTTATGTTAAAAAGTCTCGCTATCCGCCGGAATACCAAAATTTGGGTTTTCCTGCTCGTCGATGGCTTTAATTTTATTATGTTTCTTCTTCGATTTACTTGGGCGTACAAAATCAGCAATCCGACCTACAAAGGAGGATATTTTATCTTGTGTGACTTGTCCTGCAGCGCCTTCTGAAGCAAGCAATACTAAAGATTTCTTTAGCCATCCACTATTCTTCAATATGGTACGATTAAGGATCAATGGTAAGCCAATCTGAGTAGCTTTAGTTAACCAATCAGATTTCCCCGCTGACACATTTTTATTCTTTTTTGATCCCGTCATCGATGCGAAAAATCCTCTCACCATATCAACACCTGGAATTGTAGAAGCTACTGCACCAATAACGCGCGAAGGTGCTTCCACTTTATGTTTTAAAAGCCTATACTGATCACCCAAGTACATTTCCTGTTCTTTTCTCAATCGACAAAGACGCACAAGCTCATTTTTAAGCTCTTCAGAATTATTAATGTTTACTCTCATGATCAACTTCCTTTTCAAACATGTCCTTAACTGTAGTTTTCTCTTCAGGCGCTACGTACTCTTTCTTGGTGTAGAATTCTTTCTCCATTTCAGCTATATAATCCTCCTCTTCATTCCATTTACCAAGGATTTTCTTGATGGTCACATCCATAAATTTAGCTTCTAATTTAGGCTCTATCGCTCTTACAATTAATAGAATGACCAGAAATATTCCACCTGTAGCTAAAAATCCTAACGAATAGCTATCCATTAATTCACCCAACCAAAAGCCCAATGCCAACGACCAAAAAAATAAAATGATTAACACTATCACAACTTTGGACACATCCAATACGACAGCACCTACAATACGCGATGACTTTGAAATAGCTTTTAATTTCAAAATCTCAATTTGTGTATCTAAATATTCTTTAGCTT
Source organism: Sphingobacterium sp. (assembly GCA_048595255.1). GTDB lineage: Bacteria > Bacteroidota > Bacteroidia > Sphingobacteriales > Sphingobacteriaceae > Sphingobacterium. The sequence continues at coordinate 7,935 of JBMDWK010000057.1, read as the reverse complement.
TCTGATAACTACCTGTAAAGGAAAATTTTTGTTCTTCCATCCATTAATTGTTTATGTATTAATGCAGATACTTTTTGTACCTACTTTAAAAAAAGTATAAATCCCTTTATATTTATGCGTGCTCTTCAATTTCGTCATCAATAATTGACCCGGCTTGTTCTGCTTTCGCATTTACTGATGCTAAAACCTTTTCTTTGAGTTCACTTAATGAATCCAGCTGCTGTTCTGCGCGTTCTTTAATTGCATCAGCTAAATCTGCTAAAGATTCATTTATTTTATCGCGCGTATCCGATCCCTTTTCAGGTGCAAATAATAGACCTAAAACTGCTCCAGCCGCTAATCCTGTTAATAATGCTGTAACTACTTTTCCGCTGTCTTTCATACTTCGTTATTTTTAATTGACTAATGTTAGTTATGTAAAATATGTCTCTTTATTTAATAAACAATATAAGTTCTAAATCGTTTAAAAATAAATATATTTTTTCTTCCGTAATATTAAATTACGGTATTTATTATAATTCATCAAAAACAAGACCAATCCTTATTTTAACAAATACTTTTATTAAATAATTTTTCTTTATAGTTCAACCACTGAAGGTTCTATACTTTAAATACTGATAAAGTTACGATATTGAGGCTGAGCCTGAAGAGCCAATTTCATGAGACTATACATTTTGATACACAAATTACCCACTCATGTAAAGTATTTAAAACCCAGCTACTTCTGCGGTTTGCGCAAAGCTTTAGCCGGATATTCCTATTATAGAAAAAAGATTATTCGCTTTGCGTCAGAGGGCAAGATTACCTTGCTTGGGAGCCTTATCATAGCGTAATACGCTGTTAAATACCAATGAAAAATTTCACAAAACATTATATCTACTTACTTCTATATAATTAGAGGTATTTGATTCAACAATAATAAACGGGATCTAATTACATACCTAGAGTGCATATTTGGTGGACTTGAATCAAATCTGTAATTGCAAACTTCCAAGGTATGGATATTGCTTTTCTAAGTTTATAGGGAAATCAAAATTCATATTTTTGATCATATACCAGCAAATGGTTACTTAGCTGAAAGGAGCTTCAAGATTGGCATATGCCAGCTTATAGGATTATAATAATGCAAAAGGGATCAATAATTTAAATTTAAGATGACGGTAGCTAAAAAGGAGTTTTCAATGATTGAAGATCAATTAAAGAGTTTTGTAGAAGACAAAAAATAAAAAGATTCGCAAGCAATTGGATTTTGCATATTCATGCGATGGGCAGACAGCTCTATTATTGCAAATAAGGCCACAATGGAATGATCCAACTAAAATCTTAGAGCTACCGTTTGCCAAGCCGCGTTTGGTGAAGTCATCTAAAATCCGGAAACTTTATTGGATGCGCGGATCAGGTAAAATGGGAGGCTTATGCTCCCAAAGCTGAAAGCACGAATCTATGGAAATTACTAGATGAAATTAACCAGGACGGATATGGCTGTTTTTTCGGATAGTGAACCTATAATGACTTTTAAAGATTAGGGTGATCCTACTTTGATTAGCAGTTTTATTCAGAACTATTAACGGCAATAATGGGCTGTTTATAACTTACATTTTATCACAAATTACAGCTTTAGTAGTATAAACTTGAGCCATTATAGCTTGCAATTTTGCTACCTAAGACAAACCATACAATGCAAATCATTTATACTTGCCCCTGGGAGCCATAAGCTTAAAAATGGTCATCGGGTTGCGCATCATAACATCAAATAGTTAGAAAGACATATCTTCATTTTTACAAGTATCCCAAAGTCGTAATAATTGAAGATCCTGCAGTAAAAATAGGATCATCATGGTTTGAATAATTTTTCCCCTTCTATATCTTCAAAAGCAAGCAGGGATCGAGCGGAATATAAAATATGATTTGCTTTTCAGTCCCTTGATGACCGCAGACGCTTTATCAAATAATTTCACAGCAAAGGAATATACTTTTTTCCTATTTAGTTACTATTAGAAAAGTGGCTGTTAAATTGGAAAAATTTTCTCAATAGAAAAGAGCTTTCCTTAGACAAGGATATATAATGGCCGAGATCCCCATGGCTGCCCTTCAAAGTCAAAAGGCGCAACTATAGGACAGGCCTCCAAACAATGAACAATTTGGACATAGTTAATATTCCACGCCCGCAATTATACCTTGCCCAGTTTTTAGCAAATAATAGGAAGTGTAGTTAAAAAAAACTCAATACCGAAGTCTACAGGTATTTGTCAGGAAGTCCAAAATTTTAAAACTGATCGAGAAAATGTCTTATTATCCAAGGATGAATAACAATGGTTATAAGCAACCCCGCTAGTGCTCCGAATAGGTGGGCATCATGGTTGATACGATCATTCGAATTTTTGGATGCCCAAATACAATATCCTATATACAACATCGCAAACAAATAAGCTGGCATCCGAATAATAAAAAATATGCCTAGCATAGCCTTCGGCTCAAACATAATGAATCCAAACAGTACCGCTGATATGGCTCCTGAAGCGCCAAGACTAAAATATCCTGGATTATTTTTCTGCTGGATGATGGTGGGAATATCACTTAACACCAAACTTATAATATACAGAAGCGCAAAATATAGATGACCTATCTCGCCATTTGCTGCCACAAAATATTGCTCCAAAGCAAATCCAAAAAAGTAGAATGTAAACATGTTGAATAGTAAATGTCCCCAATCTGCATGAACTAATCCACTTGTGAAAACAGTATAAGCTCTACTTCTATCCCGCTGTATACCGTAAGGATGAAGCATCATTTTGCCTAGGATGTGCGGGTTTGAAAAAGCATAAATGCTGGAAGCTATGGTTATAGCAAATATAAAACTCGCCACCGGCGTATTTAGAATATAATTTTGAATCATAAATTATTAAAATCTGTCTTCGATGAAGAATACATATAATTCCTTAGGGCCATGAGCTCCTAATACTAACATCTTTTCAATGTCCGCCGTGCGGCTAGGTCCAGTGATAGTAGAAAGCATCGACGGTAAATCTTTGCCATATTTATCTTGAATAAGATTCATGGCATGACGGATATCCATGACTAGCTGGGAGGCCTTGGCGAAAACAATGTGAATCGGTGGATATATACTTAATCGTCGCCCTGCAGCATTCGCATTGGAAACCATAATGCTACCATTGCGAGCGATTAATGCTTCACAGGTGGTTATTCCGACTTCAGCAGCCTGGAAATCGCGGCTGGAACTCAAATATGGAAAACCGTAGGTTTTTAGCAGCTCCTGAACGGCGGGCTCCCAAGCGTGAATCTTGCTTACTTCAAGCTCTTCCACCAGTGCGATTAAATTTTCTATTACAGCGATTTCACCATCACAATACACAAATTTGCCCGAAACGTTGGTAAACTCGCGCGCAAAAGTGACATCCAGCCCATCCTCTTCATCTTTGTAAATTTGAGCGTCTTCAAAATCAGGGTGTGGGTTGTCGCGCTTTTGAAGTAAAGCCTGCCGAATACTTTTCAACATGCGTTCTTTGGTAGTCGTATTGCGAATATTCATGGTAAATAAAACAGGTGTACCTACGGTACACCTTTATCGTTTAACTATCTTCTTTATTGATTTGAGATGAATCGTATTCAGGTTTGCTGCTTTGCTCGGGAAGCGGAGGTAAAGGTAACTCCGTCTGAGGCACGCCACCGCCATCTGCTCCACCATTAACAAATTCATCGTATGTGGTCCTATTAGCAAACGGACGTTTACCAAGAATCTCCTCTAAATCCGCTTGGAAAAGAATTTCTTTTTCAAGAAGCTTTTCTGCTATTTTGATAAGTCCCTGTTGGTTGTCCAATAATAATTGCTTGGTGCGATCATATACCGCAGTTATCAATACCCTCACTTCTTCGTCAATGAGTTGAGCGGTTTGATCCGAATACGGTTTTTGAAATTGAGATTCACCTGAGCTATCGTTGAATGACACATTTCCTACTTTATCGTTCATACCATACACTGCAGTCATCGCATAAGCTAATTTGGTGATGCGTTCCAAGTCATTTTGCGCGCCAGTACTTATACGTCCGAAAGTAATATCTTCCGCTACACGACCACCCATAGTCATACACATGCTATCAATTAACTGTTCCGTTGTATATAAGAACTGTTCTTTTGGTAAGTATTGTGCATAGCCTAAAGCGGCAACACCACGAGGTACTATCGAGACTTTCACCAATGGATCTGCATGTTCTAAAAACCATCCCGCTATAGCATGCCCTGCTTCATGGTAAGCGACTATTTTTTTCTCCTCGGGAGATATTATTTTGTTTTTTTTCTCCAGACCGCCTATTACTCTATCAATAGCATCTTGGAAATCTTGCATATCAACAGCCGGCTTGCCTTTACGAGCAGCGATCAATGCTGCCTCATTGCATACATTGGCAATTTCGGCACCTGCAAAACCTGGGGTCTGCGCAGATAGTTTCTTCGCATCTACCTCTTCTGCAAGTTTAATAGGCTTTAAGTGTACATTGAATATATGCTCACGGCCAATTAAGTCAGGCTTATCAATGGATATTTGTCTATCAAAGCGTCCTGGACGCAGTAAGGCTTGATCCAAAACGTCTAGACGGTTTGTCGCTGCCAAGATAATTACCCCTAAGTTGGTACCGAAGCCATCCATCTCCACCAATAATTGGTTCAATGTATTTTCGCGCTCGTCATTTCCTCCCATTACAGAGTTCTTGCCGCGGGCACGGCCAATAGCATCGATTTCATCAATGAAGATAATACATGGCGCTTTCTCTTTTGCTTGCTTGAACAAATCACGCACACGAGAAGCTCCCACACCCACAAACATTTCTACGAAATCAGAACCTGAAAGCGAGAAGAAAGGAACTTGAGCTTCACCAGCTACAGCTTTCGCAAGCAATGTTTTACCCGTTCCTGGAGGGCCCACCAATAATGCACCTTTAGGAATTTTACCTCCTAAGTCTGTATATTTTTTTGGATTTTTCAGGAAATCAACGATCTCCATTACTTCAGTTTTCGCCTCTTCCAACCCAGCTACATCATTGAATGTAATATTGATTTGCGACTCCTTATCGAATAGTTGTGCTTTGGATTTGCCAATATTGAAAATTTGACCACCCCCAGCTCCACCGCTACCCATTCTGCGCATTAAGAACATCCAAATAGCGATAATGATGACCAATGGAAGAATAAATGAAATAATGCCACCCCATGGATTGGTCTTCTCACCCCATTGTGGAGATATTTTTTGAGTACCTTCAGGCAATTGCGCTTGCGATTCATTTAACTTTTGGCTTAATATATCGGCAGATCCTTCAGTAAAAACAAACTGAGGACCTTGCGAAGAACTTATACCAATTTTATTATCTGCTGGAGCTATATCTTTATATTTAGGGTCATCTTTCAGCTTTTCGGGCTTGATATAGACTTCCACTTCGTATATGCTCCCATTTTTTAAAGCAACGATTTTCTGCACATCACCAGGAAGTAACATTTCCTGTTCGAATTTTTCATAGGTAATCTCTTTCGTTCCACCGCCACTATACAGGAAATTCAATGCGAAAAAACCAGCTATAATAGCTATATAAACCCAAATCATGTTGAATTTAGGTGGAGTTGGGGTTACCTTTTTACTAGGAATTTTTTTCATTATATATTTAACGTCTCTTATCTATAAATTACTACTTACGCACTTTTGAAGCTTTCTATTTTGGCATCACCCCAAAGGTCCTCCAATCGATATCTATCACGGGCTTCAGTTTTGAAGATATGCACCACTACATCCACGAAATCCAACAAAATCCATTCACCATTCCCCTGTCCTTCCTTGTGCCAGACATCATAGCCGAATGCTTTAAATACTTCGTCTTCTACACTTTTAGCAATAGCGTTGACCTGCACATTGCTGTCAGCATTGCACACTACGAAATAATCAGATAGTGTCGAATTCACCTCTCGCATATCCATTTTAACAATCGAGTTTGCTTTTTTCTCCTGCATCCCAAACACCACTATATCTGCCAATTTGTTAGACAATTCTGAATTTTTCTTTTTACTCATTAAGAAATATTATAGTTTTACTCTAATTTTTAAATCTCTATCATTTGCAAAATAACACATTTTTTAATGATTCCGGCCCAAATAACATATTTGTTATTGATGAAGTAGCATCTACAAATGATTATTTAAAGAATCTATTGACAAAAGTCAAGCCACTTGCTCCATTTACTGTCATAATGGCAAAAAATCAGACAGCGGGAAAAGGACAACGTGGCAATAGCTGGTTGAGTGCCCCTGGATTAAATCTTACAGCAAGCTTTCTACTCACACCAAAGCATCTTCCTATCTCTAAACAATTTTTGCTTACGATAGTTTCAAGTCTTTCCGTGTATGATGCCATTGAAGAATTTGTCCCTGCCGGCATATCCATCAAATGGCCGAATGACATCCTTATCAAAAATAAGAAAATAGCAGGAATTTTAATCGAAAATAAGATTGCTCCACCGCAAATAAAACACAGCATAGTAGGTATAGGTATGAATGTCTTACAAACAGAATTTCCCAAAGACATAAAGCACAAAACGACTTCTCTGCTGCTGGAAACTACCGACAGCAATCTTCAGATTATGCATCTGGTATCGAGTATACAGCAAAATCTTCAGAAATACCTCCCCCTAGCGGAAGCCCAGTCTAAGGATTTACTCCATCTGTATAATGAAAGACTATACAATAGAGGAATAAGTAGTAATTATGAATATGCTGGTCAAGAGGTGACGGGCAAGATAATCCAAGTAGATATCGACGGGTTATTGCAGATAGAAATAAATGGATTTCTCAAAAAAATTGATTTAAAAGGCATATCTTACAAATTATAGCAAAGATTTACGCGAAATTATATTAATAACTGTAAATTCGCATTAAACTTTAAGTGATGTTTCATGTCTTAAATTAAGACGAATTTTGAATTATATGATGAAAAAAATAGGCTTATTACTTGCTGCGGTGGTGTTGACATTATCGGCAGCAGTGGCTCAGGTACTGACTCCTGTAAAATGGCAAGTGGCTTCTAAGAAAATAAATAGTAAAGAAGCAGTAATATTGATTAAAGCTACGATCCAAAATGGCTGGCACATCTATGGCCAAAATGTACCCGATGGTGGCCCCATTCCTACATCTTTCAGTTTCAAACCTTCTAAGGACTTCACCTTGATTGGGAAACCCCTTGAAAGTGTGAAAGCAAAAACAAAATATGAAGATGTGTTTAAAATGAATGTACCCTACTTCAACAACGAGGTGGTATTTCAGCAAAAAGTTAAATTAACACGCAATCAAGCGACTGTGAGCGGCACGGTAGAATTTATGGCATGTGACAAGACGCAATGTTTGCCACCAGATGAATATAATTTCACTGTAGCAATTAAGTAAAATTAATTGTATTCTTATACAAAAGGCAGTTAATTAACTGCCTTTTTTTTATTTTTACACCTTACCAAAGTGAATATATCATAATGAAAACCTTTTTGTTTTCTTCTCTTTTTTTATTGTTTTTCAGTTTACCTCATGAAACGATTGGTCAAGATACATTAATCAATTTCGATGATGTGGAGTTTAGCGATGGCCAAGCGAGCGGCAACAGTTTGACTGAAGAAGGGGACACGACCGAGCTGGTCAATTTTGACGACATCGTGTTTTCCGACGGTGTGGATTCCGCAGCGCAGGATTCTACAGCAGAAGCAGCTGTAGTGCCGCTTTCCGATCAGGGTTCTACTCCGGAGGCTTCACTGTGGACGATTTTTGTCGCCGGTGTGCTGGGTGGGTTTGCCGCATTTTTTATGCCTTGTATCTTCCCGATGGTGCCGCTGACGGTGAGTTTCTTTACCAAGAAAGCCGGTTCACGCGCCCAAGCTATCACCCAAGCGCTG
>JBMDWK010000056.1:0-12937 GCA_048595255.1 Sphingobacterium sp. | reverse complement strand
TAGGCTGTGTCTGTAAATATGATGTGATCATTCACCTTGATATCCATAATCTTTGCTGCATCCGCAATCTTAGTCGTGAGCACTTTATCAGCTTGACTAGGCTGCAATGTGCCCGAAGGGTGATTGTGAATCAATATCATTGAATTTGCTTTACATTGCAAAGCATAACGAAGGATAATACGTACATCTACCGGAGTGAAATCATTCCTTCCCCGACCAATCAATTGCGTATCTACTACTTTACAACGCGTATTTAGATATAGCACCCAAAACTCTTCGTGTGGAATATCTTGTATATTTGATCTAAAGTAATCGTATACCCGCTTGCTGCTATTGAGAATGGCTATTTCCTGTTCTTGCTCGCTATTCTTACGCCGGCCGAGTTCCAATGCGGTGATGATCGTAATGGCTTTGGCTTCTCCTATTCCTTTATACGTACATAGTTCGCTGACTTCCTTTTTGGATAAGGTACTTAGATTATTGTTTACATCCTTTAGTAAGCGCCGGCACAATTCTACGGGGGTCTCTGTAGTAGAGCCGGAGCCGATTAGAATAGCCAAAAGCTCTGCATCTGTTAATGCCCTACGGCCGTGTTCCATTAATTTTTCTCTCGGGCGATCGGATTCCGCCCATTCTCTAATGACAAGCTTGCCCATAATAATCAGTGTGTTAGTTATACTTGGTTATTTTGAAAATACGAAATTCTAGTCACCTTAACAAACATTAACGCCCTGCAAAGCGTTAGAAAATCTAATCTTAGGATAAAAATATTATATTTGTACCTCGTAAAATTTATTTAGAAATGAGTAAAGCAATTATCAAGACAGAAAAAGGCGACATGACTGTACAATTTTATACAGCAGACGCTCCTAATACAGTAGCTAACTTTATCAAATTGGCTAAAGAAGGTTATTATGATGGTTTAACATTTCACCGTGTTATCCCGGATTTCGTAATTCAAGGTGGATGTCCTAACACACGTGAAGGTGCTACAGGCATGCCTGGTACTGGTGGCCCTGGTTATAAAATTGATTGTGAATTGACAGGTGAAAATCAATACCATGACCGTGGTGTGCTATCTATGGCACATGCAGGTAGAAACACTGGTGGTTCTCAATTTTTCGTTTGTCACAGCCGCAATAATACTGCACACCTTGACCGTAACCATACTTGTTTTGGTAAAGTGGTTGAGAATGTAGATGTGGTTGATGATATCCGTCAAGGCGACCGTATATTGAGTATTGAAATTATTGAAGACTAATTTATCATATTACGAGAATGAATTTAAGAGCATTAGTATCCGTAACTGGAAAGCCAGGATTATTCAAATTAATTGGTCAAAATAAAGGAGGCTTTATTCTTGAGACTTTGGATAGCGCAAAGATCAAATCTATCGTTAACCTGAATACGACGAAGATGGCCACATTGGAAGATATTACAATCTACGGTGAGGAAGAAGAAATTCGTTTATTGGATGTTTTCGAAACGATCAAAGCAAATGGTGGCAATACACCTGACACAAAAGCTAGTGGCGAAGAATTACGTAATTTTTTCCGCGAGGTAGCTCCAGGTCATGACGAGTCAAGAGTATACTCTTCTGATATCAAAAAAATTATTTCTTGGTACAATATTATCAAAGAATTTCCATTATTCGAAGAAGAAGCACCTGCTCCTTTACAATAAGGAATTTTTGTGTAAAATATAGAAACCGGGAGCTAAACTCTCGGTTTTCTTTTTTAACTTAAATAAATAAAACCTTAATAATAAATGAAAAAACTAATCGCATTATTCGTCTTCGTCAGTTTCCTGACCTTAAATTCATTTGGCCAAGAACAGTCCTTACTTTGGAAAATATCGGGAAATAATTTGAATCAAGACTCTTATCTGTTTGGTACTATTCACATGATGTGTCCGGAGGATTTTGTCATGCTCGATAAAGTAAAAACCGCTGTTGAGGCAGCAGAGGAAGTTATTTTTGAAGTAAACTTGTTTGATCCAGCGAATGCCACCCAGATGCAAGAGATAATGATGAAACCGGAAGTTGACTTTCTCAGTTCATTAAATGCTGATCAGATACATGTCATTGATAGTGTATTAGCTGCAAACGCTATGTCTATTCAAATGTTTGATATGTTTAGCCCCTCGATGGTCATGAGTTTATTATCCCTCAAATCCTTCAACTGTCCAGATATTATGAATGTAAAATCCATGGAAGCAGAACTCTTTACATTGGCGCAAGACAAGAAAATATCAGATTTGGAAACATTAGAGTTTCAGATGGACATGATGCGTAAAATCGCCACGCCTGAGTATTTCTATGCATATTTGAACATGTACAACGAAGCAACGGCTATCACACAACAAATGGTGCATGCGTATAAAACAGAGAATCTATCAGAACTTGATAAAATCATGAACGACCCCAAATGGATGACTCCTGAGGTACGCGATATGATGCTGACGCAAAGAAATCTGCGTTGGGTGGAAGCTATACCATCTAAGATAGCAGATACGAAAACTTTTATAGCGGTAGGTTCAGGCCACTTAGGTGGAGAAACCGGTATAATCAAACTTTTGCGCGATAAAGGTTATACGCTCACCCCAATTCAAAACTAATTTACAAGAAAGGCTTACTCGAGGTAAGCCTTTCTTTATTGAATTTTGGAATGTTGCATCATCCAATCGTAGATTGCATCTTGATGAAATAATCTTTCGACGCTACCATGTGTACCGCCTTTTATGATGGTCAGTTTAGCATCTGCCTGATTATTGCATTTCATGATGGCATTATATATTTTTTTAGATTCTGAAGCCGGCACTGCGCGATCGGCACTCCCATGTTGTATCCATAGCGGTACCTTTGTGAGATTGCAAGCATCTTTGATATTACCACCTCCGCATATAGCAACAGCTGCTGCAATACGGTCAGGATATTTGCCCGCGACATGAAGCGTACCATAACCGCCCATACTCATCCCACATACATATACGCGTGAAGGATCCGCATTGTAGTTTTCCAGCACATAATCTAGCACTTCCATCACATGATCAGGACTCCAGCCTTTATTGGTTTGAGGTGCTACGATAAGCGCCTTGGGTAATTGATGACCTTTGTTTTTGGCATATAACACGCCATATCTTTTTACTCTGTCCAAATTAGTACCCGATAGACTCCGTCCATGCAAAAACACAATAACAGGAAGTTTTTCGGTTTCAGTAACATTATCTGGCACGTGAATCAAGAAATTATATGTGGTCTTATTGCGAATAGGAAATGTTTCCGCATGTAAATGGAAGAAACTTACTAGTATTATTACTACTAAATACACAAAACGCATAATGAGTTTATAAATAAGTAAAGTCGCAAAACTACAAAAATTATAGTAAAGAAAAACTTTTGCTGACTTTAATATGACGATTTAAGTTTTTTGTGTAATATAGAGTTAGATTATAAAAGAATTATGAAAAACTTTAAAAAACTTACTTTTTTTGCCGGAATTATGGGGTTAGTCGTAACCATCAGTGCTTTCACGCTACAGCCGGCACAAGAAGAAAATAAACCTAAAAATCTCAAAGTACTGCCAAAAAATATTTCTGAAGAGGAACTTACAAAAGTCATGCGCGGGTTTAATGCAGCCTTAGGGGTGAAGTGTGGCTATTGCCATGCACCAAATACGAATGGCGAGAAAGGATTGGACTTCTCCAGTGATGCTAATCCGAAAAAAAATATTGCCCGTAGCATGATTAAAATGACCAAGAAAATAAACAAGAAGTATTTCAAGAGCGAACATGAAGGCGTAATTAAAAATATCTCGTGCGTAACGTGTCATAATGAACAATCCAAACCCAAAACGATGGCTGTTGCAGAATAGACAATACGGAGATATAGGGCAGCACAACTAGTTTTCCACGATGCGTACGCTGCTCATCAAAAATCTGTATTTTTATCACTTCACAAAATTATGAGGTGATACATGAAAATACTACATACAGCGGATTGGCACCTTGGCAAGAAGCTCGATCATATAAGTCGTCTTGACGAACAAAAAGAAGTACTGCAAGAAATATGTGCTATAGCCGATGAGCAAAACGTAGATTTGGTAGTCGTGGCTGGCGATTTGTTTGATGCCTACAACCCTTCTGTAGAAGCGACAGAATTACTCTATCAAACGCTCAAAAAATTAACCAATAACGGTCGTAGACCTGTCATAGCCATTGCTGGAAATCACGATTCACCCGATCGAATTGATTCAGCTGACCCACTAGCACGAGCTTGTGGCATTCTCTTTATGGGTTATCCGCATGCAGAGGTCAAACCTTTTAGTATGGAAGGTCATTTCCAAATCACCAAATCGGACAAAGGCTTTCTTGAAATCCAATTGACACATATTCCCTACCCTATACGCATACTCTCGACTGCCTATGCCAATGAATTGCGCCTAAAACAATTTTTGGGAACTGAAAATAAAGGCGAGCAACTCAATGAAGTATTGCGTAGTAGCTGGCAAGAGTTAGCCGATCAATATTGTGACTCCAATGGGGTAAATATACTGACTGCCCACTTATACATGTTGCAGCGTGGCGGAGAAATATTGGAAGAACCTGAAGGCGAGAAACCGATAAAAATTGGAAATGCTGATATCGTGTATTCGGATGCTATTCCGCCTCAAATACAATACACTGCATTGGGCCATTTGCATCGCTACCAGTATATCGCAGGACATACTAGCCCGGTAGTGTATTCGAGTTCGCCGCTTTGCTATTCTTTTTCCGAAGCAGGACAACAAAAGAAAGTAGTGATCATTGATGTAGTACCCAACGAAAAACCACAGATACAGCCTATTACATTACATAGTGGCAGACCGCTATTGCGTAAGACATTTGATAATGTCGATGCCGCAGTGGAATGGCTCTGTGACAATCCCTATGCATTGGTTGAGCTTACTATGATTAGTGATACTTTCATGTCCTCCGCTGATCTAAAAAGAATCCACGAAGCCCACGATGGAATAATTCATATCATTCCTGTAGTAAAGAATTTAAGAAATCATACAGCGGACAAATCTGCAGAGGTAATTCGTCTGGAACAGGATATCCATAGCTTGTTTGAAGATTATTTTGTCTATCGGCATGGGCAATCTCCCAATGAAGAGATCAAAACCTTGTTCAAGGAAGTGTTAACCTATTCAAAAGATTTGGAGGAATAAATATGTTACCATTATATCTAAGTATTGAGGGATTGTACTCCTACCAGCAAAAGCAGGAGATTGATTTTACTAAATTGACCGAAGCTGGTCTTTTTGGCATTTTTGGTACAGTAGGTTCCGGCAAGTCTTCTGTGCTTGAAGCTATCAGTTATGCATTGTACGGAGAGACCGAGCGCTTGAACAGCAAAGAAAAGCGTGCCTATAATATGATGAATTTGAAGTCAAATAATGTCCTTATTGATTTTCACTTTCTAAATTTCGAAGGCCGCAAATTTCGCTTCGTGGCGCAATGGCGTCGTCGTAAGAATTTCAATGATATTGCCGATAATATGCGTGATGCCTATGAGTGGATCGATGGCAAATGGGTGCCTCTTACATCGAATGATGGTGCTGCGGTTACGAATCTTTCTTACGCCAATTTTAGGAGAACCATAATAATTCCACAAGGACAATTCAAAGAATTTCTAGAACTCAAAGGCAAAGAGCGATCAGAAATGATGAAAGAAATATTTTTCTTAAATCAATATGATCTAGGTCCCAAAGTTGGTTCTTTATTAGTTGACGCAAATAAGCAAATCGAGCACCTTAAAGGTGCACTGAGTGGTTATGAAGAGGTAAATGAAGAAATAATAAACCAGAAAAATCAACATTATAAGACTCTGGAAGCCAATCTAGAGCAGCATAAAAAAGAAGTTGAACACCTGGAGATACAGTTCAATACCTTACAGACGGCAAAACAAAACCGATTGGATTTGCTGGCTAAACAGGGTGAGCTAGCTGAACTGGAAGGCAAGAAAACATCAATAGAAAAAATTGAAACGGAGGTCCGTGAATATGAATTGGTATCAAACAATTTCAAAGAAAATCTAAATATACTGTCTCAAACTGCGAGCAGCAAAAATGCCTTATTAGCAAAAATTGAAAACCTGAAAGAATCCAAAGACGCAACAAAATCTTCACTCGTTGCTGTGGAACAAGCTTTAGAGCAGATTATCCCACAATATGAAAATCTGGATAACCTCAAAGCAGAGATTCAGGACCTTAGACGATTAATCATCAATGTGGAAGCTTCTCAAGCCAAGCAAGAAAAAGAGGCGCGCATCAAGAAAGGCCTTGACTATTTGTCTGAGCAGAAAAAGTTGCAACAGAATTTGTGGACTACGATAGAACAACAAGAGCAAGAGATCGAAAATATCAAGCTTTCCAAGATCAATTCGGCAGATCTCATGGCAATTGATACCTGGTATCAAAAAAATGAACAACTTGCGAAAGATGTTGAAGAAGAGCAATCGCGTATATCATCGATTCAGGCGCAAATCGCAGAATTGAAAAGTAAATTCACCGCTCTTGGTTATGATGAATCCAGTTGGGAGCAAGCGTTTGCGCAAGATTTGCAAAATATTACTGATCAAGAAACGCAGCTAAGGCAAAAGGAAGGAGATTTGAGGTTAAAGCAAGAGCTGTCACACTACATCCACAATCTGCTTGATGGCGAACCTTGTCCGTTGTGTGGCTCAGCCGAGCACCCCTCTCCTATGCAAATCCATGATTTAGAGGATGAATTTGCCGCATTGGAATTAGAAAAAATCACTTTAAAGCAGCAGAAAGAAAAGTTAGACAAGCACAAAACAGATTTAACCCTTTACTGCCGTATGATATTGGACAAACAAGCGGATATTGTAAAGTACGGTGAAACTGTTGCATCCATTCAGAATCAGCAGGAAGCGCATTATACCACTTTTGTGTGGGAAGAATTTGATAAGGCTAATCGTACTATTTTTGATACTAAAAAGAAAGAGGTTTTTGCGATTGAAGAGCAATTAGCGCAAAAGGAAAATGAGCTCAAAGTAAATCGAGATCAGTTGCAGAAAACACAAGATACGATTCACAAATCAGAAAGTGTACTGAATGATCTGCAGAATGAAATTGCGGGCTTGGCAGCCAATATTACACAAAATCTGCAGCAGCTTCAGGTAATTGACGCCAATGACTTTGTCGCACAAGATCGGCAAACTTTTGAACTTCGTATAGAAGAAACAACGACGGCGGTACAAATGATTTCGCGTTCGTATGAAGATTATAGCAAAAAACTACTGGCCTACAGAACGCAATATGCACAGATAAAAGGTACCTATACGGAAGCTCAGGAGCAGCACGCCCAGTACACCAGCAAATTGCAAGAAACCCAAAATCTGCTGCACAAATTGTTGCTACAATTCAATTATCCAGATATAGCAACTGTAAAGGCTGTGTTGGAAAAGAACATTGATATTTCGGAATCACGCAAGATTATTCAAGATTTTTATATTTCGTACAATAGCTTGCAAAACCGTATTCAAGAGTTACAAAAATTGGTAGAAGCGGATAAGTATTCGGATGAGCGCTATGAGGAACTTTCTGACCTGCTCGTTCTCAAAAAAGAAGAGCTGGAGCTTCAAATAGAAATCTATGGCGCGCTCAAAGATGACTTAGAACGGTTGACGATCGAACTTGCTAAAAAACAAGAATTGCTGCAAGAATACCAGCGATTGGATTCACGCAAAAAAAATCTGGATGTACTCTTTAATATGTTCAAGGGTAATGGATTTGTGAATTATGTATCCAGCATACACTTGCAGCGCTTATGCGAAATAGCGAATCAACGTTTTCACCGCTTGACAAAGAATCATCTTAGCTTGGTAATCAATGAGACGAATGAATTTGAAGTCATTGACTACCTCAATGATGGCCGGAGACGTTCTGCAAAGACTTTGTCAGGTGGACAAGCCTTTCAGGCTTCATTATGTTTGGCCCTTGCCTTAGCAGAAAATATTC
Organism: Sphingobacterium sp.; assembly: GCA_048595255.1. Lineage (GTDB taxonomy): Bacteria > Bacteroidota > Bacteroidia > Sphingobacteriales > Sphingobacteriaceae > Sphingobacterium. The sequence continues at coordinate 4,916 of JBMDWK010000056.1, read as the reverse complement.
AAGCCTTAAATAAAGCGGACAAAAACTTCTTTTTCATTGATGAAGGCTTCGGCACGCAGGATACAGAAAGTATCAATACCGTGTTTGACACCTTACAATATTTACATCAGGAAAATCGTGTGGTGGGTATTATCTCCCATGTAGAAGAGCTGAAAGAACGAATGCCCCGCTCCATTACGGTTATAAAAGACCTCGAAAAAGGAAGCCAAATAACGATTAATTAACGGTAAATAGCCTTCACTTCAGTAGTGAAGGCTTTACGTTATTGTCTGATTCTTGGATCATACGTGGATAACAGGTGATATAGATGGATGTGCCTTCATTTTTATTGGATTCCACGCTGATTTTACCATTTAGATTCTGAGCCCTAGAATAGATACTCTTTAAACCCAATCCTCCCTTTAGCCTTGCAGTTTCTAGGTTCATTCCATCACCGTTATCTTCTATGCTGAGGGCCACCATTCCCGATTTATCCGTCTGAATCTGCAGCAATACATGAGTATAGTTGGCATGCTTTACAATATTGTGAAGTACTTCTTGGATAATACGGTAAAATGTAATTTCATCTTCCACCACGATTTGGCTGGGGACCTTAATCAACTGCAAGTCAATTCTAAATTTATCTGTTTGAATCTTTTTGCAATATTGTTTGATGGCCTTCAGTAAGCCAAATTTTTCGACGATTAATGGTGTCAAGTTATAGACAATACGATTCAGTTCTTGTTTTGTATCGTCTACATAATGTAGGATCCGACTTAGGTGATTCATCTCGTTTTCCGAAAGAGGAGCTGATTCCTGGAAATCATATAAGGCGATTTTGATAGAAGATAATAATCCTCCAAGACTATCGTGCAGATCCGTGGCTATACGATTCCTTTCGCGGTCTTTGATGATTTTGAGCAACTTCATTTCATATATAATAAGGCTCTGTTTTTCTTCTTCCATACTAGCTTCAAGTAGGTCGTATTCTTTTTTGGCTAATATTTTATTACGTTTTTTGGCTTTGACTAATAAGAATAAAACGACGATGAGTAGAGCTAGAAAAACAGCTAAGGCTGCAATGAGCATGTTGTTCTTAGAACGTGTAAGCAGTGCCTTCTCATTGCTGCTTTTAAGTTTTTCAAGTTCGGCCAAATTTTCATTAAACCGCATATTGTAGTTTAGCTCCTCAATATAAAGTTGTTGATTACTAATCTTTTGTGATTTTAGCTGATCGAGTAACTTTTCATAGGTAACAAATGCTTTTTGGTTTTGATTTGTCGCTCGGTATGCGTCAATCAGATCCAAAAGTACAAACGTAATGTAGGAATCTAAATCCTTCTCTTTGTAATCATCCAATACGTGATTGTAGGCAGCTATTGCTTTACCATATTGTCTTGCCTTTGCAAAAATCTTCCTTCGGATGAATTCACTTTACATCATTTCGGAAGAATCTTTGCCCTCGGGAGCAACCTTATAAGCTTCATCCAACAACTTTCTTCCTTCTTCAAAATTCCCTTCATAAGCTAATGAGAGTGCCATCAAGCTTTTTATACGCGCCTTATAGGGTATAAGAAGTTCATCTCTCTTGATTTTATCAGCCAATAAAATGTATTTACGCACACTATCAACCTTATTTTGCTTAGCATAAGTCGAGGTAATCAAGGTTTCTGTAATACCATCAAAATTGGAGTGCCAATTAAAGTCGTCTGAAATAAATATGCCCTTATAAAGATGCGTTAAAGCCTTATCCAAATAATTCCGAATGATAATGGGATTATTGGTTTTGAGAATGATAGGATGTATATCAACAAATAGTTTCAACCGAGTAAAATGATGTCCCAACTCCCCTCTTGCATTAGCTAAATTGGTGTGCAGAAGCGCTAACTTTTCCAAGACGGCAGGCGTATTGCTATTACCGATATAATCAATGCCTTTTTGTGCTAATGCAATGCTTTTATGTATATCTGTAGCCAAAAAAGATATTGCATACGTATTCAAAGTGTTGGCGTAGAATATGGTGTCAGCCATATATCGCTGCTTGTCCAAGATATTCTCCTCAATATATTTTACAACAAATGGCGTATTTGTCACATAATTTTTGTTGAGTAAATCCGTTATATATAATCTTACTTTCTGATAGTCATTCTCTTGGGCAATTAGATGAATCAAAGAATCGGAATAGCGTTCAAGTCATCTGACACTTGTTATCCACTACACAAAAATGTATAGAAAATCAAAAACGCTATTGGAATCGTTTTCTTTAGATACATAACATAGGTAAATAGGCATCTAAAGATAATTATTTATTTTATAACTTATTTATATAATAGAAGTAAAACAGCAGTTGCATACCAAAACAGTGAATTAATTGCTCAATAAATAGCAGCAATATTCGTGCTTTTAATTTTCTATTTATTTAAAACAGCGGTTTTAATTGCCTTTTTAATTTTCCATTGTAATAAGATTACACTCAACAGAAATGTAACAAAACTTATCATTACCAATCCCCATATAGGACCACTTACCATATCCACCGTCCCTTTTTCGATGACCAAGGTTCTGAAAATCTGCAGATAATGTGTCAAAGGTATACATTTTGCAATGGCTACAATCCAGTCTGGCATCTGACTCAATGGCCAGGTAAAACCACTTAATATAAATGATGGAGTAGCAATAACCATTAATATCTCTGTTGCTTTTAATTGGGTTGGAATGGCAATGCTGACCAATATGCCTATAAAGCCTACTGCGAGAAGAAATAATAACGAGGTTCCCCAGAATGCAAAACCTTCCACATGTAATGGCATACGATAAAGAATGGAATAGCCATAATACAATGCATATATCAAAACCGACATAAGCAGATACGGAATTAGCTTAACGAATAGAAGTTGAAAAACATTCGAGGTCTTAGCTATTAATTCATTAAACGTCCCATTCTCAAATTCAGATGCAAAACTCAAGGCTAAGCCAAGCATAATAACCTGTTGCAATACGGTCAATAGAACACCTGGAAGCATAAAATATAGGTAGTTGCCCGACTTAAAGTTCTGTTTAATTATCGTCGTCTTAAAAGGTTCATACAGTTGTGCAGCTACATAGGATGGTACGCCTTTCTTTTCAAGCGACTTAATCTGAATACCAGCCTTCAATGTGCCTGCACACACGTTCACCGCCATCATGGCATAGTTGGAAGTTACCGTATTTGATGTGTTCACAAACATAGTAAGCTCGGTAGGACGATTGTAATTAATGTCCGCAGCGAAGTTTTTGGGAATATTTACGACCACCGTAGCTTCTTTTTTCAAAGCTGCTTCGCGCGAATTAAAATTATCGTTGAGTACCGAAGCGACATAGATGACCTCATTCTCATTAAACATATCGATCAATTGACGAGAAAGTGGAGTTTGGTCTTCGTCCACTACTATAATGGGAATATCGGTTACCGTACCTTTTTTATATACTGAACCAACGAGGATACCATACATAATCGGGGCTCCTAGAAACAAAACCATTAAGACTTTATTTTGAAAGAATAACTGAAATTCTCTTTTAATCAGATTCAAAAAGTTTTTCATGACTTATTATTTTGTTTCAACTACGATGAATGTTGCTTTTGTCAATAAATCTTTAGCCTCAGCTACGTTGACAGGCTTTAAGCGGATTTCAAACATAGTCTCTTGTTGCTCGAAGTCAGGATATGCTGTACTAATATTTGCATAAGAGGTAAGTGTTTTGATTGTTTCTACTTTTGCTTGAAGCTGCTTGTTGTCCAAATACGGGAAAGCTAATGTTTTGATCTCTCCTTTTTGGAATTCCTTGACTTTGCTTTCTGGAATAGTCACCCGGAAGTATGTTTCATCCGCGATATATCCTGAAGCTAGACTATAACCCGCCAATGCCAATTCCCCAACTTTTAGGTTGATCGTTTCAATAGACATATCTTGTGGTGCGATAATATATTTTTCGTTCGCCGCTACATTTACTTCAGATACCGCGCCTAATGCTCTTTCTTTTTGTCCCAAAGCCATTTTTTGCTGTTCGATGCGAGCGCCATTTGTGACATCAGCAACTTCAGCCTGTGCGGCTAAATATTGATTTTTTGCGCCTTGATATTTCGCGTACACTTCGTCATATTTCTGCTGAGAAACTAAAGAGTCCTGTAATAGATTACGCATACGGTTTAAAGATTTTTCAGCAAATTCGTATTGCTCTTTTAACCCGTTTACCTTAGCATGAAGCTGTTTCAATTGTCCATCAGTAGCACCTTTTACCGCCATTTCATATTGGGCTTGAGCTGATTCCAAAGCTCCTTGTGCTTGTGCAGCTTTAGCTTCGACCTCGGGCAGTTCTAATATGAGCAAGGTGTCTCCTTTTTTGACGAATTGTCCTTCTTCCACTAAGATTTGTTGGATCTTACCGGGAATTTTGGTCGTTACGGCTAATTGTTCACGCTCAATTTTTCCCTCTATTTTCTTATTTGGTTTGTCTGAAGAACAACTTTGCAAAAACATTGCAAAGCCTAGGATGTATGCTATATTTTTCATAATTATCTTGTGATGGTTTGATATAAATTTCCGTTTGCTTTCAAAACTTCTGTGGCCGCGGAGCGTTGACTTAAAATTTGATTATAGTAATTCAATGATTGTTTATAATATTCATTTTCTGCTTCCAATCGCTCGGTAACATCTTGTAGACCTTCTTCAAATTGTCTTGAAGCCAAGTAAAGGTTATTTTGAGCTATTGTCATCTGTTGTTTGTTTACAGAAATTTTCTTTATAGCCAGATCGTAGTCTGATTTCGTTTTACGTTGCAGCAGACTTAATTTTTCTTTCGTATCCGCCATTTTATTGTCATTCATCTGCAGATCAATTTTGGCTTTTTCGATAGCAGTTTTATGTGTTTTTCCTTCAAAAATATTCCATTTCAATCCA
>JBMDWK010000055.1:0-1837 GCA_048595255.1 Sphingobacterium sp. | reverse complement strand
AAAAGTTGGACTAGTCGCTATTTGCAAATACTCCGATTCGGAAATATTGAAGTATACATTTACCCTATCCAAATCCGAGATCGTTGTAATGAGCGCCCCTTCATTCAATAATGAACCTTCTTTCAATATAATACGATCTATACGGCCATCAAATGGAGCGCGTATCAGGGTATAATTTAATTTTGTTCGTGCTTGGTTTACGATAGCTTCACCTTCTTGCACTTTAGATTGTGCTGCTTTTAATTGCACATCGAGTAGTTCCGCTTCTGTACTGCTGACGATTTTTTTCTCAACCAGTTTTTTTGTGCGCTCTATTTCCAGTTCCACTTTTTTCACTTCCGCTCGAGCACTATTCAATGCGGCCTGCGCCTGCGCATAATCAGCCTTATATTCTTCATCATTCAATCCAAATAGTATTTGACCTTTGCGTACATAAGCACCTTCGTCTACATATATTTTATTTAGAAAACCCGAAAGCCGCGAACGGAGTTCTACATTGCGTTGAGATTGTATATCCGCTATATACTCCTTGTAAATAACAGTATCCATCTGGACTAGATTCGTGATGGGCACGATCTTAATCTCTTCTTTTACCTCTTTCTCTGATGCATTAATACATGATGCAAAAAGAAACGCACACCCCACTACAGGGTGCCAATAACGTATGTGTTTCATAGTTAATAAATGATTTTCAAAAAAAATATTAATAAGGAAAATAGACTACATAGGAGATGTAGCCTCTAGAAAAAACTATAGGAAAACTTAGAATAAGCGGTATCTATACAAGAAAGTATAGTAACCCGGGAGAATCAAGCGCTTGAGGAAATAAATAAGATGCTTGACTTTATCATTGGCAGCGTACACCCGGCGCAATAGCCAGGTAAAATAAAAGACCAGAGGAATGACTCCAAGTGCCAACACCAATATGCGATAATCATCGAACATAATTTCAGGCACGCGTTCTTCGCCGTCTTGGTGCTCTAGATTAAGGACATCTTCCAGCACGACTTCGATTAGTGTCTCTCCTGCTGCCATGGGCTGAAAATGGAACGAATTGCAATACTTCACCTCAAAACAAAGTATGTTGAGATAACTGATTAAAGCAATAAAATGTACCATTCGCCACATATCCGCAAAGATAATGACTAAAGATTGCGATAAGTAAAAACATTGTAAAAAAGCTGTGATATCGTGCTAATATTTTATTGTAAATAACTATTTGTAGAAAGTCTCGAATTTTGTTTTGCAATAGTCTATTATATTACTACTTTTGTTATTTAGAATTAATTTAAATAAAATTAACGATTTAATACAACATGAAAAAATCATTTCTCTTTACGCTTTTGTTAGCGACATCACTATATGCGAATGCTCAAGACAACACCCTTCTTTCTGGTGATTTTTGGAAAGGAAAACCAACAATAGAAGCTATTAAAGGCGAAATTGCAAAAGGAAATAATCCCGCAGAACAAAATGCAGGATTCCACGATCCTGTGACAATGGCCATCAACAATCGCATTTCCAATGATGCAATTAAATTTTTGATCGAACAAGAAGGGAATGATGTACACAAAAAAACACACCACAGCAGAACCTATCTTCAATGGGCAGCTGCAGCAGGCAATTTAGAATTGGTGCAATACCTAATTGACAAGGGTTCGGATGTGCACTATAAAGATAGTCATGGTGATGCTGTCATTGCGTATGCAGCGGGATCCAACAAAAACTTGGCAGTATATGATGCGCTTTTTGCAAAAGGTATCGACCCTAAAGCGAAATATGACGAAGGAAAAAATCTGATCATGTATGCTATTGCAGGAGATACAGATCTGAAAGT
>JBMDWK010000054.1:0-9530 GCA_048595255.1 Sphingobacterium sp. | reverse complement strand
GCTTCACATAGTCATTGATACGTTGATGAATGACCAAGGTTTTTGTCAAATCACCTTTATTGCTTACCTCTAGAGCTTGACAAGTCTGTTTGATAGTAATGTATGTATTGTTCTTAATTTTTAACCGATAAGTATAGCTGTATAAATAATTGAAATGCTCATTAAAGAGTAGATTATTCTTGAATTGCAAATCTTTGTCTTCGCACTCGAAAAAATAAGATTGATCATCTGGGTGCATATTATTTATCAAATCCTCAATCGTGAACGTTGTCGCGTTATAGCCCGTAATGGTAGTAAATGCAGCATTCATAAATGATATCACATTGAGTGAGCAATCAAAAATAAAATAATAGCTATCAATTAATGCCTCATTAATAGTCTCGGTAGTAGTCTTTGAACTTTGCTTTTCAAACAAAGTCTTCCACTTGTCATTCTTAATTTCAATTGACATATTTTTTTTCTTAATAATTGATCTGGTAATTAAATATACCATTTTTAGTCAAAATTTCATAGCCTTATACAATATTTTATTGAATAGTTGTATCTATAGTAAAATGATTAGTTTTGTAGTTATGAAAAATACTAACAAAAAGACGAAGAAAGAAGTTGCACCCCTTAGGCCCGTAGAGGTTTATTTTCAAAATTTAGACCTTGTATATCAAAACAATAAAGGGATATATGCAGTATTTTTGACTTTGGCCTTCTTTGGTGTAATGGGCATGGTCTGGATGATTCCATTTCCACAACTCGATTTTCTGAAAAACATGAATGCGCAGACTTTTTTAAACTGGGGATCATTCTATATTGCGATAATTATCTACGTGTATCTCAAATTGGCTCCGACCTTGTCTTATGCGATGTTATTTACAATAGGAATTATGAGTTTTTTCATCGTCCGTTTGGAATATGTAGAGCGTGATGGAGGGCCTGCCGTACTGTTGGTGTGCGCTATTCTAGCTTTAATTGGTTTCTTAGGACTATGGATTTACAGTCAGAAGGGGAAAAATAGTAGCGCACAAAATTTCTGGCAATTGCTGACGATTGGTCCGATATGGCTCTGGTCCAAAGTCTTTGATAAGATGAAGATAAAATATTAACTAGCGGTTTATTTAAAAAATCCCAAACAATAAAATGTTCGGGATTTTTTCTAAATTGAAGGAGCTAAAATTAAATTATGAGCAAATATAATTATCCTTTAGATTTCAAATTCAAAATTGGTACCCTATCCAATGATTTTGAAGCCAAAGATGCCTTGGGCAATACGCTTTTTTATGTGCGTGAAAAGATTCTGACATGGCGGGATCAGATGAAAGTATATAGTGATAGTTCAAAAAGCGAACTTTTGTACGAGATGAAATCGAACCGTTTAATTGATTTTCAACAGACATTTACCATTACTGATACAACGAATAATGTGATTGGAAAGGTTCGCCGCAAAAGTATTCGATCTTTGTGGAAATCGACTTTTAAACTAGTCAATGCGGATGACGAGCATGATTATACGATACAGGAGAAAAATGCCTTTGTAAAAATGTGGGATTGTATATTTGGTGAAATTCCAATTATAGGAATGCTTTCAGGCTATGTATTCAACCCTTCGTATATTCTGTCTAATAATGCCGGTGAGGCTTTGTTTCTATTGAAAAAAGAACCTTCTTTTTTTGGACGCAAATTTAAAGTAGAAAAGTTAACAACTTCAGAAATTGATGAAGAAAGGTTGGTGATGAGCTTAACACTGATGGTATTGGTGGAGCGGGATAGAGGCTAAATAAGATCTTTTAATATTGGGACTTATGAATCACAAATTCTAGCTGCATACTGTCTGTACTCATGGTATTAGGATACGAATTTTCCAATTGAGCTCCAATTTTGATTAATGCACGCTGTGAGCGGATATTTTTATCACGTACGTGAAATACGACTTTATCCACGAATTGGAAGGCATAGTCTAGCAGTAATTTTTTGATTGATGAGTTGTACATTCCACCCCAATACGAAGTATCCAAAAAAGTGTAGCCGATAGCTACACTTTTTTGTTTGCCGTCATATTCATAAAAGGATGTAGCACCGATAATTTTCTTTGAACTTCTATCCATAATCAAGAATGGACAATCCGTCGCCAATAATTTGCCAAAGTAAGTAGAAAATCCTTCCAATGTATAGCGGCTTGAATCCGGATGCTGGGCCCAAATTTCTGCGTTGGAGGCCACCGCATACAGTTTCTCAAAATCCTTTTGAGTCAAGAATTTTAATGAAGCCAATTCATTTTCTAATTCGACAAATTGCACGGTATTACTTTATGATTCTTTTGATCTTATTGGATTTTTTGATGAGTTTGTATAATCCCTCATAATCTTCTTTTTCCAATTTGTCATGCAACTTTTGCAATTGCTTGATATGCTCATCCAGCACTTCCAGTACGTTTTCTCTATTTTGCTTGAAAATAGGCGTCCACATTTCGGGAGAGGACTTCGCTAAGCGTACGGTAGACTCAAATCCTGATCCTGCCAATTCGAATATTCGACCTTGCGATTTTTCTTTCTCTAATACGGTCAAGGCCAGTGCAAAGGAAGTCAAATGCGAAATATGAGACACATATGCGGTATGCATATCATGCTCTTCAGCATTCATAAACAAAGACTTCATATCCAACAAATCTGTCAGCGCATCAGCCAGGTCAAAAGCATCCTCATCCGATTTGAAGGCTTCTACATAAACCATGTTTTTGCCTTTGAATAGATTTGGAATAGCAGCTTCGGGTCCGGAGTATTCGGTACCGGCCATAGGATGGGCCGCTACATAGCGACCTCGCTTAGGATGGTCGGCTATCTGCTGTAGAATATTGATCTTAGTAGAGCCCATATCAATGATTATCTGATCGGTAATCCGGTCTAAAATATAGGGTGTGAGCTGCATGATCGCATCTACAGGTGTGGTCAGAATGATGAGTTTAGAGGTTGCTATAGCTTCATCCAAGTCCATAATTTCATCCACCAAGTTCATTTGCAAAGCTTTCTTTTGGTTGACTTCACTTTTGTCTACACCAATGACTTTCTCTGCGAAATTCGTTTCTTTCAGTCGGATAGCAATAGAACCACCTATCAAACCTATTCCGACAATAGCTATATTCATATTTAAGATAATTACTATTTATAAATTTTCTTTGATCCGCGCGATCGCCTTGTCCAATGTATCCTGATTCGCACAAAGACTGATTCGTATAAATTGCTCTCCAGCAGATCCAAAGATACCACCAGGTGTAATAAATACTTTAGCATCATACAGAACTTTATCACTCAACGTATAACAGTTCGAATATGTCGACGGAATCTGAGCCCATACGAACAGCCCCACCTGATCCAGACTATATTGACAACCGAGCAAATTCATTATTTCGAATACTTTCTTACGTCGTTCCGCGTATTCCTCATTCAGCTGGGTGTACCATGACGTGTCCAAATTCAAGGCTTTAGCGGCAGCCAACTGTAAGGGTAGAAACATACCTGAATCCATATTGCTTTTGAAACGCAATATCTCGCTAATTCTAGCTTCATTAGCTATCAGCATGCCAATGCGCCATCCCGCCATATTCGAAGATTTGCTCAGCGAATTTAATTCTATTGCCGTATCAAGAGCACCTTCTACCGACATAATGCTTTCTGGCGAATCATTCAAAATGAAACTATATGGATTATCGTGACATATTAATATATTATGTTTCTTCCCAAATGCAATCACACGCTCAAAAAAGGTTTTATTTGCCAATGCACCTGTAGGCATATGCGGATAATTGATCCACATTAATTTGACTTTAGAAAGGTCAAGCTTTTCAAGCTCATCAAAATCCAATAGCCAATTATTTTCCGCTGACAGTGTATATGGAATTGCCGTAGCACCGGTAATCCGTACAGCACTGCTATAAGCCGGATATCCAGGATTTGGAATCAGCACCTCGTCGCCATCTTGCAGATAGGTCATACAGATATGCACAATACCCTCCTTAGACCCGATCAAAGGTAAGATTTGCGAATTGGGATCCAGGTGCACGTTATAATAGCGCGCATACCAATCTGCCATCGCCTGCCGTAGGATAGGAGCACCTTTGTAGTTTTGATAGCCATGCGTATTTGGCGAAGCAGCCTGTGCATGAAGTTCCTTAATCACATCCGGATGTGGAGGTAAATCAGGACTTCCAATCCCTAGATTGATTACCTGAGCACCAGCCTTGTTCATCTCATCGATCTCACGCAGCTTTTTCGAAAAGTAATATTCTTCTGTATGTTGTAACCTTTTTGCGACTTGAATTTCCATCAAAAATATATTTGGTGCTAAATTTATAAAAACTTACGGTGTTTGTTGAATTAATCTATAATAAAAGTGGAGAAGCTTAAGTTTTTTATAGATTATCAAAGGTGTGCAACTTTTTGTATGTAAATTTCTAGAATCAATTATTTCACGGTCATTTTTAGTACTTTTGCTTTTACTGAGAAATTATTGAATGAAAACATACTTTAGACTATTATCTTTTGCCAAGCCGATTGAGAAATATGCTATTCCTTATATAATTTGCACATTTATCACTGTTATTTTCGGTACGTTAAATTTAGCATTGCTCGTACCTCTTCTTCAGGTTTTATTCAAAGGAACTGGCGATGTCGATTTACAGGCACCTGCTGTCATCAGCAAACCAGAGGGTTGGCTGGACTTTGGAGACTGGTTTACCTACTATGCTGATCGCTTGTACTTTGATTTAGGTCCTTATGAGGCTTTGAAGTATGTATGTATCGTGATTATCATATCGGTATTTATCAGCAACTTGTTTCGTTATTTATCACAACGAATAATGGAAAATCTGCGTATCCATACCTTATTGAATCTTCGCAAAGCGGTATTTAATAATGTCATGAATTTGCATATGGGGTATTTTTCCAATCAACGCAAAGGAGATATCATCTCAAAAATCGCTTCTGATGTACAAGTGGTACAGTTCTCTGTTACAGCTACCTTACAAGTTGTATTTAAAGAGCCACTTCAGCTAATTGCATATGTAGTCGTTCTGTTTTCTTTATCGGCCAAATTGACTTTGTTTTCTATGCTCGTGATTCCTGTATCCGCTTTTGTGATCTCACGAATAGTGAAGAAACTAAAATCTCAAGCGAAAGAAGGGCAAGAGTCATACGGAAAAATGATTTCGTACTTGGATGAAGCGTTGTCTGGAGTGAAGATTGTTAAAGCTTTTAATGCGGCTGATTTTGTCAAAAACCGTTTTAATAATGAGAGTTCGCATTATTCCAAAGTAATGCGACGCATGGTACGCAGGCAGCAGATGGGATCACCCGTATCCGAACTTCTTGGCGTAGCAATGGTAGCCATTATCTTGCTATATGGCGGGAATTTGGTGCTGAATGGCGAAGGCGACCTTACTGCTTCTCAATTTATAGGTTATATCGCCATATTTTCACAAGTAATGCGTCCCGCAAAAGCTTTAACAGATTCATTCTCTAATGTACATAATGGTATTGCTGCGGGTGAACGCGTGCTTGAGCTGATTGATGAGAAAAATCTTGTTGAAGACATCGAAAATGCCGAAAAAGTATCGACCTTCCAATCGGCTATTACATTTGAAAATGTAAACTTTGCGTATGGGGACAAACAGATTCTGAATGATATAAACCTCAATATCGAAAAAGGACAAACCGTAGCATTGGTAGGTCCATCTGGAGGTGGAAAGTCTACTTTAGTAGACCTTATTCCAAGATTTATGGATGTCACAGGCGGAGAAATTCTATTTGATGGTAAGAATATAAAGACATTAAACCAGGATTCACTGCGTGCATTGATCGGTACTGTAAATCAAGAATCTATTCTTTTTAACGACACGATTTTTAATAATATCGCCTTTGGCCTTGAGCATGCTACACAACAAGAAGTGGAAGCTGCAGCCAAAATCGCAAACGCGCACGAATTTATTGAAAAGACACCTGAAGGCTATCAAACTAATATTGGTGATCGCGGTTCAAAACTATCCGGAGGGCAACGCCAACGAATATGTATTGCGCGTGCTGTATTGAAAAATCCGCCCATTATGCTTTTGGACGAAGCTACATCGGCATTGGACACCGAGTCCGAACGATTGGTGCAAGACGCACTTTATAAGCTGATGGAAAATAGAACTACTGTAGTGATTGCCCATCGTTTGAGCACCATTCAGAATGCAGACAAGATCGTCGTTCTAGACGCAGGTAGAATTGTTGAAGTAGGATCACATCTAGAATTAATAAATCATAATGGATTGTATAAGAGATTGATCGATATGCAGCAATTTGTGGAGGCATAATCCATAGACAAACGAAGTGATAAATTTTATAATTACTCCTTATATTTAGGTAAAGAGTAATTGTTTTTGATATATTTGAGTAAGAAGGGAGTAATATATGAACGCTGAGAAAAAGCTAACTTTTTTGATAAACAACCCAACATTGGATGGTGATTTAAAAAGAATAGCTGAGAAAGTACTTGCAGACCAACGAATCACCTTTGACGAAGGTGTGTTATTATACGAAAAAGGAGACCTTAATTATTTAGGTGTATTGGCGAATTATATCCGTGAGAAAAAGCATGGAGATTATACCTATTTCAACCGTAATTTTCATATCGAGCCAACCAATGTATGTGTCTATGATTGCAAATTCTGTTCGTATTCACGCATGATAAAACAGCGTGAAGAAGGATGGGAGATGGACGTAGATGGCATGATGGATATTGTCAAGAAATATGATAACGAGCCTGTCACAGAAGTGCACATTACCGGTGGGGTGGTACCGAAGCAGAATTTAGATTTCTATGCTGAATTTTTCAAACGCTGTAAAGCACATCGCCCTGATCTTCATATCAAAGGCCTGACTCCGGTAGAGTATTACTATATATTCAAAAAGGCAAAGCTATCACATTATGACGGTCTGAAATACTTGAAAGAATGTGGCTTGGATTCTATGCCTGGTGGAGGTGCTGAAATATTTCATCCAGAAATAAGAGAGCAAATCGCACATGACAAATGTACTGCTGATCAGTGGTTGGATATTCACGAGCAAGCACACAAATTGGGAATGCATACCAATGCAACGATGTTGTACGGTCATATTGAACAGTTTTGGCATCGTGTGGATCATATGGAACGATTACGTCAGCTGCAAGATAAGACAGGTGGATTCCAGACTTTCATTCCACTGAAATTCAGAAATAAGGACAATCAAATGGCTCATGTACCTGAAGTATCAGTGATTGAAGATTTAAGAAATTATGCCATCGCAAGGATATATATGGACAATTTTCCACATATAAAAGCTTATTGGGCCATGATCTCTCGTGATACGGCACAATTATCGCTTGCCTATGGTGTCAATGATATAGATGGTACGTTGGATGATACAACCAAAATCTACTCCATGGCAGGAGCGGAGGAGCAAAATCCCGCGATGACAACCCAAGAATTAGTAGAATTAATTCGTCATGTAGGGAGACATCCTATAGAGCGTGACACCTTATATAATGTCATTACAGACTACAAAGAAGTTATTTTTGAGGAAGATAAGGCAAAGAGATATTATGCTTTGCCGGTAGTGAACTAGACAAAAAACCGAATGGCGAGCAAGACATTTTATTTTATAAGACACGGACAGACAGATTTAAATCTTAAGGGAATAGTACAAGGTAGAGGCGTGAATACGCCTTTAAACTTGAATGGAAGAAAGCAAGCTGATGCTTTTTTCGAAGCCTATAAGCATGTTCCTTTTGACAAAATATATACTTCCACTTTGCTGCGTACGCATCAGACTGTTGAAAGGTTTGAAAAAGAATTGGGCATCGCCCGTGAGGAGCTGGTTGGATTGGATGAGATTAGCTGGGGTATTTATGAAGGGCAGGTACAAGACGAGACTATTCTGAAAGGTTTTCAGGAAGTGGTCAACTCGTGGCGAAATAACGATTTGGATTTAAGCATTGAGAAGGGTGAGTCTCCCAATGAATTGGTCCGAAGACAGAAAGAAGCTATTACTCATATGCTGGAGCAAACGGATGAAGATACTGTACTTGTCTGTATGCATGGACGCGCTTTGCGTATTTTGCTATGTCATTTAACAGATGTACCTGTTTGCCAAATGGATGATTTCCCTCATACCAATACTTCGTTATACATTCTCACTTACGAGGATGGCAAATTTGAAATCATAGATTATTACAATACAACGCATTTAGAGGGGTTGGAATGAGAAAAATAAAAGTATCAGCGGTAAGTTATACCAATACATTACCGTTTTTGCAAGGTGTAAGAGCTTCCCAAAAACTCTTAGATCAAATTGAATTAACAGTAGACGTGCCCTCAGAGTGCGCCCGCAAGATCATTCAGAATGAAGCTGACTTAGGCATCATACCGGTCGCAGCTTTATCTCGATTAGCCGATTATTACATCGTTACAGATTATTGTATTGGTTCGGATGGTGCCGTGGATTCTGTATTTATTTTTTCCAGCAAACCCATAGAACAGATTAAAACCCTACGACTGGATCATCAATCCCGCACATCAAATGGATTAGCAAGGATACTTCTACAATACTATTGGAAACGTGAAGTGACAGTGACTATGGAAGGAGATGCGGACGCGTATGTGTTGATAGGCGATCGTACATTCGGTCAAAAAAACATCATGCCTTATGTTTATGATCTAGGTGAAATTTGGAAAAAATTCACGGGTCTTCCATTTGCTTATGCGGTGTGGGTTGCCAATAAAAAGTTGCCTGAAGATTTCATTGCGGATTTCAATGCCGCACTAAGCGATGGTGTCTCACATCCCACAGATGTGATTCCAGGATTGAAACCGTATCCAAATTTTGATTATGCGGTATATTTAACGGAGTTTTTGGATTTTAATTTGGATGATAAAAAAAGAGAAGCTATTGCGAAATATCTCGAATTGTATAAAACCTTGGAAGAAATAGATTTTAAAGGTGTGTAAGCCTTTAAAATCTATTTCTCACTCACTATTTCAGTATAATAATATCCTTGTTCAGCAATAAATTATTGTATGTCACTTTGGACTCATCTTTCAGAAAAGAAATGTGAGCAGGAGCGGGAATTACCACTTTTATTTCTTTATTTCCCAATGGGATAAAAAATAGAGCGCCTTGCTCATTCATTTTTTCATCGATCAACATCGTATATTTAACAACAGCAGCATCTAGCATTTGCTGAGCCTTAAGTTTTTCTTGTATGACTTGAATATTCATTTTCTACTGCAAGATTATACCTCGTGAAAAACGAAGATAGGGATTTCTGCATGAAATGTCAGTTTTAGTGATAAACTTGAGCTCATCAGGCGCTCAAAAAAGTTTCGATTTCGGCGTACTATAGCCAATACATCCAATTCCTTTTCAATAATATATGTATTGACTGTTTGTTCTACAGAGTTCTCTTTTTCCAAAAATTCGAAACTCATGTTTTTGTCTTTAAAATGCTTGGACCATTTTTCGGAATGC
>JBMDWK010000053.1:0-34178 GCA_048595255.1 Sphingobacterium sp. | reverse complement strand
ATTGGCCAATGCTGGCTATCCGACAGTTCTAATTAGCGCTTCTAATTTGTACTTTGATATGATGTGGGATTCTACCTACCGTGAGCCGGGTTTCAAGTGGGCTACATTCGCGGACTTACACCATTCCTATTCGCTTTTTCCTGAAGATTATTTTGCTAATATCCACACTTATTATAGTGGTAAAAAATTGGATGAAACCTATATAGATAAACTTACACGGATTACAGAAAAAGGTAGAGCGAATTTTAAAGGAATCAAGGGAGGGCTCTTTGCGGAAACAATTTTGACAGATGAAGCCTTAGATTATATGGTTTTCCCACGATTTTTTGTGCTCGCTGAGCGAGCTTGGTCCCCGCGTCGATCCTATGAAAGTGAAGAAACGTATGATCAAGGACTTTTTGACCAGGATTATGTAGCCTTTTTGAATAGAGTAGTCCAAGTTGAATTGCCGGTCATCCAAGATCGTATTCAATTTAGGTTACCGCGAGTGGGACTCAAAATCGAAAATTCAATATTACGGGCCAATGTAGAATACCCGGGATATCCTATATACTATACAACTGATGGTAGTCAACCTACATTGAGCAGTCCTAAGCTGGATAAAAAGAAAGGAATAAAAGTTAAATCAGGAGATAAGATTACAGCCGTAGCGCTAGATGCCAAAGGCAGGTCTGGGCTGATGTCGCAGTTGGATATTGATTAAAAAGAACAAAAGCTAGATGATTCATCTAGCTTTTGTTCTTTTTATTATAATGCTATTAATATTTTTTGCTAATATGTGCCATTTGAATAGCCGTAATCGCCGCTTCTTCACCTTTATTACCGTGTTTGCCACCGGCTCTGTCCAATGCTTGTTCTAAATTGTCCGTAGTCAATACACCAAAGATTACAGGCTTATTGTATTTAATAGCGACATTGCTAATCCCATTAGCAACAGCATCACATATAAAATCGAAGTGTCTTGTCTCACCTTGGATTACACAACCTAAACAAATAACGGCATCAATATCTTTATTTCGCAATACGATATCTGCTCCCGAGATGAGTTCATAACTGCCTGGTACTTCTATGACATCAATATCAGCTTCCTGACCACCATTCTTCAATATTCCATCAATAGCACCATTCAATATTGGGCCAGTCACCTGTGCATTCCATTGGGATACTACAACAGCAAACTTGAAGCCTTTTGCGCTTTGAACATGAATATGAGAGAAATCAGATAAATTTTTGAGTGAACTTGCCATGATATTTATTCTATTTAATTAAAAAGGCTGCTTGATAGCAGCCTTGATATATGAAAATGTGTTTTTTTTTATTGTTTAGCTCGAGCGCGTGCTAGAGGGCCGTCAATCGTCGCAGCTTCCGTGCTTTGCGGATAGTCTGTTTTAATTTTTTGGTAAGCCTCTTCTGCTTTTTGGAATTCATTCAATTGCTCGTATACCAAACCTAATTTTTTAAGAAAAAGAGGAGCAGTGAAGGAATTGCTAGATTTCTTAACGGCCTTTTGGTAGTAGTCAGCCGCATTCTTGTAATCATGACTATCTGAGTATGCATCACCAATCATACCTACTACTAAAGGATCCACGATGTCGCTACCTTTGTCCGAATATTTTTTAAGGTAAGTAATAGCTTCTTGGAATTTTCCTTCACGTAGGTAAAGGCCTCCTAGGTAAGCATTAGCGATATTTGCCGATGGTGTATTTGAATACTCATCTGCAATTTCTTTTAGTCCCGCAAAACTACCATCACCTTCAATCGCTTTCTTTTGTAAAGAATCGATCAAAACATACTCTTCGGCTTGAAACATAGCGTCTGCAGCTGTTTCAGCACGTGGAGCTAAGTATAATTTTTGATAACCAATATATAGAAGAATTAATACAATAATACCTCCTAAAATGAATAATAGGCTTTTTTGATTGTCTTGAAAAAAAGATCCTTTTTGATCTGTAGAATTATAGTTTGTTGACATTAGTTTATATTAAATAATACTATGGAACGCAAAAATACACTTTTATTGAAAATTTACAATACCTATTGCTATAAATTGCTAAAATGATGGTGTTTAACTCGCTTGTCCATGCTGCTTATCTAAGATTTCGTATTCAGAGTTTTGACTCTTAAATTCAGGGACTATGGCTTTCATCTGACGAACAATATTAATTTTATGTTGAGTAGCTACGATTTCAAATAATGTTTTTATTTGATTTTGAACATTTTCAAAACAATTTTCTCTTACTTTAGCAATCATGATTTTTTCATGATGGGTAGGTAGTGTATTTTCAAGGTCATTTAAAAGTTCTTCATATAGTTTTTCTCCGGGACGTAAGCCTGTGAATTTAATCTCGATTTCTCTATTTGGTTCATATCCCGAAAGTTTGATCATCTTTTTGGCTAAGTCTACTATCTTAACAGACTTGCCCATGTCGAATACAAAAATTTCGCCGCCTTCACCCATATTTCCAGCTTCGATCACCAATTGGCATGCTTCTGGAATAGTCATAAAGTAGCGGGTAATATCTGGATGAGTAACTGTAACGGGTCCTCCTTTTTCAATTTGCTCTCTAAAACGCGGAATCACCGAGCCATTCGATCCTAGCACATTCCCGAATCGAGTAGTAATAAAGCGTGTGCGGCTATCCAAGTTTTCTTTTTCTAATTTATTATTAAGTGCCTGTACGTATATTTCGGCAATACGCTTGGTCGCCCCCATGACATTAGTTGGGTTTACAGCCTTGTCTGTAGACACAAAAACAAATTTTCTAGCTTTAAATTCCACGGACAGATTGGCTAAATTGATGGTTCCCTGAATGTTTGTTTTGACTCCTTCAATGGGGTGGTTCTCTATCATAGGCACGTGTTTATAAGCGGCTGCATGATACACGATCTGAGGTTTGAATTCTTCAAACAAGTAACGCATACGTTCATAATTCTTGACATCGGCTATGAACGTCTGATAGATTTGATCTTTAAATTTTTCTTGTAGATCCAATTGTAAATTATGTAACGGCGTTTCGGCTTGATCACATAATATAATAAGCTGAGGCTCGTATTTACTAAGCTGAGTGGCGATTTCGCTACCTATTGATCCTGCTGCACCTGTTACTAAGACACGTTTTCCTTTAATTTGGTCTAGGATGGATTCATTGTTTATTTTGATAGGTGCCCGCTCCAATAAATCTTCGATTTTGACATTCTTAATCTGATTTACGGAGAGGTCTCCATTCATGATTTGCTTGGCCGGAGGTATGGTGAGCACGGAGACATTATTTTCCAAGCATATGTCAATGATTTGCGCTTTCTTTTCTGGGACTAATGATGGTGTCGCAATGATTAATTCATCAATCGCGAGTTTTTTAATAACAGGTAGTAGAAATTCAGATTTATAAATACGCACACCATCTATGGCTTTTCCTACTTTAGAAGGATTGTCATCCAAGAAACCTACGATAACTTTATTGGAGGTCAAATCATGATCGAATGTCCGTTTAACTGCTATTCCCAATTCGCCAGCACCAAAAATGACTACATTCTTCTTGATTTTTCGCGCAGTCTTAGAGTACTGAAAGAACACCTTGATAGATGTTCGATAAATCACTAATCCGACAAACACCAATAGCGAATAAATAATGATTAAGGAAGTATCGATAGGGGATGGAATTCTTATTGCTAAAGCAAATAGTTTAGCGCCAAATAGGGTGATTATAGTAAGCAAATTACAGGACAAAATTCGGATAGAATCCGTTGAACTTGTATACCTGACTATACCCGAATATAGTTTAAAAACCACAAACGAAAGTACCGTCGCGCCAATGCACAACAAGAATGCCAATGCAAAATCATTTGGACTAAATTGGATATTTTTTGTATCTTGATAAATATAATAAGCAATTAAAAATGCGATAATTGCTGCAAACAAGTCTAAAAAAAATATAACCCATCTAGGTAATATTTTTACATGGTTAATAACTTTGAAGAATTTCATTTATAATTTGTGCCTACGTATAACGCAAATCTAATTAAAAAAGGAATTATTATTAAATAATCTTTTTTAATTAATGTCGTGGATCAGGTTAATATAGTCGTTATGACAAATATGGAAGAAGGATTGATTGGTCAAACACAAGAACTATTGAAGGCAATAGGTCAGAGCCAAAGGGAGTTAGTAATAGGTATTCCTAAGGAAACAGTATTTCAAGAGAAAAGAATTGCGCTTACGCCACTTTCCGTTTCATTGCTGATAGAGAATGGTCATCGCGTAATTATTGAATCCGGTGCTGGCAACTGTTCTAATTTCTTGGATCAGCATTATAGTGAGCAGGGAGCTCAGATAGTCTATGATAAACAGGGGGTGTTTAATGCGGATATTATCATTAAAATTGCAGGCCCGACTCTTAATGAAGTGAAGCTTATGCGTCATAAGCAAATTCTTCTTTCCTCGCAGCAGCCTAGTCTATTGAGTAAAGAAGTGTTGGATGCGCTGATGAAGAAGCAAATTACCGCTTTGTCTTATGAATATTTGGAAGACGAGGGCGGGCACTTGAGTGTCGTGCGTGCCATGAGTGAAATCGTAGGCGCAACCTCCATCTTGATTGCTGCAGAATATCTCTCGAATGTATTTGAGGGTAAAGGCCTGATGCTGGGGGGGGTGACAGGTGTTCCTCCGACGGAAATCGTAATAATAGGTGCAGGAACAGTAGGTGAGTTTGCAGCACGGACGGCCATAGCGTTGGGCGCACAGGTAAAGGTATTCGACAGCTCGGTTTACCGCCTGCGCAGGCTTCAGAATAATATAGGATTCCGTGTGTTTACATCGGTGATACAGCCGATAATTTTAAATAAAGCCATCAAATCATGTGATGTGGTAATCGGTGCTTTACGTGCCAATAATGGCAGGTCTCCTTGTCTTATTTCGGAAGAAACAGTATCGCAAATGAAGCCCAACTCGGTGATCATCGATGTGTCGATAGACCAGGGAGGATGTTTTGAAACTTCTGAAATAACTTCTCACGACAAACCGGTATTTAGGAAATATGATGTAATTCATTATTGTGTTCCTAATATTGCCTCTCGCGTGGCACGGACAGCTACTTATGCATTAACAAATATCTTTACGCCTATACTACTGCAGATAGGAGATTGTGGCGGATTTAGTAACTTGATATGGAGTCATCCCGGTATTCGCAATGCGGTGTACTTGTACCAAGGTTTATTGACCAATAAGGATATAGCTGAACGCTTCAAAATACCATACAAAGATTTATCATTAATGATTGTAGCTAATCAATAAAAATCAATGCTGAGAACTTTTTTATCACTACTTATGACCGCTATTATTGGATTGGTGCAAGCGCAGGACAAGATTGCACTGTATGATACTGTCCCTAATACAAAAGATACAGCAAATATTTCCAATAATACGCCCGAACTTTATTCATATATACCAATAAATATTAAGCATTCTTATGTTTTTTTGATTATACCGGGGGGCGGATATACGCATATTGCAATGGATCACGAAGGCCATCAGGTCGCCAAACGATTGGCCGATCAGGGTTATTGTGCTTTTGTCTTAAAATATAGATTGCCCTCTGCCAAGCAGCAGACAGATAAGCGTATTGCTCCTATTCAAGATGCGCAGCGGGCTTTGACGCTAATTAAGCAGCAAATAACGAATATCCCACTTGTTGGCGCAAAGGTAGGGGTGCTGGGATTTTCTGCCGGCGGGCACTTAGCTTCCACCTTATCCACACACTTCGATACGGATTATCACCAATCAGGGTTGGCCACACAGCAGCTTAGACCTGATTTTTCGGTGTTGGTGTATCCTGTCATTACGATGGAAGAAGGTGTCACGCACAATGGTTCGAAAGAGAAGTTAATTGGTCCTCAATGTACTCCAGAAGATAGTGTTAGATTTTCGAATGAGCATAATGTAAACTCACAGACACCTCCGACGTTTCTGATACATGCTCAGGATGATAAAACTGTGCCTATCGAGAATAGCTATAGGTATCAACAAAAATTAAATCAGTATAATATTTCAAATTCCTTATTTTCGTATGCAATTGGGGGGCATGGTTTTGGTATGCATAATAAACAAGAACCCCGAGAGTGGTTTGATAGTATGCTAGACTGGTTGAACAATCTTAAATTATAATATATGAAAAACATAATAGGGACATTAGTTTTGATGATGGCACTTACTGTTGGAGCACAAGCGCAGGAGTGGAAAGTAAATGTAGGGGAAAATACTCCGGCATTTAAAATTGTAGACCGAAAGAATCAGAATATTACACCAGAATCCTTGAAGGGCAAAGTCGTGCTACTTAATTTTTTCGCGACATGGTGTCCTCCTTGCCGAGAAGAGCTTCCTCGTCTAGAAAAGGAGATTTGGAAAGATTTAAAACATGAAGATTTGGCTGTCTTTGTATTGGCGCGAGAAGAAGGTTGGGATAAGATCGATCCATTTATGAAGCAGCATGCCTATACTTTTCCTGTGTTTCCGGATTTAAAACGTGGAGTGTTCGGTTTGTTTGCAGAGCAGTCTATTCCGCGCAATGTTATATTAGATAGACAGGGGAAAATCATTTACCAATCTATCGGATTTGAGCACGACGAGTTCACCAAGATGGTTCAGGTAATTAAGGCTGAACTTGAAAAGAAATAAATTCTTGTATTCGAATATCGACTCCTGTTCCAATAGAAACGGGAGTTTTTGTTTTTATGATAGCGTGTAAATTAATTTCGTCATCTCCGATCACATATTCGCTATAGAATCCTCGGAATTTTATGTCTTTTATTCTAAATGGAGATTGTGAATTCTCCGTGACGTCAATCCATTCTTGATGTATGGCTATTTGTGCCGAGCTAGTCGGTAGCTGAAGAATTTCCGCTTGTTGTGCGGTGATAATATTACTTTTGGCGAGCAACAAAGCCGTATAAGGATGTTTGGGTTGATAATATAAATCTTTTGGATTGCCTGAGTCCACAATTTTACCTTGCTGCATGACGATAAGCGCATCTGCCATAGCCAACACTTCCGCGGGATCATGAGACACTAAAACCACGGTGAGGCCTGTATCTTGCACAATCTGCTTGATGTCTTGTTGTAGGCCGTCGCGAAATGCGGCATCCACCTGATTGAAAGGCTCATCCATCAACAGTACTTCCGGATTATTGATTAGCGCGCGAGCTATCGCCACACGTTGGCGCTCTCCGCCACTTAGGTCCGCTACTCTTTGCTGAGCGAGATGATCAATGCGAAGTTTTTTTAACGTTACGGCAGTTTGACTCTGTTTGTACTCCAAATTGGTGTTTGGAAGCTGTGAAGCGATGTTGTCCCACACCTTGGCATAAAGATTTAAATCATCAAAACCTTGCGAAACCATCTTCATGGCATCGTGGCCAGGTATCAATTTGTCTTTACGCGTGGGTACCAACCAGCCTTTGTATCTAACTTCCCCGGCATTGGGCTCTATAAGTCCATAAATTATTTTCAATAAGGTGCTTTTTCCACTTCCTGACTCACCGATTATGGCTGTTATCTTGTGATTTTCGATGTCAAAAGAAACATTATCTATAGCTGTGACTTCTTGTTTACCTGTAAATGTAGCTGTCAGGCTGTTGCCGTGGATTGCAGATACGCCCGATTTTTGAGTGTCCGTAGGTATGTATTGACAAGAAGATGAAGTATGAGCCATAAAATAAAAATGCCGAAATTGTCTTTCGGCATAAAAATAAGGTTTAAAAATGAAATATCTGTCTTAAAATCCTAAAGTAATACCAAAGGCTAAATTATTCAAATTCTTTTGTGCAGGACTTTTTTCAAAGAAATCGTTCATATAATACTTTGCAAATATGCCAAAATCATCGTATCCTAATCGGATGAAAGGGCCGTATTGGAATGAAGCTAAGCTGTAGTTATCTTTGAATTTTTGTTTGCCATTTTCTTTGCTTTTTAGACGCTGCGTCCCTTTTAGTAATACACCTGTCATCGCACCGAATGCTACTTTTACGCGTTCGCCTTTTCGGTTTTTGTCACTTCTCCACTCAAAAGTTATAGGCAAGCGCATATAAGTTGTTGTTAGTACATTTTTGGAATATGCTATATCACTCGGCTCATAGGAGATAGGCGAGCTGTCTTCATTGAATATAATATTTTGTTTAAGACGTAAATAGTTCCATTCAAAACCAGCAGAAATGTATGTTTTGAAGTTGTCACTGGTACGTACTCCAAATTGAGCGATATCAAATCCAAAGTTGGATGCTTTTTTATATGCTAGAAATTGATTGTCCTCAGAAAGAGAGAAAGCGCCATCATCCATAATTCTCGAGAATCCCCAATCGATGCGTGTGAATGTAATTCCTCCGAAGGCACGAGGTAATCTATCTTCATCTTCTTTATTATCCTTGACGATTTTGAAGGATTTGTCTTCGTCAATAATTATAGATTTGCTGTTCGTGTTATTTGTAGTACTGTCCGATTGTGCATAGGCTGTATTCACTACTAATAGTGCCATTGCAATGATGCGAGATGCTTTGTAAAGGTTTTTCATGTTGTCTTGATTTATTGATATCGGTTTATTTTCTTGCTAATGAATTGATGATGTTGATCGATAAAGACCCTTCCTCATCGTTTCTGAATTCAATTTCTCTTTTTTCGTCCCTATCTAGGTTTTTACTAATTATATTCCTTGTAATGCCATTTAAAACCCGGGTGACTAATGAAGTTTTTACTTCTTCTTGAGGTGCAGTATAGGCAAATGAGGGTGGCACATCATCGTCAATTGGATTTATGGATTTCACTGCGTGGTAAGAGTGCGCTACATCTCCCAAATCGACTTCCGCTGCTAGCAGCTCAAATTCAGGAGTCAGCAATTCTATTTCTTCTTGATTGGTTTGAGATACGCTGTTTACGGTGGTTTTTGTATATACTTCCTCTTCTTTTAGGTTCGGTTTGTCCTGCAATGTGAGCGTACTATTAGTTACCGACAATGTCTGACCTTCTGCCTTGTTCGAGACTGAAGAGTGCATTTTGTCTTCTAGATATTCGTTAGCAGTAGAAGTCTGGGCGTCAGAAGCATTTTTTTCATTTTGAATAGATGCGATGATCTTATCTACTTTTTCATTGCTTGAAGGAGTAGGCTGTTTGTACAGCGACAACCCAATTCCAAAAAACAACAAGAAAATTGCAGCTATCGAAATTTGCGCTCTATATTTTTTGTGAAAAGGAATCACTTTTTTCTCTTTCGTAAGTTCTTCCTGAATACCTTCCCACACACGACTACTTGGTGTCTCTTCCGCATGCTCCATCGCATCTCGGAATAATTTATCTAAATCTTGTGACTCCATATTAAATAGTGTTTTCTTTAATTAATTTTTCCTGCAGCGCCTGTCTGGCTCTCGAAAGCTGTGATTTGGAGCTGCCTTCAGATATACCCAGCATCTCGGCTATTTCTTTGTGACTATACCCCTCTATAGCATAGAGGTTAAAGACGGTGCGGTAGCCTAAGGGCAACTCTTTGATTAGCTGAAGCAAATCCTGATAGGAAGTGGTATCACTAGAAAGGTGACTTGCGATCGTGTTCTCGTGATGCGCCTCTATGCTATCCGTTAGCATGGCTTTGCTCTGTCTAAAACTTTCAATTGCTGTATTGACGATGATTCGCTTGATCCAGCCTTCGAGTGAGCCTTTACCATCAAATAAATGATGTTTGGTAAATACTTTTATGAATCCATTCTGTAGAATGTCTTCGGCCTCGAGCGTTGTCTGCGCATAGCGCATACATACTGCAAACATTTTTTTGGAGAAGTGACTATAGAGCAGCGCTTGAGCTTTTTTGTCATACGCCTGACAGCCTTGCCATATGCCATTTAAGTTAATATTCTCCAATTTCATGTTAGTTTAATAGGAAGACGCAAAGTTTTGGAGAAAGGTTGCATGGGGTATGAAAAAAAATTATTTTTTTTCGATATGGATCAGACGATGTTGATTTTCTAATACCTCTATTGCTACTTTGATATAATGCAGGGGTATCAGATTGGGGATTTTTTCGGACCATTCTACGAAACAGTAGTCTCCAGAGTAAAAGTATTCTTCGTAGCCCATGTCCAGTGCTTCCATTTCACTTTTGAGTCTGTAGAAATCAAAGTGAAATATATTCCCGGAAGAGGAGTTGTATTCGTTGACAATAGAAAAAGTGGGGCTAGAGGTATGGTCTGTCACGCCCAATGCGAGACAAAGTTCATTAATAAATGTAGTCTTTCCGGCGCCCATATTTCCATAAAATAAAAAGATTCGGTCATCAGGATATGTATGGATGACGTCTTGGGCTGCTTTTTTTAACTCGTCTAAATCTCTAACCTCGATTTTCATTTCGCAAAATTATCATTTTGTAGTATATGATGCATAAGGAATAATCATTTCTTCCATAGATAGTCCTCCATGCTGAAAGGTTCCAATGAAATAATTGACGAATTGGTTATAATTATTAGGATACACAAAGTAAGTGTCATCTTTCGCAAATACATAAATCGAACTCATGTGCAAAAGAGGCAGCTGCGCTTCGTGTGGATTTTTGATGGTAAATACATCTTTGCCGATAAAATTCAGGTTTTTACCTTGCTTATACCGAAGATTGGTATTGGTATTTTTGTATCCAATTATTTTACTTGGTTTTTTAACCCGTATTGTTCCGTGGTCGGTGGTGATGATTACGCGCACATTTTTTTGCGAAAGCCACTTCAGCGCGTCAAGCAATGGGGAGTGCTCAAACCAGGACAAGGTCAGCGAGCGATATGCAGCTTCGTCATTGGCCAATTCGCGAATCATAGCCATGTCAGTGCGGGCATGCGACAACATATCTACAAAATTGTAGACGAGCACATTTAAATTGTTATTCATCAAATTACTCAAGTTGTCCACGACATCCTTCCCTTGTTCGAGGGTGAGGACCTTGGTATAGCTGTGCTTGATTTCTTTGCGATACAACCGTCTGATTTGATCCGCTAAGAATTTATCCTCATGGAGGTTTTTTCCGCCTTCGGCTTCATCATTCTGCCATAAATCTGGAAATCTTTTTTCCATCTCTAGCGGAGTGAGGCCACTAAAAATGGCATTGCGGGCATATTGGGTCGCAGTAGGTAATATGCTGTAATAATTGTCTTCTTCTTCTAAGCGGAAGTAATCAGTAATGATGTCGTTGATCTGTTTCCATTGGTCGTAACGCAGATTGTCTATTAGAAAGAAAAAAGTAGGTCTTTCTTCAGATAGAGAGGGAAGGACTTTTTTCTTGAACAATTGGTGTGAAAGGGTAGGTCCTTCTTCTGGATTTTTCATCCAATTGACATAGTTCTTCTCGATATATTTGCAGAATATATTATTTGCTTCAGATTTTTGAGTGCGGAGAATCTCATGCATACTCTCGTCTTCGAGCTTCTCAAGAGACAGTTCCCAATAGATTAATTTTTTATATGCTTCTACCCACCCTTTAAAATCTAGGCCGTCATTTATTAATAATCCTAGATTTTGAAATTCTTGTTGGTAGGCCATGGACGTCTTTTCGTTCACGATCCTTCGGTTCTCGGTGAATTTTTTGATCGTCAGTAGGATTTGTTTGGGGTTGACGGGTTTGATAAGGTAGTCATCGATCTTGGCGCCTATAGCTTCCTCCATCAGGTGCTCTTCCTCATTTTTGGTTACTAATACATTTGGTATGGTAGGATTGATAGATTTTAGGATACTTAATGTTTCAAGTCCGGTAAGACCTGGCATATTTTCATCCAAAAAAACCAAATCAAAAGGCTCGTTTTTGAAAGCTTCTACTGCATCTGTCCCATTGTTGACGGTTTTTACCTTATAGCCTTTGCCTTCAAGCAACAGAATATGAGGCTTAAGAAATTCTATTTCGTCATCTGCCCAAAGTATATGTGTTTTCGCCATGATTATTTACTGCTATTACTATTAATTAATTCCTTGCTGTTAAAATTCCGCTTGATAGTCAATCTGTTTATATGATAAGAAGGTCATAATAGTGTTTATGTTTATTATTATACCAAATAACTACCATTTTTTAACATTAATTAACTGTAATCTATTTATCTTTGCGTTTATATTAGATTAGGTGTATTATCTGTCAATCTAAGCAACATATAAAGATAACAAACTTCATAAAGGATAACTCTGTTGAATAAGAAAAAAATCATTAATGATCCCGTTTACGGCTTTGTTTCAATTCCGTCTGGTTTTATATTCGACTTGATTCAACATCCTTATTTTCAGCGTCTACGCTACATCAAGCAGGTGAGCATGACGCACATGGTTTATCCGGGAGCTTTGCATACTCGTTTTCAGCACGTGATAGGCGCGATGCATCTTATGCAATTGGCTATTGATACGCTGCGGAGCAAAGAAGTACAGATAAGCGAACAAGAGGAAGAAGCTGCCTTGGTAGCCATATTACTTCATGATATCGGCCATGGTCCATTTAGTCATTCTTTGGAGCATACGCTGATAGAGGGCGTATCCCATGAGGTGATTTCTTCGATGCTTATGGACCGATTGAATATTCAATTTGATGGTCGGTTGACGCTGGCAATTACCATTTTTAATAATCAATATCCTCGTAAGTTTTTTCATCAGTTGGTATCTGGGCAACTGGATACAGACCGAATGGATTATCTCAATAGAGATAGTTTTTTCACTGGGGTATCAGAAGGTGTAATCTCATTTGATCGCATCATCAAGATGTTGACGGTCATGGATGATAAGCTTGTTGTCGAGGCAAAAGGGATCTATTCGGTAGAAAAATTTTTGATAGCGCGAAGATTAATGTATTGGCAGGTGTATTTGCATAAAACTGTGATTGGCGCCGAGCAGATGTTAATTCAAGCTTTGAGACGGGCTAAGGAGCTCAGTAATAATGGTGTTGAGTTGTTTGCGACTGCGGCATTGCAGCATTTTTTGCGTAATAAGGTTAATGCCGAAAATTTTATCAGCGATGAGGTACATCTGGACTGGTTTACGCAGTTGGATGATACAGATATACTGTCCGCCATTAAATGTTGGATGGATCATGAGGATTTTATACTAAGTACACTGTGCAAGAAGATCGTGCGGAGAGATCTTTTTCGTACGGAGCTTCGGTCGGTGGATTTCGATGCAGAGGAACTGGCTTATTATAAAGAGCGGGCGAAGGATTATTTTGGACTGAATGATGAGGAGGTAAAGTATTTCATCTATTATCAGGCCATCCAAAATTCGGCATACAGTGCGGACAAAGAGCCAATCTGTATTGTAAACAATAAAGGTCAGCTTATGGATATCGCAGAGGCTTCTGATTTGTCAAATTTAGAAGCGCTGTCCCAGAAAGTAGTCAAATATGCACTCACATATCCCAAAGAATTGGGGTTTGTTGAGCTGAGCGTGAGCTCAAAAAATTAAAGTAATTTCATAAAAAAAGATACATTTGTAGTACATGCAATTTACAGCGGAGCAAATAGCGACATTATTAAATGGAAAGGTAGAGGGTAATCCTGATGTTTTGGTGTCCCATTTAGCGAAAATCGAAGAAGGGTCTGAGGGCGCATTGTCTTTTTTATCCAACCGTAAATATGAGCAATATTTATATGATACATTCTCTAGTATTGTTATCGTTAATAAAGATTTAGTCCTACAAAAGCCTGTTAATGCGACATTGATCAGAGTAGAAGACGCGTACACATCTTTCTCTGAATTATTGAAAATCTATCATGCGCTGCGTTTGGAGCGCTCGGGTAGAGATGAGCAAGTTTATATACATGAATCGGTAAAGATTGGTGAAGGAGGCTACATAGGTGCATTTACTTATATTAGTAAGGATGTTAAAATCGGAAATAATGTTAAAATTTATCCCCGTGTGTACATTGGTGACAATGTGAGCATTGGCGATAATACTATTTTATTTCCTGGAGTTACGGTCTATTATGACTGCCAAATTGGCTCTAATGTGATTATTCACTCAGGTGCAGTGATAGGTAGTGACGGATTTGGCTTTGCTCCTCAGCCAGATGGATCATATGAAAAAATCCCTCAGATTGGGAATGTTATTCTCGAAGACAATGTAGAGGTAGGTTCCAATACGGTTATTGATAGAGCGACATTGGGCTCTACTATTATACGTAAAGGTGTAAAGCTAGACAACTTAATCCAAATAGCCCACAATGCAGAAATCGGCTCTAACACCGTCATCGCTGCTCAAACAGGCGTGTCAGGCAGTACTAAGGTCGGCAAACAAGTCGTATTGGGAGGACAAGTAGGCGTGGTAGGGCATATTACCATTGCGGATGGCACTCAGGTGCAAGCGCAATCTGGCATCAATCGAAGTATCGTAGAAAAAAATAAAAAGTGGGGAGGATCTCCATTTGCTCCATATACCAGTCAGTTGCGTTCACAAGTCGTATATACACGATTGCCTGAGTTAGAAAAACGCATTTTGGAGTTGGAGAAATTATTGAAAGACAAATAAAAAACTATTTACCATAAAATGGATGAAATGAACACAAAACAAAGGACTATAAAATCTGAGGTTACAATTTCAGGAATTGGTTTACACACAGGTAAAGCCGTGACCTTAACCTTAAGACCAGCTCCGGAGAATCATTGGTTCAAATTTAGACGTATAGATCTTGAAGACCAGCCGATAGTATCGGTAGATGCTGATAATGTTACAGATACATCACGTGGTACAACAATTTCAGAAAATGGAGCTTCTGTAAGTACTATTGAGCATCTGATGGCGGCTTTAATCGGTCTTCAGGTGGATAATGTGCTTATAGATTTGGATGGACCGGAGGTGCCTATATTAGACGGTAGTTCAAATGTTTTTGTGGAAAAGCTAACAGAAGTTGGTTTTGCAGATCAAGAAGCAGATAGAGATTTTTACGAAATAAAAGAAAACATTCATTACTCTGAGCCGGATCGCAAAGTTGAAATCGTAGGTATGCCATTGGACGGTTACCGTTTGACGTGTATGATTGATTTCAATTCGCCGGTATTAGGGAGTCAGCATGCCTCCATCAGCGCGATCGACGAGTTCCAAAAAGAGATTAGCTCATCACGCACTTTCTGTTTCTTACACGAACTAGAGACTCTTGTTAATAATGATCTTATCAAAGGTGGCGATTTGTCTAATGCTATCGTTATAGTAGACAAACAAGTAACTACAGAGGAGTTAGAAAAACTTGAGGGATTATTCAATAAAAAAGTAACCGTAGCGGATGAGGGTATATTGGACAATATAAATCTGAGACACCAGAATGAACCCGCTCGTCACAAATTGTTGGATATGATTGGTGATTTGGCGCTTGTGGGACGTCCTATTAAAGGGCACATCATGGCAGCTCGTCCTGGTCATGCAGCGAATGTTGCCTTCGCTAAGCGCATCAAATCACAGATAAAGAGAAGTAAGAAAAAAATCAATTCTTACGATATTCATGCCAAGCCTGTATATGATACCGTACAAATCATGAATATACTGCCTCACCGTCAACCATTCTTGATGGTGGACAAGATTTTGGAATTGTCTGAAACACATGTGGTGGGATTGAAAAATGTAACGATGAATGAGGATTTGTTCATGGGTCATTTTCCTGGAGCACCTGTTTTTCCGGGTGTACTTCAGATTGAAGCCATGGCGCAGACAGGCGGTATTCTTGTGCTAAATACGGTCCCAGATCCAGAGAACTGGTTGACTTTATTCTTGAAGATCGAAAATGCAAGATTTAAAAACCAAGTTCATCCTGGTGACACGATAATATTCAGCTGTGAGTTATTAGAGCCTATACGCCGAGGCATTGCTCGGATGAAAGGTATAGGTATGGTAGGAGAGAAAATAGTGAGTGAAGCTGAATTAATGGCACAAATAGTAAAAGTGAAATAATCCATATAAAATGATACAACCTTTATCGTATATACATCCTGAGGCAAAAATTGCTGATAATGTGGTGATAGAGCCTTTTAGCACTATACACCAGGATGTGGTAATTGGCGAGGGGACGTGGATAGGGTCCAATGTGACCATTATGAACGGAGCTCGAATAGGAAAGAACTGTAGGATCTTTCCAGGGGCTGTAATTTCTGGTGAACCTCAAGATTTGAAGTTTGAAGGTGAAATTACTACAGCCGAGATTGGCGACAACACAACCATTCGCGAGTGTGTCACTATCAACAGAGGTACAAAGGATAGATACAAAACTGTCATCGGTAAGAATTGCCTGATACAAGCGTATAGCCATATTGCTCACGACTGTATCGTGGGTGACAACTGTGTATTTTCTAACTCAAGTACATTAGCTGGGCATATCACTGTCGGAGACTATGTGGTTTTGGCAGGGTTGGTTGCGGTGCATCAATTCTGTAAAATTGGTTCCCACACCTTCGTAACTGGTGGTACTCTCGTGCGTAAGGATGTACCTCCATTTATCAAAGCGGCCCGCGAACCTATATCGTATGCAGGTATTAACTCTGTTGGTTTGCGTCGTAGAGGATATACGTCTGAGCAGATATCTGAAATCCAAAATATCTACCGTGTGTTATTTGTGCAGAATCGTAATCTGTCCAAGGCATTGGATATTGTGGAAACAGAATTTGAAGCTACCGAAATTCGCGATGAGATATTAGGTTTTGTCCGTAGCTCGAATCGTGGCGTAGTCAGAGGTTTTAGTACTGGAAAGTCGAATTAGTCATTTAAATCATACGTTTATTGAATATAACTTTACATAATCTTGGGAGAAGGTTTAATCAGGAATGGATTTTCAAAGGCATTGATTATACCTTCTCCTCTCATCAATCATATGCCATCTTAGGCCCTAATGGATCGGGCAAATCAACCTTGATCAAAGTATTGACAGGGCAGCTTACACCAAGCGAAGGTAGCCTTACCTTCCAAAATAATACTGATCCTATAGAGGTGGATGAACTTTATCAACACATTAGCATAGCCGCACCCTATATCGAACTGATAGAGGAATTTACGCTGAATGAACTGTTGGATTTTCATTTTAAATTCAAGCAATTTCATCCCGAGTTTGACATCTCCAAAATTTTACATTTGCTGGAAATGGAAAAATCGGCCAATAAGAGCCTCAAATTTTTCTCTTCGGGGATGAAACAGCGCGTGAAATTAGCTTTAGCATGCTGCAGTGATTCTAAGGTAGTTTTCTTGGATGAACCCACTTCCAATCTGGATGTTTCTGGCGAGAAATGGTACTTAGATTTAATCACTGCTACCACTGCAGACCGTCTACTCATTATTGGCTCCAATCAAGAGAAGGAATATGCATTCTGTGATGAGAAATTTTCCATTACAACCTATAAGTAAAGACATTCGTTTTTTTTAGCGCATAGTTTTTTCTATTTTTGCATTTGTAATTTATTAAACAATAATATAAATCCAATGGCTAAAGCTTCAGAAGTAAAATCAGGAAATGTTTTGCGTTTCAATGGTGAACTAGTAACTGTTGAAGAATATATACACCGTACCCCAGGAAATTTACGTGCTTTTTATCAAGCCAGAATGCGTAACGTTAAAACTGGAAAATTAGTAGAATATAGATTTCGTGTGGACGAATCAGTGGAAATTGCTCGCGTCGAAACCAACGATTATCAATACTTGTATGAGGATGGTGAGTTCTATGTGGTAATGGACAATAATACCTACGAACAATTTAATATTCCTAAGTTTTTGTTTGGTAATTCGGCACGATTCTTGAAAGAGGGAATGAACGTAATCGTAGCTTTCGAGAGTGATGAGCCGATCATGGCACAAGCTCCCAAAAATGTGGAATTGGAGATTACCTATACAGAGCCAGCAGTAAAAGGAGATACTTCTACCAATGCGCTTAAAAAGGCTACTGTAGAAACTGGAGTAGAAATTAATGTTCCTTTGTTCATCAATCAAGGTGACAAAGTAAAGGTAGATACTGCTACAGGTGATTATATCGAACGTGTAAAATAATACATATAAAAAATTAGGTTTAGGTTGATTATTTCGGTCTTGTATGTTCTCCAACTGCAAGGCCGTTTTTATTTTAATAGATATGACTAAATACCAATTGCGTAAATTATATCGTGCGCAACGAAATAGTCTCAGCATTGAAGAAAAGCAAGCTTACAACTCCAACTTGCTGGAAAAATTAAAGACCTTTGAATGGGAACAATATACTTATGTACATGTGTATATTCCTTTAGAAAAATTTAATGAGCCTGACACTATACCCTTCATTAGTTGGATAAGAGAATATTCTCCGCATATTCATTTAGTTACCTCTCAATCGGATTTTGAGACCGGAGAAATGAAACATTATGTGTTGGAAGATACATCACAATTGGTAGAAAATTATTGGGGAATCCTGGAACCGCTCGTTGGGGAATCCATTGCTGAAGAAATGCTGGATGTCATCTTGGTGCCGCTATTGGTGGTTGATAGTCGAGGCAATAGAGTAGGTTATGGAAAGGGCTTTTACGATCGCTTTATGGGCAAATGCCGAGCGGATGTGCTTACCATAGGAATCAGCTTTTTTGATGTAGTACCGAAGATTACGGACCTCAACGAATGGGATATACCTTTAAAATGTTGTGTTACACCCAATAAAATCTATTACTTCTAAATGAAAAAATCCCTTAACGTCATCGTCAAGGGATTTTTTGTATGGATTCTAGAAATTATTATGCTTTTTTACCTACTTTATGGCCAGCAATGGCATAATAAAGGATAAACAGGTAGGAAGGTAAAGCAATCCAATATGCTTGATGTGAGCCTATGTGATGCGCTAATTGACCATATAATGGCGGAATTACTGCACCACCGGCGATACCCATTACCAGGATACCGGAGGCCGCACTGGTGTATTTACCGACACCTTTCAATGCTAAAGGCCAAATCGCAGGCCAAATCAATGAGTTAGCCAAGCCTAATAATGCTACGCAATATAAAGAGGTCATGCCTGAGGTGAAGACGATACCTAAAGTAAAGATAATACCTAGAATCGCACAAAGCTTCAACGCTACTTCTTGTTTAATATATTTTGGAATAGCAATAATACCAATGATGTAACCTATTACCATGGAAATCATGGTCAATCCTGTGAAAAACTTAGCTTCGGATAAAGGAACACCTATTGATTTACCGTATGAGATAATTGTATCACCCGCCAACACTTCCACGCCTACATACAAGAAAAGTGTAATGAATCCTAACACCACATGCGGGAAAGCCCAAGCACTTTTTTTGTTTTCGGATAATGCATGGTGATCTGCTGATTCTTCTTCATCTCCTTGAACATCTGGTAGACGTACTTTAGCGATCCAGAATGCCAATAGTAAAAGAACGACTACAATGCCTAAATAAGGATTCACCACTTGCAATGCAACCTCGCTTAAAGCAGCTTCTTTTTCTGCTGGAGTAAGGTTCGCTAATTGTTGAGAAACGTTATCGGCAGCCTCTAGATTTAAGAATAAGCCTAGAATGATTGGTGCTGTAGCACCTGCAAACTTATTACAGATCCCCATAATACTGATACGCTTAGCTGCCGTCTCAACAGGACCTAAAATAGTGATGTATGGGTTTGACGCAGTTTGTAAAATAGCTAGTCCACCTCCTATAATGAATAAACCTATTAAAAACACGCCATAAATCCTTGTGTATGCTGCAGGGATGAATAATAACGCGCCAAAAGCCATAATAGCTAACGCAATGGACATACCCTTCTTAAATCCAAATTTGTTCAAAACCCAGGTAGATACAGGCGCCATAACAAGATATGCAATATAGAAAGCAGTAGTTACGAAATAGGCTTGAAATTCAGTCAATTCACAAGCAATTTGTAAATAGGGAATTAATAATGCGTTCAGCCAAGTAATAAAGCCAAAAATGAAGAATAAGTCTCCAATAATTATAATAGGTCCAACGGTGGAGGTACCGTTTTGTTTACTTAGGTTGTGAGAGTTCATTAATAGATTTTATTATGTCAATATTAAGATTAGATTAATTATCGTAGTACAAGACTAATAAAATAAAATGAATTTAAGAAACTAAATAATTAGAACAAACGATTGATATTTGTAATATTTTTAATAATAAGAGAGACTTCGTGGGGCGAAGTCTCTCTAAAAACCTAAACCGTATCATATTACCAATTGAATGGTATTTATATCTCTAACAGCTTATGGCAGAAAAAGTTTTAATTATTTTTTTATTATTGCCACCGTCAATCTGGATACACATATGAGACGATTTTTTTCGTCCTGAATCTTGATATCCCAAACGTGGGTGGTCCTACCCAAATGAATAGGAATACATCGCGCTGTGGCAATGTTCCCCATTTTTCCGGGTCTTAAATGATTCGCGTTAATTTCTAATCCTACTGCATTGTATTTTTCCGGGTCAATGATCAGAGCCGAAGCTATACTGCCAATGGATTCTGCCAATACGACGGATGCACCACCATGCAATATGCCAAATGGCTGTAGTACTTTTTCGGTAATAGGCATCGTCGCTTCCAATGACTCGGGAGTAATTTTGGATGCTTTAATATCCAAAAACCCGGTCATATAACGCCCAAATAACTCGTTTAATTCGTCTGGGGAATATTCTTTACGCCAAATCATTCTTTAAATATTAAGGTATTTCTGTTTTATAATAAATTTATGATGGTTGAGGTGGCCAGCAATGACATAGATAAATGCCAATACACTTATTAATCGGTCAGAAGCCATGCCCTTGCGGCATAACTCTGTATCATTAAAAGTCTTGAACAGCGCTATATTTGATTTACGAAGGTTTACAAATTCCTCGATGATACTATTAATTTCACGTTCATTGTGGCGACCATTTGTCACAAACTCTTCCTGCTCGAAGGAGGCTAAGGCAGTCATGTCATTACGCGCAAAACGTAATGCACGGTAGGACATCACTCGTTCGGTATCGATGATATGACACAAAATTTCTTTGACAGTCCATTTGCCTTCGGCATAGCTATATAGTAGTTTGTCCTGCGGAATTTCGCGTATGAATGTTGGAAAAGTTTCGACTTGCATATTCAACTCTTCCATCACATCACCTTGTACATTTTCTATATAATCTTCGTAAATCGCAGGATAATCGTCAGACTTGAGTAGGTTCATAATTTAAGTTACTTTTTAGTATTATTCGAAATGTAGTTCCTTTACCGATTTCGGATTCTTTAACATAGATTTGGCCTTTGTGGTAGCGTATCATTCGTCGTGTCAGACTTAGTCCCAATCCCCATCCGCGTTGTCTAGTTGTGAATCCTGGGTTAAAAATGGTGTCAAAATTAGATTTTGGAATACCTTTTCCGGTATCACTAATGTCTATAAAAATTTCTTCTTTCGCAATATTTTCTTTTATAGATACAAGAATCTGTCCTTCTGTATCGATGGCATTAACGGCATTTTTGAGTAAATTCTCGATAATCCATTCGAAAAGAGGTACATTCAGCATAGCTTCTACATGATTGTCTCCCTCTAGCGTAAAAGTTATTTTTTCACTCGTACGTACTTTAAAATATTCAATAAAGTTTTGGATTACTTGATAGACGTTATGATTACTCAGAATCGGTCTTGATCCGATTTTGGAAAATCGATCTGCCACTATTTCTAGTCTCGAGACATCCCTTTCCATCTCGTTGACGACCTCATCATCTTCTGCATCAAATTTCATCTTAATTAATTCTATCCACCCCATCAAAGAAGAGATCGGTGTCCCGA
This sequence comes from Sphingobacterium sp., assembly GCA_048595255.1. Classification (GTDB taxonomy): domain Bacteria; phylum Bacteroidota; class Bacteroidia; order Sphingobacteriales; family Sphingobacteriaceae; genus Sphingobacterium. The sequence goes on along the minus strand of JBMDWK010000053.1, from coordinate 12,412 downwards.
GCTGGTGCGCAGCTTCTTTGGCCATGCCCACCCACACCAAGTTTTGTTCGGTACGTTTGATAAAATTGAATACAGCATATGCGATGATTAAGAATATAGCTATAAGCGAAAGTTGGATGATGGGAAATATTTTGAGATTGCGTAGTGCTTTGGAATCGTGGTAATATACAGACCATTTTTCGCCATTTTCGAGCGTAAGAATAATGGGTTGATGAGCGCGTTTCATCTTGCTGAGCTCGCGTTCAAAGTATGCTGGATCATAAGTCAGATGAGAAGACAGCGAATCTTCAAGGTTGATATTGGTCTTGGTGGAATCAAGATCGCGCCAAAATATAATTTTGTCCTCCTTATCGGTAATGATAGCAGGAAGGGTGAGACTGTCACGAACGGCGTAGATGAAACTAATGAAGTCATCGTCGACGTCTGGCATGGTCATAATACTTCTGGTGCTCATGGCCCAGACCTCGGCTTTGGTACGCTCCGATTGGGAAAGGCTTTTTACCAGATAATTGGTATACCAAAGCGATGCGATGCCTATTGCAGCGGCAAAGACTATAAGTATGACTTTCCAAATTTGTTTATTATTGTATTGATATGCGTTCATTGACCTCTCGTATTCTCTTACAAAATAAGTAAATTATCCAATATAGCAGATATATGACGGAGGAGAGATTTTCTAATTCATTTATTAATCTAGAAATAAGTAATTTTGCAGCATGAGTTCACAACAGAAAGTAAGAGTGCGCTTCGCGCCAAGTCCTACCGGAGGATTGCATTTGGGTGGTGTAAGAACTGCCTTATTTAACTATTTATTTGCTAGACATCATCAAGGTGAATTTATTTTAAGAATTGAAGATACAGACCAGACACGTTTTGTGGCGGGTGCTGAAGAATATATTAATGAATGTCTTGCCTGGTGTGGAATATCTCCGGACGAAAGTCCAGCAAAGCCAGGAGCTTTTGGTCCATATCGTCAAAGCGAGCGCAAACCTTCATATCGTCAGTATGCGGAGCAGCTTGTCGCTAATGGATATGCTTACTATGCTTTTGATACAGCAGAAGAATTGGACCAGCAGCGTAAGCTACAACCCAATTTCAGATATTCGCACGAAAACAGAATGAGTCTTCGCAACTCGCTAAGTCTTTCAGAAGCGGAAACGAAAGCTTTATTGGACGAAGGCGTGGCACACACTATCCGTATCAAGATGCCTGAAGATGAAGTCGTGTCGTTTGAGGACATGATCCGTGGACGCGTGTCTTTTGAAACAAAATTAATTGACGACAAAGTTTTGTTGAAAGCTGACGGAATGCCTACATATCACCTAGCCGTTGTCGTAGACGACAAAGCGATGGAAATCTCGCATATTTTCCGTGGTGAGGAATGGTTACCATCAGCGCCGGTACATCTGCTATTATGGGAATATTTGGGATGGAAAGAACAAATGCCGCAATGGGCTCATCTTCCATTAATTCTGAAACCCGATGGTAATGGTAAATTAAGCAAAAGAGATGGTGATCGATTAGGATTCCCAGTATACGCAATGAATTGGACAGACCCTAAAACAGGCGATTTGACCAAAGGATTTCGTGAATTAGGATTCTTACCTGAAGCCTTTGTGAATATGTTAGGCGTATTGGGCTGGAATGATGGTACTGATCAAGAACTATTTTCTGTCGATGAATTAATTTCAAAATTCTCCGTTGAACGTATCAGTAAAAGCGGAGCGAAGTTTGATTTCGAAAAAGCCAAATGGTTCAACCATGAGTGGATCAAGAAAAGTGACAATGAAGATTTGATGCCTTATATTAAAAAAGCCTTGGCTAATGCAGGAGTACTTGAAATTAATTTGGATCGAGTAAATACTGTTTTAAGTGTTGTCAAAGAAAGATTGACTTATGTTTCTGATTTTTGGGGACAGGCATCCTTCTTCTTCGAAGAACCTAAGGAATACGATGTAGATGCTGTAAAACCGAAGTGGAATGCAGATAAGACAGTATTCTTTGAGAATATGCTTGCTGAATTTGAAAAACAGGAAGATTGGACCGCCAGTACTTTGGAGCCTCTTTTCAAAAGTAAAGTTGCCGAGTCAGGTATGAAAATAGGAGAGTTGATGATGCCGTACCGTATCATGTTGGTAGGAGGTAAGTTTGGACCTGATGTATTTGTTATTACTGAATTATTGGGCAAAGAAACAGTAATAATTCGCGTAAAAAAGGCTTTAGAGTTATTTAAATAGAAATATTATCACGATAGAAAAGGCCGTCTCAAAATAATTGAGGCGGCCTTTTTAAATTTATAAATCTTTTATTATTATCTAACTGGAGTAAATACCCATGTATCGTCAAATTTCATTGATCCATTCGTGCCTACAGTCAAATAACCTTTACCCCCGATTGAGTAAGCTACAGCACCATCTCTGGCATTTTGTGGAAGCGCTTGGTGTTTGCTTTCCCATTTTCTAGCAGCAGGATCATATTTCCAAACTGTATTCAAAGAAGCATTTTTCTTACCACCGATTACATAACCATAGTTACCGATTACGAATGTTGATGCACCTTGACGAGTTAAGTCGTATGTATTACCTGAATCTTTTAAAGGAGCTTCTTCAGTCCATTTCGTACCATCAAATGACCAGAAATCATCTGGATATTGGTTGTTGTCAAAACCACCACCTACGTAAGCTTTGTTACCAATGACGAATGCAAACGCGTTAACACGCTTTTGTTTGAATTCAGAACCCATTGCTTCCCATTTGTCTGTAGCAGGATCATATCTCCAAAAATCCTTAAGAGTTTTTTGAGTCTTTGTGGCACCAAGACCTACGTACGCATAATTGCCTAATGTGAATGCAACCGCACCATGACGAGCTTCGGCTGTCGCTGGCAATGAAGCAATTTGTGTCCACGTATTGGTTGCCGAATTGTATCTGTAGAAATCACGTAATACATCGTTGCCATCATATCCTAGACCTACGTAACCATTTTGACCAATTGCGAATCCAACTGCACCATTACGCGCTGAGCCAGGGAAATCAGCAATACGAGACCAAATATTGTTGTTAAATGTCCAAGCATCTTTTGTTCTTTCATTGGTAGAAAGGATACCAGTTGCTATAAAACCTTTATTTTCGATTTGGAATCCTGCTGCAGCACTTCTTGGATCTCCATCAAAAGCAGATGATTTTACCCATTCTGTAGGCCCATTATCCGTTGTGTCGTTGTTCTCTTCGTCTTTTTTACAAGAATTGAATGCTGAAAGTGTAAAAGCACAGGCTAAAACAATACATAGCCAATTTTTCTTATTCATAAATTATCTAAATTTAGTATATACAATGTTTAATTTAATCTTAGGCTTGCCGTTTTCTGTAGCAATCTTAACTGTGTTTACAGTTGTAAATATGCTAGGTGATACAGAAGATATTAATAAATCGGTGTCAATATATCGATTTGAGTTTACAAATTTGACGTAATCGATCAAGTTGAATACATATTTGTTGTTTTCCCCCACATTATTGCCAGGAACAAACGCAGCGGCTTGTACGGTATTGGATAGTGGTGCAGGGACATAATTAACAGGAATATTATTTTTGTTGGCTACTAATAGCATTAAGGTTGTCGGTGCCGGAAATGGGCCGAAAGAAACGGATTCTGTTTCGATAACCAGCTCAGCTTTGTTAACGCTAATATTGTCATTATACATAAAAGCATTTAAGGAAGGGATACTGATTTTGGTAGTAATACCTGAACCTGCTTGTACGTAAAAATTATTGTTTGTTTCAGTGGCGGACAGTTCACGGTTGCTTGGGGTCAATCCAGCAAGGGGAGTGCCTGCTCTATTGTATTCGATATTGTTATATTGGAAAGCAGAGCCGCTAGCGGTAATGACTTTTTTGCCTTGCTTCTTGAAGCCATCTAATCCTGTATATGTGTAATTTATATTAATATTTACGGTGTCACTAAGACCCAACATAGCCGTATTGCTATTACCCGGTACTAGAGCAATACCTTTCAGATAGTTCTGAAAAGATTCTGTATTGCTTACGTTGTAGTCCTGCGTATTGACCATGTCAAAAATTTCTTTTCCGAAATTGTCATCCAACCTAACGCTAATCGTATCCAAAGAATTAATATAGGGCCTGAAAGTTCCAGTACCTAAAGCAATATTATTGTAATTGAATTTTTGATTGTTGAATATAGTTGGTCCTGTCACGTATACTGGAGCTTTATAGCTGTCAATTGATGAAAGCAAATTGGTCAGGACGATCTCTTGCGTCACACGATGTACGGCAATAGACTGTACTTGTGTCGTGTCGCCATAATAATAGCGTGTCGCGTGAGGTTTTAGCACCACATTGATAGAATCAAATACTGCATTCTCAGGAATATTGTCTGTATAAGAGTCCAATGTTACTTTTAAGTAAGAAGATGACTGTACCTCACCTACGCCTGGATGATTTATCTTTCCTACCAATACCGTACCTAGTGATGCCGCTGGCATATAATCCAATTGGAACGTGGAGGTGTTTACCGTGAAGGAGTCAATAAAAGAAACTGCAATATCTTCGTTAACATCATCTAAAGACAAACTGATGTCTTTATTACAACTCATAAACAGTGATAATGCAGATGCGATGGATAAAAAATATAAATATTTAAAACGTAATAATTGACTCATATATATTAGTTGACATGCAAATGTAAGTAATACCTACTGTTAAATGTGTTATAATATGTTAAATATCGCCTATCAACAGACAAGCGCTGCAAATCTAATAATTTATTTTGTTTTACCACCTTGTATGAATACAAATTGCGCTTATAAAACACGTGTATATTAGCGTTTTTGCTACACAGCGTTCTTAATTTATTTTAAAAGGCTCTATCGGATTATGTCCTTGATTTTTTTTAACTTCATTTTATGAAAGCACTTATTATTGTAGATGTTCAGAATGATTTTCTAGCCGGAGGGGCTCTAGAGGTATCTCAAGGGGATGAGATAATTGAGGTAATTAATAAAATACAGTCCAACTATGCAATCGTAGTTGCGACCCAAGATTGGCATCCTGCAGATCACAAAAGTTTTGCTTCTATGCATCCCGAACACAATCTTTTTGATACTATCGAGTGGAATGGGCACCCTCAGGTGCTATGGCCAAATCACTGTGTTCAGGGTACATTGGGTGCTGAAATGTCTTCGCTACTGAATTCGCATCCTATTGAGGCTGTATTTCGTAAGGGCATGCACAAAGAAATCGACAGTTACAGTGGCTTTTTTGACAACCATAAATTACGCAGTACAGGTATGCATGGTTATTTACAAGATAAAGGAGTGACAGAGGTTCACATCTGCGGGCTGGCAGCGGACTATTGTGTATTCTTTACTGCGATGGATGCTTTGGATTTGGGCTATAGGACTGTGATCTTATCTAAGGCTACAAAAGCCATCGATAGGGATACTTATCGCAGCAAGAAAGAGCATTATTTGCAAAAGGGCGGACTTTTTATTTAAAAAGATTGGTAGTGCCAAATTTCCGGAGATTGTACGTAAAGGAAAGCAGAAAATATCGGGAAAGCGTATTTGAGGTGATGTTCGAGATATTGTTTTCCGTTACTCGTCGGCTTACATTGATAGCTTTATTCAATAGATCAAAACCTTTAAGTGTGATTTCTGCATTTTGACGCTTGAATAGCTTTTTACCCACCGACGCATTCAGAATGAACGTTTCGATATTGGGATAATCCAGTATTCCACCATTATTTAGCCACAACAGATTGGACGAAACCACAAAACTTTTGATGGGTTCTATAGAGGTATTCGCATGGAGCCGATGATTAATCACGTGATAACGTGCTGTTTGTCGAAGGACATTGGCTGTTATCTGCCCATCTATATGGTAAGAAATCCCAAAAATATATCTTTTAGAAAATTTAGAATTTAGTCCGATACTTTGTGCATAGCCGAATGTTTTGTTTTCAATAGCGAGGGCATTGATCTCGGCGAGTTCATTGTTGATATAAACCCGTGAATTGAGGTTAAGATTAAGCTTCAGTTTTTCGATGGGTAATCCATAACTGTTGTTGATTCTGAAGGTATAAGCGCCATCTCCATTGATAGGTTGCACGTACTGACCACCTGCTCCCAACCGGATATCATCCAATATGAAAATGCTTGTGTCTGTCAGAAGAATGCTATTGACTATTTTGTCCTGAATATATTCGAAACTGGCGTTTGTCGTAAGGGACCGACCCGACTGTCTATTGACATCTTTGTATTGCACACGTACGCTGTGCGCATATTCTTGGTTCAAATTAGGGTTTCCGTTGGTTATCCGCAGTTCATTTTGATTGTTTACAAAATCCTGAAGTTGGTTAATGGACGGTGTATTCGTTTGTGTGCTGTAGTTGATTTCAAGATGTTTCGTTTTTGAAAACTTATAGGTAGCTGACAATTCGGGCAGCAAGCTGCTGAAGTCTGCCGTAGTATGAATATTCGTGGGCACTATGCGATCATTATTTCTTATGCCATGCTGGTATTGTAACCCTACTTGAAAGCGGATGGAATCCTTGACGGCATAGATGTAAGACATGCCGGCACTATGGTAATTGAAATCATTACGGAATTCGTTGGAGAGCCGCTCCCGCAATTCGCCTGTCTGGCCAGTTTCTGCTAGATATTCAAAGGTTTCCCGATTGGAGTAGGCGGCCGTATTTCGAAAGTTGTACTGCATCTGCAATCGGCTATATTTCGAAATATTTTCGGTGAAAGCCAGTTTGCTGTTAAAACCATTGCCGTAACCTTGGGTGAGACTGCTATTATTGTTGGTGTCAATGCGATTGAGCAAGGCATTTTTATAATATTCGGTGACAGCTAAATTCAACCCCTGTGCGTCATTTGTGTTCCTGTTGCCGCTCGTCGTCAATGATAGGGTACGTCCTGCTTTTTTGAGTCTCATCATATAGGTGAGTGAACCCCCAAATGAAAAAGTAGAATTGTCACCGTTGGAAGATCGGGAAGAGTTATTAATGGGAGAATCGTTGTCCCGGATGGTATTAAAATTGGTGTTGGATGCGCGATCGCTACTTGTGTACTTGAGATTTGGCGTAAAATCAATGCGATGAAGGGAGTCAATGCTCCATTTGAGCCTACCGCCTAGGCTGTGCTGTATATTGCGTACATCCGATAATTGGCTTTGTTTTCTGAACTGATCAGCTTGTTTTTCGGCTAGGTATTGTATGTTTGAGAGTGTTTGTGTCTCGGTCGTTGATGAATTGAAGTTGTAGTCGGTGCTGAGTTCGATTTTTGCTTTTGGAAAGCTATTGCTGTAGTTGATCGCTGCAGCGTAGGTGTCGGATAAACCTCTATCCGTGTTATTATTGCCTCGTCGTGCGCCACCTCTTCCTTGTTCGGCGAAGTTGGTCTCATTAATGTTGTTCGCCAAGAGATTGATAGCAATCTTTTTATCGCCGTCAAAACTATTGGTCGAAGAGTTGATTGAAAATTTGTCAGCATCACCTTTGCTCACCGCTGATTTACCAAAAAAACCTATTTTTTTGTCAGGCTTAGTTACGATATTAATCACTTTATTTCGTTTGCCATCATCAAATCCTGAAAATTTGGATTGTTCGGATTTCTCGTCTATCAACTGAATCTTGGCTATAATGTCAGCAGGTAAAGTTTTTAACGCGATTTTGGGATCCGAGCTAAAAAATTCTTTGCCATCGACAATTATACGCGTTACTTGCTCACCATGTGCTGTCACATTTCCATCTTCATCAATCATTACTCCGGGGATTTGAGCGACGACTTCGTCCGCCTCCGCAAAGTCACGCGTCACGAAATTTTTGGTATCATACTCCAAGGTGTCGCCTTTCATGACGATTGATGAGGATGAGCTGATCACCACTTCTTCGATCCTGATATTATCCGCAGTTAATTTGATCTGTAGCGTCTGTGTTTTTCTATTGCTGAGGTCGATAGACACTATCTTCGCTTGATAGCCCAATGCTTGGACTTGTAAAGAATATTTTGCGGGCTTTAGATTTTGGAACTGGAATTTCCCATTTCTGTCGGTCGTATTTTTTTTAATGATATTGGAGGAATCTTTTTGGACAAGGCTGAGTATTAATGTTGCACTCATCACAACAGACGAATCTTGCTCACTCACAACGTGACCCATTATGTTTTGCTGTGCTTTACCTAGTATGGGTAAAATAATGCATAGCAGGAGCAAGGTATAAGATATAAATGGTTTCACAATTAAGGTCGAATATTATACAATATTAGTTTAAAGTTTTTAGACTTCAAATATCTATTCAAAATCAATATATTTGCTTGATTGTACGTGTTTTTATATGAAGAGTTCGTTGTTGAGTAGAAAAGAAAAAATTTTGGAAGCGGCATTAGTGTTGTTTGCTCAAAATGGTTATGCTGATACTTCCACCAAAGAGATTGCGGCTAATGCTGGCGTTTCTGAAGCTTTGATATTTAAACACTTTGGAAACAAAGATGCCCTGCTGGCGCATTTGATAAAATCAGGATACAGAAGGGTATTGCAGCATCATAGAGGCATGATGACTTACAAGAATGCGAAAGATTTTATCAGAAATATGATTTTTTTGCCGAGTAAGTTAGTGGCCGAGGAGCCTATGTTTTGGAAACTTCAGGAACGCTTGTCACATATACCCTTTTCCAAAACCCAGCATGAGCAATTCATGAAGCCTGTTCATCCTATTATTATTCGCGCATTTAAAGAACTGGGCTATGCGAATCCTGAAATAGAAGCCCAACTATTGCTATTGGTCATTGATATGCTCTGGAAAAAAGAAGCCTGTGGAGACATAGAGAATTCTTTGGACCTAGCTTTACTCTTGGAAGAAAAATACAACCTTGTCTAGCTGCGTTTTTGTGCGTTTTGTTGTAACAATTTCGCATAATCATCGAAATTCAGATTTATTATTCTATTTTCGTATATACATACTTTTAAATATTACATTATGCTGAAACCTATTTTAGCTTTTTCATGTGCATTATTAGTGTCTTTAAGTGCATCAGCGCAAACAAAACCTGATTTTGTGAAATTCATCAATAGTAATCACAAGTGGGTAGATTCTGTGTTTAATAGTTTGACCCCCAAAGAACGTATTGGTCAATTATTTTTAGTGCGTGCACATACCAATCTTGGTCAAAAATTCATTGATTCGGTAGGTACAGTCATCAAAAATGAGCAATTGGGCGGTCTAGTGGTATTTCAGGGCGGTCCTGTTCGTCACTTGGATATGATCAATAATTACCAAAATGTTTCCAAAGTGCCATTGCTTGTAACGTTTGATGGTGAATGGGGCTTAGGTATGCGTCTGCAAGATTCTACGCAATCGTTCCCTTATCAAATGACATTAGGCGCATTGCAAGACAATTCTATGTTGTATGACATGGGGCGTGAGGTAGCCAAAGATTTTCTACGTTTAGGTATGCACTTTAATTTTGCGCCAACAGTAGATATTAATAATAATCCTAAAAATCCAGTGATCGGATTCCGTTCATTTGGTGATAATAAAGAAAATGTAACGGCCAAATCCGGGGCTTATATGAAAGGAATGGTTGATGGTGGTATATTAGCTTCTATCAAACACTTCCCGGGCCATGGTGATACGGATGTGGATTCGCATTATGATTTGCCTAAGCTTAATTTTTCGAGAGAACGTCTGGAAGAATTGGAACTTTTTCCTTTCAGGGAGTTAATAAAACAAGGTGCACCTTCTGTAATGGTAGGCCATATGGATATACCTGTGCTGGACAACACACCTAATTTGCCTTCTTCTATTTCTAAAAAAGTAGTGACGGACTTACTCCGCAAACAACTAGGTTTTCAAGGTTTGACAGTTACGGATGCTATGAATATGAAAGGTGTAACGAAGTTTTTCCCGAATGGAGAGGCTGATATTTTAGCCATTGAAGCAGGGCACGATTTATTAGAGCTTTCGGAGAATAGTGCACGTGCTATTGGTTTGGTGGAAAAATCTATTCAAAGCGGCCGATTGAAGCAAGCAGACATAGATGCACGGGTGAAACGTATCTTAGCGGCTAAGCTTTGGTTGGGCTTAGATAAATACAATCCGGCGAATAGAAATAACACCTATGCGGATATCAATCGTCCGCAAACCAAGTCGTTGATTCAACGTATGGCAGACAACTCCATCACATTATTGAAATCTAATCGTCGTATTCAATCTTTCGATCCTAAAAGAGAAACGGCTATCGTCAGCGTAGGCATTACCGAAGCACAAGATTTTGAAAAAGGGATGAGCACAAGATTGTCGAATGCGAAAAATTTCTATATCGGTGGTAAAGAAACTGCCGAACAATTGAAGGGTTTAGTGGATCAAGTGAGAGATCATGATCAAATTATATTAGTGGTTCATGACAATAGATCTCGCCCACGTCCCACATTGGATTTCTCTAAAGATGTGAATACTTTCATTGATAAAATTGCAGGTCGTCGTACCATCACCGTGATGTTGACAAATCCATATGCAATCACTTCAGTAGATGTTAACCGTAGCGCATCGATTATTATGGGATATCAAAATGAAGATTTTATGCAAAGATCAGCAGTAAAAGTGATCCTTAAAGATATCAAGCCTCAAGGAAAACTACCTGTAAATATCTCGAAAGCATACTCATACGGAAAAGGGTTGTAAGCGATTTTTAAAAATTTATACCGAAAGCCAAGCGGAATTTCAGCTTGGCTTTTTTTTGTCATTTATAGTTCTAACTTTGTTTGAAATTATAGGTATTTAAATAGTAGGAAAGACTATGGCATCAGAACAAATTTCTGTATTCGATATGTTCAAAATTGGAATCGGACCGTCCAGTTCGCATACGTTGGGGCCGTGGCGTGCAGCCCAGCGTTTTGTCCAAAAATTGAGGGATACAGATGCACTCCCGGCGGTAGAACAAGTGAATGTTCTTCTTTACGGATCTCTGGCAAAAACGGGAGTAGGCCACGGTACGGATATCGCTATATTGCTGGGCTTGAGTGGTGATGACCCTGTAACATTTGATGTAACTCAAGTGTTGCCCAAGGTTGAGAATATTAAGGTATCCAAGGTTCTAAATCTGGCGGGCGAGAAGGAAATAGATTTTGTGTACGATGAGCAGTTGCTTTTTTTGTTTGACCAGAGTTTGCCCTATCATCCCAATGCGGTTACTTTTCAGGCATTTCTTTCTAATGGTACAGCAGTTAGCGAAACCTACTATTCGATAGGTGGAGGTTTTGTGATTCAGGAGAATGATTCGGAATCTTTTTTGTCGGAAGTGGAGCTATCCTTTCCTATTGACACGGCGCAGGAGTTGATAAGTGCTTGTATGCGTACAGGATTGAAAATTTCAGAATTAGTCCTGGAGAATGAGCTTGCATGGCGTACGGAAGAGGAGACAAAAAAAGGAATATTAAATATATTTGAGGTAATCAAAGAATGTATCTATAAAGGATGTCATACAGAAGGTATTTTACCAGGTGGCTTGAATGTAGAGCGACGTGCTGCACGGCTGAATAAGCGAATGCTCAAAAATAGGGCGTATTCGGATTACGATAGTTGGCTGGAAGCTATTCGAGCGGGAGGAAAGGATTTTGGTTATATTCTGGATTGTGTAAGCTGTTTTGCTTTAGCGGTCAATGAGGAGAACGCCTCATTTGGTAGAGTGGTTACGGCGCCAACAAATGGTGCTTCAGGTGTGATTCCAGCAGTGTTGCAATATTATATAGCTTTTTACGATGCATATAGCGATGAGAAAATCATTCAATTTATCGCTACGGCATCCGAAATAGGATCCATATTCAAAAAGGGAGCGACGATATCCGCAGCCATGGGCGGCTGCCAAGCAGAGATTGGTGTTTCTTCGGCTATGGCTGCTGGAGCGCTGACAGAATGCCTCGGGGGATCCCAAAGACAGGTGCTTATGGCAGCAGAGATAGCAATGGAACACCATTTGGGATTGACCTGTGACCCGATCGGGGGGTTGGTGCAGGTGCCTTGTATAGAGCGAAATACCATGGGAGCTATCAAAGCGATTACCGCGGCACAACTTGCTTTGCAGTCGAATCCGGACAAGGCCAAAGTAAGTTTGGATGCAGTGGTGAGCACCATGTGGGAGACCGCGCAGGATATGAATGTAAAATATAAAGAGACCGCTGATGGTGGTTTGGCGGTGAAAGTGCCGTTGAGTTTACCAGAATGTTAATCTGGAAATCATAAATAAAAAGCCTTGGTTTTTTCACTTGTTGTGACTAGGGCTTTTTTCTTTACCTTTGTTGCAGGTATGAAATATTGTTCGATAGCTTCCGGTTCTAATGGTAATTGTTATTACCTCGCCAAAGGCGAGGATGCTGTATTAATTGATATTGGTATCAAT
>JBMDWK010000052.1:0-96338 GCA_048595255.1 Sphingobacterium sp. | reverse complement strand
GGTCGGAGTCAAAATCATTTTTTCGCCTTCAGTCAAGATTACCGCTTGTAATACATTCACCGTTTGGGCCAAGTTAGCCATACGTACACGCTCCGCATGATTATTGAAAACATTCAAAGTCAAACCTGCAATCATAGCATCCCGCATGGTATTTTGCTGATATAAAAATCCAGGATTTGTGCCAGGCTCTACTTCATACCAGCCTCCCCACTCATCTACGACCAGAGCAATTCGCTTGAGCGGATCATATCTGTCCATAATAGCGGAGTGCTTGGTAACCAATTCCTGCATATGCCAGGCGGATTTTATAGTTTTGAAATATTGCTCATCCGTAAATCCTGTCGCTGGACCTTTTTTGTTCCATTCCACATTAGAATAATGATGAAGGGCTAACCCATCTACCAGTCCATGAGGAATCTTTCGCATCAATACTTCTGTCCAATTGTAATCCCCACCATTCGCTCCTGAAGCAATACGATATAGACCTCCTGAGTTTGTCCAGTCCGACATGAAGGTGGCATATTTACGATAGACATCCGAGTAATACTCAGGCGTCATATTACCACCACAGCCCCAAGCTTCGTTTCCTACACCCCAATATTTCACTTTCCAAGGATTTTCACGACCATTTTTACGGCGCAAGTCTGCCATGGGACTTGTCCCAGCATGATTGACGTATTGAACCCAATCCGCCAACTCTTGTACTTCCCCGCTACCTACATTGCCTGCCAAGTAAGGCTCTGTTTCCAGCAGTTCACACATATTTAAGAAATCATGTGTACCAAAACTATTATTCTCTGTTACACCTCCCCACCATGTATTCACGATAGTAGGTCTAGATTCTTTTGGTCCAATACCATCTTTCCAATGGTATGTATCTGCAAAACAACCTCCTGGCCAACGTAGATTAGGAATTTTTAATTTTTTTAGAGCCTCAATAATATCATTGCGCACTCCTGCAGTGTGAGGAATTAACGTATTGTCTTCCCCCACATAAAAACCACCATAAATACAACGACCTAAATGTTCTGCAAAATGACCATAGATATGTTTGTTTATTGTGATTTTTTTATCAGAAGTATTCAATTTGATTGAATTGGTCGACACTTGTGCGGTTAGGGACTGGGTAATAAATAGAATACCGAGCATGGCACCTGATCGAAGCGCTTTGCCAAAGAAGTTCTCTTTCATAATGAAAATTTTTAATTAGGTTACTCTATCACAATTACAAAACCACCGTTTGGTTTCATAGGGACTGTGATCTGTTTTGTTTTTATGTTCTTATCAATCTGAAAACCATTGGATTCAGCATCTGTGATTTTCCATTTAATATTTCCCCCAAATGAGACTAAATCAAGATTAATCTGCTTTGTGGTATTTTCGCCATTGATACCAGCAATATACCAAGCTCCTTTTTCTTTTCGAGCAATTACTACATCCTTACCCGGATATCCGCTGATAAATTTGCTATCTTCCCATTGATCGGGAAGATTTTTTAGTAGGTTTTTTATTTCTGTGGGCACTTCTGCCATACCTTCAGGAGATTCTGCATAGTGCTGTATACCTGACAGAAATAGAATGCTTGTCGCTAATTCGAACGAACTAGTAGTCCTCCGTAGCACACTACTCCTTACTTTTGAAAGATTCATTGGTGTGAAGTCCATTGGATCATACACATTACGACTAAATGGTAAAATACTGGAAATCTCTGCTTGTCGATCTGCATCCTCTTGCATAAATGTCACCATTTCAAAACCACGGACGGCTTCAGCGGTCATAAGATGAGGATAGATAGATGCCCAACTGCGTGGTAGAGTAGCACCATGAAAATTCACCAACAATTCAAAGTCCGCAGCATCTTCTAAGATATCTATGTAATAGGCAATAACGGATTGCCCATCTCCTCCAAAGAAATCTATCTTAATTCCTTTTATCCCCAAATCCCGTAAGATCTTAAATTCTGCTCTGCGTGATTCTTTAGTTAAAAGTTTATTCTTCGGTGTATAGCTTACGGTATTCCAATCCCCTGCAGAATTGTACCATAGAAGTAAGCCTACATTTTTACTTTGTGCATATCTACTAAGGTTAGCTATTTGCTCATAACCGATTTTAGTATCCCAATTCACATCAATCAAGCAATATTGCCAATGCATTTCCGAGGCGAAGTCTATATATTTCTTCTGCTCATCATAGACGATAAAATCATCTTTGCTATTAATCCAGCTCCATGAAGCTTTACCTGGTTTGACGAAAGAAGCAATAGTTGTATTGGGTTTCTGTACTACAGCATTCGCTAATTCCGACTCCACAATATTTTTTAAATCTCCTATGGCTACTACACGCCAAGGCGAAGTAAAGTCATTATCTATCCGGGAAAAAAGGTTTTTATCTTTGATTACCTCTCGTGAATCTGGCATCGCAACTCGGTACTCTCCACCAGGCGAGTCAAAATGTAATCTAGTCGCACAGTGATTACGCTCAAGACCTGCCTCTGTGATCAACACCCAATGGGTATTGGAGTTAAACAATGCCGGATAGACCCAACCTATTCCGGTGGGCTCAGGTGTACCTACAGGAACCTCATTATGATAATGCTCTTCGTAAGACGGGTTAGTTTGTTCCCAACCTGTTTTGGCAATAGCCATTGGCTGTAACCACGCTTTAGCGGTATTTACAAAATTATAGCTCGTTTTTTCTTCCGTTATAAAATCGCTCTGATTGCTGTATTTTGGAATTTCGTATTGGAAGGCAATTCCCTCATTCGATACCTGAAAACGAATACTTAACAACTTTTCATTCGCATTGCTCCAAGTCAATATACGCTCGTGAGCTGTATAAGTGTGGTTTGACTTTTTACCTTGGGCAGCTGAATAATTCAGAGAAATTAACCTATTTCCAGAAGCTCTTACATATAGCATTTTGGAAGAAAAATCTTGTGTTTTTGTCTGTAAGCCCAGTTGTGAACTTTCCAACACTATAGTTCCCTCACGATGGATTTGATATGCTATTTTTCCATCCTCATTCGTCCAGACAGAAAGTTCTATTTTCTTATCTGGACTAATGATTTTAATAGGTTGATTTTTCCCCGATACGAGCGAAGGAAAATAAAACAATGTGAGTAAAAGAACGAAGCTAATAGAATATTTCATTACCAAACTAGGGTTACTATTTTCTTACCGAAAATCTATATTCTGTCTTTGTACTATACTTTTCGCCAGGGCGTAAGGTTGTTGAAGCAAAACTTTCGTGATTTGGTGCATCCGGGAAATGTTGTGTTTCCAGACACAAAGCAGCGCGATAAGGATATGTTTTACCTCCCTTGCCTTTTGGATCCTCATCTTTCATGAAATTACCGCTATAGAACTGAAGACCTGGCTCTGTTGTTAATATTTTCATCTCAATGCCTGTTTTGGGAGCATATAGGCTAGCCACTTCAGCGAAACCTTCTTTCTTATTCAGTTCAAAATTATGGTCATAACCTAATCCATAAGTAAGCTGAGTTGATTTTTTGTTAATATCTGCACCAATAAGTTTAGGCTTAGTGAAATCAAAAGGAGTCCCGGCTACAGCTAGACTTTTTCCTGTTGGGATCAATTTACTATCTACCTCCGTTAACTTATCTGCATCGATCCAAAGCTCATGATCCAAAATCGTTGTATCTCCTTCGCCATTTAAATTAAAGTAACCATGACTCGTAAGGTTCAATACAGTTTCCTTATCTGTTTCGCCACTATATTCAATTTCCAAGCCTCCTTCTTTATTTACCCTATATGTTACTTGCATGGTGACCTTACCCGGATATCCAGCTTCGCCATCAGGAGAGACATATTCCAAGGTAATGGCATCTTGAGATACAGTCTTTACATCCCATACTTTGTTGTATACGCCATTAGTACCACCATGAAGAGAGTTTTCTCCATCATTTTTTTCCAATTGATAAGTGGTACCGTTCAATGTGAAGGATGCTTTACCAATTCGATTACCATAACGGCCTACTACAGCACCGTAAAAATTGTTCGTGTTTTTAATAAATTCGTCAGCAGTATCATATCCCAACATGACATCTACCTCTTGCCCGTTTTTATCCTCTACAACTAGAGACACTATTCTTGCTCCAAAATTGGTGATACTAACTTTTACTTTTTCATTCCCGATTTTATACAATAACACATCTTTACTATCAAGAGTGGCATGAAATACCGTGCTATCTGCATCAGATGCTTCGGTAGAAGATTGATTGTTCTTTGCATTTTGACAAGCACTTGCCAAAAGGATTCCTGCAAAAAGGAAACTTAAATATTTTGCTTTCATAATTTTTAGTTTTAATGAAATTACCAGAATTTAACATACAGTGCACCTACTAAAAGTAGAGTAACCACAATCATGACCATTACAGAAGGCTCCACTTTGAACATTTTTGAATCCAATTCTAGGCCTTTTGGATTTTCTTTCGGACCAAATAAACTTACTGCAATCATGAGAATCATTGTAAACATAAAAGCAAGACCCATACATATTTGGAAAGGAATCTCATACTCACCCGCAGAGTTTAAATATGCTGTGTACAAAAATGTTTCAGGTCCAAACCACGCTGGAGCGTAATTATTGAATACTATCGATAGGACAAATCCTGTGATCAATCCCACGATAGCGGCAGAACCTGTAGTTCTCTTCCAGAACATCCCCAATAAGAACATAGCAAATACTCCTGGAGAAATAAAGCCTGTATATTTTTGGATAAATGTAAAACCACCCGCACCACCAATTCCTAACAGGTCATCCCACGTAAAAAATACCGAAACTAGAATGGAAATAATAATGGTGATCTTTCCTACGTTAATAAGCTTGCGTTCGGAGGCGCCTTTATCAATGTATTTATTGTAAATATCCATCGTAAAGATGGTCGCAATACTATTCGCTTTACCCGCCAAAGATGCTACAATTGCTGCCGTCA
Organism: Sphingobacterium sp.; assembly: GCA_048595255.1. Classification (GTDB taxonomy): domain Bacteria; phylum Bacteroidota; class Bacteroidia; order Sphingobacteriales; family Sphingobacteriaceae; genus Sphingobacterium. The sequence goes on along the minus strand of JBMDWK010000052.1, from coordinate 91,384 downwards.
AAGCTGCCAAAGAAAGACCTTTCATACCATTAGGCAAGAATCCCAAAATAGCTGAGTAAGCATTATCTGGGTTGAAATTGCCACCTGGAGCCATCTCATTTTGCAATGCTCCATTTTTATAGAGTACATAGGCTGCAATACCCGGCAACATTACAATAACAGGCATTAACAATTTTAAGAAACCAGCGAACAAGATACCTGTACGCGCTGTCTTCAAATCCGCTCCCAAAGCACGTTGAGTGATGTACTGATTACAACCCCAATAATTCAAATTCACAATCCAAATACCCGCCAAGTACATACCAATACCCGGAAGCATTAAATATTTATTTACCTCCTCTTGCGTACTATCAGCCGTTGGTTTATCTACGATAAGATTAAAATGTTTAGGCGAATCCACCATCAATTGTTTGAAACCGGCCATTACATCTTTTCCTAATCCAAAATGTTCAGAGACTAATGTCAAAGCGATATAGGTTGTAGCTAGACCTCCTACAATCAATACCACAACTTGAATTACATCGGTATAACCGATTACTTTCATACCACCCAAAGTAATCACAATGGCAAATACGGCTAAGGCGACCATAATAATATGGAAGTACTCACCACCACCTAAATTACTGATAGCTAGCGCACCTAAATAAAGGATAGATGTTAAATTCACAAACACATACAAAAACAACCAAAATATCGCCATGATAAGACTGGTTGTTTCATTATAGCGTTGCTTCAAGAACTGCGGCATGGTGAATATCTTATTTTTAAGATAAACAGGAATAAACCAAACAGCTACAATAATCAATGCAATAGCAGCAATCCATTCATAAGCAGCAACCGCAATACCTACGGTAAAACCATTACCACTCATACCAATAAATTGTTCTGCTGAAATATTAGAAGCAATTAGACTGGCACCAATAGCCCACCATGTCAATGAGCCTTCTGCCAAAAAATAATCTTTACTACTTGCAGAATCCCTTCTTTGCTTGTTATATACATATAATCCATAGCCAGCGACCACGACAAAATAAATGAGGAAAATGACGTAGTCAATTGTTGCAAACTTTTCCATATATTTAATGAAGACAGGTTAGTTTTGAAGTTTATAATACAGCTCACTGTTTCTCAATTCTTTTTCGAATTGATTTAATTCGGTTGATTTATCAATTACAATCAGTTCCAATTTAGCGATTCTCGCAAAATCTTCCATATACTCTGTTGTAAGATTTTGGCTATAAACAGTATGATGTGCACCTCCAGCATATATCCATGTGGTACAACCTGTTTTCATATCCGGCTCAGGTTTCCACAATACACGAGCTACTGGTAGTTTTGGCAAATCATTCGTCACGTCTACACCTTGCACCGTATTTACCACCAAACGGAATCTATCGCCCATATCCACTAGTGAGGCATTGAAAGCTGGACCTCCTTTTGCATCGAATACCAAGCGCGCAGGATCTGCCTTGCCACCAATTCCCAGTGGATGAACTTCTAATTTTGGTTTGCTAGCTGCTAAAGAAGCATCTACCTCCAACATGTGAGAACCCAATACCATTGCATTCGCAGGATCAAAATGGTAAGTATAATCTTCCATAAATGCATTAGCACCTTCATACCCTGTTGCCATTACTTTACATGCACGTACCATAGCTGGCGTTTTCCAATCCCCTTCTCCGGCAAAAGCATAACCCTCAGCCATTAAACGTTGTACAGCTAAACCTGGGAGCTGTGGAAGTCCATACAAATCCTCAAACGTATCTGTAAAACCTTTATAATTTCCCTTTTCTAAAAATGAACGAAGCCCCAGCTCAATCTTAGCTGCATCGTATACATTAGTACGAAATTTTCCTCCTTCCAATACATCCTCCGATAGGATATACTGCTCTTCATATTCTTTTAATAATGTCTTCACAGCATCCTCAGTTACTTGATCTATTTCTTTTACCAAGTCACCAATACCATGCGTATTAACTGAAAATCCAAACTTTACTTCGGCCTCTACTTTGTCTCCCTCAGTCACAGCCACATAGCGCATATTATCCCCAAAACGCACAAATTTGGCCCCTTGCCAATCGGCCCATGCTGCCGCGGCACGACACCACACATTAATTCGCTCAGCCACCTCCGGATCTTGCCAGTGACCTGTGACCACCTTACGGGGCAAACGCATTCTGGACACTATAAAGCCAAATTCACGGTCCCCATGTGCACTTTGATTAAGATTCATGAAATCCATGTCAATAGTATCCCATGGAATATCACGATTGTATTGCGTATGCAAATGCAACAAAGGTTTATTCAATATTTGTAAACCACGAATCCACATTTTCGCTGGGGAAAATGTGTGCATCCAAGTAATCAGACCAATACAATTTTCAGTATGATTAGCTTCAAGTATCGTTTTATATATTTCTTCTGTATTTCTAACAATGGGTTTAAAGACCACACGAACAGGTATGCCCTTATGTTGGTCCAAATAGGCAGCTATTTCTTTGGAATGATCTGCTGCTTGACGTAATGTTTCTTCCCCGTAAAGGTCTTGGCTTCCTGTGATAAACCAAACCTCTAATGTATTTAATGATATCATGATTTAATTTAGGTTTTTGATATAATTTATTGTTGTCCATAGTAAGCATTGTTACCATGCTTACGTTCATAATGTTTCTTAATTAATGAGGGTTTCAAGCGTTCGATTTGTGGATTTATTCCTTCCGAAAGGAATGCCAATTCAGCAACATATTCTAATACGGCGGCATTATATACAGCTTGTTTCCCATTTTTTCCCCAAGTAAAAGGTGCGTGGTTGCCTACCAAAATCATCTGAACTTCTTCATGATTTAATCCCATCTCTGTGAAGTAATTAATAATTTGATAACCTGTCTGATATTCATAGTTTCCAGCTATCATATCATCTGCCATCGGAGGAGCACACGGAATATCCTTTGTCAAATGATCTGCATGAGTAGTCCCGTAAATTGGAATACTGCGATTCGCCTGTGCCCAAGCTGTACCATACACCGAATGGGTATGCACTATTGCACCCAATTCAGGCCATTCTTTATACAATACAGCATGTGTTTTGGTGTCTGATGATGGGCGAAGTGTACCTTCAACCACCTGAGCATCTAGATCTACTATAACTATATCGTCCGCTTTTAAGACTTCATAAGGAACACCACTAGGCTTAATCGCGAATACACCTTTATCACGATCAAATACACTTACATTTCCAAATGTAAACTTCACCAAACCTAACTTGGTCAAATTCATATTCGCTTCGTAAGCTTCTTCTTTTATATTATTGTACATCGTATAAATTATTTTCTAAAACTTCACCTGCCTTCAAATAACGTTCGTATCTTTTTTGATAGATAGACACGACATCTTCATTGGGGTAGTAAGTTTGTTCAAATCCTTGCCCCATATTTTTCATGGCCTCTTCCACATTTGTATACACCTTTCCTACCACGGCAGCAAACATCGCAGCGCCTAAAGCACAAGTTTGATCCGATTTGTGTACTTTAATGGGCATATTCAGCGTATCGGCCATCATCTGCATAATGAAAGGTGATTTTTTAGGAATACCACCCATAGCGATAATCCCCTTCACAGGAATCCCTTGGTTTACAAAACACTCCACGATCTTTCTAGCACCGAAACATGTAGACTCGATGATAGCGCGGTAAAGTAATACCGTATCCGTCCCGAGATTTAAATCCAACAATGAAGCTTTAAGATTTTGATTGGCGAATGGTGTTCGACGACCATTTAACCAGTCGACCGATAGTGTATGTTTTGCGTCTGGTGGAATAGCACTAGCCTTTTCATTCAGTTTAGAAAGAAGAGTAGATTCGATCTCTTGAAGTTTAGACTCTTCAATTTCATAGATATTCTGTAAAGGCCACATTAAAATATTTTTGAACCAAGCATATGCATCGCCAAAGGCCGATTGCCCAGCTTCTAAGCCTACCATATTGGGGATGACAGAACCATTTACCTGTCCACATATGCCTTCTAATGTCAAATCCAATTTGTCGGGAGCGACTAAAATATCACAAGTGGATGTTCCAATTATCTTACTTAAATAATATGGCTCAATCTCACCACCGACGGCGCCCATGTGACAGTCAAACGCACCTACACCGACTAGCACACTTGTATTTAGTCCCAATTTTTCGGCCCACTCGGGAGATAATTTTCCCACAGGTTGGTCAGAGGTATAGGTTAATGTCCCTAGACGCTGTACTTGGTCTTTAAGTAGCGGATCTAGTGCGGAAAAAAACTCATTTGGTGGATAACCATCAAATTCTTCAGCCCATAATCCTTTGTGACCTGCAGCACAAACTCCTCTTTTCAATAATGTAACATCATTCCCTCCTGTCAGTGCAAACGGAATCCAGTCACAATGTTCTACCCATGTATAGGCTGCACGCTGTACTTTATCATCAGCCCGTAGAACGTGTAACATCTTTGCCCAAAACCACTCCGACGAATAAACACCTCCTACATACTTTAAATAATCAATTTTATATTTTTTTGCATGTTGATTGATTTCACTCGCTTCCTTAATGGATGTATGGTCTTTCCACAATACAAACATGGCATTTGGATTCTCTGCAAAGTCGTCCATCAATGCCAGAGGTGTGCCTTGACGATTCACTGCCACAGGAGTAGAGCCCGTAGTATCCACCGAAATCCCAACCACTTTATTGGCAGTTTCTGCCGAAACATCAGATAAGCACCCCTTTATTACTTCTTCGATTGATTCCAAATAATCTAAAGGATGTTGTCTAAACTGATTAATTGTAGGATTACAATACAACCCCATTTTCCATCGTGGGTAATAGCTTACGCGTGTAGCAAGTTGCTGACCATTCGTAGCATCTACCAAAATTGCACGGACGGAATCACTTCCAAAATCCACCCCTATAACACAAGGATTATTCATTATATGTATTTGATTATGCTGTTTATAATTGTTTGTAAGGCAAGACGCCGAATAATTAGTGTCAAATTAACATTTATTTTTGAAGTTTAAAATTTTTTTTTAATTTTTATACAATTATTAACTTATCTCACATGAAATTAGACTTCTATCAAAAGAACAAAAAGATACATCTAGCTGTCGACTGCATCATTTTTGGATTTAATAAGGAAGAATTGGAAATATTATTAATTCAACGTGATTTTGAGCCGGAGAAAGGCAAATGGAGTTTGATGGGAGGTTTCGTTGAAGAAAATGAGTCACCTGATGAAGCTGCACAACGCGTGTTGAAGTCCTTGACGGGATTGGACCATATATATATGGAGCAATTTGCGGTTTTTGGAACTCCAAATCGTGAACCTTATGAGCGTGTCGTCAGCTTATGCTATTTTGCACTCATAAATACAGAGATTCTTAGCACAGAATACAAAGCAAGATGGTTTAAGCTTGACCAATGTCCACCTTTGATCTTCGATCACAATGAAATGGTAACACAAGCTCATAATAAATTAAAGAAAAAAGCCGCATTATACCCTATCCTTTTTGAGTTACTATCGGACAAATTCACAATACCCCAAATCACCTTATTATATGAGGCAGTTTATCAGAACCAATTAGATAAAAGAAATTTCACGAGAAAATTATTGGCTTCTAAACTATTGATCAAACTTGACGAAAAAGACAAAGAAAATTCTAAAAAAGGAGCCTATTATTATAAGGTAGACAAGTCTATCTACAAGGAGAAAATCATCACCTTCCTGAACTTTTTACCGGGCTGGTATGGAGAATAAATAAACAAAGGGTTACTTTTTAAGTAACCCTTTGTTTATTTAACTTTTAACTTCTGTTTCTATAACGCCGCCTTTTTCACTATCCACGGTAATCGTTGCTTTATTCGGATTACCTTTCACTATCCATTTTACCTTCACCTCAGACATTCCGTCGATAGAAGGAATTTCTATGCGTTCGGGTTTGTACTTCTGCTCATCCGTCACATTGAAATCATTATTCAACACACGCATACCCGTCACGACCTCTACACCTTTTATACTGATATAATTAGGTCTATTGATTTTGTTTCTCACATCATGATCCGAATGCGTCGGAATAATTCTACTGTTCCATACCGATGCTTTTACTTCGTAAAGATTATTGCCCAAGGATTTCACTTCAACATCAGAAAACTCCAACTTAGGCGTGTGATAAGCATGATAAATCGTAAATGCAGCATTACGATGAGCATCTTCGAGCAATAAAAAGCCAGGGTGGTTACGTGTATAATTTTTCTTCGCTCCACCGATTTCGATTTTGCCAAATTGAGGGTGGTCGAATTCTTTCCACGGCACATACGCATCTCCAAATAAGAGCAATTTGTCGAATTCATAATATTCATTACTCTGACGATTACTTGCTTCCTCTTTATTATAAAACAATTTGTAAGTCGTCATGAGCTCATTGGAAAAAGTGTAGATACCTCTAGCCAATGAAAAGAAATCTATTTCTCCGCCGTATACGGTATATAAATCCTTGTGAATGACAATATAGTTATATCCTGGCAGCATCTTTTCGCCCACTTTACCTAGCGCATCATACACTTGCACATCACGTCTAGAGTAGTATTTTTCATCTTCTGCTGCACCAGGACCACGAAGGATCATCCCTCCGTAGTTGTGATAGGATTGAGCACCAGCGATATTGGGATGTTTGAAAAAGAAATTTTTCACAGCCATGGTCTCGGGCAATGTGCCTGGGTAGTATAGCGCACCACTTTGCACATAGGCTGGTTGCCAATTCCAGCCCCAATCGCGGTTAGGGTCATAGGTACCGGTTATATCTTCATTTACCAGTCCATCACCGTCATTATCTATCCCTTCAAAACCCAGCATTTCGTACTGGCCCACTTCTCCAGGCTTGGCCAATATCATTCTATTTGGATTATCAGGGTCCACTTTGTATCTACCCGTTTTGGATTTACGGCGCATCATGACGATGTGACCATCGCCATCCAGATCATCAAATAAATCTTCTGCTACCAAACCATCGCCATCATTATCAAATGGTCGGCGTCCTGTACGCGAGGAGTGCATGGTGTTTGGCTCGTAAATAAAATAGTCACGGGAGTCTGGATTTATTGTCGGTGCTATATAAAATACTTTATCCTTCAGCAGCTCTTTAATAAAAGGTACTTGATGGAAATTTTCAACCAGATACCAGGCGGTGTACATCGCAATTTCCGAACCTTGCAATTCGTTTGCGTGAATATTGCCGTCAATCCACAGCCCTGGCTTGCGGTCGGTGTTGCCCGTACTAAAATCCGAAACAGTAAGCACATAGATGTCTCGACCTTCGTAGGATTTTCCGATGGATTCATATTTCACCAAATTTGGATAAGCTTTCTGTAGATCCCTACCAAATTGTTCGATTTGTTTATTGTCATGATACCGATTCCAGTTCATAGGCACCTTTGGATTCGCTGGTGAACCTATTGCCCGCAGTCCTGGCACATCAATATCTTTATTTTCTTTTTGAGCCATCAACGTGGTGCTGACTGTCGCTCCTAAGAATAAGGATAGTAATATATATTTGATTTTCATGGTTGACAGAGTTTTATAATTTCACTTCTAACATTTGCTCGCCGGAAGTCGGACATCCCGCTTTTATCTTAACTGTTCCTTTTCCTTTGATTAACCAAGAAAAAGTCTGTGATGCTCCTCCCGCTAATGACGGGTAAAGCTGTAAACGCTTACCGCTCAAAAATTGCTGATTGCCCGCCAAATCACAAACTGTCTTGAAACGCGAAACATATCGAATCCTATCCGCTAGCTCCGGATAGGTAGGCATCATACCGACATTCATTACCGATAGCTCTACACGATATATATCATTTCCCAAAGCAGTGACCTTGGGCGCATTAAATACGAGCTTGGCCATATTCTCCACCACCTTAACAACAAAATCTGTATGTAGCTTCACTGCAGGTTCTAAATATTCTACTGGTGGATTGTTCTTAAATGCTTCCACCACACCCCCTACTTCGACCTGCTGATTTGGAAAATTGGGATGATTAATCTTCTGCCATGGCAATATTGCTCCTGGGACATTATTTTGCTTCACCCATGCATAGAATGTTTCGTTTGCATCGCCGGATGGTTTAGGAGCATTTTTAGTGGAATCCACGACAGAAGGCCACCATACGGGTGTTGCAAAACTAAATTTACCCAGATGATAGTAAGCCGTATTAGTAAAATTGCCCGATTGAGCAGGCATTTTGGTGGCTTCGCCTAAGGATTTAGTCATATCCTTGTAGATTGAAGAAATATACTTAGATACTTCTGCATCGCTAGCACTCCACGATTTGACTATACGTTGATTGCTTGCACGTCCATCCGCTTTTTCTGGATCAGAAAGATTATTTGTCAAGCCAAAATGAATAACACTGGCTATTTGTGGGTTGTCAAATACAAAGTCGATCAGCGCACGTGTTTCAGGCTCTGAAGCAGCATAGTCGCCACTTTCGGGCATGAAAGCTGGATAATCGAACGTGAAATTGCGGTCAATATTGACTCCGCCGGTCCCATCTTCACCATATTTACCGTCAAAATCTTGATCTTCTCCTTCAGGAAGAATAATATAAGAACCGATTTGTCCCTTTGATCTATCTGCTTGTACAAGAATGTCGCTATGCGTTTTGTGTAGTGTATAGTCTCCGACAGCGGATTGGATACGCATCTGTGCGATTACCCCATCCCCATTCATATCCTTGGGAGAATCTTCGTCAATCCGACCATCACGGTCATTGTCGATTTGTCGAGCATTGCCCGATATCCAATTTTGGGAGGCGCTATTGCGCTTGTATGCATCAGGACTAGCCAATGGTAAGATCCAAATGGACTTGTGCTGCAAGATACTTCGCAAAGAATCCGCAGGCAGAGCGAGTAGGTTTTTGGTGAGCTGTAGCGCACTTAAGGTACCTGCAGGATGCTTGCCATCTACGCCGGCTACGACCAGCAAAGTAGGTCTAGCTGTATTGTCCAATTGCAGCTTGATAACAGGGATCCCCTCATTTCCATAGCTCTTTCCTATTACATCATTAGACACCAATCCCCTGGCGTTGAATCCTTTGACCATAGATACCACCTCATTGTAGGAAGGGTACTTCAGTTGTCCTATTGCCAATATAGGACACAGAAAAAACAAGCCCAAAAAGGTTTTTTTCATAATAAAAAGGTTAGTTGAATATATTTTAAGACCTAAAAATACTTTTTTTAACGGAATAAAGGAGGAGCTTAGTAAGTAACTTGTTTGATATAAATATAAACCAACTGAATTATTTATTTTGGACAACAAATTTTGTGTTTTGAAGGCATAATTATAAATTTTAAATTATTCTTAACAAACCCTTTGCTTTTAATAAGATATACATTATTTTTGCATTCCAAAATGTAGCCTGATAAAACAGGCTGTGAATAAATAGATTAATAAATTTTAGTCCCTATAATATGCCCAATATTGGTAAAATAGCGCAGATTATCGGCCCAGTGGTTGACGTCAACTTTGCCGACAATGAAAATCTTCCTAAGATTTACGATGCATTGTACATTGAAAAAGAAAATGGACAACGTATCGTTTTAGAAGTTCAACAACACTTAGGTGAGGAACGTGTTCGTACGATTGCGATGGACGCTACAGAAGGTTTAGTACGTGGTATGAAAGTGGTTGACACTGGTGCTCCTATCAAAATGCCTGTTGGTGAAGAAATCAAAGGTCGTGTATTCAACGTAGTTGGAGATCCTATTGATGGTATTCGCGAATTGGACAAAACTAATGGACGTCCTATCCACAATACTCCTCCAAAATTCGAAGATTTGTCAACTGAAACTGAAGTACTTTTCACAGGTATCAAAGTTATTGACTTATTAGAGCCTTACGCTAAAGGTGGTAAAATCGGTTTGTTCGGTGGTGCTGGTGTAGGTAAAACAGTATTAATCCAAGAGCTAATCAACAATATCGCTAAAGGTCACGGTGGTCTTTCAGTATTTGCTGGTGTGGGTGAGCGTACACGTGAAGGTAATGACTTATTACGTGAGATGTTGGAATCAGGTATCATCAAATACGGTGAGCACTTCATGGAAGGTATGGAAAAAGGCGAATGGCCTTTAGATACTGTAGACCAAGAATTGATGAAAGAATCTAAATGTACTTTCGTATTCGGTCAGATGAATGAGCCTCCAGGTGCACGTGCTCGTGTGGCATTATCAGGTTTGACAGTAGCGGAATACTTCCGTGATGGTGATGGCGATGGACAAGGTAAAGACGTATTATTCTTCATCGATAACATCTTCCGTTTTACTCAAGCGGGTTCTGAGGTATCAGCTTTATTAGGCCGTATGCCATCAGCGGTAGGTTACCAACCTACATTAGCTACAGAGATGGGTTTGATGCAAGAGCGTATTACTTCAACTAAAAACGGATCTATCACTTCAGTACAAGCGGTATACGTACCTGCCGATGACTTAACTGACCCTGCTCCTGCGACGACATTCGCTCACTTGGATGCAACTACAGTATTGTCACGTAAAATTGCTGAGTTAGGTATTTATCCTGCGGTAGACCCATTGGATTCTACATCTCGTATCTTATCTCCTGCAGTATTAGGTGCAGAGCACTACGATACAGCGCAACGTGTGAAAGAAATCTTACAACGCTATAAAGAACTTCAAGATATCATCGCTATCTTAGGTATGGATGAGTTATCTGAAGAAGATAAATTGACAGTACACCGCGCACGTCGTGTACAACGTTTCTTATCTCAACCATTCCACGTAGCAGAGCAATTTACAGGTTTGAAAGGTGTATTAGTAGACATCAAAGACACAATCAAAGGATTCAACATGATCATCGATGGTGAAGTAGATGAATACCCAGAAGCAGCTTTCAACTTAGTAGGTTCTATCGAAGAAGCTATCGAGAAAGGTAAGAAATTATTAGCAGAAGCAGTTTAATTATAAGTATTGCGTACTGAGTATAGGGTAATGAGATTTTCTCTACTCCATACTCAATACTCCATACTCAATACTATATTACACATGAAATTACAAGTAATAACTCCAGACAAGTTAGCATACGAAGGTGAGGTAACAGCAGTTACAGTTCCGGGTTCGGCGGGATCTTTTCAAATTTTGAAAGGCCACGCTGCTATTGTCTCTACGTTAGAAGATGGCAAAGTCATTATCAAAAAAGATGGTGCCGAAGAAGTCATTGTTATTAAAGGCGGTGTAGTTGAAGTTAAGGACGACAATATCATCGTTTTGGCGGAAGGAATTGCGCAAGGATAACGAGAAAAAAAATGATACTATAGCCCTTAAGACTTTCAGTTTTAAGGGCTATTTTTTTGAAGTTTTCTCCGTTGAAATCCGATTTTAAGAAGAATTTTTGATAAAATTCATAAAAACAATTTACCACAAAAATAAACCAATTTTAATTTGGGTTCACCTATTGCAAAATATTATTTTGTCAATAAATGTATTTCGGCAATATTTTTTAAATTTTATAAACTAAACGAAATAAAAAACTTTCTGAAAATAAAGTGTTTGTCTATTGTAAAGAATTATATTTCGTCTTAACTTGACGAAGCGTCTATTAAGAAGAAGTCTATGCAATCCTTGGGGAGGACTGTACACTTAATAATATAAGTTATGCAATACTATAATCAGAATACAAAGATTTTTTTGAATGGAGAATTTGTACATGCAAATTCTGCGGGAATAGACCTTTTTGGTCAATCGTTGCATTACGGCTATGGCGCCTTCGAAGGGTTGAGAGCTTACAGCACACACAATGGAACACGTATCTTCAAGGCCGAAGCGCATTTCGATCGCTTACGCAAATCTTGTGAGTCAATAGGTCTACCTTATAAATGGGACAACAGAACCCTTATTGAAAAATGCTATGAACTCCTAGAGATTAATAATCTACGTGCGGCATATATAAGACCCTTGGTTTTCTCAGGTTCTAATATGCACTTGACCTCTTCCGAGGATGCAAACATCATGTTGGCAGCGTGGGAATGGGGCCCCTATTTAGGACAAAACTTATTGCGCGTAAATATTTCCAGCTACGAACGTCCAAATCCGAAATCCTTTCACATTGATGCTAAGATTTCAGGGCAATATATCAATTCCATTTTAGCGTCTACAGATGCGATCCGCAATGGCTTTGATGAAGCACTGTTGTTGGATCAAGATGGCTATGTAGCCCAAGCCTCCAGTGAGAATCTTTTTATAGAAAAAGACTATAAAATATACACCTCGCCTCTGGACAATATATTTCCGGGCATCACACGTCAAACGGTGATTGGTATTTGTAAAGAATTGGGATTTGATATCATCGAAAAGAAACTTACTATCCAGGATATCTACACCGCTGACAGCGCTTTCTTGAGTGGTACAGCAGCTGAAATCATCGGGATCAAACAAGTTGATCATATTATTTATAAAGAAGAATGGGAACATAGCATTGGTGCTACGATCCAAAGAAAATATAAAAACTTAGTATTAGAGCAAGAGAATTATGAAGTCATCATCTGATAACCAAAAGGGAATCAATAAGTATAGTCGCATATTTACACAAGACGAGACACAACCTGCTGCCAAAGCTATGCTTTACGGCATCGGGCTGACGGATGCCGACATGGACAAAGCACAAGTGGGTATTGCCAGTATGGGTTATGATGGTAACACATGTAATATGCACCTGAATGACTTAGCACAAGTCGTGAAAAAAGGGGTATGGAACAATAACTTAGTCGGGCTTACTTTTGGGACTATTGGTGTGAGTGACGGTATGAGCAACGGGACAGACGGTATGCGTTACTCGTTGGTGTCACGCGACGTGATTGCTGATAGCATTGAGACAATTTGTGGCGGACAATATTACGATGGACTCATTGCGATCCCTGGATGTGACAAAAATATGCCGGGAGCTATTATGGCAATGGCACGATTGGACCGTCCAGCTATTATGGTATATGGGGGAACAATCGCTCCTGGTCATTATAAAGGTGAAGAATTAAACATCGTTTCTGCTTTTGAGGCCTTAGGCCAAAAAATTTGTGGCAACATGTCGGAAGAAGATTTCCAAGGCGTAATCAAACATACCTGTCCTGGCCCTGGTGCTTGTGGTGGTATGTACACTGCCAATACGATGGCATCGGCGATTGAAGCTTTGGGCATGAGTTTACCTTATTCATCTTCTCATCCTGCTATCTCTAAAGAAAAAGAACAAGAATGTCTTGATGCAGGCAAATACATCCGCATCTTATTAGAAAAAGATATTAAGCCTTCGGATATTATGACGCGAAAAGCATTTGAAAATGCGATTCGATCGATCATTATCTTAGGTGGCAGTACCAATGCGGTATTGCATTTTATAGCGATTGGTAAATCAGTGGGTATTGACATTACACAAGATGATTTCCAACGCATGTCAGATGAAACGCCTGTTTTAGCTGATTTCAAGCCATCAGGAAAATACTTGATGCAAGACTTACAACAGTATGGTGGTACGCCGGCCGTATTGCGCTATTTATTGGATAATGGACTATTACATGGAGATTGTATAACGGTAACAGGTAAAACAGTTGCTGAAAACTTAGCTGACGTAAAATCAGTTATTGATTACGAACAACCAATCATCAAACCTTTAAGTGAACCTATCAAAGCAACAGGTCACTTGCAAATCCTTTACGGGAACTTAGCAGAAAAAGGTTCTGTAGCGAAGATTTCGGGTAAAGAAGGCGAACGTTTTGTTGGTCCAGCTCGTGTATTCGATGGTGAGCAAGATTTAGTAACGGGTATTGCATCGGGACGTATCAAAAAAGGCGATGTTGTTGTGATTAAAAATGAAGGTCCTGTAGGTGCTCCAGGTATGCCTGAGATGTTAAAACCGACTTCATTAATTATTGGTGCTGGTTTAGGAAAATCGGTAGCATTAATCACAGACGGCCGTTTCTCGGGTGGTACACACGGATTCGTCGTTGGTCACATTACACCAGAAGCTTATAAAGGTGGTTTGATTGGCTTAGTAGAAGATGACGATATCATCGAAATTGATGCCGTTAACAATACGATCACTCTGAAAGTAGAAGATAGCGTAATAGCTGAACGCCGTACAAAATGGACACAACCGGCACTTAAAGTAACGAAAGGTGTATTGTACAAATATGCTAAAACCGTTGCGGATGCTTCACAAGGCTGTGTGACAGACTTATAAGAAAGTAAAATTCGAAAATCAAAAGTAGAATTGGTATTTGGATACTGGATTTAAATAATAAGAACTTTAAAAGGTAGATAGCTAGCGATCACTTATACCTTTTTATTATAACTTTTTGACTTAATACAATGAGTACACTGGAGAAAACAGAAACAAAGAAACCTCAGACCATTGCGGCCGACACACAGATCTCGGGTTCGCAAGCGGTGTTGGAGGCTTTGATTCATGAAGGAGTTGAAACGGTATTCGGCTACCCAGGGGGTGCAATTATGCCTATTTATGATGCATTATACGATTATAATGACAAAATAAATCATATTCTGGTCCGCCATGAGCAAGGTGGTATTCACGCTGCTCAAGGCTACGCGCGCACATCTGGTCGTGTGGGTGTAGCATTTGCTACCTCAGGACCCGGTGCGACAAACTTGGTGACAGGTCTGGCTGACGCTATGATTGATAGCAATCCTATCGTATGTATCACAGGCCAAGTATATGCCTCCTTATTGGGTACGGATGCTTTTCAGGAGACGGATGTCATCAATATTACCAGTCCGGTGACCAAATGGAACTACCAGGTAACAGACGCAACTGAGATTCCTTCTGTTTTAGCCAGAGCATTCTACATTGCTAGTACAGGACGTCCAGGTCCCGTATTGATTGATATTACGAAAAATGCCATGCTTCAATTGTTTCAATATGAAGGATACGAAGCATGTACACATATCCGTAGCTACCGTCCAAAACCGATAGTACGCAATGAGTATTTAAAAGCTGCAGCTGAATTGATTAATTCTGCTAAGAAGCCATTTGTACTATTTGGACAAGGTGTAATCTTAGGAAAAGCCGAAAAAGAATTTAAATACTTTATCGAAAAAGGTGGTCTTCCTGCCGCAGCAACCGTAATGGGCTTGAGTGCTTTAGAAACTGATCATCCGCAACATATGGGAATGCTGGGCATGCACGGCAATTATGCGCCCAATGTGATGTCCAACGAGTGTGATGTACTAATAGCAGTAGGTATGCGTTTTGACGACCGTGTAACGGGTCGTTTGGACAAATATGCGAAACAGGCAAAAATAATTCATCTGGATATTGACCCAGCAGAAATCGACAAAAACGTTAAAACCGCAGTTCCGGTGTGGGGTGATTGTAAAGAAACATTGCCTATGTTGACGTCATTAATCAACAAAGCGGACCATTCCGAATGGCTTCAAAAATTCCGCGAATTAGAAAAAGAAGAAATTAAGGAGGTCATTTATGATGAACTGAATCCTACGAGCGACATCATGACGATGGGTGAAGTTATCCGCGTATTGAATGAATTAACGGGTGGTGATGCAGTTATTGTGACTGACGTAGGTCAGCATCAAATGGTAGCTTGTCGCTATGCAAAATTCAATTCTTCGAAATCCAATGTCACTTCAGGTGGACTAGGTACTATGGGATTTGGGTTGCCTGCAGCGATTGGCGCATGGTATGGCGCTCCTGAGCGTGATGTCATAGCGATAATTGGCGATGGAGGCTTCCAAATGACTTTGCAAGAGCTCGGAACTATCATGCAATTCGGTGCTAAAGTAAAAATATTGATTCTGAATAATGAATTCTTAGGTATGGTACGTCAGTGGCAGCAATTGTTTCACGACAGACGCTACTCTTTCGTGAATATCACGAGCCCTGACTTCGTGGCATTAGCTAAATCTTATTACATCGATGGCCAAAGAATCGCAGAGCGTAAAGATTTGGAATTAGCATTAAAAACAATGTTGGAGCACGATGGCGCTTATTTGCTGGAAGTAATGGTTGGAAAAGAGAACAACGTTTTCCCAATGGTTGCGCAAGGAACAAGCGTGTCGGAAATTAGATTGAAATAAAAAAAATGGAAAAGCAAGAATTTACCATTACACTATATACAGAAAACGCTATCGGTATGATAGGTCGTATTTCTAATATTTTTTCGAGAAGAAAAATCAACATCGAAAGTTTGAACACCTCTCCTTCTGAGGTGGATGGCATTCACCGTTTCACGATTTTGATAACAGAATCAGAAGACGTAGTACGCAAACTTTGTCGTCAAATTGAAAAACAAGTCGAGGTGCTGAAAGCCTATTTCAATACTAATGACGAGCTAATCTGGCAAGAGCAAGCCCTATACAAAGTACCTACAGAAGTGGTAAACGAAAAAGTCTATGTAGAGCGTTTGTTGCGTGAATATGGTGCGAATGTAGTCGTTATTCGTCCCGACTATATCGTGTTCGAAACGGCTGGTCACCGCGAAGAAATAGATAAATTAACAGAAGAATTGACGAAATACGGACTTATTGAATTTGTCCGTGGAGCACGTATTGCCATTATCAAGGCAAGCGCAGGTTTCCACGAAAAACTAAAACAATTCGAGCAAGAAGAGCCAGCACCAGAAATCGTAGAAAACGAATTCTTAGATCAACAAGACCAAGTATTTACGATGTAACTATATGAAAGAGGTATTTAAATTTATTATAGATGCGCGTAAAGCTTTCATCAAGGATATTGAAAGTCTTTCATTAGAACAGCTGAATGAAATTCCGGCAGGATTTAATAATAATATTATCTGGAATTTTGGACATATTGTGGTAACTACGCCTGTATTATGTTATGTGCGTACGGGAATTTTACCAGATGCTTCGAGCGTAAAATACGTTTCTGCATATGCTAAAGGGACAAAGCCAACTTATTTCGTTACACAAGAAGAAGTTGAAGACTTGAAAGAATTAGCTATTTCCACGATTGAATCTATAGAAAATGACTACAATGAGGGTAAATTGAACAACATTACCCCATTCGAAACAAGCACTTATGGTGCACTTCTGGAATCCATAGAAGATATCATCGTCACTACTGCAGGGCATGATAATACACATCTTGGCTATGTGACAGCACAAAAAAGAATAATCAACAATAAATAAAAAACTTAAGAAAAGACTAAATTAAAATAGTACTACAATGGCAAATTATTTTAACACATTACCTCTTAGAGAGCAATTGAACCAACTTGGTGTAGCAGAGTTTATGGATTCATCAGAATTCGCTGATGGCGTAAATGCTTTAAAAGGTAAAAAAATCGTAATCGTAGGTGCAGGTGCACAAGGTTTGAACCAAGGTTTGAATTTAAGAGACAGCGGTTTGGATGTTTCTTACGCTTTACGTAAAGAGGCTATTGAACAAAAAAGAGATTCTTGGAAAAATGCAACAGATAACAATTTTACAGTAGGTACATACGATGAGTTAATTCCTACAGCTGATTTAGTTATCAACTTGACTCCAGATAAACAACATACGTCAGTCATCAATGCGGTAATGCCATTGATGAAACAAGGAGCTACATTATCATATTCTCACGGTTTCAATATCGTAGAAGAAGGTATGCAAATCCGTAAAGATATCACGGTAATTATGGTAGCGCCTAAATGTCCAGGTTCAGAAGTACGTGCTGAATATTTAAGAGGTTTCGGCGTTCCTACATTGATCGCGGTTCACCCAGAAAATGACCCTCAAGGTAAAGGATGGGCGGAAGCAAAAGCGTACTGCGTAGGTACTGGTGGCCACCGTGCTGGTGTATTGAAATCATCTTTCGTAGCAGAGGTTAAATCTGACTTGATGGGTGAGCAAACTATCCTTTGTGGTTTGTTACAAACCGGATCTATTTTGTCATTCGACAAAATGGTAGAAAAAGGAATCGATGCAGGTTACGCTTCCAAATTGGTTCAATATGGTGTGGAAGTAATCACAGAAGCGTTGAAACATGGTGGTGTTTCAGGTATGTTGGATCGTTTGAGCAACCCTGCTAAAATCAAAGCTTTTGAACTGTCAGAAGAGTTGAAAGATATTATGCGTCCTTTATTCCAAAAACACCAAGACGATATTATGTCTGGTGAGTTCTCTAAAACTATGATGGAAGACTGGGCAAATGGCGACGCAAACTTATTAAAGTGGAGAGCCGAAACAGGTGAAACTGCTTTTGAAAAAACGCCTGCTGGAGATGTTAAGATCGACGAGCAAGAATATTTTGACAACTATCTATTGATGGTGGCTTTCGTGAGAGCGGGTGTGGAATTAGCATTCGAAACGATGGTTGAAGCTGGTATCAAACCCGAATCAGCATACTACGAATCATTGCACGAAACTCCATTGATCGCTAATACCATTGCGCGTAAAAAATTATTCGAAATGAACCGTGTGATCTCTGATACAGCTGAATACGGATGTTACTTATTCGACCAAGCATGTAAACCTTTGCTTGCGGATTTTATGAAAAAAATTGATACGGACGTCGTTGGTAAAAACTTTAATGAAGGCAAAGACGGTTCTGTAGACAACGTGAAATTGGTGCAAATCAATGAGATTTTACGTAATCACGAAGTGGAAATTGTAGGTCGCAAATTGCGTAAAGCGATGACCGCAATGAAAGCAATTAAAACTGTTTAATATTTTGTAATTTTGATAATAATAAAAAGGGATAAAGCCCAATAAGCTTTATCCCTTTCGAAATTACTTATAAGATATAAGAGAGAAATGGGAAAAACATTAGTAGAAAAAATTTGGGATGCACATGTCGTCAAGCGTGCAGAAGGCTTTCCAGATATATTGTATATCGATACGCATTTGATTCATGAGGTGACTTCTCCTCAAGCATTCGATGGATTGCGCAAAAGAGGTCTTCCTGTATTCCGCCCCAACCAAACTGTTGCTACAGCAGATCACAACGTCCCTACATTAAATCAACACCTTCCAATTAAAGAAGAATTATCACGTTACCAAGTAGACATGTTGACCAAAAACACCAAAGAATTCGGTATTGAATTATACGGCTTAGGTCATCCATACCAGGGTATCGTGCACGTAATAGGTCCTGAACTAGGTATTACTTTACCAGGCAAAACAATGGTGTGTGGGGATAGCCATACTTCTACGCACGGCGCATTTGGTGCTATTGCCTTCGGTATTGGTACATCACAAGTAGAACAAGTTTTCGCTACGCAGTGTCTTTTGCAATCGAAACCAAAAACGATGAAAATCGAAGTAAATGGTGAATTGCAAAAAGGTGTAGGCGCAAAAGATATTATCCTTTACGTGATTTCTAAAACTACCGCAGCTGGTGGTACGGGCTATTTCGTAGAATTTGCTGGTTCGGCTATCCGCTCATTGAGCATGGAAGGTCGTATGACGGTATGTAATATGAGTATCGAAATGGGTGCGCGTGGTGGCCTAATAGCGCCAGACGAAACAACTTTCGAATACATCAAGGGTCGTGAATTTGCGCCTAAAGGTGAAAAATGGGAGGAGTCATTAGCTTACTGGAAAACTTTATATTCAGATGAAGATGCGCAATTCGATGCAGTATTGACGTTCGATGCGGCTGATATCCAACCGATGATTACCTACGGTACAAATCCGGGTATGGGTATTGGAGTATCTCAAAATATTCCAGCTACTGCAGCGCAACCAGAAAGCGAACAACCTTCTTACCAAAAAGCATTAGACTATATGGGCTTTGCTGATGGTGAAGGTGTGTTGGGTAAACCAGTTGATTACGTTTTCATCGGTTCATGTACGAATTCTCGTATCGAAGATTTACGTCAAGTAGCGGCATTTGTTTCAGGTAAACAAAAAGCGGAAAATGTAGAAGTTTGGATTGTACCGGGTTCGAAACAAGTAGAAGCTCAAGCTAAAGCAGAAGGAATTGACAAAGTATTCGAAGCAGCAGGTTTCCAATTACGTGAGCCAGGATGTTCGGCTTGTTTGGGTATGAACGAAGATAAAATTCCTGCAGGTAAATACTGTGTTTCTACATCAAACCGAAATTTCGAAGGTCGTCAAGGTCCTAATGCACGGACGATGTTGGTAAGTCCATTGACTGCAGCAGCAGCAGCCATCACAGGTAAAGTTGTAGACGTAAGAGAATTAATTTAATATAGAACTTTAAGGTTTAATCCTTTTGGATTTTAACTTTTTACTTTAACAAAATGTGCCAAATTTGCCAAACAGTAACTGCTACCGAAAATAAGGTGATTGATAGATCCGCTCAACAAGCGAATTCTATTTTCAATCAGCGTACGTTGGAACAGGATTACAGAACACTTAAATCAGCTTTGAAGCCAGGTTTGAGGGTTTTGGATATGGGCTGTGGCACAGGTTCAATTACGAAAGATATTGCCGAGTTGGTTGGTCCAACGGGTTATGTTATTGGAATTGACAATACGGCTTCTTTTATTGCTGAAGGTAAATCACAATTTTCTGATGTGGCGAATCTAGAATTGATCCATGCCGATATTTTAGATTTCGAAACGGAAGAAAAATTTGACTTAATAGTGTCTGCACGTACCTTTCAGTGGATTTCAACCTTGGACAAAGCCATTGATAAAATAAAATCTTTGCTAAAACCGAATGGTCAAGTTTCCATTTTGGATTATAACCACGAAGCCATCAATTGGACACCTAAAATTCCTGATACCATGCAGAATTTTTACAACATGTTTTTGATGTGGCGCAAAGATGCAGGTATGAACAACCGTATTGGCTTTGACCTAATTGATATTTTTGAAGAGCACGGATTTCATCAAATCGAGATTTTCAACGCTGACGAACATTACGAACGTATGTTTCCTGCCCATGTTGAAAAACTTAAAATTTGGTCACAAGTAGCCTCTTCCAAGCAAATGGTCGAAGAAGGTTACATTTCTGATGCAGAAAGACTAGAAGCCATAGCAGATTATAACAAGTGGGTGGATAAGGATGCGACAAGCATGACACTAAAATTAAGAGAAGTACGAGCTATTTTAAATTAATCACACAATAAAGAACAAATTCTATTCAAATAGATAAATATATTCTAATGAAAAAATTTGAAAAATTAACTTCAACGGTAGTTCCACTACCGATTGAAAATATCGATACAGACCAGATCATTCCTGCTCGTTTCTTGAAAGCAACGACACGTGAAGGCTTTGGTGAAAACTTGTTCCGTGATTGGCGTTTCGACAACGACAATCAACCAAAAGCTGATTTCGTGTTGAACAATCCTCAGTATTCAGGTCAAGTTTTAGTAGCAGGTAAAAACTTCGGTTGTGGTTCATCACGTGAGCACGCTGCTTGGGCAATTGACGACTACGGGTTCAAAGTAGTTATCAGTTCGTTCTTTGCGGATATTTTCAAAGGAAATGCACTGAACAATGGTGTATTGCCCATCACAGTAACAGAAGAATTCTTAGAAAAGATTTTTGCACAAGTATTTGCTGACCCTAATGCACAGCTTGTTGTGGATTTAGAAGCACAAACGCTTACTATCGCAGCAACAGGCGAATCTTTCGAATTTGAAATCAATCCATACAAAAAATCATGTTTGATTAATGGTTACGATGATATTGATTTCATTTTAAGCCACAAAGCAGAGATTGAAAACTTTGAGCAAACAAGACCTTTTTCTTTTTATAGATAAAAATGTCATTTCGAACGCAGTGAGAAATCTAAACTTTGATTCCTCGTCAAGTTCGGAGTGACAAAGAAAATAAAATGACAGAACCAGTCGTCCATATCGATAATTTAAAGATTCAATACCCAAATAATGTGGTACTGGATTCTCTTTCTTGGTCTATCCAAAAAGGTGAAAATTACGTTATTGGCGGAACGTCTGGTTCTGGCAAAACTACCTTAGCTAAAGCAATTGCAGGATTAACTCCTTCGAATAATGCGGTACAATTAAATTTTGATACAAATTCTAAATTACCTGCTAAGGTTGTTTACATTTCCAATTGGTATAAATTCACCAATCTTGAGGGAGACCGAAACTTCTACTACCAACAACGCTACAATCATCATCAAGGCCACGATACCCTGACGGTGAAAGCCGAGTTGCAACATTATGCACAAAAAGAAAATCTAGATTTTTCAGCTATTCAGCAGCGTATTGCGGCGTTTGGATTCGAAGATGTGCAATCTTCCCAATTGATTGAGTTATCAAGCGGCGAACACAAGAAATTACAATTAATTCGGGGGCTTTGGGCTAAACCTCAGCTACTCATTATAGACGAACCCTATACCGGGTTGGATAAAAACTCCAGAATAGTTCTCAACCAGTGGTTAGATGATTTAGTTGCAGAAGGTGTACAGCTCATTTTGATCACCAATGACAACAACCTGCCTCAAGCTATCAATTCCTATGCACATATTGTAGGTGGAAAGTTAGAGAAAGTAACTTCATCAAGTGAATTTGCCCGGGATAAAAAGCGTCAACGCAAAGAATTACCTGCATTCTTACGTGAAATTCCACAAACTGATTACCATGTCGTAGCCGAAATGAATAATATCAATATTCACTATGGAGAAAAAGTCGTACTAAAAGATGTAAGCTGGAAAGTCAATGTAGGTGAAAAGTGGTTATTACAAGGACCAAATGGTTCAGGCAAATCAACACTTTTGAGTTTAATAAATGGTGACCATCCACAAGCGTATGGACATGACTTATCCCTTTTTGGGAATAAAAGAGGGTCTGGCGAAAGCATTTGGGACATCAAACAAAAAATTGGGATTATATCGCCCGAAATGCATTGGTATTTTGAGCAAAACGCTACTGTATGGCATACCCTAGCATCTGGATTTTACGACAGTATCGGTTGGTTTATCGACGTAAAATTTCAAGAGAAAAAGCAAATAGAAGAATTGTTGGAGTTTTTTGATTTGACGGATGTCAAACATCAAAATCTCCATACTTTACCGCTAGGAAAACAAAGACTAGCGATGTTAGCAAGAACAATCATCAAGAACCCCCCTTTATTGGTGTTGGATGAACCTTGCCAAGGGTTGGATAACGACCAAGCCAAATATTTTAACGATGTGGTAGACGAATTGGCACATTATGGCAAAACATTGATTTATGTAGGTCATTATGAATCGCAAATACCATCTTGCATCGAACATAGAATTGTATTAGAGAAGGGCGAAGTAAAAGCCATAGAAAATATATTAGAAACCGTAGGTTAAGAAATGAAGAAAAATATTCTAATCATTCCAGGTGATGGAATTGGACAAGAAGTAACGACTTGGGGAAAGCAAGTTTTAGAAGCTATTGCAAAAAAATACAACCATGAATTCGTATTTGACGAAGCAATCATGGGACATACTGCAATCGAAGCGACTGGAAATCCCCTTCCTGATGAAACTTTAGAAAAAGCTAAAGCTTCGGACGCGATTTTATTTGGTGCGATTGGTCATGCCAAATACGATAATGACCCTTCAGCAAAAGTTCGTCCTGAGCAGGGTTTATTAAAAATCCGTAAAGAGTTAGGTTTATATGCTAACCTACGTCCTATTCTATTATTTGATGAATTGTTAGATGCTTCGAGCTTAAAACCTGAGGTGTTACGTGGAACAGACATTTTATTTTTCCGCGAATTGACCGGTGACGTGTATTTCGGTGAGAAAAAACGCAACGAAGACAACACTTTTGCATCAGATTTGATGAATTATCACCGTTATGAAGTAGAACGTATCGCACGTAAAGCATACGAAGCAGCACGTACGCGTGGTAAAAAATTATGTTCGGTAGATAAAGCTAACGTACTGGAAACTTCCCGTCTTTGGAGAGAAGTAGTTCAAGAATTAGCGAAAGAATATTCGGATGTAGAGACAGAACACATGTTTATCGATAATGCAGCCATGCAATTGGTGAAAAACCCGAAAAAATTTGACGTAGTATTAACAGCCAACTTATTTGGTGATATCTTGACGGATGAAGCTTCACAAATCGCAGGTTCTATGGGTATGTTAGCATCCGCTTCTATTGGCGATAGCACAGGCTTTTTTGAGCCTATTCACGGTTCGGCACACGATATTGCAGGTCAAAACAAAGCGAATCCATTAGCTTCTATCCTATCGGCTGCTTTATTGTTGGATATTGCATTTGGTCTTCAAGAGGAAGCAAAAGCGGTTACAAATGCCGTAGCGGACACATTGAAAGCAGGCTGGAGAACGGGCGATATCGCGAATGCAGAAACTCCTGCCGACAAGATTTTAGGTACAAACGAAATGGGTGCAAAAGTTTTAGAATTTATTAAGTAGAAATAACCAAGGTATAAACATAGATTAACAATTAGAGTCTAATTTTTTTGGCTTTTTGATTTTATCTTTTTAATTTGAACATATGTTACACGATCCGAATCACTTATACATTTTTGACACGACACTACGCGATGGGGAGCAAGTGCCGGGATGTCAATTGACAACACCTGAGAAAGTCGAAATCGCAAAAGATTTAGAACGCTTAGGCGTTGATATTATCGAGGCTGGATTTCCCGTATCAAGCCCTGGTGATTTTCAATCGGTAGTAGAATTATCCAAAGCCGTGAATGACGTTATCATTTGTGCGTTGACACGGGCCAACAAAAATGACATCGATGTTGCTGCTGACGCGCTGAAATATGCCAAGAGACCACGTATCCACACGGGTATAGGTTCGTCAGACATGCATATCAAATATAAATTCAACAGCACACGCGAAGAAATCCTAGAACGTGCTGTAGAAGCTGTAAAACATGCGAAGTCGTATGTAGAAGATGTGGAATTCTATGCAGAAGATGCTGGTCGTGCTGATGTAGAATTCTTAGCGAAAATGGTCGAAGCCGTAATCGGCGCGGGTGCCACTGTAGTCAATATTCCAGATACCAATGGTTATTGCCTACCTGATCAATATGGCGCGAAAATTAAATTCTTGAAAGAAAACGTAAGTAATATTGATCAAGCTATTATCTCTGCACATTGTCATAATGATCTAGGATTAGCCACAGCAAATTCTATTGCTGCGGTACAAAATGGAGCCCGCCAGATCGAATGTACCATTAATGGTATCGGTGAGCGTGCTGGTAATACCTCCTTGGAAGAAGTAGCTATGATTCTGAAAGTACACAACCAATCTTTCGGTGGATTGACATCCAATATTGACAGCAAATTATTCACATACATTTCGCGTAAAGTGTCCACGATGATGAATATGCCTGTACAGCCTAATAAGGCGATTGTGGGCCGTAATGCTTTCGCTCACTCATCAGGTATACACCAAGATGGATTCTTGAAACACCGTGAAAATTACGAAATTATCCGTCCTGAAGATGTAGGTTTAGAAGAAGCAGATATCATCCTGACTGCGCGTTCGGGTCGCCATGCGCTGAAACATCATCTAGAGCGTTTGGGTCATCATCTCGACAAAGATACGTTAGCATCTACATACGAACGGTTCCTAACATTAGCGGACGCTAAAAAAGAAATTACCGACGAAGATTTATTGACGTTAGTAAAATAGAAATACAAAAAAGCGAGAGAAGTAAATTCTCTCGCTTTTTTTATTCCAACAAATTGATTTATAAAATCACAGAGATAGAAGTCCCACTATTTTTATCCGATACCACTTCAAATTCACAATCGATTACGTCGGCAAGATCGCGCATTAGATGGAGACCAAAACCAGATTTGTTGACTATTATCCCTTCTTTGTTGTAAAGAATATCAATTTCGGCATTAGGCATTCCATGTCCATTGTCTTGAATACGCAGAAATATTTTATCTCCTATATGAGATGCGTGCCATTCTATAGAAGGATTCTCCACCTTTTCCACGGCTTTCAGTGCATTTAAATATCATAGTAGTAAAGCATGGAATCGATATTATGTTGATTATCAAAATTATACCTTAAGCTAGTATATAAACATGCGACACCTTTTTCTATTTTAGGTTCTGTGCATTCGCAAATCCTTCCCTCACCTACTATATCCAAAAACTGTATTTCTTGGCATGAGCTACAACCATCAATCGGTCTATGGTATCATCATCAACTATTATACATCGAAAAGACATGGTGCCGGCTATTAATTGTTAATCTAAAGTTAATTAAAACAAATTTTTAATACAAGCTGAAAGAGAAGCCCTGTCATTCGTCTATAAATAGGGTCGTTCGTCTATTGATGATTTATAAATGCTTTAGTGCGATTTAACTTCATGTAATTAAAACACAAATCACATGAGACAGAAAGCATTACAATACGGATTAGTATATCTAGCTGTTGTCAGCATCCTAATGGGTGCGGGACTCTTGGTATTAGCTATACTTATTTGATCACTAAATCATTAAAACAAATTAAGTTAGGAAAAGGCATTAATAAGATTGTATTCTCCTTAATCCAAAGAAGTGACGAAACATGTTTATCACAAATTTAAATTTGTTGAATCCATTTATTGCTAAAACCGTAACGATAATTGGGTTTATATTATTAAATTTGAAATATCAAGTCATACTAATACTGTAGCATAATGAGTTTAGATTTATCAACGTTGGACATCAATTCCTTACAAGCCAAGGAAAGAATCAAAGCTATAGTAACACGGACACCGTTGCAATATAATTTGCATCTATCCGAAAAATATGGTGCTGATGTTTATTTAAAAAGAGAAGATTTACAAGTCGTACGTTCGTACAAACTACGTGGTGCTTTTAACAAAATTTCATCCCTATCGGCCCAGCAGCGTGCTGCGGGTGTTGTATGTGCGAGCGCCGGAAATCATGCACAAGGGGTAGCCTTTTCTTGCAAAAGATTAGATATACAAGGCGTGATCTTCATGCCCGGCCCTACACCTCGACAAAAAATTACACAAACAGAAATGTGGGGTAATGGCAATATCGAAATTATCCTTACTGGCGACACGTTTGATGATTGTCAAAAAGCGGCAATAGATTATTGTGCGCAGAATAATATGACATTCATCCCTCCTTTTGACGATTTACAAATCATCGAAGGTCAAGGAACTGTGGCAGTAGAAATCTTGGAAGATCTGCCTGAAGTCGATGCGATCCTGCTACCTATTGGTGGTGGAGGCCTTTCATCGGGAGTGAGTTTTCATATGCGCAAATACTCGCCGACCACTAAACTGTACGGCGTGGAACCCGAAGGAGCGCCATCTATGCAGGCTGCCCTTAAAAATGGTGGACCTATAGCGTTGGATCAAATCAACAAGTTTGTAGACGGGGCTGCGGTGAAGAAAATAGGCCAACTGACCTACGATATTAGTTCGCAGCTTTTGGATTCGGTAAGGTCTATCCCCGAAGGTAAGATCTGTACCACCATATTAGAACTATACAATAAAGATGCTATCGTCGCCGAGCCCGCAGGCGCGCTTTCTATCGCTGCTCTGGAATTTCACAAAGACGAGATCAAAGGCAAAAAAGTAGTGTGCGTCGTATCAGGCGGTAATAATGACATCGACCGCATGGGCGAAATTAAGGAAATGTCCTTGCTGTACGAAGGATTCAAGCATTATTTCATTGTCCGATTTCCGCAGAGACCTGGTGCGTTACGCTTGTTAGTAACCGAAGTATTAGGTCCTAAAGACGATATTACACGTTTTGAGTATATCAAAAAAACCGAACGCGAACGTGGTCCTGCTTTGATAGGTATAGAATTGAATAGCCCTAAGGACTATATTCCTTTTATCGAACGTCTCAAAGCATATAAATTTGATTTTATAGAAATCAATAAAGATCAAACATTATTTGAATACTTGGTATAAAAAAATACTCTCCCAAAAAAGGCTCTGGCGATTTGCAGAGCCTTTTTTTGTTTATGACAATACCTTGAATTTCAAGTTTATATAAAAATATACTGAACAATTTCCCCGTTCAAACGTTAATATAATAGAGGAGCCTCGTGCATGCTATACGAGGGATTAGTTAACATATAACCCACAAGTATTATGAAAAATAAAATCACAACCCCGCAGGATCACAGCCGAAACATCGAAATGGGTAATCCAACCTCAGACAAGCGTTTTAGAGATACGAAAACGATGAAAAGACATAAAGGTCTACCGAATCTGGATGTGCCTAAAAACAGAACCGACAGAGATAGAAAATCCAATAACGAATAAATAAAATATTATGAAATCTAAGCTTACAATAATGGCTGTCATTCTAGCCTTTATGACTATCAATTTTGCATTTGCGCAGCAACAGGATAAATCCAAGCGCCCTAGTCCACCAGATTCAGTACATGCCACCACCAGTGATGGTGTGCACATTACCATTCATTACAGCAAGCCTTCTCTGAAAGGACGTCAGCTCGGTGTAGACATCGCAAAACTAGGAGAAGTGTGGCGTACCGGAGCCAATGAAATTACCACTATAGAATTTGACAAAGATGTATTAGTTCAGGGCAAAGCATTGCCTAAAGGAAAATATGGATTGTGGACAATTCCGGGAGAGACCGAAAGCACTATCATTTTTAGTAAAAAATGGCAAGGCTGGGGAGTTGGCTACAGCGATAAGGAAGATCAGCTTCGTGTGCCAGCCCAATCTACTATGGGTAATCCTATGGTTGAACAATTTACTATATCAGTAGATCCCGCAGGTGTAATCAATTTAGCTTGGGGAGATGTGATTTTACCAATTCAGGTGAAGGCAGCTAAATAATAGCATACTATACACAAAAGTAGCTGTTTTTAGACGAACAGCTACTTTTTGATTTCAGCCAATTACAAAGGTTAATAAGCCGCTGTAAATCTTTGTTTGCTGTGTCTTGGATTCTCAACTTCATCTGCAATCACCACAGCGACATCTTCCACCGAAAGTACACTTCTTCCATTTTCATCGGTTACTGGGTAATCCGTTCCTAAGCGGTAAGTACCTTTACGTACGCCCGATGTTCCAGGGTGCATTTCTGGAGCAGGTGAGAAAAATGTCCAATCCAATTCTGTTTCATCTTTTAAGTTATTTAAGAAATCACGAGCTGCTAAAGCTCCAGGTTTGATTTCAGCAGGAAAATCTGGAGTATCCACAATTTGTATCTCAGGGGTAGCTTGTAAACTTCCAGCACCACCAATTACAATTAATCTTTGCGCACCAGCTTTTTTCGTTGCTTCTTGTATTGATTTTGCCCCTTTCAAAAAATCCGCGTACAAATTTGGATTAGTCCATCCAGCATTATACGCACTAATGACTACATCCACATCTGTTAGATGACTAACCAATTGTTCAACATCATTCACATCTAAGGCAACAGCCTCTACCCCTTCTTGAGTAGATAAATTATTAGTATTACGTGCAAACGCTTTAATACTGTGTTGACGATTTACTAATTCTGATACTAATGATTTACCGACAAATCCAGTAGCTCCTATTACTGCTATTTTCATATATTATTATTTTTAAATGTAATAAATTTTGTTACAATATTGTTTAAAAAAAAGTTACGAGAACTGATTTGAAAAATCTTGCAGAGACTGCTTGTTTAGTGCATCAATCAGTTGCTTATCTGTATTGTCAAATAAGATGTCCAATTTATCATTCATTTGTTTACCAACAGGACAATTAGGGTTTGTTTGATTCTTGCGCCCCAACATATTATCCCTATTCACAATTTTGTACAAGTCCCCTAACAAAATCTTATCTGCAGAAACGGCTAATGTACACCCTCCTACTTTACCTTTTTTTGCATCGATAAAACCTGCTTCGCGTAACAATTTAAGTTCTCTACGCACTACCACAGGGTTGACATTGATACTTCCAGCAATAAAATCTGAAGTAAGTAATTCTCCTCGATTTTTGTCAAGAAGAACCAAAATATGTACCGCTGTTGAGAATCTCAAATTATTCATAACGATACAAAGATAGAAACAATTTTTAATGTAACAAATTTTATTACATAATAATCAAAAAATAAGGAGGTTAGTATACTTCCTCCTTATTGAAAATATTATTTTCATTTCAGATACTTTTCTAAGAATTGATCTTGTTCCAAAGCAAGTGGAAAATATTTTCCTTAGCGGCATATCCGTGTGACTCACGTGGTAAAATAACCATACAAACTAGGGGCAGCCAGATTCTTCAGTGCTTGAAAATAGTGCTCTGATTACAAAGTGAAGACTCCAAGGATGTTATCAGCTATAGTCTTTGATATTTTTTGTTAACTGTATCCCTTTAGCTACACATGACTGGTTACAAAAAAATATCAAAAAAAAATAACATAAAATTTTATTGTATAATTTTTATGTATATATTTAAATTGTAGAATGAGTTTTTTTGCTGAAATACGCTAAATCGATTTAATAATTAAGATTCATATTAGGAAAATCTTGTAACTTAAGTTGATAATTCTTTTACATACCGATATAAACTATACCATTATAAAATCTGAAATAAGGCTAATACCTAATTTTAAAAATACATTTTCTGAAGAATAGTTAATTCTTTATTAAAAATCTTATAGTTCCGATAAACTGGACGTAATTTTTACAAAGAAAGATTAAGCAAAATTTCGTTGCTAAATCGAATTAGTTATTCAAATATATATGAAGAGAAACGGAATTGAAAGAATTCCATTTATAAACCTTATAGAATAGAAATTGTAATGTGAGTGATAGTGAGCTATGTATACCTAGCTGCACTCTATCACGACTATAACCAATATTATAAAATATTAATTAAAATAATACTAAACCTAAATTTATATGAAGGAGAATATTCCAAGCACATATAATGTCGGTATTCCAGCTGTCTTGATTATGCTATTGCTTCAGATGCAGCTATTTGCAAAGCATACAGTACGGGAATTTGTGACAGCTAGATCATTTCATGTGTTGCAGGACACCGTCCCTAAGTTGCAAGACTCCATACTGGAACTTAATTTCAAAAATCTTAAGACTAAATCCGTGCACAAATCTATTCAGGATATTGCATTGCAAGGGTATGCTACTATCCCGCAATTACTAAAGGGTGAAGCAGCGGGTTTATTTCTGAGCGAACCTACGGGTGAGCCTGGAACGCCTAATTATATGTTTATCCGTGGCATATCGTCACCTATATTCAGCAATAAGGACGCGTATCAAAACCAGCCGCTAATCGTTGTGGATGGCATCCCGATGATTAGTCCACACCCCTTTTCTTATATGATCCAGTCTTACGATATTGATCGTATTGGTCCAGAAAACAACCTATTGAGTAATATTGACATAGACAATATTGCTTCCATTGAAGTGCTTAAAGATATGGCAAGCACTGCCATATACGGTCCTTTGGCTGCTAATGGAGTGATTAAAATTATCTCCAAGAAAAGTGTAACGGACAATAAGCGAAGAATCAGTGTCAATAGTTTTGTAGGCATGGCCAATCGACCGCAGGTCACTACGATCAACGGAGATTATGAAAATCGTTTCAGAAAACAGTTTTATGACCTCTATACGACTGCTGGACGTTATAATGAAGACGACACCTATCCTGTCTATCTCAGTGATTCGCTGAATAATCGCTACTATGGCGTCTCCGACTGGAGCGACAGCTATTATAATAATGGATTGAACTATGGCGTGAATGCCCGTCTGTCTGGTGGTGGCAGACGATCGAATTTTCAATTCTCTTTAGGTACGCTACAGAATAGCGGAATCGCGGAAGAGACAAACTTTAAGAAATACAATGCACGTTTCCAATTGGATTTACAGCCGCTCAAGTGGCTATTTTTCCACACGAATATAAATGCAGCACGTCTAGATAGAAACCGGAATCAAAACTTAAGGAACCGCTATGCTATGTTAGCTTATATTCCTGATCTCAGTGCTCCACTGGCTCCAAACAAGGACACCTACGATGCATACAAACGGATTCTGGACAAGGGGTTTGATGACAACTATTCCAATATATTGGAAGGAAACATGACCCTCCATGCCCAATTTGGTTCTTTCAAATTAAGATCAAGCACGATGGTAGACTATAATGAAGGATTTCGTGATCTTTTTCACCACGATGACCTAATGGAAGGAAACAGTTTTGCTTCAAACTATTACGGTTATAGCCAAAGGTTGATACAGGAAAGTGTAGCCTCGTATGATTGGAAAATGGATAATAGTAACTTTTTTGTAGAAGCAGGAAATGTCTTACAATGGGATTTACATAAATACAATTATGCGTATGCATATAAAGGCATCAATCCAAATATCAAGATTAACCTTTTAAATTCCGATCCAAATAGCGGGGACTTCCTCAATCCTACCGCTTTTCCGAGACAGCTCACTTACAAATTCCTAGACCGCACAAGACATAATTTGGTTTCTTTCTTCGGTAGAGGAACCTATAACCTGCAAGACAAATATACGGCTAGTCTTTTGCTTCGCTATGATGGATCTTCTAATGCTCAACCCACAAACCGATGGTTGTTTACACCCTCGCTATCCTTAGGATGGAATGTCAAAAAAGAATTCATGCAAGACAACAGTCTAATTGAAAGTTTCAAAATCAGAGCCAGCGCAGGCCGATTAGGTATACTGAATACCTACGACAATATATCCCAAGGACCTGTCTATACCGCACAGATAGGCTATACCGGTAATGTAATCGTACCTGCCTATAATGGCATTGCAGCCTTGGTAAGACCCTACGAGGATGGTTGGATCGGCTATGATATACCTTGGGCCTATACAGATCAGGCTAATCTAGGTTTTGATCTTTCACTCTCAAAACGAAATTTGTACCTCACCTTTGACGCCTATATCAAAGAAAACAAAAACCAAGTATTGACGATTCCGGCATATGCGGAATACGGCTATGAGTATAGTCTGGAGTCCGGAATGAATGTTCGCAACATGGGTGTAGAATTGGCTTTTGGAGGCGATATTATTCCAAGTGCTGTGAATACTTTTCGTTGGAATTCGGGAATCAACCTGAGCATTAATAACAACACCTTAACAGCTTTGCCAGGTGGTTTGGACGAAGTCGTTATACAAAATCGTAAACTAAAGGTTGGCGAGCGTATCGATGCTTTTTGGCTACTAGAGAATGACGGGATTTATCAGTCGGATACTGATGTACCAGAAGTAAGTGGCGTAAAGAAAAACTATAATGGCTTAACTTTTAAAGCCGGGGATCCGAATTGGAAAGACCAGAATGGAGATAACCGTATCTCCTCCGAAGATAGGGTCTTACAAGGCAACTATATCCCTAAGCTGACGGGATCTTGGCAAAATGATTTTTACTACAAAAATTTTGATCTTAAAGTTAATCTGTATTTCAACTTAGGACGTAAGATCCTAAACCAAGAAATGGCTAATCGCTTTGATTTTATAAATAATGAAAATTCGAAGAACGTAAGCGTTATCAAAGAAATCACCTATTGGGAAAAAAGAGGGGACTATAGCAAATATCCGCTATACAACCCTTGGAGCAAGGTAAATGCTTACCAGTCTTCGCAAGACCTTTTCCTTGAAAATGGCTCCTTTATGAAATTGAGACAAGTATCGCTAGGTTACAACCTGACAGACTTATTGTCTTCTAGATTGGGCGGTGGCAATGTCTATGTGTATATAGCTGCCAACAACCTATTTACGGTCTCCAAATACTCTGGACGCGACCCCGAGATTGCCAATTACCTTGGATACGACGAAGGCTATAATATGATTATCCCACGAACATTTTTGATGGGTTTCAAACTAAACTTATAAAATAACCACATGAAAAAGATACTTTATAACTTATCGTTTTTGATCCTACTATGTACTGGTTGTAGTAAGATGCTTGACATCGATTCTACGCGGGTGGTTTCTGAGGAGAACATGTGGGAAAAAATTGAGGATACCCGTGCCAAATTGATGGGCGTCTATGCGATGACTAAATCCGCTTTGGTAGACCATAATGCCTTCTGGCTATATGGAGAGGTACGGAGTGGCGAATATGCTATCCCATCGCGTATGGATTTGCGTGCTATTGCCGCTAACGAACTAAATGCCAACGATCCGACTCTGGAAGCTTTGCGCAACTGGCGACGCTGGTATGCCGCGGTCAACGAGGCCAACATCTTCTTGGAACGTGCACCAGAGGTGCTTGAAAAAGACCAACGATATACGCAAAACAATTTAAATGTTGACATGGCCCAAGCCCGCTTTCTTCGTGCTTTTGCTTACTTCAATTTGACACGAATCTGGGGTAATGTCCCTCTTATTACTCGCTCGGATGAAGGCAGCTTTACCGCCAAAAAGCAAGAAGAAAAAGGAAAATTAATGGCATGGATAGAACAGGAACTTCAACAAGCGGCCCTACATCTTCCGGTGCGTTACAGTGTAAATGAGCCCGAGCAACTCGGCAATTATTACAATGAAGCTACATCGCGATGGGATGGGACTTTGGCTACAAAAATTGCTGCTTATGCAATCCTTGCGCACCTGTCTGCTTGGCAGGAAAACTACCCCAATGTGGCGACCTATACGGCTTATGTCATGGACAATTACTCAAGAGCAAACATCAACTATGTCGCAACATCAAGCCTGGTGTCCCCTAGCGGATTCTTTTATGACAAACACAGTAGTCAGATGCTTGCTTTTCCATCGATATGGGGACATGCAGAAGCCAACTTCACAGGACAAGTAGAAGAGCTAACGCTGGCTGCACCTATCGTCAATAAGAGCATTCCTGACATATATTACACCAAAGAGACCATTGCATCTGTTTTTAATGAGGCAAAAGATGAACGCTTTAGTATCGATACCCTAGGTAATCCCGTAAACGAAAATTACTTCCGCAATTTCAATGGAAGATACCCGATACTAAGCAAAATAAAATGCATACAAGGTGGTAACACAGACCCTTCCTTTCGTATTTTTTCTAGTGCGCTGGTATTCTCCAGGTTAGAGGATATGGCACTCTTACGCGCAGAGGCTTTAGCGGTTTTAGGAGATCGTAATGGATCAGTCGAATTATTAAATAGTATCCGTGAAAATAGAGGATTACCTATTTATAATGAGACCATAAATGGTGATCTGGTAGATGCTATTTTTCTGGAAAGACGTCGGGAATTGATGGGTGAAGGACATCGCTGGTATGACCTTGTCCGCTACCACAAAATTAAAAATAATGACCCAAAATTTGTACAGCTCATCAATGAAGGTGGAATATACTGGCCTATCGCCGAGTCCCTGATCCGACAAAATGGACTATTGGAACAAAACAACTTTTGGCAATAAAATACATAAATAAGAAATATCATGAAAGCTCGAATACTATATCTTTTATGTTGCCTACTGGCCGTATCGTGTGCCAAGGATAATGGCTTCTATAAATATCAACTGAAAAAGGAGCAATTCAATGGAAATACCTATACCTATTTACAAAGTAAACCTGGTGTATATGATTCATTGCTGAAAGTTATCGATCGCGTAGGACTGGAACAACTGTTGAGTAATGATGGCGTCACCCTATTTGCACCGACGAATGAAAGCTTTAGATTGGCAATACAAAATCTAAACACGGTACGTAAAAAGGCAGATCAACCTAGAGAATATTTATCCGACGTGAACCTCATCCATCTGGACACGATGTTATCCCAATATATTATCCGGGGTAAGATGAGTAGTGACTCTTTAAGTTCCAAGGACGGAAAGTCCCTAAGCGATTTTCGATATGGCTATCCGATGCATGGAAAACTCATCCAATCTTACTCTTCGGGCTACATTGATGGAGGACCTTCGGTTATTGAATTTAGCGACACTAAAAAAAGTTCATTTACGCGCAATTGGGTAACTACCAGCACAGCATCCATAAATATTGAAACGACAAATGGAATAGTACATGTACTATCGCCCGACCATGTCTTTGGCTTTGCAGACTTTGTGAAACGTCTCACCTTTATTCCGCCTCCCCCTAGCCTATTCGACCTCATAGGAGGCACATTTACAGCTTCTACAGAACATAGCGGTGGTCCGAATGCGGTAGAGGCGTCCAAGTATGTCTTTGATGGTAATTCACAAACAAAATTTCTCGTGAGTTTTAGCAATTCATTATGGTTACAAGTACAGTTAAATACTCCTTCCGTAGCCAATGCATATACATTGACCTCCGCAAATGATGCAATAGAAAGGGATCCAATCGATTGGCGACTAGAGGGTTCTCAGGATGGCAGCAGCTGGACGCTATTGGATTCCAGAACATCTGAAGAATTTGTCGACAGGTTTATGCAACGAGTATTTAGGTTCAGAAACACCACGCCTTTTGCCTATTATCGTCTGACTATCACACGTATTAGATCGGGTTCGACATTCCAATTGGCAGACTGGTCAGTAAATTATGAAGAGTTATAACAGACAGATAAACTTAACAATAGCCTATATATGATAAGTTATAAAAAATACAATATTTTGGGGATTGCAGCAGGTTTGTGCGTGTCTATAACCTCTTGCTCGGAAATGTACAATCTGCCCGAAGACAAAGATTTTATTAGTGAAAACCTTAATTATTCCGATAAAATATTGGAGACTAGATTAGGGAGAACTACGGTAATAAATCGGCTAAATGCGGATAACTCCACTTTGCCAATTAAATTTGAGATTATCAATCCACGCTTTGGCGATGGCAAGGCAGTTACAGATTTCTTACAGGTATTTCCGACCTATGAATGGATCGCAGAATACGATGGAAAGGAAGCTTCCTTACAGGAGATCGAAAGTAAACGCCGCTTGGTAGACAAACCAATCTTTGAAGTGGATTCAGGTGGTCGTTTTATTATGCATCCCTCAGCTACTGCAGAACGCATAACCCCACGTCCCGTAGATACCATTTTAAAAACGCAAGATATTCGCTTTTTTGACCTCAAACTCACAAATTCGGGTGGGATACGCTATATAAAAGATTTTCAGCTGATTCCATGGCGAGAACTGCCGTATGAGCCATCCTCTGACATCAATCCCTATACGGGAGGAGTAGCCCCAGACCCCAATGCGCCTAATGACCCGCGAAAAAGGGCATATATCTTACCTAATATCTCCAATATAACGGGTGAGCGAACGAACGTTTTGCTGGTCAATAACAACCTCAAGAAAGATGTCGTTGTGTATATCCGGCCATTTGAAGGAGGGAATGGCAATAAACTACGTTTTAAATTCCTGAATAAAGATAGTGTCGCCATCAATCCTGTGGAATTCAATGAAACCCGATGGGATCAATTAGTGCACGGCTTTAATAAAGAAATGACATCCGAATATGTGCAATACGACGTCGCCTATCCCATCCCATTATCTTCGATACGGACTGATTATGCACAAGGCGACAGAGCCAATGTAGTGTTTCAATATTCCCGTATAGGCTGGGGAGGTGTTAGGACAGTTTCCACGTTTTCCTTAGCTTTTAAGATCTTCAGGAAAGGCGATTGGGAAATCGTATTTCATTTCAAAAATGACAATCCAAAATTTGACAACGACTAATAGGGCCTTTTTATGAAAAATAAGATATTATATAGCATACTTTTATTTTGTATGAGCCTCTGCCTCCAAGGAATGGCACAAACTACTGTCCGCGGAAGGGTATTGGATGAAGACGGCAAGGCGCTACGCAGTGTTACAGTCATCAATGTGAGTACAGGTCGCCAATTAGTAGCTACTGATGCCAATGGTGGTTTTTCAGTATCCGTGGCATCCGGAACTACGCTCCTATTCAAGCTTGTGGGTTATAAAGAAAAGCGCGTGAGCTTGGCTGCTGGACAAACTTCCTTAACCGTAAATCTGGAGCCATCCAGTACAGAAGTGGATGAGGTCGTGGTAACACGTGGTTATGTAAAAAGACCAAAAGAAACCTCTACCGGAGCTTCCAACATCATCACTGCTGAGGACATACGTGATATACCCGGTTCTTTGGAAACCCTATTACAAGGAAAGGCTCCTGGTCTGAATATACAGGTCAACACGGGTGCTCCGGGTTTTCGTGGCACGACCCAGATACGTGGTCTCTCTACACTAAGCACTGTAGGTAGCGGAAATGAATCTATCCTCATGCCTACCTCTCCTTTATATGTAATCGATGGTGTACCTCTGGATGCCGACAGGGCCTCCGAAATGGGATTACAGCAACAAGGACCTGGTGTGAGCCCTCTGTCAATGATACCGCCAGAAGATATAGAAAGTATAGAGATTCTTAAAGATGCGCAGGCCACATCATTATATGGTTCTCTTGCCGCCTATGGGGTAGTTATTATCAATACTAAACGAGGCAATTCAGAAGTACCGCGTATTAATTATGTTAACAATTCTTTTATGCGGACTCCGCCAAAACTAAGAGAAACATTAGGTGGTAATTTAGAACGGAGACTCAAGCTCGAGCAGATCTTTGGTAATGCATTGACGCAAGCAGATATCGACCGAATTCAAAACACGCCTCATCTTTCGGATAGTTTGAATGCCTATTTTAATAATTCAACAAACTGGCAGGATCTTTATTTTCAAACAACTTACAACCATAGTCACAACTTAAGTGTGGATGGAGGAAATAGTGTACTATCTTACAAAGCCAACATTGGCTACTATAGCGAAACGGGTATTATCCGCAATACAGGTTTTGATCGCTACTCTACCAATCTGCGCATGGACTATAGTCCGGATAGCAAGCTACGATTTACAGGACAGGTATTTGCGCAACTCGGTAAGATAAACAAGGGTGACGGATCAGGGATCCTGCAAACAGGAGTAGCAGCAGGAGGCTTATCCTCGACCCTCTTGCCTCCACCTTCCTTTTACTCGGTCTCATCGGAGTACATTTCTTCGATCAGTACCAACAACGAAAATGGCGTACGCCTTATCCGACCATATGTCGAGGGATCGTATCAGATCATAGACGGTCTAAGAATTACCTCCGCGTTGAGTTATGAATTTGTTTCGAGCACTGAAGACACTTTCTCGCCAGCAGCTGCAAACAATCAATTTTCCAAAGTCTATTCCTTTGCAGGAAGACAAACTCAGCTGTATAGCCGAAGTTCTTTGAACTATAGCAAAACTTTTAATGAATCACATAATATTTTTATCAACCTTTTCAATGAAGTTCGGAATATAACCCGTCAGGATTTCCCAATACAGCAAGACCGCACCCCAAATGACAATTTTCAAGGACCTCTGGGTTACGACGGTTTTTTCTCTAGAGGTGGGGGACTATTGGATAATTTCAAAAATGAAAGAGCCTTGTCCTTTGCCCTTTCGACATCCTACGATTACAAGCGAAGATACATCGTGGATCTATCCTACCGGATGGATGGTTCGTCTGGAAATGGTTTCGGAAATCTCTATACTAAAAACCCGGCGATTGGTTTACGTTGGAATGCGCATAATGAAGAGTGGGTCAAAGATGCCGCACCTTGGCTAAGCCTTGGCTCTATCCGTGGCAGCTGGGGAATTAATGTGATGCCTAATAGTACTCTGGAGAGGATCTACGGCCGCTATGACATCACGGGCAACTATAACCAGCAAAAAGGCGTAGGTATCCGTTTTGGTCAGATCCCGAATCCGAATCTAAAACCGACAACGTCTATGCAATATAATTTTGGTCTAGATATCGCCTTATTTAATAATCGCATAGACTTTGTCTATGACACTTATTACAAGAAAGTGGACAACTTGCTATTTGATCAGCGATTGAACAGCACGGTTGCATTCGATGTATTAGCATCCAATGATGCTGCAATCGCCAACTATGGCCATGAGTTAGCATTAAACATAAGACCACTACGCCCAGGAGGAGATTTTACTTGGACATTTTCTATCAATGGAGCGCTCAACAAGGATATATTACTCAAACTACCCGCACACTACGGAGGACAATTTATAAAATGGAATGTAGATAATCTTAACGGACAGCATAATATATTCCGCGTAGGCACCGCAACTATGTCTAACTATCTTTTTATCAATGAAGGTGTGTATTCTAGAGATGAGGATGTGCCCATTGACCCCACTTCTGGATTGCGTTACCGTAATAGTGATGGAACATTTTTTCAAGCGGGAGATCCGATTTGGAAAGACATGAATGGTGACTATATCTTGGACAGTAGAGATATGGTCCGCACCGGGAACAATCAGCCTTTGATTACAGGTGGTGTTCAAAACACATTTTCTTATAAGAATATACAGTTTAGCATATATGCTTCATACACAGCTAAGCGAACTATCTTGAATAATGCACTTGCTGAACGTATGGGACTCATGGCCAACCCTTTTGGGCAAGGTAAGGACAATAAAGTAGTCGTGCCTCTAGATGGCTACAATATGTGGCTGCAGCCAGGAGATGTAGCGATGTACCCCTATGCTTATGCCTACACACGAAGTGGAACTATACGGCCGTTTCGCTACGATCAGACATTATGGGCCGAAAATGGGTCTTATTTTAAAATCAATAACATGATACTGGCATACAATTTCAGTAGGGGGCTATTGAGCAGATATGGATTGGAGCGTGTGCGGGTATATGCATCCTTGGACAATGTGGTGACCTTTTCGAAGTACAGCGGACCGAATCCGGAAAACGTAACTAGTATGGGACGTGATCTTTCCAACGGATACCCAATACCCAGAACATATAATATAGGTTTAAATCTTTCATTTTAATAGGCCATGAAAAGAAAAAAATATATGATATCAGCAAAGATCTTTCAACGCATTCTCTTAATGGCGACTATTATGGTAAGTGCGGGCTGCCAAAAGTACCTGACTGTAGATCCTGTAGATCGTTTGACGGGAAACAACTTCTATTTGAATAAAGATGACGTAGAGGCAAATATGGCATTTATGTATTCTAAGTTTTTTGATAAAATAAGAGAAAGTTGGGTAATGGGGGCTATTGGGGAGGCACGATCGGGAGAAATCAAGGCAACGACCAATCAGGGAGATGCCCGGACACGGCCATTAGATCCTGCCGAGCGCTTTGTTGTAGAAGTACTCGGTGACAATGATTTGCTTACTGCTATATTCTCTCCGACTTATGAAGATTACGAATTAAATAGAATAACGAACTGGAAAGGCTATTACCAGGTAATCCAAAGTGCAAATATATTGCTATCCAAATTGGATGAAGGCATCCCTGGCGTAGATGGGGCGGATAAAGAACGCTACATAGCCGAAGCAAAATTTATCCGGGCTTTTACCTATTTTTGGATGGTACGTCTATATGGTGATGTGGTCTATTATACCGAACCCTACTTCTCGCAATCGATAGGTCGCGAAAATATGGTTTCCGTCTTAAACAAATGCATCGCCGATCTGACTCCCCACAAAGATCAGATGCCTTGGACACATAGTGATCCTTCAGAACGCGGCGCACGTGCCGGACGAGGAGCAATTATAGCGCTATTGATGCATATGCACGCTTGGAATGCATCGTTCGATCGTGCCAACAGCCAAAGTCATTATACAGCTGTAGCTACACTAGGTAAAGAACTAATAGATAGTAAGGCACATCGACTATATGATCTGACGCCTCAAAATTGGGCAGAAGTATCAAAAGGTAGAACCGCAGAATCTCTGTTCGAATTCTACCGCAGCATCAACTACGGCGACAACAATTGGTTTAGCGAGACTTGGGACGATTTTGACCCTAGAAATCATTACCAATTCTGGAGTCACTTTTTAAGATGGCCGTATTTATTCCCAAGACATGATAAATCGATAAGCGCTGCCTATTATGTTTCCGAATACATGAATGCTATCTATCCCGATGGTGAAGCCGACCTACGTCGTGACATGTGGTTTGATGATATCGCATCAGATAATGGACAGTTTGCGCTGAAAAAATTTGCCTACAATGTATATACCTCGGGCAATGAGCAAGGCTATCCTGACAATTCCATTATTATTTTTAGGTACTCCGATGCGATTTTGCTACAGGCAGAAGCGTTGGCAGAACTAGGCCGTGATAATGAAGCTATCGCAGCTGTCAATCTAGTCCGCAAAAGGGCAGATGCATCCTTATATGTGGGTGCAGGGGGCAGTGATCTGAAGGATTTTATCTATACCGAACGCTGTAGGGAACTATTTGGTGAGGGACATCGCTATTTTGACTTGATCCGTACACGTCGAATTCTAAATTCTCAATGGACCATGGCTCCGATGAACTTGGATCAGTATACCCGCGGTGCATGGACTTGGCCATTAGATCAAAGTGCTAGGGAATACAACCCACATATCGTTTTAAATGAATATTGGACAACAACAGGAAGATAATATTGAAAGTTATGAAGAAATCATTAATAAAACAGATCGCTCTACTCTTCCTCAGCACAGTATTATTCTTTGCTTGTAAGAAAGACGAATATTATACCGATGGTGGACGTGCAGAAGCTGCTTTTGAAGGTACGATAATGGATTATCTTGATGCTAAACCTAGAGAATTTGACTCCATTGCACAGATAATCCGTCTAGCTGGTCTGGAAGATAAGTTTAAAGAGGAAACTTTTACATTTTTCGCCCCTAGGGATGAAAATATTAAAAAGCTGATTGGGTCATTCACTGCGGGAGGATTGAATCAAGAACTGTATTACCTCGGCTTGGACACCATAAAAGTGCTCGCTGATGTAGATCCTGAAATCTGGAAATTTTACCTACACAGACATATTTTTAATGGGAAAAACAAATTGGCTGATTATCCGCAAATAGATTTCAATCTGATGAATGTGTATGGCGGACAAAATTACCAATCTCAAGGAGATGCAGTATGTAATATAGGCGTCGTATTCAATGATGCCGTGAGTTCGGACGGCAAATCAGTCCTCCGTTATATGGGCTACCGCAAATTGCATATTTCCTATATCAGCGATCTATCCAATCCTGATAATATGAAGAGGGTACCTGTAGCATCATCGGATATACAGCCTCACAATGGGGTCGTTCACGTATTGGACTACCTAGAGGGAGGATTGGGATATATCGATTCGCACATCAAGTCGGATATTATACAAAGTAAAAGAAATTAGTATGGAAGCCTCTCAATATTCACACATGTGGCATTTAAATAACATTCTTTATATATGAAAAATGCAGTTATAAAATATATAGTAGTGGTACTCTTCCTATCCTTTTTGATGGGTTGCAGAAAAGAAACTACTTTTTTCTCGGAGCCCTATGGAGAAGGTAAAGAAACGCTGGGTATTGTTTTTAACCGCTCAATCGTACCTTCACCTGCAACGGGCAGCGTGGGAACAATCGTTTCCCTCAAGGTGTCAGGACTATCTGAATATCGTGACAAAGCGATTATCAAATTTAGTGGACAAGAAGCAGAGATCGTAAGTCTCAATGGGGATGATCTACAAGTCAAAGTACCTCCATACGCAAGTAGTGGCATCATGTCCATCACAGTAAATGATATTATCATCTTTGGGCCTGAGTTTGAAGTTAATGGGAGAATAAAAATTGACCCGACCTGGGAAGCAAAGCAAGGAACTAACAATGTGGTAAATGACCGACTGGTCCTTCCTGATGGGAAAGTTATATATATTGGCAATTTTACGGATTATAACCGAAGGGGTTTGGTCCGACCTATCAATCGCCT
The DNA here is from genome assembly GCA_048595255.1 of Sphingobacterium sp. Lineage (GTDB taxonomy): Bacteria > Bacteroidota > Bacteroidia > Sphingobacteriales > Sphingobacteriaceae > Sphingobacterium. The sequence goes on along the minus strand of JBMDWK010000052.1, from coordinate 47,783 downwards.
AGCACGAACTTTTTCTAATGGCAATTATGATGTGAGCTGGCGTACTGGCTTAGGGGCAAATGGTTCCCTCAATGCCATCGCCCAGATAGCAGACCGATATTACATCGGAGGATCCTTCTCGGGCTACGACTTGAAGCGGGAGAATATCTCCAACTTGACCAGTTTGCACCTTACAGGCGGATTGGATTCGATAGGTATAAGACCATACAGGAGACCTGACCAATCGGACACAACGAAGTATGTTCCTAAATTTAACGGTGGTTTCAATGCCGCTGTGGCCCGTCTCTATCCTCAGGGTGACAAACTTATAGCAACAGGTAATTTTAGATATTATGTAAGCCGGAGATATGATAGACCAAACGCTAGAGAAACACGAGACACCACTATTTTGGACAGTATCGAAATAAGACATATAGCACGACTAAATCTCGATGGATCATTGGATAAAACCTTCCGCTTCAATGGCAATACTCCTTTTGCAGGGGCCAACGGCAATATAGGGACCGTGTCGCATGAGTCTGGACCCCATCAAGGTAAGTTCTTGGTTTTCGGGCAATTCACACGTTTTGATAATAAAACTACAGGGTACATAACGCGTCTTAATGCTGATGGCACCATCGACGAAACGTTTAATCCAGGAGGAACAGGTGCGGATTACAACATCACGAATGTTACTTACAATCCAACGACGAATAAGTATATGCTTGTCGGTCTATTCTCGAATTACAATGGCAAGTCTGCACGCTATATGGCTTTGTTAAATGCTGATGGCACATTGGATGAAAGCTTTCAAGCGAAAACCTTTATAGGAGCTGCGCCAAACTACGCTAAACAATTAAATGACGGGCTCATTATTGTATCGGGAAATTTCTTAAGCTATGACGGAATTACAAGAAATCGCTTTATGGTACTTAGCCCAACAGGAAATTTGGCGGCTCCAGAGTTAAACGCCACCGGGCAGTTTAACGGATTTATCCAACAAGCTTTTGAAACCACATCTGAGGATGGTAAACGTGCTGTATTGCTGATAGGTCAATTTAGCAAATTTGATAATAAGGATGTATCTAATATAATTAGGGTGATTATAGAATAAATAAAGGGATTATGAAAACGGAAAAGCTACAACGAAATATAAAACTGCTGGTATTGACTTTACTGACTATAAGTTTGTTTGGTCGATGTCAGGAAGATTTTAGCAAAACTATTCCCCTGCCGGGAGAGGATGAAGAAATAGATGTGGTGTATGGGGAGCGTAAAGTATTATTGCTGATTGTGGATGGCGCGCGCGGACAATCCGTAAGAGATGCCAAAACTCCTACACTCACTCGCCTCCTGCCCAAATCCATACATACATGGGTTGGTCTAAGCGAAGAAAATGCGCAGGGCATAGCTGCAAATTGGACGGATATCTTTACCGGGGTGAACTATGTAAAACATGGAGTGGTAGATAATAATTTTGCAACTAATAAATTGGATATTTATCCCTCTATTTTCAGTCGGATTACCGACTTCAACCCAAATGCCAAAATAGAAATCATTAGTCCCAATTCAGATTTTATAGCTAACTACGGAACGGACGCAGAAGCTAAATTGGCAACGAATGACAACGACGTTAAAAACAAGGTAATCGCCACTTTGGCTACAACAGACCTTTCTATGGTCACGGCTCACTTTGAAGATGTACTCGAAGCGGGTGAAAATAGTGGTTTTGACCTTTCTTTCCCCGAATATAGGGAAGCCATCAACAGTTTTGACAGCAAGGTAGATGAAATATTAAAAGCTTTGGAAAAAAGGGAACAATATGCCCGTGAAGATTGGTTAGTCGTCATCACTTCAAGTCAGGGAGGATATTTTGAAATCCCTCCAACAGAAAATGACAACACTATATTCAGTAATCCAACATTAAATACATTCAGCATTTTTTATTCGCCAAAATATAGCAGTAAGTTTATTGGTAAACCATATATAGGTAATAAACTCTCCGGGGAGTTTATGCGTTTCAATGATGTTAAATATGCCGAACTGCCGACCGAAAATGAATTATTCAACCTAGGGAATGCTGATTTTACTATTGAGTTAAAAATAAAGAAAAATAGAGGATCCAATAACAATTATAGATTCAGTCACCCTTCTATTATTGGTAAGCGTCAAACCTGGCAAGGCGGTTGGGATAGGGAATTGATGTATGGATGGGTCATCCACCTTTCGGATAATTTTTGGGTTTTCAATGCTCGAGGTGACAAAGGGTATGGCGAAGTAAAAGCTGATCAGAACCAACGCTTGAATGATGCCACCTGGAATACCATTACGATAGTCGGATTACATAGAGAGGATAAGCGCTGGGTAAGGTTGTACACCAATGGTCAGTTCAATCGGGAAGCCGATATCACGGGATGGGGCAACTTGGATTCAGAATGGCCTCTACGCATAGGATTTCTACCTACCCGCGAAAGCTGGCGCTCGGATGCATATCTGGCGGATGTAAAAATATGGAAAACAGCTATGCCAGATGATATGGTTAGACAGTTCAGTTGTGATCTAGGGGTAGATCCTAACCATCCTTACTATGATAACCTAGCCGGATTTTGGCCAATCATAGGGAGCAATACGGGAGGTAAGATTATGGATGATGGACCATTTGGAGCGCATCTTAATCTTGGTAATGCCAACTATCCTACCACCCTTCTTAATGATTTTATCTGTGCCCCATCGACCACACAATTGGGCCAACTGGTGCCACGTACATATGATATCTCTGCACAGATAATAAGTTGGTTAAAAGTACCACGTCAATTGAATTGGCAGTTGGACGGACGGGTATGGTTGGATAAATAATTTATAGATCATGAAGCGATTTAAAATAATCACATGGATAGCAATGGTATCGGTATCCTTCGGTATCATAGCTTGTCAAGATACAGATCTTGAAGACTTTGATTTGCAAAAATCCCAAGGGGTGAAGGTAGCTGCAAGCAACACAATAGGAAATATTATCAAAACTAATGAATCACTCACTATCCCCGTTCATCTCAAATTGAGTGGAGGTGCTGGAAAAGCTTTTGAGGTCGGACTACAAGTTAACCAAGATACTATTCTTAAACAGATACAAGAAGGTAAATTAACGGACGTAGTAGCAATTGCATCGAGTGCGGTAATGATCGACAATGTTGCCAAAGTGACCTATGGATCTGATGCTGCTCAGTTTAACATAACGGTTACAAGGACGGAGGTCGAAAAATATTTTGGCAAAAAAATAGGAATAGGTTATACCATAGCGCATGTAGGAAAGGGCAATACAATAGATGCAGCGCAGAATACGGGTGTTATTGTAATAAATACTGCAGATCTGCTTACAGCAACGGATATCCATTACATCTCCTTACAAACGGGAGGATCTATTATTGAGGCTAAAGACCGACAAAATTACACGAGTAGCTCAGGCGGGATATCGATTCCCATGCTGGTCAACTTAGCAAGTTTCCCTGGATCTGCTTTTTCTGTGGATGCGGTGGCAGATGCGGATATTATACCATCCTTGATTCAGGACAAAACATTACCCGACAATACCGTAGCTTTAAAAAATGGCGAATTTACACTAACCCCTAGAGCAAACTTTCCAAGTAATGCCAGCGAAGCTAGACTGTCCCTCGATATACCTTGGACTGTAATCAACAATAATCTGGGTAAACAGCTGGCTATAATGGTACGTCTCCAAAATCCAACTTTGCATATTCTTAATGCAGAAAAAAGTTTTACAATTATCCTCGTCGACTGTGATAATATCTTGGAAGAAGATGTAACACATCTAGGGGTATTTACGGTAAATCGGGACAACAATAGTGGTCCGAATAGTAATGAAGGTTCGCTGAAACTAGTAGATAATAACCTCGACAGTAAATTCTTGCAATCAGACTATATCGGTGATTTGGAATGTACACTGGTATTTACTCAACCACAGAAAATAGGCGCTTACACCCTGACATCAGCAAATGACGCGGATTCAAGAGATCCGAAAGATTGGGTTTTGCAGGGTTCCAATGATGGGATAGTATGGACAACCATAGACAGCCGTACCGGAGAGATGTTTAGTGCAAGAAAATTGACACGTAGGTTCAATGTCCAATTTCCAACATCTTATCTGCGCTATAGACTGAATATTACTGCTATAAAAGGAGGTACAAACTTATTCCAGCTCGCAGAGTGGCGGATGATTAAAGTACGTTAGTCTACAACTTTAAAATATAACGATTATGACTATAAAACATTGGTGTATAGCACTCTCCCTTATAATAGGGATCTCTTCTTGCTCAAAAAAAGAGCTAACAATCACTGACAATGAGGGTTTGTTGCCAAAACCTACTGCTGCTTTTACTACTCAAATAGTTGATCCGAAAGACCCTTTTACGATTAAATTTATAAATAGCTCTACCAATGCAGTACAAAGTAGATGGTCTTTTGATGACGATAGTACTTCGTCAGAATCCTCCCCTACACATACTTTTCTCAATACAGGTGTTTACAATGTCAAGTTGATATCCCTGAATGAAGAAGGATATTGGGCGCAGCGAGAGGAAACGGTAAGCATATTGCCTACCTCGCTGGTCGAACTTATTGCCACTCGATCGGGAACAAATCTGCAGATGTCGTATAATACGAGTATGGCAGTATCCAAAACGAATTGGTTTATTAAGCGTGGAAATTCAAATTATCAAAAGCATGCCGAGACAGCAAGCATGCTACTAGATATCAACCCGGGCGAATTTGTCAACGCTTACGTGGAATTGATCACACCAAAGGGATCAAAAACCAGACTCGATATGCTATTGATGGCATCTGGTGTGGTAAAGGATTTGACTACCTTTGAAAATGAGTTTTCGGTATCGCATGAAAACAACGGTGGAAAGGAAAACAGTGAAGGTTCGCTAAAACTTATCGACAATAATATTAACAGTAAATTTCTTAATTCCAATCTTGATCAGATCGGTTACACTTTTCATTGGCAATTCGAGTACTTTCAGCCTCAGGTTATCAATGCGTATACCATGACGACAGGGAATGACGCGCCAGGTCGGGATCCGAAAAACTGGGATATGCTAGCCTCGAATGATGGTGTAACTTGGGTAACTCTGGATAGCAAAGACGATTTTATATTCCCTACTACTGGAGGACCTAACAATAATGGGCGTACAGTAACTTACACGTTTACTTATAACAATACAACCGCATACAGCTTCTATCGACTGCGGGTAAGGGCCGTAGGATCGGGTACGTTATTTCAGATGGCTGAGTTCCGTATGTTGCAATTACCTTATTAGATCTCTATTTAAATCAAAAGGGCGCTTTTTGCGCCCTTTCGATTTACTATTTTTTCCCTTTCAAATATTTTTCTAAGAATTGATCTTGCTCCCACAATAGGTGGAAAATATTCTCTTGGGCAGCGTAGCCATGCGATTCGCGTGGAAGAATAACCATACGAACTGGGGCTCCCAGATTCTTAAGCGCTTGAAAATAACGCTCCGTTTGCAAAGTGAATGTTCCAGGGTTGTTATCAGCGGCACCGTGCACCAATAACATTGGCGTCTTCATTTTGTCAGCACTCATGAATGGTGACATCTTGATATATAACTGCGGATCATCCCAGAAGTTACGTTGCTCAGATTGGAAACCAAATGGTGTCAATGTACGGTTGTACGCACCAGAACGTGCAATCCCTGCGGCAAATAAATTTGAATTAGACAATAAGTGTGCAGTCATAAAAGCACCATACGAGTGTCCACCCACAGCTACTTTTGTGCGGTCAATATATCCCAAAGCATCTACAGCATTGATTGCGGCCTCCGCATTGGCCACAAGTTGAGGGATGAATGTATCATTAGGCTCCGCCTTACCTTCACCTACGATAGGAAAAGCAGCATTATCCAATACAGCATATCCTTTGGATACCCAGTAGATAAACGATCCATAGCTTGGGAAAGTAAATTCCTTAGGATTAGCCGTGCTTTGTCCTGCTGTAGCTTTATCCTTGTACTCACGTGGATAAGCCCAGATTAATAATGGAAGCTTTTCTTTTTTGTTGAAATCATATCCTGCTGGTAAATAAAGTGTACCAGACAATTCTACGCCATCATTACGTTTGTAATTCAGCACCTCTTTGTGGACAGTCTCTAAGCTCTTGAATGGATTTTCAATCGCTGTAACTGCCTTTATTTTACCCGACTTGATGTTTTTCGCATAATAGTTAGGGTAGTCTTTTGGGGACTGCAAAGAGATCAAGATATCACCCTTCGTAATATCCACGACCTCGGCAATACGCTCTTGCTTCTCCGAAGCAGGTGCAGTATAGATACGTTTTTTCTTGAATGTTTTGAGATCTAACTCATCAATAAATGGAAACTCACCTTCTTTGGTGTGACCAGCTCCTACCCAATACGTTTTGTCTTTATTGACAAACATGGAATACGTTCCGAATTGATTTCTTTCACGATGTACGCTGCCTGGGTGCGAGTAGATGTCTTGGCTATTGCGGTCGATCAATAATTTGGTAGCTCCGGTGGATGGATTCAACACAAAAGTTTTCGAATTACGCGTATCATACCAACTCGAAGACACCAATGCATACGTGTCGTTACCCCAGATAATACCTGCAAAACGATCTTTCACCTTTGTCAACGACTTTGGTTCCTGGTCAAATGGAAATTCCCAAGTGAATACTTCATCTCTATATTCTACTTGTTTGTTGGCATCACCGCCATCCAATGCCTGTACAAAGAATAGGGTATTTGCTTTATCCGATCTCCATGTCAACATGCGTTTTCCTGGACGTGTCGATGAGAATCCTTTAGGCATAATCTCCATCAATGGTGTTTCATTGACTTTTTTGATCAATTTACCTTCTATATCGTATACATTGGTTTCTTGCGGAAATGAATTGTATGGTACTACATAGGAGAACGGCTTTTTCAGTTTCGATACCAATACATATTTGCCATCAGGTGACACATTGGTCTGTGTGTACATATCCGCTGGCAAGAATTGTTTTTGCTGTCCCGCAATATCGATCCAATACAATTCAGCCGTAGCCAATGCTACAAAATCTTGTTCGTCTTGAGGATTTTTCAACAAATCTTGGTATGTTCTCAATTGCGATACTTTACCTCCACTCGTCGACACCACAGGACCAGATGGAATATCCTTACTGTGATCGGTCAATGCAGCACGGTTAGCTGGTGATTTACTGATCAACAGACCTGTCGAACTGCGCAACCATTGATAAGGATTTGTGATGACAGCATTCAAATCGTAGTCAGTCATTTGTTTCGCTTGTTTATTAGCCACATCTACGAGCCATAAGGATACACCCGAATCATTGGTATGTGTAAACGCGATATACTTACTATCCATCGAAAATGAAACGTTGGATATCAGCGCATTGGCAGGCAACCCAGCAATATCAAATTCGCTACCATCATGAGCAGCACGAAGACGCAAATTATGAAAATAATTCTCTGTACTAGAGATTCGTGTTTTGGCATTGATACGTAGACCCGCCAGACGGATTTCTTCTTGGCCTAATTCTTCCAAAGTCTTATACGTAGGACGATAGCTTAATAGTACCCACGCTTTATCCGGGCTTAAACTTACCGCAGGTGGACGTTGGTAGTCAGCTAAAGCTAAAATTTCTGCTGAAGGCTTTTGAAAGGTGACATTCTCTTGAGCCTGCACCGTAACACCCGTCAACAACAATAGGAATAAAGATATTTTTTTCATAAAATGAGATAATATTTGTGCTATAAAAATACTAATTAGTACCTGATAATTGGCCAAAGGAGTGCGTAAAACTCTTGTTATATATAGGCTTAAAATTTAATAAAATCGAAACGATTTTTATTAAAAAATATATTTTTTTTACATTAAAATTTTAAACCTATAAGACTGTAAAAATTAGACTACAAAATCAATTTTTAAAGTTATCCACAACATACAATAATTGATTTACAATGTTTTACAAACAAAACTACCCAACAAAGGCACTTTTAAAAAGTCGAATGTGTATAATGTGGAAAAGTATAACTACCGCACGGAAATAAAATATAAGATATTTGTTAGAGGATCGTAGTCAGTCTTCTGCGGTCGCAGCGTTATTTACAAATATCAGTAGATTTTATCCAAAAAAGATCTTTTTGGAGAAGGGTTTGCTATCAAACTTAATATACAACATGGCAAGAATCATTAAATTCGAAAAAAACGATTGTGCTCCATGCGCACAAGTATCTGCATACTTAGATAATAAAGGTATTTCGTACGAGACGATCAACCCATTTGATGAACCGGAATTGGCTGTTAAGTTTAAAGTAAGAACAGTGCCTACGGTAATCGTATTGGATGGTGAAGAAATCAAACACCGTATCATCGGCTTCAAACCTGAAGAATTAGAAGTCGCAGTAACACAATAATATTTATCATAAGAAATCCCTATTTATGATACTATATTACGACACAAAAACAGGAAACGTACAGCGCTTTATTGACAAGGTGGTACAGATTACGGGTTGGACAGCAATTCGCATTCAAAAGGATATGCAGGTTGAGGATGAAGGTCACTTGGTCACCTTCACGACAAACTTTGGTCAAATCCCGGCCATTACAGAAGATTTTGCAAGTAGAAACTGTGCAAAGTTATTTTCTGTGACGTCGAGCGGCAATCGCAATTGGGGTAGAAACTTTGGTGTAGCTGGCGATAAAGTAGCTGCATTATTCGAAATCCCGTTGGCATTTAAATTTGAGCTGTCCGGGACAATGGAAGATATTAATCAATTTATAGACATAATTAAGAATCAATACTATGATAGCAAACGAGGTAGCAAAAAACTGGATATTGCTTAATAACGAAATCATGATCAAACATGATGACGAGTACAGCTTACACAAAGACAAGGAAGCTGTGCGCGCCTATTTCTTAGAGTATGTAAATAAGAATACGGTTTTCTTTTACACACTCAAAGAAAAAATTGATTATCTGATTGAACACGATTATTACATCAATTTCTACCAGTGGTTTACATTTGAAGATATGGAACAAGTGTTCAACTTCGTGTATGCGAAGAAGTTCCGTTTTCAGTCGTTCATGGCTGCATTCAAATTCTTCCAAAGCTATGCGCTTCGTGATGATTCTGGAGAAAAATTTTTAGAGCGCTATGAAGATCGCGTTGTAGCGGTATCATTATTTTTAGCACGTGAGGAAGGTGTACAAAAAGCTATTGAGTATGCCGAAATCATGATTAATCAAGAATATCAGCCTGCTACCCCGACATTCTTGAATGCTGGAAAAAAACGCTCAGGTGAGCTGGTTTCTTGTTTCTTGGACGAGATCGGTGACAACTTGAACGGTATTGGTTATGCCGTTGATTCAGCTATGAAACTATCATCTATAGGTGGTGGTGTATCATTCAATATTTCAAAAATCCGTGCCCGCGGTGAAGCTATCAAAGGTGTAGACGGTCGTGCTGGAGGTGTGCTTCCGATTATGAAAATCATGGAAGATACGTTCTCGTATGCCAACCAATTGGGTCAACGTCCTGGTGCGGGTGCCGTATATCTAAATATCTTCCACTCTGACATCGAAGAATTCTTAGATTGTAAGAAAATCAACGTCGATGAGAAAGTACGTATTAAATCATTGTCCATCGGTATCATCGTTCCGGACAAGTTCATGGAATTAGCGGAGAAAGATGAGCCTTGCTACTTGATCTATCCGCATACTGTCATGCAAGAGTATGGTCAATACCTAGATGAGATGGATATGGATCAATGGTATGATGAATTGATTACAAACCCGAACGTCAAGAAAAAGAAAATCAATGCACGTCACTTATTAGTGAAAATTGCACAGACGCAAAAAGAGTCTGGATATCCATATATCTTCTTCAAAGAGAATACGAACCGTGCACATGCCTTGAATGGTATCGGCCGAGTGAAATTCTCCAACCTTTGTACAGAGATCATGCAAGTATCTGAAGTATCAGATATCGAAATCTATGGTAAAGAAGACACCATCCGCTACGGTATCTCTTGTAATCTAGGTTCACTGAATATTGCGACGGTAATGGACAATAATCGTATCAAAGAATCTGTCAAAACAGCTATGCGTGCACTGACTGTAGTGACAGACGTAACAGATATCGCGATGGTTCCTTCCATTGCAAAAGCCAATAGAGAATTACACTCTGTAGGTCTTGGTGCGATGAACTTACATGGTTATCTAGCGAAGAGTTTTATCATGTACGAATCACGTGAGGCATTAGACTTTGCCAATACATTCTTCATGATGATGAATTTCTATTCGTTGGAAGCATCCATGGAAATTGCTAAAGAACGTGGTCGCACATTCGTAGGTTTCGAAAAATCAGATTACGCTTCTGGTGCTTATTTTGACAAATACACCGAAAGAGATTACATGCCGCAAACGGATAAAGTCAAAGAATTATTTGAAGGTGTGCATATTCCGACTATCGAGGACTGGAATAATCTAAAAGCGCAAGTAAAAGAGCACGGTATCTATCATGCATACCGTTTGGCAATTGCTCCGAATCAATCTACATCATACATCATGAACGCTACGGCTTCTGTAATGCCGATTGTAGATATCATCGAAGTACGTGAATACGGCGACAGTACGACCTACTACCCTATGCCGTACTTGACAAATGACAACTATTTCTACTTCAAGTCTGCATACGACATGGATCAGATGAAAGTGTTGAAACTAATATCAGTGATTCAACGACATATCGACCAAGGAGTATCTACAATTTTGCATACTAACTCCAAAGACAGCACACGTGACTTGGCGAAGTATTATATCTATGCACACAAATTGGGCTTAAAATCGTTGTACTACACACGTACGCGTAAGTCTTCAATCGATGAGTGTATCTCGTGCTCGGCATAATACATCATGCATTAGGAACTTTAAAATATTAACCAAAATAAAAGACGACGCTGAATAAAAAACTTATTCAGCGTCGTCATCAAAAAGATATTCAACATAACAATGAGTAAGCAATATACGGCAGTAAATTGGAATACACCAGACAATGATTATGCCTTAATGTTCTGGGAACAAAACATCAAACAATTCTGGATTGATACAGAGTATATCCCATCTAAAGATATCGACAGCTGGAAAGGGCTGACCTGGGACATGAAAGAGTGTTACAAAAAAGCATTAGGCGGATTGACTTTATTAGATACCTTACAAAGTCATACCGGTATGCCTAAAATCATTGATCACATTACCTCTTTGCAAAATAAAGCTGTATTGTCGTACATGTGTATGATGGAAGCAATCCACGCCAAATCATATTCGACGATTTTCTCTACGGTATCGACGACAAATGAAATAAATGATGTATTCGGTTGGGTGTCGCAAAACAAATTTTTGCAATTCAAAGCAGCGACTATTGATCAATATTATCGCGCTATTGACAAAGAAAACCCAACAGACGAAGAACTATTTATGGCATTAGGCGCTTCGGTATTGTTAGAATCATTCTTATTCTACTCTGGTTTCTTCTTACCATTGTGGTTATGTGGACAAGGTCAGATGGTCGCTTCTGCAGATATCATCAAAAAGATTGTGGCTGATGAGTCCATTCACGGTGTATTTGTAGGTCTGATCGCTCAAGAAGTGTTTGCTAAATTACCGAACAAAGAAGAGGTGAAAGACAAATTCTTAAAACTTCTAAATGATCTTTACGAAAACGAAGTGAAATATACCGAAGAACTATACACGGTCGTAGGATTGACAGCTGAGGTGAAAGAGTACGTTCGTTATAATGGAAACAAAGCCTTGATGAATTTAGGTTTCGAGCCTATTTTTGAAGTGAAACAAGTAAATCCCATCGTATTGAACGGTCTTAATACGGAAACTACACAACACGACTTCTTCTCCAAAAAATCAACGAACTACGAGAAAGCTACAGAAATTGTGCATTTAATGCACGAAGACTTCGAATTAGATGCTTCCGTAGATATTTAAGAAATATAATTTATAAAGTGATTTTAAATCCTCTTTCTCATATCTGAAAAAGGGGATTATTTTTTTCAAGGCTTAATCCTTGTTTCGCAGTTGAATAAGTTTTTTGTTAGCTACCTAAAATTTCCTACATTTAGATAAATTATAAAAAAAGACATACAAATAATTTATGAAAAGACTGGCTGTAGCTACATTAAGTCTATTGCTTTTTGTTACGATGAGTTGTGACAAAAACGACAATCCAACTCCCGAACCTACCAATAAGTGGGATACTTCTCCAGAAGCATACTTGAAGGACACTACTTTGTATTGGACAAAAGTGCTCTCGCTTTGGCAAGACAACATCATACCTGCAAATATTAATGACGTGATGGACTCCGTTAAAGTGAGAAACATTACCAAAGATTATGAAACGGCAGAAGACCTACTGGAACACCTTATAAGTATGACTCCTAAAGACCCTGCGACTAACAAACCCCTTGATCGATTTAGCTTCTTGGATAGAGAGAGTGTGGTCAGTGAAGAGATTCAAAATGCACGGTCCACAAGTTATGGTATGTACGTAATTTATTTACAAACTGCTGAGTCGGGGAGTAACAATGCGGATTTGTATATCCGTATGGTTGACCTTAATTCCAGTGCATACCAAGCGGGGCTACGTCGTGGCGATCGCATTCTGAGCATAGATGGGAATACGAAGTATGATTATAATACCCAACGGGCACAAGGTTTCAAAGGTATTAATGACGCACTGAACACCGAAAGCATGACTGTAAAATGGCGTAAACCAAACGGTCAGGAGGTAGAAAAAAAGATTACACAAGCACAATATAGTGTAAACCCCATTCTAAATTCTTGGGTAGCAGAGCTTGATGGACAGAAAGTAGGTTACTTTGCTTTTAGTTCGTTTATCAGCATCATCAGTAACCAAGGGCAGCCAACGAACTTGTTCAATTCATTAGAAACTCTATTCAGCAATTACGAAAATCAAGGAGTCAAACACCTGATTGTCGACTTGCGCTACAACGGGGGTGGTGCCACCATTACAGCCGAATATCTTGCTAATAGAATAGCACCTGCTATAGCACATGGCAAAAGAATGTATTATTACAAACTTAATCCTATTGTACAAAGCCAGCTGGGTGATGAATTTCCACCTACAGATTTCAACAAAAGAGGGAATTTAGAGTTGACTAAAGTCTATTTTTTAGTAACAAGCTCCACAGCTTCCGCGAGTGAATTATTGATAAACTCTCTAAAACCGTATATGGATGTACAGGTGATAGGTTCTGAAAACACCTACGGCAAACCTGTAGGATTTTGGGGTATTCCTATTGGCAAAAAGCCTGCTAAAGCAGATATTTATGTGACCTCATTCCAAATGTTTAACTCTGCAAATTTTGGTAATTATTTTAATGGTTTGACACCAAATAAACTGACACGCGAAGATTTCTTAAAAGATTTTGGTGATCCTCAAGAAGGATTTATAGCAGAAGCATTATACCACATCAAAAATGGTTCGTATTCATCAGGCACACGCTCTGCAATCGCAGCCAAAGATGTACAACGCGTCAATAATACGCACACCGTAAAAGCTATCAATACACGTATCAGCGATATTGGTATGTTTAAATTTGGTAACGAAAGTATCCAATTAAAATAAACAGATACAGAAACAGAAAAAGGCGACATAAAATTTATGTCGCCTTTTTCTGTTTCTGTTTTAGAACTCGATGATTTCAGAATCTTTGACTTCCACCTTGGTCCAATATTTACTGTAAGCAGCAGCAGCTTCGGTATGTATAGTATGGGTTTCGTAGACATTGATATCCGCCAAATTAGCAAACGTGACTGTAATACTATAAGAAAACGAATTGTCGACAACAGGACGAGGATTCGTTGCCGCTGGTTTTCCAACAGTAAACGTTTTGATACCTGGAACCGTTTTTAGTATTTTAAAAAACTCCAAGAAGTCTTTTTCTTCTTCAGTGGTGATACCTTCTTTCAGCCAGAAATAAACCTGATGAACGATAGTTCCCTGGTCTTTGCTCGAATCACTGGCTTCGCTTGTTGTAGAAAAATTACAGGAAGTCAAAATGGAGGAAGATACCCCTGCAATTCCTGCTCCTAAAAAAAGTCTTCTTTTCATAAATTATAGTTTAATAGTTTATTTTAGTTATAATATAAGTTTTGGCAGCGCTGACAAATCCTCGAATAAATGCGAAGCGTCTGCTAGCCGTTGTTTTTCTGTTTGATGTTTGGTCACCGCAACACATACCAGACCTGCTGAGCTGGCTGAGGTATATCCTGTTATTGTATCTTCCACAGCGATAATATTTTCCTTCGGTAGATCCAGCAATTCTGTCGCAAGAAGGTAAGGTTCCGGATTAGGCTTGGGATTGTTTACTCTTTCGCGAGTAATGAAAAATTCAAAATAATCAAGCAATTGATGGTGTCCCAACACGGTATCGACTGTTGATCTATAACTCGAAGTGACCAACGCCATACGTACCCCTTTTTTTTGTAAACCTTCCAATACCTCTTTGACATGTGGCATCAGACGGATCGACGTCATATCGGATTGCGCATATGCTGCACGAGTCTTATTCCACATGGAATCTTCATCAGTCTCTACTTTATATCTTTCTCTCAAAAATTGAACATTACGCACTAAGGTATGTCCTGCGAAATCCTTAATCCAATCCTCAAATGAAATATTGATCTCAAATTCTCGTTGTAGGATTGGAGACCAATTGCTATAATAAAAATACTCCGAATCAATCAGTGTTCCATCCAAATCAAATAATACGGCCTTTATTGTTGATATACTCATACCCCAAAGGTCGTTAAAAAATTATGTACAATTGTCCGGATGATGTCTTTTATAAAACAAACTGGTACAACCAAAAAATTCACCAATTTGGTAAAAAAATCACCCTAGACTATATTAATGGGATTATTACTGAGATAATAAATATTTTAATAATATTCATTCTCACATTTATTGAATTAAATTATACAAATGTAGACATCAATCTACTTTCGCAATCGTTTGTTATGCAACATTTTTAGGGTTAAAACGAGAGATTTACATACATTTCTACCATAGCAAATTGATCCAATAGCCATTTTCTCTGATCACTAGTATGACCTTTCCAATCCTTATTGAATAGACCTTTGCTATCGCGCATGGTAGCCCATGCATGATCAAGATTGGCTTGGATGGATTCTACATATTGCTTATCCTTATCCATATGATACAGCTCCACAAAACCACGTGCCATCACTGCAATAAACCACATATTTCCCGACTTCAATAAGCGGGTGGGCTCTCCAAGCTGATTATGCTCTACAAAAAACTCATTGTAGGCGCTCTTTGCCACCTGCTGGGCGTCTGTCAAATAGCGTTTCTCCCCCGTCAAGTTATAAAGTAAAGCTCCAGCTTGAATCATTTGACCTGAATTATAAGCATACTTCCTCTTATCGACCTTCCCTTCCAGATTTATATTATCAAAATACAAAGAATCTGTCTTGTCCATTAAGTTTGTCTGCGTCCAATGATACAGCTGTTTTGCCATATCCAGATAAGCTTGTTTTTTAGTGGCTTTATATAATTTTGCTAAATACACGACGCTCGGTGCATTGGAGCAAGTATTCTTTGACTCCTTACGTTGCTCGCACCAATATATCCCTCCACCAAGTTTATCGTCCATCCCGCTGGCCACAAATTGCCATATTTCTTCGGCTTTGTGTAGATATTTCAACTCCTTAGTATGTAAGTATAGGTCGGCAAAATCAATACCCAACCAGACATTATCATCATAGAATCGATCCGAAGTCGGTGCAAAATTGACGTACGACGCATATCCTGCAGGAGATCGCGTATCATAATATTTTTCCAATCCTGGGAGCACACGCGTATCTATTCGTACTTTAGTAGAGGGTAGATCATCCTGAGCATATAGTGCCACATGCGCCGATAACGAACCTGAATAAGGCCACAGATATGCATAAGGATTTGCCCTGTTGGCTTGCTCCTCACTCACTAGATAGTCTGCTTTGTAATTATCCTCAAAAGGATAAGTTTCGCGCAAGAGCTGACTACCTGATACACCATAATATTTGTATATGGAATCGAGCGTGGCCTGAGCGCGCTCCATATTAGGGTGATGTTGTGCCTCTACTCGGTTATAGCTCAGTAAAAGAAACACAAAAACAATAAAACAATTTTTTGCCATGATGCAAGACTAATATGATGGTGATAAAAACAGGGCTCCACTACTGGAGCCCTGAGTAGTTATTATTCGTATCCAGGATTTTGCTTCAAATTTGGATTGATCGCAAGCTGGTTATTGGGTACTGGAAACAATTCTCTATTCGGGTCATTCGATGGATTGTGATCCCACCAAGTGGCCGTTGTGAATTTATTGAATCGGATCAGATCAGTTCGTCGCTTACCTTCAAATATGAATTCGCGTCCGCGCTCTTTCAATAATTCATCCAACGTTAATGTAGCTGTTGTATATTGATTCGCTGGCCATGTTGCTGCCGTGAACGCCCGTTTACGGGATTCGTTAATTAAACTTACGGCTTCAGCGTTTGCTACCCCATTATTCTTACGCATTAACGCTTCGGCTTTGTTAAAATAGATTTCTGTAAGACGGTAAATAATATAATCATTTTCCTGATAATTTACATCATCCAATGTACCTGATTTGTATTTATGAAATCTTGCGCCAGAGTTTTCTTCCCCTTCGGTCATACTCCCCGGACTTGTCATATCTCCCTCACTCTCTCGTCGAATACTATTCACAAATACCAATGGCTTATCGTTGTATTCCTCCGTACCCAACACAGGTGTGGTGGTACCATATTTGTACTGCGGCCCAAACAAAAACCATTCTTTCTTACGCAAATCATTTTCTACATAAGCATCAAATGCGGTAGGAATTACAACTAAAGCGTTCCAACCACCATACCCTACTTTCAATACCTCCTTCATATAATCATATCCGAAGAAAAACCCACCCCAGTCAAACGTAAATCCCGCTTGGCGACTGAATTGAAATTGAAATAATGATTCTGGATTAGCTGAATTTGTATTGCTAAATAAAGAATTAATATCGGTCGCCAATTTCGGAGCGCCGCCGATTCCGCCTCCTTGCCCACTGATGATCTTGTCACAAGCTGCAATACACTCATCCCACATGGCTCTTCCTACCCATTTTTCGGCATTGAGATAAAGCTCGGCCATCATGGCATAGCCTGCCGCACGTGAAACTTGACCGATATTTGCCGCTGAAGTCAAGGGTAATTTTTCTACGTTATCTATAAGTTCTTGTTGCACAAACTCGAAAACTTCGGCTCGAGGACGAGTTTCTGGATTGATCGGATCCGCTACTTTGGTCGCAATAGGAACATTACCCCACAAATCCATTATTTTTATATAATGAAAAGCACGTAAAACTTTCAATTGGGCGACAATCTCACTCCTATCTTCCTCAGTAAAGTCCGCCACTGTAGCCACATCCAAGGATTCGATATCCTGGATAGCATTATTCACATAACCGACTCCTCCCCACATTAATGTCCATACATTACGTAGTCTATTCTCATTGCTTGTCCAAGTGTGATAATGCAGGCGAATATGATCGCCCCCATCGTACCCATGTCTTCCTTTCTGTGGCCACGCCAGCTGGTCCGCACTTAATTCAGAATGATAATAATACCCGCTCTGCCCTGTTGGAGCATACCAAGCTTGCATATGCGTGAAAGGACGCAATGCCGCTTGCATGACTTCTCGTTTGTTGTTATAAAAGTTGTCTTCTATGATACTGTTATATACTTTCTCCGTCAGGTCTGTACATGAATTAAAAAATCCAGAACAAGCTAATGCCACTGTGAAGAGAACTTTTTTATTTATCTTTTTCATCGTTCTTCTTTTTTAAAAACCAATATTTAACCCAAATGTCCAAGACCTTGTTCTTGGATAAAATCCACGACTATCTATCCCCGCATCAAAACCCGTATCTTGCAATTCGGGATCTAAACCTGAGTAAGAGGTAATAGTAGCAATATTTCTACCTGTAAGATACACATATAGGTTGCGTACATAGTTTGTTTTTAATTTGAAATTGTAGCCCAAAGTGACATTGTCCAACTTGACAAAATTTCCGTTTTCTAAGTAATAATCCGAATATTGCGGGTCATCAATAATATCTCCATGCTTGTCAAATGCGGACTCCAATACGTTGTTAGGTATCCACTTCTGGTTGCCAAAAAACATATCTGCTGTATTTAAGATTTGATATTTGAATTTTCCACGCAAGAATACCGTTAAATCAAAACCTCTATAAGTAAATCGATTACCCAAGGAAGCTTGATACTTAGGCACACCATTACCTATATAAGCCAAATCCTCATTACTCATCTGGCCGGCTGTTCCGGTAGTACCATCGGCTTTATGAAATAACCATTTACCATCTTCGTTGATCCCAGCAAATCTTTTTCCATAGAATGACCCAATTTCACCTCCTTCTTCCAAGCGGATCGCATCACCTAAGTTACCTGGAGATGGCAATGCGCCGAAAGGAAGCCAATCGCTTTTGAAGGTCTCATTCGACATTTTTACCAATCTATTTTTTTGGTAATTACCTGCAAAATCAACCGTCCACGTGAATTCATCATTCGTAATTGGTATCGCTGTTAATTGTAATTCTACACCCTTATTAGTGACTTCCCCCACATTGTACCATATACTCCCTGAGACATATGCAGGCTGCTGAGCCGTATATTGATTCAATAAATCTGTTGTGCGACGTGTATAAACATCCACGGATCCTGTCAGTCGATTAGACCATAATCCAAAATCCAAACCTACGTTGGTCTCTGCTTTCTGTTCCCATTTTAGATCGGGGTTGGGGTTTTGGGTAGGACCGTATGTTTGATAATACACACCATTTTGCGGATATACACCTCCTGTCCCCAATAATACTAAGGATTGATAATTCGGGAAGCCTTGATTACCTGTCACACCGTATCCTGCTCTCAATTTTAGATTGCTAAATACTTCTTTGTTGGTAAAAAATTCTTCGTTAGTAATATTCCATCCTGCAGAAATCGCTGGGAAATTACCCCATTTATTATTTTTACCGAAGCGAGAAGAACCTTCTCTTCTTAATATCGCACTTACAAAATAGCGATCTGCATAGTTATAATTCACACGACCAAAAAATGCAATCAGCGTATTGTCATCCTTAAATGAACTCATCCCTGGACGTGGCAGTTGTACATTTGTCAATGCTGTACCAGCGCCCATATTCCAATCTAAAAATGCATCAGAAGTAAATCCATTATTAGACATATTGAAATTTTCGAAAGTATTGTACTGATAGCTATAACCCAATAATCCCGTTACATTATGCACATCATTAAAAGATTGGTTGTAATCGATTGTCGTTTCAAAAGTTTTAGACCATGACAGATCATTGCCTTTCCACGCATAACCCATACCTTGGTATTCGGACACCAAACGTTGATCCCAATCCTTAATAGAGCGATATTGTCTATTATTTGTTGCATTGCGCACATATGAGGCAAAAGTACTGATACTCAACGGGTCAATGATTTGCAATTTCAACCTAGCATCACCAGAGAAAGTTTGCTGATCGCGATCCTCAATACGATTGGCCATCCTGTCCAAAGGGTTGAAGTTGTTATATCCTTGAGTCTGGTAGAAGCTACCATCTTCATTATACAGCGGTGCTGTAGGATTACGTTGTATAGCCTGTTCGAAATATTCGGTCTTTCCGCCCAATAAATCTGCTTTATTGAAGTTGGCAGCTATATTTCCACTAAATGTAAGGCGACTATTTAATCCTGTTTGGCTGAAATTAACACGGCCGCCGAATTGATCGCGTTCATTTTTCTTGGCAATTCCCTGTGCTTTTTCATAGTTAATAGAAGCACGGTATACCGAATTCTCCCCACCACCGCTAGCTACAAAATTGTGGAACGTAGAAAAATTATTATGATTGATTAATTCATCATACAAATCCGTATTATTCCCCAAGTCTAATGTCGGTCTATCTAATCCTTCAATCACCAAAGTTCTGAATCGATCAGCAGAAAGCATATTTGGTCTTCGAGCTACAGCTTCTGTCTGTGCATAGGTATAATATTCAAAAGCTGAAGTCCCAGCTCTACCTTTTTTAGTGGTGATCAAAATAACACCGCCATTACCTCTTGTACCGTAAATAGCAGCTGCCGAACCATCTTTCAACACATCTATAGATTCGATATCTCCTTGTTTGATCAAATCCAAATTTCCTCCCGGAATACCGTCAATAACAATGAGCGGTGTATTACCCCCTTTGATCGACGCCATACCTCTTAATTGAATACTTGTACCAGCATTGGGATTACTACCTTGTGTCCTGGTCACATTCAGACCGGCGACTTTACCTTGTACAAGATCGATCGGGCTTCGCATCCCCCCTTGGTTAAAGTCTTTCTCCTTCACAGATGACACTGCGGAGGTGACCTCGCTCTTGCGCTGTGTACCGTACCCAACTACTATTACCTCTTCTATTGACTCCTCCAAAGGCGTCAAAGCAAACGAAACTCGCGTACCCGACACAGTGCTTTCAGTCACCTGAAAACCTAAATAAGTAGCCACCAATACAGCTCCATTTTGCGCCTGAATACTAAAGCGTCCATTTTCATCGGTTTGCGTAGAAATGCTACTTCCTTTAACGGAAATCGTAACGCCTGAGATAGCTTGGCCTGTAGATTGATTGATTACCGTTCCTTCTACAGTCTGTTGCTGTAAGTTATAATTTGGAAATCCCTCACCCATCCATGGCAAATGGGCATAAACTGGACTATAACTCGTGGCGAGTAAAGAAAAAGAGAGAACCCATAACTTTCCTTTCCTTAGTCTTAGTTTGTCTGTTTTCAACATATAGTATAAATTAAGTAGTTTATGTTCATTGGTATAATGCTGTACGCATCAGCACAGGCGATGAAAGACACAAAAGATTGTGATAATTTTTGTTTATAATCACACTAATTAAATCATTTTAATCGATTTAGCAAAGTAAAAAAACAATTATTTTTTTCTTATTCATGGATCTTGCAGTTGTGAGATGTAAATTGCTATTCCCGTCCCGAATTGGTAAATTTGATATTTATAACACAGAGAAATTATATGAAAATCATCGCTATAGGTAGAAATTATATAGACCACGCTAAGGAATTAAACAATCCGGTACCCGAGTCCCCGGTAATTTTTATGAAGCCCGACACGGCAATTCTGAAAGACAACAAAGATTTTTATTTTCCTGACTTCTCTTCAGATATTCATTATGAATGTGAGGTAGTCTTTCGAATTTGTAACGAAGGCAAGCATGTGTCTGCTAAGTTTGCGCACAAATATTATGACGCAGTAGGTTTGGGAATTGATTTTACAGCACGGGATATTCAGTCCAAGCATAAAGAAAAAGGATTGCCTTGGGAACTGGCAAAAGCATTTGACAATTCTGCTGTAATCAGCAACCTAATCCCAAAAGAAGAGTTTGAAAACTTAGCGGACATTAACTTTTCTCTACAGAAGAATGGTTCAGCTGTTCAAGTCGGAAACACTAAGGATATGATTTTTGATATTGATACACTGATTGTATATATATCGAAATTTATCACACTACGCAAAGGAGATTTGATATATACGGGTACGCCTGCAGGGGTAGGGCCAATAGCCATTGGCGACAAATTGGAAGGATACATCGACGATAAATTGATGTTTACCACACAAATAAAATAATATGAAGAGACTTAGCTTGTTCATGCTTGCGGTGATGAGCATCTGCTCATCCCTACAGGCACAAAACAAAGACATTATAACATCCCGAACCTATCCACAAGGCTATTTTCGCAATCCATTGAATATTGCAATGGACGCTTCAGGAACTTTTGGAGAGTTGAGAAGCACGCACTTTCATGCAGGAGATGATTACCGTACACAGCAAAAAATAGGCCTGCCGCTACACGCTGCTGCCGAAGGATTTGTCTCGCGCGTACGGGTACAGATCGGAGGCGGGGGCAATGCGGTTTATATAGATCATCCGAATGGGTACTCTACCATCTATTTGCACATGGACACATTTAATGATGCACTGACCAACATCGTCCGAGCGGAGCAGTATAAGCAGCAGCGATTTGATGTGGACATTAATTTGCAGCCCCAGCAAGTCAAGGTATCCAAAGGTCAGTATATTGGTAATGCGGGTAATACAGGCGCATCGGGCGGTCCTCACCTGCATTTCGAAATACGCGACAGCAAAACACAGCATCCACTGAATCCGCAATTATTTGGTTTGCGTTTTGCTGATAAATTCAACCCGACCATCAATAGTCTTATGGTGTATGGATTGGACGATCAAGCCTATATGTTTAACGAGTTCACGCCACGCAAATCTTATGGTGTTAAGAGTGTGGGCAATGGGAAATATAGCCTTTCACAATCAGCTGCCATTCCTGTAGCTGGAAAGTTTGGCTTAGGAATCAACACCATTGATAGGCATCGTGCAGGAGGATTTCAGAATGGTGTATATTCAATAGAACTCTTTGTAGAAGGACAACTCATTTCTACTGTCGTATTCGAAGAATTGGATTTCAACACCTCGCGTGGTATACACTCCTACATCGACTACCCACATTGGAAAAAGACGAAAGCTAAAATCCAAAAATCCTTTAAAGATCCGGGAAATCCTATAGAAATATTTAAAACATTGCACAATCAAGGCATCGTTGAGTTAACAGAAAATAAAATGTATAATGCCAAATATGTAGTGAAGGACGTCGCAGGCAACTGCAGTGAGCTGGATTTCAAATTAAACAATACAGTTAGCAAGACCGCTACTACACAACCATTAAAAGGCAAATTGCTGGAATATAATACCTCGCATTCGATCAAGACAGAGCATGCGCAGATAGAAATTCCTACGGGCGTACTGTATAGCAATCTTGATTTTGTGTATGAGGAATTGCCCCAACCAAGTAATGGCTATTCTACTTTGCACAAAGTGCATAATAATCTGACACCTTTATTCTCCACCTACAAGCTATCAATCAAACCCACCAACCTACCTGTTCATTTGGAAAGCAAAGCCTTAATCGCTTCCACAGATGGTGGAGCTGAAGGCGGCAAGTTTGAAGCGGGTTGGGTAACCGTCAATACGCGCAATTTCGGAGACTTCTACGTAGCAGTAGATACTATTGCACCGACTATTACAGCCAGAAACCTTACAAACGGAAAAAATGTGGCCAATCAAAGTAAAATAGATTTTACCATCGCTGACAATTTTTCGGGAATTCAATCATTCAATGGATATATTAATAACAAGTGGGTACTGATGGAATATGATTCCAAGAATAGGCATCTATGGCACCGCTTTGACTCCTCCCTAGGCAAAGGCGAACATATATTCAAATTGATTGTTAAAGATTGGAAAGACAACGAAAGAGTTTACGAAGCGAAGTTTGTAAGGTAAATAAACTAAATTAATAAAATTATGTCATTAGAAATAGGCGCAACTGCACCAGAAATAACAGCAAAAAACCAAAATGGTGAGATTGTTAAGTTATCGGATTACCGAGGAAAGAAAGTAATTTTGTATTTCTATCCGAAAGACAATACGCCTGGATGTACGACCGAAGCGTGCAACTTCAGAGACAGCTATCAATTTCTTTTAGGTAAAGGTTTTGAAGTCTTGGGCGTAAGTACCGACAGTGAACAATCCCACCAAAAATTCATTGCCAAATTTGAATTGCCATTCAATCTATTGGCCGATGAAGACCAAAAAATAGTCAATGACTACGGCGTATGGGTAGAGAAAAATATGTACGGAAAAAAATATATGGGCACAGCACGCACCACATTTGTGATCAACGAACAAGGGATCATCGAACACATCATCAAAAAGGTAGATAACAAGAACGCATCCCAGCAGATTCTGGATTTGTACGAATAAATAAACCAATGAAAGACATATTTTTGACCGAATATGTCTTTCATTTTTGTAACTACTTTTTAATCCCAACCATTCCCTTAAAGTCTGATTATTCGCCTCAGCGGGTTCTAGGGATAATACCCAAGAGATCAAACACCTTTATTATCTAAGTCCAAGTTTTGCCACTTTCACAACCTTTGTATATATTTGCTCCTTATGAGCAAACAAACAGACGACTTTTTCAAAAACATTATATCACACGCCAAAGAATACGGTTTTGTATTCCCTTCTAGTGAGATTTATGACGGTTTGAGTGCCGTATATGATTACGGACAATTAGGTTCAGAATTAAAAAATAACCTGAAGACTTATTGGTGGAAATCCATGGTGCAATTGAACGAAAACATTGTAGGTATCGATGCCGCAATCTTCATGCACCCGACGACTTGGAAAGCTTCAGGTCACGTAGATGGATTCAACGATCCCATGATCGATAATAAAGATTCTAAAAAACGCTACCGTGCAGATCAATTGATCGAAGATAAAATCGATCGCTATGAAAAAGACGGGAAGACGGATAAAGCAGCACAACTTCAACAAGACCTTGACGATGCATTGAATGCGGATGATTTAGCGCGTCTGAAAAGCATCATCGAGGAACACAATATCGTCTGTCCGATTTCGGGAACTAAAAACTGGACTGAAGTACGTCAATTCAATTTGATGTTTGACACACAAATGGGTGCTATGGCTGACGGTGCGGAAAAAGTATATTTACGTCCCGAAACTGCACAAGGTATTTTTGTTAACTTCCTCAACGTACAAAAAACAGGAAGAATGAAAATCCCATTTGGTATTGCACAAATTGGTAAAGCATTCCGTAATGAAGTAATTGCACGTCAGTTCATCATGCGTATGCGTGAATTCGAGCAAATGGAATTACAATTCTTCGTTCGTCCTGGTACGGAAATGGAATGGTATAAAAAATGGAAAGATACCCGATTGAAATGGCATTTGGCATTGGGTGCTGATCCTGCCAAATACCGCTATCATGACCATGCTAAGCTCGCGCACTATGCGAATGCAGCTGTAGATATCGAGTACGAATTCCCATTTGGATTCAAAGAGGTAGAAGGAATCCACTCACGTACGGATTTTGACTTGAAACAACATCAAGAGTATTCGAAAAAGAAAATGCAGTATTTCGATCCAGAGATTAATCAAAACTACATTCCTTACGTAGTAGAGACTTCGATTGGTTTGGATCGTCTATTCTTAACTGTATTAGCCAATTCATTGGTACACGAAGATCTTTCAACTGAAGAAAAACAAGATTCACGTGTAGTCTTGAAATTCCATCCTGCAATAGCGCCAGTGAAAGCTGCTGTATTGCCATTGACAAAAAAAGATGGTCTTCCAGAAAAAGCGCGTGAAATCATGGCTGCACTTAAATTGGATTACAACATTCAATATGACGAGAAAGATGCAATTGGTAAACGCTACCGCCGCCAAGATGCGATCGGTACACCATACTGTATCACGGTAGACCACCAGTCATTAGAAGATAATATGGTGACCATCCGTCACCGCGATTCAATGGAACAAGAGCGTGTAGCTATCACAGATTTGAGTAGAATCATTGGCGAACGCGTTAGTCTGACTAATTTATTAGCCCAACTAGCATAACTAGAAGAATCTCTACAAGATAAATGAAAAAGAGCAGCATATTCGATTATGTTGCTCTTTTGTTTTTTAATTTTACCAACAAGATATAATATTACCTACGTAATTACACAACAATTTATCTTATTTAAATCGAAATAGATTTTATCATGAAAGTAAATATTAAAACCATTTTGTTGAGTGCAGGTATAGTGGTGGCAGGAATGGTTACTACACATGCTCAGCAACCCGTAAAAACAACCAGCAATAGCAATACAGTAAATAAATGGGATTCGCTAGCTGGAACAACTCTAACTGCTGAACAACAAAAATTACAAGCTGAAAAACAGGCTGCTATCGAAGCTAGCCGTAAAGCAGCAGAAGCAGAACGCAGAAAAATTGAGAGGAATGAAGCAGATGCTAAAAAAGCTGCTGCCAAGAGAGAGAAAGAAATAGAGAAACAGGCAAAAAGACTCGAAAAAGAGCAAAAGGCGCGCGAAAAAGCGGCTAACAAATATGATAAAGCGGTAAAAAAAGCAGAAAGCATTGAGAAAAAGCTTGATAAGCAAAAATCTAAAGTGGAAAAAATGGAAGATGCTTTAGATAAAAAAATCCGTAGAAATAGAATCTCGGATTTGGACCGTGAAAAAGAAATTATCAAAATCAGTAAACAGCAGATCAAGATTATCGAAATTGAGCGAGATTTACAAAAAGCAAACAACTCAATCAGAAAGCTGAGATAATCGACTCCAATCGTATAAAAAAAATAAAGGTTAAGCAAATGCTTAACTTTTATTTTTTGAGTATTGATTTTAAGATATCAATATAAAAATGAATCCCCTGCTCAATCTCCTGCAAATAAATAAATTCATCGGCCGTATGCGAACGTGCTGAATCACCAGGTCCTACTTTAATAGAAGGAATAGGTAATAAAGCCTGATCACTCATCGTGGGACTACCATATATCTTTTTACCTAGTTTTAAGCCCGCTTGTACAATAGGATGATCAACCGGGATGGTAGAAGAGTTCAACCGCGTAGAGCGTGCTACAACCTCCGATTGCACCTGTGATTGGATGATATCCAAGACTTCCTGGTTGCTGTAAACATCCGTCGTCCGCACGTCCACCACATACTTACATTCCGCAGGCACCACATTATGTTGGGAGCCGGCATTGATGACCGTTACGGACATCTTAACTGGACCAAGAAATTCTGATTCCTTTGGAAACGTATAAGAATTAAACCAGTTAATATCCTCTATAGCTTTATAAATAGCGTTTATGCCTTCTTCTCGCGCTGCATGTCCTGATTGCCCTCTCGCTGTACAGTCTAATACCATTAAACCCTTTTCTGCTACTGCCAATTCCAGCAATGTCGGCTCGCCGACTATCGCAAATGCACAAGGAACGACATGTTTGTACGCCTCTTCAATACCATTTTTACCTGATATTTCTTCCTCCGCGGAAGCGATCAAACACAGATTATATGTTAAATCTGAATCCGCATAATAATATAAAAAGGTAGCTATTAGTGCGACCAGACATCCGCCCGCATCATTTGACCCTAAACCATATAGCTTACCGTCTACAAAAATTGCTTCGAATGGATCTTTTGTATAACCAGGATTCGGTTTTACAGTATCATGATGTGAATTGAGTAGAATAGTAGGCTTATTCTCATCAAAATATTTATTATAGGCAATGACATTATTCCCTACCTGATTATTAGAAATACCTCTTTCAATAAGAAAATGACTAATACAATCGGCAGTGTGCGTCTCCTCCCTACTCAAAGATGGAATCGCTATAAGTTGTGCCAACAGCGAAGTACTTTCCTCTATTAATAGTTGAATGGACTTATTCATTATACAATCCACCAGCTTTTTTGGCTGATAATTTAATTCCTTTTATAAATGCGGAACTCAATCCATTATGCTCCATTTCGTTCAATCCAGCTATCGTACAGCCTTTAGGAGATGTCACCTTATCGATTTCACTCTCTGGATGATTCTGTGTCTGCAACAACAAATCTGCCGCACCTTTAGCTGTTTGTATAGCCATTTTTAATGCATCGTGGGCATGGAAACCAATTTCTACTCCACCTTGGGAAGCCGCACGGATAGCACGTAAGAAAAATGCTATACCACATGCACACAAAGCTGTAGCGGAAGTCATCAGGTCTTCCTGTATAACGACTACCGAGCCCACTGCTTCGAACAACTTTTCTACGCGAGATACAGCCTCATCAGGAGCCGAATCTGTCGCAATACAAGTCATAGACTGACCGATGGCTATAGCTGTATTAGGCATAGCACGAACGACAATTTTATCTTCGCCCAAAACCTCTTTTACATCACGGCAACTGACGCCTGATGCCACAGAAACAATAATCTGATTGGGGACTACATTGGAAGAAATCTCCTGCATCACTTTTTTAAGCTGCTGCGGAAGAACGGCCAATACTATAATATCAGCACCTTGAATAGCCTCTGCATTATCTGCACTGACACCAAAACCCTGCGCGGACTCTTCTGATAAAGACCCCAAACTTCGGCGAGTGAGTACGATATCTTGAGCTTGATAAATAGCGGATTTCACCAGCCCTTTGGCAAGCGAAAAACCGATATTTCCCGATCCTATTATTGTTATTTTACTCATGGTTTAGGAATAAAAAGTTGATTATTTATTGACAAGACATGTTCCAAATTTTTGTTGTTGAAACAGATGCAAGTTTGAAGCATTACCTACATATACAGATTTAACACCCTTATGTATAGCATCAAAGGCATTTTGCAATTTGGGAATCATTCCATCGCTGATAATGCCGCGCTCTCTATATATTGTAAAATCTTTAGCCGTAATATTTTCGATAACTGAATTATCATCATTTACATCCAGCAATACACCATTTTTTTCAAAACAGTAAATCAAAGATGTTTCATAATGATCCGCCATCGCCGTAGCCAAAGCTGAAGCAATTGTATCGGCATTGGTATTCAACAGTTGCCCGCTCCCATTGTGTGTAATAGCCGAAAATATAGGTGTAAAACCTGCATCCAAGAACTTTTTGATAGCTAGGGAATTTACGGAGTCTGCCAAAATATCTCCTGCGTAACCGTAATCAATTTCTTTCACCGGACGTTTTACCGCTTTGATGACATTGCCATCTGCACCACTTAGCCCAATGGCATCACACAAATATTTTTGTAGCGTTGCTACTATTTTTTTATTGGTAAGGCCTGCATACACCATGGTTACCACATCAAGCATATCCTTGTCGGTAATGCGTCGACCTTCTACCATTTGCGCTTCTAACCCTAATTTTGAAGCTAATCGTGTGGCAATCTTACCACCACCATGCACCAAAATTTTCTTTCCCGGAATGGCTGCAAATTTTTCCAAGAAAGTTTCTAATTGAATATCATCATCAATTACATTACCACCGATCTTAACAATATTCAATGTACTATTCGACATATTTATCTGCTTATTTATTTAGACTTTCTAACATTCTTTTTAATACCACTTGAGCTGCCCACACGCGATTACTAGCTTCTTTGATCACAAGTGAATTAGGGCCATCCAAAATCTCAGATGACAACTCCAAATCACGACGTACAGGCAAACAGTGCATTACCTTCGCATTATTAGTCAATGTCAACTTTTGATTATCCATCATCCAGTTTTCGTTGACAGGATATACCTCGCCATACTCCTTGTAGGAAGACCAGTTTTTAACATAGACAAAGTCAGCATCAGCTAGTGCTTCATCCAATTTATGCGTGATAGTAGCGCCCGTAGTAAAATCTTCCGCCAGTTCATATCCCGCTGGATGAGCTATAGTGAAGTCCACCAAGCCCTGCTCCTGCGCTTTGGACATCCATTCGGCAAATGAATTTGGCACAGCTTGAGGCAATGCTTTCACATGTGGAGCCCATGCCAATACCACTTTAGGCTTAGCAGTTTGCTTGTGTTCAGTTATCGTAATTAAGTCTGTCAAACTTTGTAAAGGATGACGCGTAGCACTTTCTAATGAAACAACTGGAACACCGCAAAATTTGATAAACTTATTGAACAAATCCTCATTGTAATCAGCTTCTTTATCTTTCAACGAAGGGAATGATCGCAATCCTAATATATCACAATATTCGCCCATTACAGCTGCAGCTTCACGAATATGTTCGACAGTCGTTCCATTCATCACTACACCATCCTGAGTTTCGAGTGCCCAACCATCTTTGTCCATATTCATCACCATCACATTCATCCCAAGATTTAGGGCTGCTTTTTGTGTACTAAGGCGTGTGCGTAAGCTTGGATTCAAGAATACCAAACCTAACATCTTATGTTTACCTAGCGCTTCATGTGCATTCGGATTGGCCTTTAGCTCTAACGCTTCTTTGACGATAGCATCGAGGCTATCGACATCCGCTACTGAAAAAAACTTTTTCATTGATATTATAATCTATGAATAATGAGTATTAAGCTTTAAGACGTTCGTCCAAAGCTGTTAAAAATCTATCTGCAATCTCTTTTGTTATGTTCAAAGCCGGTAGGATACGGATTACATTTGGCTTAGCTTCACCAGTGAAAATCCTATTTTTCGACAATAGATCTTTTTTCACATGTGCCAACTCCGTAGGCAAATCAATTCCAATCATTAATCCACGACCGCGCACTTCTTGGACTTTATCAAATTTCTTCAATTCATCG
This sequence comes from Sphingobacterium sp., assembly GCA_048595255.1. Classification (GTDB taxonomy): domain Bacteria; phylum Bacteroidota; class Bacteroidia; order Sphingobacteriales; family Sphingobacteriaceae; genus Sphingobacterium. The sequence continues at coordinate 17,365 of JBMDWK010000052.1, read as the reverse complement.
ATGAGATAAGCACCTACTGAAGCAGCGTTCGCCAGTAGATTATCATGTTTGATAATATCCAATACAGCTACTGCGGCAGCACATGCTAAGTGATTACCGCCAAACGTTGTACCCAACAATCCATAGGATGCGTTAAACTTAGGGGCTATCGCGATACCGCCAATAGGGAATCCATTGCCCATTCCCTTGGCCATGGAATATATGTCTGCCTCCACTTCTGCGTAATCGTGTGAATAAAAATCCCCCGTACGACCATAGCCACACTGTACTGAGTCTGCTATATATACCGACTCATATTGGTCGCACAACGAACGTATTAATCTTAAAAATGATACTGAAGCCTCACGAATACCACCTACACCTTGTATGCCTTCTATGATAACAGCCGCTATCTCATCACCGTATTCGGCGAATGCTGCTGAAAGAGATTCTTCATCATTGAAGGGAAGGAATACAATATTATCAGTTTGATTGACAGGAGCGACTATCGCAGGATTATCAGTAGCCGCTACAGCTAATGAAGTACGACCGTGAAAGGATTTGTCAAAAGCAATAATTTTTTTGCGTCCTGTGTGAAACGATGCAAGTTTCAACGCATTTTCATTAGCCTCAGCTCCCGAATTACATAAGAATAAGGTATAATCCGTTTTGCCAGAGACCTCGCCCAATTGTTGAGCTAATTGCTTTTGAATAGGGATCTCAATCGAATTAGAATAGAATCCAATATTATTCAATTGCGCTGTAATGGTCTTTACATAATGAGGATGTGTGTGTCCGATAGAAATTACGGCGTGACCACCATATAGATCTAGATATTCATTACCCTCCGCATCCCAAACTGTAGAACCCTCGGCCTTAACAATGTTAATAGGATTAATCGGGTAAACATTAAATAAGTTCATTTCTAAAAATTAATAATAAAGTCGATGTACTCCACAAATACATGACAAATATAGTTATTTTACTCTCCTTATTGACGTAATTTCCTGCATATTATATTTGCTTAACAGCGTATGGATATATGATTTGAGAATCACAATAAGGATTTTGTCGAATGTATAAACGCACAAAAGCCTATCATCGCTGATGATAGGCTTTCATATAAGATTTTAAAACTAAATACTAGTCTTTTTTCTCTTCAGTAGCAGGAGCTTCTTCTGTAGCAGCTGTTTCTTCAGCTTTTACTTCTTCAGCAACTTCTACTGTCTCAGCAGTCTCAGCAGCTTTTTTCTTAGAAGCACCACGGCGACGAGTAGCTTTTTTCTCAGTCTTAGCAGTTTTGCCATAAACTTCGTTGTAATCTACTAACTCAATGAATGCCATCTCTGCATTATCACCTAGACGGTTTTCTAATTTAATGATACGAGTGTAACCACCTGGACGCGTAGCAACTTTTTCAGATACTTCGCGGAATAAGATAGTAACAGCATCTTTATCCTTTAAATAAGCGAATACTGTACGACGAGAGTGAGTCGTGTCAGTTTTAGATTTAGTAATCAAGGGCTCTACATATTTACGTAATGCTTTAGCTTTGGCCAAAGTAGTAGTAATACGTTTGTGTTTGATCAATGACGTCGCCATGTTAGCTAACATCGCCTTACGGTGACTGTCAGTGCGGCCTAAGTGATTTACTTTTTTTCCGTGTCTCATTTTAGTTTTTAGTTTTTGTGCATACCGTTCTTACTTGCTTTTGCTTTCGGAGGAATTATGCAACAGGTCGCTTAATTATTTAATTAATTATTATTCTTCGTCTAATTTGTATTTAGACAAGTTCATTCCGAATGACAAACCTTTCGATTTTACCAATTCCTGAATTTCGCTTAATGATTTTTTACCGAAGTTGCGGAATTTCAACATATCAGCTACGTCGTATGTTACCAACTCAGCCAATGTACGAATATCAGCAGCTTTCAAGCAGTTCAATGCACGTACAGAAAGATCTAAATCTACTAATTCAGTTTTCAAGATCTTACGCATATGTAAGATTTCCTCGTCTACTACTTTAGTCTCTTCTTTAGTTTGTGACTCCAACAACATATTTTCGTCAGAGAACAACATGAAGTGCTGGATCAAGATACGAGCAGCTTCTTTCAAAGCATCTTCTGGGTGAATAGAACCATCTGTAGAAATATCTAACAACAATTTCTCGTAGTCAGTTTTTTGCTCTACACGGTAGTTTTCAATGGTATATTTCACATTCTTGATCGGAGTGTAGATAGAGTCGATAGCGATTACACCTACAGGACCATCAGTTACTTTGTTCTCTTCCGCATTTACATAACCGCGACCTTTTGATACAGATAATTCAACCTCTAAAGTGATTGAGTTCTCCATGTTACAAATTACTAGGTCAGGGTTTAACACTGTAAAGTTGTTCGAAAACTTAGTGATATCACCAGCTTTGAATTGTTCTTGACCATTGATAACTACAAAGATTTTCTCGTTGTCTCCTTGCTCACCTGATTTTTGAAAACGTACTTGTTTCAAATTCAAGATGATCTCAGTTACGTCTTCCACTACACCTTTGATGGTAGAGAATTCGTGAGACACGCCAGAAATTCTAATCGACGTAATTGCATATCCTTCTAAAGATGACAATAAAATACGGCGCAAAGCATTACCAATTGTTACACCAAAACCTGGCTCTAATGGACGAAATTCGAAAGTACCATCAAAATCCGTAGACTTTTGCATGATAACTTTATCCGGTCTTTGAAATGCTAAAATTGCCATTTATAATATTTTAATATTTTTTAACAATGAATATCATAATAGCATATGCATAACCTGGATTAAGGTTATGCATATTACTATTATTTATTATTTAGAGTACAACTCTACGATTAAGTTTTCTTTGATATTCTCAGGGATATCTGCTCTCTCTGGGAAAGAAATGAATCTACCCGTAAGATTTTTTGCATCCCATTCTAACCAACCATATTTGTTGATTGTTCTACCAGCTACTGAAGTAGTGATAGCTTCTAAAGTTTGAGAACGCTCACGCACCGCGATAACATCGCCTGGGCGTACGCTATATGATGGAATGTTAACAACATCGCCGTTAACAGTAATGTGCTTGTGTGATACTAATTGACGAGCAGCTGAACGTGTAGGTGCGATACCTAAACGGTAAACTACGTTATCCAAACGAGCTTCTAATAATTTCAAGAAGTTCTCACCTGTGATACCTTGTTTTGCTGACGCTTTTACGAATAAGTTAGAGAATTGACGCTCTAATACACCGTAAGTATATTTAGCTTTTTGTTTTTCTAACAACTGAATAGCATATTCAGACTGCTTACCTCTTCTTTTAGATGGACCATGTTGTCCAGGAGGATAATTCTTTTTTTCTAACGCTTTATCAGGGCCGAAAATTGGCTCTCTGAATTTACGTGCAATTTTGGACTTTGGTCCTGTATATCTTGCCATTTCTTTTTCTGTTTGAAGTATCAATCAGCCTTTAACTGATGAATCTTATCTTAAACAATAATATTATTAAACTCTTCTGCGTTTTGGAGGACGACAACCGTTGTGAGGAAGTGGCGTAATATCTTTGATACTAGTCACATCGATACCTACAGTTTGTAATGTACGGATCGCTGATTCACGACCTGCACCTGGTCCTTTAACGAAAACTTCAACTTTACGTAACCCTAAGTCGTGAGCAACTTTACCACAGTCTGAAGCAGCTTGACCGGCAGCGTATGGAGTGTTCTTTTTAGAACCTCTGAAACCCATTTTACCAGCTGATGACCATGAGATAGTTTGACCTGAATTATTTGTCAAAGTAATAATAATGTTGTTAAAAGTAGCATTGATATGAGCTTGTCCTACAGGCTCGATAACAACGATACGCTTTTTAGTAACTTTTTTACTTTTAGCCATTTTTTACTTATTATTTAGTAGCTTTTTTCTTGTTTGCAACTGTCTTACGTTTACCTTTACGAGTACGAGAGTTGTTTTTTGTACGTTGACCACGAACTGGTAAATGTTTACGGTGACGTAAGCCACGGTAACAACCAATATCCATCAAACGTTTGATGTTCAACTGAACTTCTGAACGTAAAGCACCTTCTACTTTAATCTCATCATTGATGATAGTACGAATAGCTGCTAATTGATCATCGTTCCACTCAGAAACTTTAACGTCTTGACTAATTCCTGCTTTATCCAAGATATAAGCAGCAGTGGCACGACCAACACCGAAAATGTAGGTAAGGCCAATAACACCTCTTTTGTTTTTAGGTAAATCTATACCTGATATCCTTGCCATATAATTTTTTAAGCGATTTTGTTAATTAATTATCCCTGACGTTGTTTGAATTTAGGGTTCTTTTTGTTGATCACAAAAATCTTTCCTTTACGACGGATGATTTTACAGTCCGCGCTACGTTTTTTTACTGATGCTCTTACTTTCATTGTAATAAATTGTTAAAGCTCTTCGCAGAGCGCTATCTTATTTATAACGATATGTTATTCTACCTTTTGTTAAATCATAAGGTGACATCTCTAATTTCACTTTGTCTCCTGGAAGAATTTTGATGTAGTGCATACGCATTTTACCCGAAATATGAGCGATAATCTCATGCCCATTTTCCAATTCTACACGAAACATAGCATTAGATAATGCTTCTCTGATAACTCCGTCTTGTTCTATTGAGGCTTGTTTAGCCATATATCAATTCTTATTTACGTTTCAACAACCTGCACTTAACAGGAGTGCAAAGATAAACAAAAAATATTGTATGCCAACTACTTTTTGTTTAAAACTTTTTCAATTTCATCAAAATTCAACAACACATCCGGCGTACCTTTGCGAATGGCTACCATCTGCTCAAAGTGTGCAGATAATTTGCCGTCCACTGTACTCACCGTCCAACCGTCGTCCCAAAACTTAACACCAGCCTTGCCAGCATTAATCATCGGCTCAATACATATGACTAAGCCGGACTCTAACTTTGGTCCTGCACCTCGCTTACCATAATTCGGAACTTCAGGTTTCTCATGTAGGTGTAGACCCACACCATGACCTACTAGTTCACGTACGATACCGAAGTTGTGAGGTTGCACATATTCTTGAATTGCTGATGAAATATCCCCCACACGTCTGCCCGCAACAGCCTGTTCCACTCCTTTTTGCAAAGAAGCTTTAGTTACGTCTAATAGTAATTGGGCTTCCTCTGATATTTCACCTATCCCAAATGTATAAGCCGAATCTGATATAAAACCATTTAAGTTTACCCCCCCATCTACAGAAACTAGATCACCATCCTTGATGATGTAGTCACTAGGGAAACCATGAACGATTTGATCATTAACGGAGATACACAAAGAATAAGGAAAACCGTGATAATTGAGAAATGCTGGTGTACCACCGTGATCATGGATATAGTCATAAGCCAATTTGTCCAATGATAGTGTAGTAACTCCAGGCTTGATTACCTTGGCGATTTCAGCAAGTAAATTCGAGAGTACATTTGCTGACTCTCGAATTTGCTCGATTTGTTCTTCTGTTTTATAAATTACTTTAGACATCTAAAGAATTAAATAGCTGATTGATCATACCCTTCAACACCAACTGCCGAACGGCCTTTGACACGGCCTGTCTTCATCAATCCATCATAATGACGCATCAATAAATGAGACTCGATCTGCTGAAGTGTATCTAATACTACACCTACCAAAATCAATAGCGATGTACCTCCGTAGAAGTGAGCGAAGTTATTATTAACTCCTGCAGCACTTGCCATCGCTGGTAATATGGCTATGATAGCTATAAAAATTGCACCTGGAAAAGTAATACGAGAAATTACATTATCTATAAATAAGTTCGTATCATATCCGGGCTTGATGCCTGGTACGAAACCACCATTCTTCTTCATGTCTTCAGACATCTGTTGTGGATTTACCATGATAGCTGTATAGAAGAATGTAAATGCGATAATTAAAATCGCAAAAGTCACATTATAAGCTACGGAAGTGAAATCTGTTAAAGACGTCAAGAAGTCGGATTGAAGACTAGGGAAAAATTGTGCCAATGACATTGGTAAAAACATGATAGCTTGTGCGAAGATAATAGGCATTACACCTGCCGCATTCACTTTCAATGGTATGTACTGACGTACACCACCCACTTGTTTATTACCTACAATTTTCTTAGCATACTGAACAGGTATTTTACGCACACCTTGTACGATCAATATAGTAAAGATCACGACAAAGAATAATGCAATAAACTCAACGATAAATGGAATAATACCACCACCGCTAGGACTCATACGTGACCCCCATTCAGCGACAATGCCGCCTGGTAATTGTGCGATGATACCAGCCATGATAATCAATGAGATACCATTACCAATACCTTTATCGGTGATTTTCTCACCCAACCACATCACAAACAAAGTACCTGCAGTCAAAACAATAGCTGTCAAAACAGTGAACATCGGATCCGAAATAACTTTAGCTGTATCATCAATCTGAGTTTTTACATAAGCTATAGCTTGTACCAATGTGATAGCCACTGTCAGGTAGCGTGTAATCTGTGTCATTTTCTTACGACCAGACTCACCCTCTTTTTGCATCTTTTGAAAGGCAGGAACTGCAATCCCCAATAATTGTACAACGATAGAAGCCGAGATGTAAGGCATTACACCTAAGGCAAATATTGCAGCACGAGAGAATGAACCACCAGAGAACATATTAATCATTCCCAATAGGCCTTCTTTTTCGCCTGCACTTGCTAACGCATCAGGATTGACACCTGGTAATACCACGTGACATCCAATACGATAAATGAGAAGAAATAGCAACGTATTCAAGATACGATTACGTAAATCTTCAATCTTCCATATATTGGTTAAGGTTGTGATTAGTTTTTTCATGTATTAAAGTTTTACGATAGAACCACCTGCAGCTTCGATTGCTTTTTGTGCAGACGCTGAGAATGCATGCGCTTTAACTTCAACTTTAGCATTAAACTCACCACGACCTAATACCTTAACTAGATCATTTTTTGAAACTAAACCATGTGCTTTTAACGTATCGAAATCAATAACAGTTAAGTTATGTTTTTCAACCAATGCTTGCAATACGTCTAAGTTCACACCGTTGTATTCTACACGGTTTGCATTTTTGAAACCGAATTTAGGAACACGGCGTTGTAAAGGCATTTGACCACCTTCAAAACCGATTTTAGTCGAGTGACCTGAACGTGAGCCCGCACCTTTGTGACCACGTGTAGATGTACCACCACGACCAGAACCTTGACCACGACCAATACGTTTTCTGCTTTTTGTTGAACCAGCTGCTGGTTTTAAATTACTTAAGTTCATTTTAAACTAAGATTATGTTGCCCCTTCGCTTTCACTATACAGGAAACAACGATTAACAAATAAATTATTAATAAAAACAACTTATGGAAAGGGTCAAAAAACCCTTTCCATAAAGTATATTTTGCTTATTAGATAGCTTCTACTGCTACTAAGTGATTCACTTTACGAACCATTCCTATGATAGCTGCTGTAGCTTCTACTTCTACCGAGTGATTGATTCTTTTCAAACCTAATGCCTCAATAGTTTTCTTTTGGCGCTCGCTTCTGTCGATAACGCTCTTTATCTGGGTAATTTTGATTTTTGCCATGATAATTAACCGTTAAATACTTTGTTTAAATCGACACCGCGGTGTTGAGCTACTGTGTATGCATCACGCATGTTTGCTAATGCAGTGATAGTTGCTTTCACTACGTTGTGTGGGTTTGATGATCCTAATGATTTAGCTAATACGTCTTTGATACCAGCAGATTCTAATACGGCACGCATCGCGCCACCTGCTAATACTCCAGTACCACCTACAGCTGGTTTGATTAATACCGAACCACCTGAGAATTTACCGTATTGCTCGTGAGGTACAGTTCCGTTGATGATAGGAACTTTTACCAAATTTTTCTTAGCATCATCGATACCTTTAGTGATCGCCTCAGTAACCTCTTTAGCTTTACCTAAACCGTAACCTACGATACCGTTTTCATCACCGACAACTACGATAGCTGAGAAACTGAAAGTACGACCACCTTTAGTTACTTTCGCTACGCGTTGGATGCTAACTAAGCGATCTTTTAATTCAATTTCGCTTGATTTTACTCTTTTAATATTGCTTAATGCCATTATCTTTCTTGATTAAAAGTCTAAACCGCCTTCGCGAGCACCTTCTGCCAATGATTTAACACGGCCGTGGTATAAGTACCCATTACGGTCAAAAACTACTTTACTAATACCTGCTGCAACAGCTTTCTCAGCTACTAATTTACCTACAGCTTTAGATTGTTCTACTTTGTTACCTGATGCTACGAATTCTTTAGATAAGCTTGATGCTGCAGCTAAAGTTTTGCCTGTAGTATCGTCGATTACTTGTGCGTAGATACCTTTGTTAGATCTAAAAACTGATAAACGTGGACGCTCAGTTGTGCCAGCAAGGTTTTTTCTAATTCCTTGTTTGATTCGCTCTCTGCGAGATGTTTTACTTCCTGCCATGGTTATTATTTTTTAGCTGATTTACCTGCTTTTCTTCTTAATACTTCACCCGCAAACTTAACACCTTTACCTTTGTAAGGCTCTGGCTTACGGAAGCCGCGGATTTTCGCTGCTACTTGTCCGATTAACTGCTTATCAGCAGATTCTAACGTGATAGTAGGGTTCTTTCCTTTTTCAGCAGTAGTTGTAACTTTAATTTCCTTTGGCAATACAAAAACGATCTGGTGAGAGAAACCTAAAGTTAACTCTAATGTATTACCTGTGTTTGCGGCACGGTAACCTACACCGACTAACTCTTGCGTAGTTTTGTAACCTTCAGTCACACCAATCACCATATTGTTCAATAGTGAACGGTATAGACCGTGTAATGCTTTGTGTTTCTTTTGTTCAGTAGGGCGAGTTACGACGATGTTACCATCTTCTTCTTTTACTGTAATGTCGCTGTCTACTTGTTGTGATAGTTCACCTTTAGGACCTTTTACTGTTACCAGATTCTTATCTGACACAGTTATCGTTACTCCCGCGGGAATAGCGATAGGTGCTTTTCCAATTCTTGACATTTCTTCGTGTTTTTTTTCCTAGATTAATAAACGTAACATAAAACCTCACCACCTACATTTTGTAAGCGAGCTTCTTTATCTGTCATTACACCTTTAGATGTTGACAAGATTGCGATACCCAAACCATTCAAAACGCGAGGCATGTTTTCAACACTTGCATACTTTCTTAAACCAGGTTTACTCACACGTGTCAAAGTGCGAATAGCCGGTACTTTGCTAATTGGGTTATACTTCAACGCGATTTTGATAGAACCTTGAGGTCCTTCTTCTACGAATTTGTAATTAGCAATGTAACCTTTGTCAAAAAGAACTTTTGTGATTTCTTTTTTTAGGTTCGATGCAGGAATTTCAACAACCCTGTGGTTGGCCTTAATGGCATTCCTTACTCGTGTAAGGTAATCCGCTATTGGATCTGTATTCATTATGTAAAAATATTGTGACAATGGTTTCTTACGCTCATTATGAGCACTAGACCTACTGTCTGTTAATAAAAAATTGCAATGCAAAAGCCCTGATAAGTCTTATTTCAGACTTATCCGGGCAAAAATAATTATTTTTCCTGAATTACCAAGAAGCTTTTGTTACCCCTGGGATCTTGCCATCAAGTGCCATCTCACGGAATGTTACACGAGAGATACCGAATTGACGCATGTACCCTTTAGGACGACCTGTTAATTTACAACGATTGTGCAAACGAACTGGTGAAGCATTTTTAGGTAATTTATCTAATGCCGCGTAGTCTCCAGCTTCTTTAAGAGCTGCACGTTTAGCTGCAAATTTAGCAACTAATTTTTGACGTTTTACTTCGCGTGCTTTTAATCCTTCTTTAGCCATTGTTTTCCGTATTTTGATTTTTGAATGGTAAACCGAATTGTTTTAATAACTCCAATGCTTCGATATCATTTTGAGCTGAAGTCACGAATGTGATGTCCATACCAGCGATTTTATTGATTTTATCAATGTTGATCTCTGGGAAAATGATTTGCTCCGTGATACCTAAGTTGTAGTTACCTCTTCCGTCAAAACCTTTGTCATTGATACCACGGAAGTCGCGGATACGCGGCAAAGATACTGCGATCAAACGGTCTAAGAATTCGTACATGTTGTTGTCACGTAATGTTACACGAGCACCAACCGGCATTCCTTTACGAAGTTTGAAGTTAGAGATATCCTTTTTTGATTTAGTAGCAACTGCTTGCTGACCAGTGATCAAAGTTAACTCAGCGATAGCGTTATCGATTAATTTTTTATCTGCTGTAGCAGCACCGATACCTTGCGATACGACAATTTTCTCAAGTTTCGGAACTTGCATAACGCTTTTATACTGGAATTTTTCTTTAAGCGTAGTACGGATTTCTTCCGCATATTTCGCTTTTAATCTTGGTACGTAAGTCATTATTTAATTTCCTCCCCTGATTTTTTAGCGTAACGAACAATTTTGCCATCTGCATTCACTTTGCGACCTACACGTGTAGTTTCACCTGTTTTAGGATCGATCAAAGCTAAGTTTGAGATGTTGATAGCAGCTTCTTTCTCGATGATACCACCTTGAGGATTAGCTGCGCTAGGTTTAGTGTGTTTTTTTACGATGTTAGCGCCTTCTACGATAGCTCTGTTTGCATCCACTAAAATTTGCAATACTTTTCCTTGAACACCTTTAGAGTTACCAGCGATAACTTTCACTAAATCACCTTTTTTAATTTTGATTTTGTGAGTTGTTTTTGTTTTCTGTGCCATAATTATAAAACCTCCGGTGCTAGTGATACAATCTTCATGAACTGTTTCTCACGTAATTCACGAGCTACTGGGCCGAAAATACGTGTTCCGCGTGGTTCATCATTATTATTTAATAATACTGCAGCGTTGTCATCGAAACGAATGTAAGAACCATCTTTACGACGGATTTCTTTTTTCGTACGTACTACTACTGCTTTAGAAACTGATCCTTTTTTTACGTTTCCTGAAGGCATAGCGCTCTTTACAGATACAACAATCTTATCACCGATTGATGCATAACGCTTGCGCGTGCCGCCTAACACACGGATTACTAAAACTTCTTTAGCACCGCTGTTGTCAGCTACATTTAGTCTTGATTCTTGTTGTACCATGTTATTTAGCTCTTTCTATTATTTCAACTAATCTCCAGTTCTTTGTTTTACTCAGCGGACGAGTTTCCATAATTAATACCGTATCGCCGATACCGCAGGTATTAGTTTCGTCATGAGCTTTGAATTTAGTAGTTTTCTTAACGAATTTACCGTAGATAGGGTGTTTTACTTTACGTTCTACTGCCACTACGATAGATTTGTCCATTTTGTTGCTAACTACTAAGCCGATTCTTGTTTTTCTTAAATTTCTTTCCATTTCGACTTAATTTTTATGCCTCAGAGGCTGTTTCAGATTTTGCTGCATTTTTACGCTTAGAGATCTCAGTAGAGATGCGAGCGATATTTTTGCGAGCTGCTTTCAAAACGTTAGGGTTTTCTAAAGCAGAAACAGCATGTGCAAATTTTAATTTGTTTAACGCCGCTTTTTCTTCAGCTAATTTAGCTACTAAAGCGTCAGTTGTTAATTCTACGATTTCTGAATTTTTCATTGTTTTCAGTGTTAATGCTGGGTTATCAATTGTGTTTGTATGATGCCTCTCGAGTAACGGTCGAGAGGCTAAACTATTGACATTACCAACGTTTTTTATGCTTCTACGTAGTCTCTACGTATTACAAACTTAGTTTGTACTGGTAACTTTTGAGCTGCAAGGCGTAAAGCTTCTTTAGCAATTTCTAAAGACACACCTTCTGCTTCGAATAACATACGGCCTGGTCTTACAACTGCTACCCAATACTCAGGAGCACCTTTACCTTTACCCATACGTACCTCTGCAGGCTTTTTAGTAACCGGTTTGTCAGGGAAGATACGGATCCATACTTGACCTTCACGCTTCATATAACGTGTTACCGCGATACGAGCTGCCTCGATTTGACGGCTAGTGATCCATGCTTCTTCCATTGATTTGATACCGAAAGAACCGAAAGCTAATTCAGCTCCACGAGAAGCATTACCTTTCATGCGGCCTTTTTGCATCTTTCTGAACTTCGTTCTTTTTGGCTGTAACATGTTCGTATTTTTTTAATCCCGCCCGATGACGGGACATTTTTAAATCTTGTTATTAATTAATCTTTTTTAGCACCACGGTTTTGTCCGCCACGGTTTTGTCCACCACGGTTGTTGTCACGGCGACCACCACGGTTATTACCACCACGGTTGTCACGACGCTCACCGCCTTCGTTTCCGCCACGAGTTTTCGTGTTAGAAGTTTGACCAATGTTAGGAGATAAATCACGTTTACCGTATACTTCACCTTTACAGATCCATACTTTGATACCAATTTTACCGTAGGTAGTCAATGCTTCTGCTAAAGCGTAGTCGATATCAGCACGTAATGTGTGTAGAGGAGTTCTTCCTTCTTTGTACTGCTCTGTACGAGCCATCTCAGCACCACCTAAACGACCTGAACACATGATTTTGATACCTTCTGCGCCCATACGCATTGTAGAAGCGATAGACGTTTTCATTGCACGACGGAATGAAATACGTGCTTCTAATTGCTTAGCTACACCTTCAGCTACTAATTTAGCATCTAGTTCTGGACGTTTGATCTCGAAGATGTTGATTTGAACATCCTTTTTAGTCAGTTTTTTCAACTCTTCTTTGATCTTGTCAACTTCTTGACCACCTTTACCGATAACAATTCCTGGACGAGCCGTGTGGATTGTTACTGTGATGCGTTTTAAAGTTCTTTCAATAACAACTTTAGCTACGCCACCTTTAGCGATACGTACAGAAAGATATTTTCTGATTTTTTCGTCCTCAACTAATTTATCGGAATAGTTCTTTCCGCCGAACCAGTTAGAGTCCCATCCTTTGATGATTCCTAATCTGCTACCTATTGGATTTGCTTTTTGTCCCATTCTATAATAAATTAGTTGTTAACGTTATTTAAACTATCTACTACCAAAGTTACGTGGTTCGAACGCTTACGAATTCTGTATCCACGACCTTGTGGAGCTGGACGTAATCTTTTCAATTGACGACCGCCACCTACTGATACTTCTTTTACGAATAATGCGCTATCAGCTACTGATGCTCCTTCGTTGCTAGTTTCCCAGTTTTTGATTGCAGATAATAACAATTTCTCTACGCGAGCTGCTGCCTCTTTGCTTGAATGTTTTAGAATGTAAAGAGCGTTCTCTACTTTCTCGCCACGGATCAGATCCACTACTAAACGCATTTTGCGTGGAGAAGTAGGGCAATTCAATAATTTGGCAGTAGAAGCTCCTCCTGTTTGAGCTTTTGCCTGCTCTTTGCGTTGTCTGATTAGTACAGACTTCTTAACTTTTTTTGTTGCTTCCATTACCTATTATTTTTTCTTTTCTGCGTGGCCTTTGAATGTACGCGTAGGCGCAAATTCACCAAGCTTGTGACCAACCATATTTTCTGTTACATAAACTGGAATAAATTTATTCCCGTTGTGCACTGCGAAGGTATGGCCTACAAAATCAGGTGAAATCATTGATCTACGAGACCAAGTTTTGATTACTGATTTTTTGTTAGTTTCATTCTGAGAAAGAACTTTTCTTTCTAAGTTGTGATCGATGTAAGGACCTTTTTTAATTGAACGAGCCATTATTTTTTCCTTCTTTCAATGATGTAACGATTCGATGTTTTCTTTTTGTAGCGTGTTTTGAAACCTTTAGCTAACACACCTGTACGAGAACGTGGGTGACCTCCTGATGTACGGCCTTCACCACCACCCATAGGGTGATCAACTGGGTTCATCGCAACACCACGAACGCGAGGACGACGACCTAAGTGACGTTTACGACCAGCTTTACCTAACACTTGGTTAGCTTTCTCAGCATTGGATACTGAACCGATAGTCGCAACGCATGTCAATAAGATCATACGAACTTCGCCTGATGGCAATTTGATAATAGCATACTTACCATCACGAGCAGACAATTGAGCATATGTACCAGCCGAACGAGCGATTGAACCACCTTGACCAGGGTTTAATTCGATGTTGTGGATGATAGAACCCAATGGGATGTTTGCTAATGGTAATGTATTACCTACTTCTGGAGCAACTTTTTCACCTGCAATTACAGTCATACCAACTTGTAAGCCTGTAGGTGCAATGATGTAACGTTTTTCACCATCCGCGTAGTGCAATAATGCAATACGAGCTGTACGATTTGGATCGTACTCGATAGTAGCTACTGTTGCTGGGATTTCTTTTTTATCGCGTTTGAAATCTATAATACGGTAAACTTTCTTGTGTCCGCCACCGATATAACGCATAGTCATTTTACCAGTCTTGTTACGACCACCTGATCTTTTGTTCGCTCCTACTACCAACGACTTTTCAGGAACGTTTGTAGTAATATCAGAATAGTCTGCGCCTACTCTGAAACGAGTACCAGGGGTAACCGGTCTGAATCTTTTAACTGCCATTTTTTATTTATATAACACTGTAAAAGTCAATAGTTTCACCATCTTTAATTGTAATGACGGCTTTTTTATACTTAGGAGCTCTTCCAGAAACGAATCCTGCTTTAGTGTAACGGCTTTTTGCTTTACCAGCTACTACTGAAGTGTTTACTGCAACTACAGTTACGCCAAACATTTCTTCGATAGCAGATTTAATCTGAATTTTGTTTGCTCTATGATCTACTTTGAAAGCATAACGGTTTAATTTTTCCGTCAATAATGAAGCTTTCTCAGTTAAGATAGGTTTTTTAATAATCTCCATATTACTTAGCTAATGCTTCCTCCAAAGTTTTAACAGAATCTGTAGTTAACAATAATTTAGTAGCGTTTAATACATCGTATGTGTTTAAATCTGATGCTACTACAACTTTTGCTTTTTTCAAGTTTCTGCTTGATAAATAAACATTGTTATTGTACGCTGGCAAAACCAATAAAGTTTTTTCGTCAGCTACATTTAATGCGTTAACTAAAGCTACATAGTTTTTAGTTTTGATTGCATCAAAGTTGATTTCATCCAAAACGATAACATTGTTTTCTTGTGCTTTGTACGATAACGCTGATTTACGTGCCAATTGTTTCAATTTTTTGTTCAATTTGAAAGAATAGTCACGAGGTTGAGGACCGAATACACGACCACCACCATTAAACAATGGAGATTTGATAGAACCCGCACGAGCACCACCAGTACCTTTTTGTTTGTGTAATTTACGAGTAGAACCCGCGATTTCATTACGTTGTTTAGACTTGTGAGTACCTTGGCGTTGATTCGCTAAGTATTGTTTCACATCTAAATAGATCGCATGGTCGTTAGGTTGTACACCGAATACTGTTTCAGGAAGCTGCACCTTGGCACCTGTTTCTTTACCTGATAAATTTAATACATTAACTTCCATCTCTTCTATTTGTCTAAGATTACGTAAGAACCTTTAGCTCCTGGGATAGAGCCACTAACAACGATTAGGTTTTGCTCCGCATAAACTTTCAATACTTGTAAGTTTTGAACTTTCACACGCTCACCACCTGTACGACCTGCCATGCGCATTCCTTTGAATACACGTGAAGGCCAAGAAGAAGCACCTAATGAACCTGGAGCACGTAGTCTGTTGTGCTGACCGTGAGTCGCACCACCTACACCACCAAATCCGTGACGCTTCATTACACCTTGGAAACCTTTACCTTTTGAAGTACCCACTACATCTACGTACTCGCCTTCTTCGAATAAAGTTACATCCACGATGTCACCTAGTTGTTTTTCATCTTCGAAAGTTTTGAATTCAACTAGTTTACGCTTAGGAGTCACTCCCGCTTTTGCGAAGTGTCCTTTAAGAGGAGCAGTTACGTTTTTCTCCTTGGCATCATCATAACCAAGTTGAATAGCCGAATAACCGTCCTTCTCTACCGTACGTATATGCGTTACCACGCACGGCCCAGCCTCGATTACTGTACATGGGATGTTCTTCCCATCAGCGTTGAACAGGCTGGTCATTCCTACTTTTTTACCAATAATTCCTGACATGTTATAAATTAAATTAATTAAAGTCCATCGAAGCAGTAGGGCTTCGCTCAAGACATACTTTCCCCAATAAGGGACTGCAAAAGTACAAAGTTTTTTATAACTATCAAATAATTAACGTATTATTTTTTTAGTTTTTGTGTATAGATTTTAATAATTCACTTTTATATAAATAACAGCACACCCCAACTCCAATAATAAAATCGCTTCTCTTAGCACGAATAATATTCCAAAGCAACACATACCGTACCGTAGGGATACTTCTTTATTATTTTTTTCAGAATAAAAAAAATGAAATTGCTATATTAATTTGTACACAATAGTACTCTTATCCTCAATTTTCCAATCGGTTAAAGTAGTAGACTTAGATGACCTTATCCTAATCAATGTCTAGAACAATAGAACCAACTACCAAAATCGTTTCCGTAAAAAATATTCACTAATTTATAAGTATAAATCTAGACCTGTTCGATCATCCAAATGGTTATATAGTCCGTACATATAGTATTGATGCTCAAACGGAAGTAGAGGAATACTCAACTGAAGGATCCTCCACTAGCTCAGACAGAAAATTTGCATTGAAAAATTGTACAAAAAAATCTCGTCGGATTAAACCACTGGCTTTTCTGTAATTATGATTAATAATCTAAAAACCAGCAATATGACTATACCTAATAGAGGGCTAGATTCAGGTGGGTCCTATAAAATGGCTTGTATTCTTACTCCACGCAGTTAGTTTACGTACCCAACACATAGTAATGGTGTAGTAAGCACTCAATACGCGTAAAATAGGACCTTGATAAGCATACGGGGGTGATAACTCGTTGTACTAACTCCTTTATAGAGTTTAATGACAGGATCTAAGTTCAGATAACCAACAATCTGTTAACCAAACGAATAGGATGGTTAGAATGTATTTTAGCAAAAAATATCTTCAGGAAATAGACTGTGACTATTGGATGGTAAGGCTTTAAATTGTATTTTATATCGTTTTTTGGGTGCACCTCAATTTACAAAAAATAGAGGACAAAAAACGTAAACCCCGCCATTTTTTAATGACGGGGTTCTTTCGTTAAGAGACAACATATTTTTCTATTAATGATTAATACTGACCAGTATTCAACATTACTAATGTACATGCCTCCACTGGTTCGATTCCTTCAGCCTTGAGTTTTTCCGCCAATTCCGGATTCTCTGCTCCTGGATTGAAGAT
>JBMDWK010000051.1:0-107999 GCA_048595255.1 Sphingobacterium sp. | reverse complement strand
TAGAAAAAGGAAAAAACCTGATCTGTAAACGACTATTTAAGTCGATTTTTCATAGGGCTTTTAGTAAGTTTGTAGTAGAGTTAACATCGAGCAAATGGCAATAGAGCATAAAGATATAGCGGCAATACGAGAGGACTATTCCAAAGGTTCTTTGTCAGAAAATGACACATTGGCCAATCCTTTCCAGCAGTTCGAATTATGGTTCAATCAGGCAATAGCGTCTCAGGTTTTAGAACCCAATGCGATGGTGCTATCCACGATCAATAAAGATGGCTATCCATCATCACGGGTGGTATTACTTAAGGATTTGAAAGCTGATAGTTTAAGTTTCTTTACCAATTATACGAGCCAAAAGGGAAGGGACATTGCAGAATATGACAAGGTAAGTTTGTTGTTTTTTTGGGGCGAATTACAAAGACAGGTACGTATAGAAGGTCGAGTGACTTATCTGTCTCCCGAGGATTCGGATGAATACTTTGCTTCTCGTCCACGAGGAAGTCAAATAGGAGCTTGGTCTTCTCCGCAGAGTGCAGTAATTGCAGACAGATCGATTTTAGAAGAGCGGGTATCGGATAAGGAGAAGCAGTTTGTTGATGTGGAAGCGATTCCACGGCCTTCCTTTTGGGGAGGATATGCGGTGTTGCCGGTTCGGTTTGAATTCTGGCAAGGTCGTAGTTCGCGTTTGCATGACCGAATCATTTATACATTATCCAACAGTGAATGGATTAAAACTAGATTGGCACCATGATCGATAAAATACTAAAGCATCTACAAGCTGAATTCGGGGTTCAAAGTGTGGCCTTACTTGAAGGAACAAAGCAGGATACTGTTGTTGTTCCTAAAGAACATTTGGTAGATGTCTGTAAACTATTACGCGACCATAAGGAATTCTATTTTGATTTTCTAGCGAATATTACGACGGTCGACTATTATCCCGAAAACCGATTCGCATTGGTGTATAATTTGGCATCATTGCCCTATCAGACGCAGCTGACTATTCGTGTAGAGCTGCCTATGGAAAATAGGGATGAGGACAATCTTCCCGAGGTGCCATCGGTATGCAGTATATGGCGTACAGCAGATTGGCATGAGCGCGAAGCGTTTGATTTAATGGGAATTTATTTTACAGGTCATCCGGATTTGCGCCGAATCTTGCTACCAGATGACTGGGCAGGTTTTCCATTGAGAAAGGACTATGAAGATGCAGAATCCTATCACGGTATTATGATAAAAGGAGAGTAAAATGCTGGAAAAATATAACACCGCGTACCAACGGTATTTGGATAAGATAGCTAGTGTGGGATCCACAGAAATGGTGATTAATATGGGGCCACAGCATCCTTCGACGCATGGGGTACTACGATTGGAACTGATTACTGATGGCGAGATTGTCAAAGATGTAATTCCTCACTTAGGGTATTTGCATCGCTGCTTTGATAAGCACGCGGAGTCTATGAATTATGGCAAGACCATTCCGTTTACTGATCGTTTGGATTATTTGGCTTCCATGAATAACAGTCACAGTTTTGTGATGGGTGTAGAACGAATGCTAGGTATGGAAGATAAAATACCTAAGCGAATTGAATACATACGCGTATTGGTGTGTGAATTAAATCGTATTGCGTCGCACCTGATTGCTATTGGTACATATGGAATAGATATTGGAGCATTCACGCCTTTCTTATGGTGCTTTAGGGATAGGGAGCATATCATGAATATGCTGGAGTGGGCATCAGGATCTCGTATGCTATACAACTATATTTGGGTGGGGGGATTGTTCTATGATCTTCCTGTTGGATTTGAAGAACGATGCAAAGATTTTGTTAAATATTTCAAACCAAAATTAGATGAGTTGGATGGGCTACTGACCAATAATCAGATATTTATTGAACGTACTGCAAATATCGGCGTTCTGCCAGCGGATGTCGCTATTAACTATGGCTGTTCAGGACCCATGTTGCGTGCGAGTGGAATAAAATGGGATCTGAGACGTATTGATGGATATTCGGTGTATCCCGAATTGGAATTTGATATTCCTACAGGACAGGGATTGATGGGTAGTGTAGGTGATTGTTGGGATCGTTATAAAGTACGTGTGGACGAAGTGCGTGAGTCCATAAAGATAATCGAACAATGTGTGGATCGCCTAATGTCGGATTATGCACGTTTGCCTGATTTTGATCCAAGAGCATTGGTTCCTAAAAAGATCAATACAGGCAATCAGTCGTATTATGTCCGAGCAGAAAATCCAAAAGGCGAATTGGGATTTTATTTTGAAACCAAAGAAAAAACAGATATCCCTAGGCGTTTAAAGGCCAGGGGCCCAAGTTTTAATAATCTATCCGTCTTACCTGAGCTAGGAAAAGGTGTATTAATAGCAGATTTAATTGCTATCCTTGGATCTATTGATATTGTATTGGGTGAAGTTGACAGATAGTTACAAAACGCAAAAAAACGCAAAAATAATTTGCATAGTAAACTAATATTTGTATTTTTGTGTTCTCATAATTTAAGTTTATAATTGGTTAATAGCCGAGCCTAGAGCAGCCCTGCAATAGGCTCGGTTTTTTTATAGCCAATACGTCTCAAATACGCACACAAATTTAATTTCTTACCTCAACCATATCATTCTATTCGTTGTTATTTTCAAAAGCATGATGGCTTATGACACGAGAAGAAATACAACAATTGATAGACAGTGATTTTCATGTCTTAAAAGAGGGAATAGCCATAAAAGTGGATGGCGAAATAGTTGATTATATAGAAAAACTTGATGAGAAAGATAGCCCTATATATGTTTTGAAAGATTTGCTTAAATGGTCTGACGATGAGTTACAACGATTACAAACACCCTCAATTTAATCTGTTGCCGGATTGGCTCTACAACTTATTGATGTGGCTTTTGGGAATAGGTATATTCTTCACATTCGTAAGTATGTTTATGGGATAGGATTTTATAGTTTTTAGTTCAAAGTGGGGAAGTCTAGTGGATTTCACAACATATCGTTTGAGTTCAAACATTTGAATAATATCTGTATATCGCTGATATTTTACTAAACAATTCTAATTAAATTGTTTATATTCAATGTACGATTTAGTAATTCGCTATGTATGAAATGGCTGCTCATTATACTCCTCACTTTAATATCGTTAATCCCTGCTAAAGGTCAAAATTGGCAAATTCCGCCGGATAAAGATCATGCCATCATCCCTTTTGAATTTGTCAATAATCTTATAATTGTAAATGTATTGCTCAATGACGAGCCTTTATCCTTTATTGTGGATAATGGAGTAAAAGAGACCTTATTATTTGGTGAGGTTTTAGATTCTGTTAAGCTAAAGAATACATCTTCATTTTCCTTCCAGGGGTTTGGAGTGGGTGAGCCTATAAAAGGTCTCATGTCCTTATACAATAAGATGCAGGTGGGCGGGTTAGTGGATACGAGCCACCATTTATATGTCATCACCGATTCTGCTTTTAACATTTCCAAAAACATTGGCATTCATATTCACGGTATTTTGGGAAGTACATTTTTCAGAAATAATGTAATATTTATAGATTATGTCAAGAAGAAAATCACCTTTACCAAGCGTTTGGAAGATTTGAATATTAAATTATCCAGATACCAATCGTTACCCATAAGCATAGAAAATGAGCGCGCATATACGTATGTGAATATCAATGATATAAAGCAACACTATACAGATTGCAAGATGCTGTTGGATTTAGGCAATTCGGATCCTATGATGATATTTCACCGCGAATTCCCTTCATATAGTATGAGTCCTCCATTCATTAGAGAATATTTGGGGTTTGGATTTAATGGCGCTGTATATGGATATAAAAATCGAATAAAGGATGTGGAAATAGGTAATTTTGACATCAAATTGCCTATTGTATCCTACCCGGATAGCAATAGTTATGACCCAAAGAAATTGGTAGCTAATCGTATGGGATCAATTGGTAATCAGATACTCAGCAGGTTTTATCTGGTGTTTGATTACGCAAACAATTTGATGTATATGCGTCCAAACAAATTTTTCAATAAGCCCTATACATTGGATATGAGTGGAATCGAAGTGGTGCACGAAGGATTTGAGTTTGTAAAGCATCGTCTGACGAATTTTACGGAGAATAAAGATGGTCAAACCACAATCAATTTCAGTACAGAGGTGAACTATCAAATTGAGCTCCATGCAACCTATATCATTGATCAGGTAAGACCCAATTCTCCTGCAGAAAGAGCAGGGGTGATGATTGGCGATAGGCTCCTAAGAATCAATGGGCGTGGGGTAGGAAAAATGAAATTACAGGACATTAAAAATAAACTGCAAGCGGGCCAGGATAAGTTGGTAAAAATAAAATTGGCACGCAATGATGTTGAACTGTCTGTAGAATTTCGCTTAGAAGACCCTTTGGATCTTCCTTTTATCTGATGAAGTAATAATATTATGTCAACCCTGCATTCGAACCTGATAAGGTTATGATGTAGTAATTAACAGCATATATTCCCAAGAGTAATAATAGTTTGTTTTCAGAAGTGTCAAAGCGATCTACATTATATTCGATATCGTAGTGATACTGGAACTGGACCCAATTGAATTTGGATTTGAGAAGAATTAATTTCTCTCCTTGGGAATTTTCTAAAAAATATTGATTCGAGAAGAAATTATTTAATTTAATGATATACTCCTGCAGATTCCTAAATGAAATATGGATTTCGCCATTCCAAGTCATCGCTAATTGAGCTACCTCATTGTTGTTGACAGTGTCTATTACCGATAGACTGGTACCAAATGCTCCCTTGGGTTTTATTTCGTATTTTTGGAGTTCGTTAATTATTATCTCCGCCCTGATATATAGGTAATTTTCATAGCGGATTTGTCCAATACTATTGTTCTCCTGTGTAATTGTAAATATCTTTCTATCTGTTGAGCTAGCTTCCATAAAAATAATTTGCCTAATTTTTTTGTTAACCTAAAAAGAAAATTTATATTTAAAATCTTATTAAATTAAGCAAATTATTTAATAGTTTATTTATTTTTTGAATTAACGAAAAAAATGTACATATCCGTCGACAAGGATTAAGTATGTTGCTTGAAGATTTTATTTGTTGAGCCGTCTCAAAAAACGATTTATATCACTTTATAATACTTCAGGGCATTCCAAATTCCATCCGAATCTACATCGTCTGTGATATAGTCTGCGATCTCTTTTACTTCAGGGTTGGCATTTCCCATAGCTACGCCGATGCCTACATGCTTGAGCATGGTAATATCATTACCTCCGTCCCCGAAAGCCATTGTCGCATCAACATCAATCCCAAAATATTGGCAGAATATATCGATACCAATTTGCTTACTTTGTCCCTTTGGGTTAACATCCGCAAATAATGGCGACCATCTCGATGCTAACGAATTGGGCATCACCTGTACCATGAACTCTTTTTCTTCTTCCGGACCGAGGAAAATGTTTGTTTGCAGTATTGATTCTACATCAACATTTTCTATATCCACCAAGGGAGGAACTGGCAAATTAAGATGTGCATACATACCTGCAATCTCTGGCGTTACATCATGGATGCTAACCTCTTTTTCGGACATGAACGAAAAACTCAATGGATGCTCTTTGGCATAGCGCAATACTGATTTGATGTCATTGGGATCGATAGTTTGTTTAAATAGAATTTCTCCTTCTTTGGTCACACAATAACCACCATTGAATGTAATGAATCCATCAAAATTGAGATAACGTACATGATCAATGCTATTGATGGATCGTCCTGTAGATAGAATTGTTTTAATTCCTTTGGCTTGTAACTGCTCAATTGCCTCTTCGGTAGAAGCTGCTACTTCGTGGGTTTTGAAACTCAGTAATGTGCCATCGATGTCAAAAAAAACAGCTTGAATAGTTGGGTTTTGCATATGTATGAAATGTGGCTCAAAAGTAAAAAGATATTCGTCAAAATTCAACTTCGCGGGCACTTTTCGTATCTTTGTGACAATTATCAAATAATAGTATGAGCGTATTAGCCGCATTCGTCAATCAAATCTCCGAAAGTATAGAGCAGAATCGTTTTATCAAGTTATCATTAGGTAACTACAAAGGTGATATTGATCAGCTTAAAAATATTTATGTGAAAAGCGTGCTCATCAAACGCGCAATCAAATTATCATTTACGTATCGCTACAAAACACGTGATATTACCAAAAATTTTGATGTGGAAGTGGGTATTCGTGAAATTGTGAATGTTTTGCATCCCAGTGATTTTCGGATTTGTACTTTGTTTACAACCGAAGAGAATATTATTTGTGAGTGGAATGCCAAGCAGCAATTGCGTGTTAAGACCGAAAAACCGAGTGTAATAAAGTCGGTCAGTCTGACGCATGATAAGCAAAAGGCACGAAAAGTGGGGGAATCGGATAAAACATACTTGAAAGAACTGCGGTTGACAGATGATTTAGGCCGAGTGTATAAAAATGCACAGGACAAATGGAAGCAGATCAATCATTATATAGAATTACTAAGTACGGAGTTGGATGCGCTGCCTGTAAAAGATTTGCTACAAGTGGTAGATATGGGAGCTGGCAAAGGATATTTGACATTTTCTTTGTATGATTACCTGAATAATGTGCTGAAACGTAAAACCTCTGTCGAGGGGATAGAGTATAGGCAAGATTTGGTAGAATTATGTAATGGTATAGCAGATCGGAGTCAGTTTGAAAAACTGCATTTTACACAAGGAACTATTGAAGATTACAAGCCGGAAGGTGATTTGGATATTCTTATCGCATTACATGCCTGTGATACTGCTACCGATGATGCAATATATAAGGGAATACAACATAATGCTAACCTAATAGTTGTGGCGCCTTGTTGCCACAAGCAGGTTCGCCGGGAGCTAGAAAAGGTGAAAACCAAAAACGATTTGTCCTTCATGACGAAGCATGGAATATTTTTGGAGCGCCATGCCGAAATGTTGACAGATGGGCTTCGGGCATTGATTTTGGAGTATTTTGGTTACCAAACTAAAGTAATGCAATTTATTTCGGATGCACATACCCCAAAGAACGTGATGATTGTCGCGGTAAAGAAAGGAATTGATAAGGAGAAACAACTTCTGATCCTTGAAAATATTAAGTCTACCAAAGCTTATTTTGGGATAGGCTACCATTATTTGGAAAAACTCTGTGGATTATAATAGAAAGCCATTGTACAGATTACAATGGCTTTCTTATAACAGCAGATTATCAATTACTCATTTACTTAATTAGGCTATTAGATAGTAAAACTTGAGCTTAGCTTCGAAGATTTCAAACTATTGTTTCAAAAAATTCTGTATTCTTTGGAGTCCCTCCAATACATGTTCTGGTGGGATACCATGTCCTCCTGAATAATAAAATTTTTGCACATCCACATTTTTGCTTTTCAGCGCTGTCTCAAATTTTTCAGCTTGTGAAATAGGGGTCAACCTATCATCTCGACCATGTAGCAGCAAATATTTTGTAGCCGTAGCTTGTATGAAATTAATGGGTGAAGCATCATAATATTTTTGCTGTTGATTTTGTGGAGTTCCGCCCAAGAATGTTTGCAATACTTCCTTAGCTTCGGCATTACCATCAACATATAATGAATTGAGCGAATAAGCTCCCGAAATACCGATCGTTCCTTTCAATCGCGGTGAAGGATTTTTGGTCGTGTATAATGCGGCAAGATGTGCTCCAGCACTTCCACCAAGAATGTAAGTGGCATTGGCATTGACTTGATAAGACGCTGCATTACTGAAAATAAAATCCATCGCTTTTTTAATATCTTGTTCGGCTGCAGGATATTGATTCGCATTGCTTGTCGCCAGTCTATAATTTAATGTGAATACGGCTATATCTGGAAATTCTTTTTTAAGGTTTTCCATATTCTCGGTATTGAGCAAAATATCAAAGTCAGACTTATCTCCACCGATCCATCCACCACCATGTATCAATACCAATATCTTTGTTTTGGATGTATTTCTTCCTGATGGCAATAGAACGTCCATTTTATTTCGTTCATGTGTACCATAGCTTACATTTTCTAAGACCACATCTTGATCTGTAGGGTGTATTACCGGGTTATCCTCTTTGCAGTTTATCATAAAAAACAATATTAATGGATAAAGCAGGGAAAATTTGAGCGTTCTCATAATTGAAAATTTTATAAGGTTACTATAGTAAACCTTTCAATTATGATGCCGATATTAATCTAAGGTTAAATATGTGCGTCGTGGAATACTTTATATAAAGTTAATGATGATTAATAGTATTTTTGTTGAATGATTGTACGTTCGTTTTTACTGCTTATTCCATTATTATTTAGTTACTGTCAAAGTCAGCATGTTGAGCAACATACTATATGTTTTGAACAAAACTTTGAAGACGAAATGTATAGTAACCCTAGGATTTTCAAAGTTGACAAGTTTGTGGACGGCGATACTTTTTGGGTTTTAAATCATAACAATCAGCGGGTGAAAATCCGCCTAATCGGTATTGACGCACCAGAGACTAAAAATGTTTTCAATAAGAAAAAGCACCCTTTTGGTGCGGAATCAAAACGATATGTTGATAGTATTCTGACGATAAATCCCTTTTTAAAACTAGATTTTGATGTAGACTCGCTGGATCAGTACGGTAGAACTCTGGCGTATGTATACCTAAATAATGGAGTTTTTCTTAATGAGCATCTGGTTCGTACCGGAAATGCGACTATAATGACTGTGTCGCCAAATGTTAAGCATGAAGATTTATTCTATAAAGCCCAAATCTATGCTCGGGAAAAAAACTTAGGTATTTGGAAGCATGATTTATAAATTTCACTAGTAGACTGACTCTTTATATTTATTCGATGGGATTTTGATTTTTATATTTTTGAATCATGTACCATGTTGCTGGCTTCAAAGGATTACCCTTTTCAAAAGGATGATATCCTGGTGAAGTAAAAAATTCAACCTTTCCCTTTATCTTCGAATACCACACCCGGCCAGCGTCTTCCTCAGTTAAAGTATCTGCCTGCATGATCTTTTCAAATTTGGTATAATCATTTTTAATGGCGCTCGTCACTTCCAAATTGGGTTTTTGTTGGTCACAATTCACTTGAACATATCTTGTCCCATCCCAATACGCACATTCACTCTGTTTTAGGTGTTGTGCGCCTACAATTCCCATTAACAAAACCGAAATACCTCCGATAGATAGTCCTACATATTTCTTTTTTATTGATTTTATTCTATCATAAATAGTACGAGGATGGGGATTTTCAAAAACAGACTCATTTTGAAGGGGCTGGATGTCCTTATTGTGCACTTTATCCTCTTGTGTAGCGATTAATGAAGGTGAGTTTTGTGTATCTTTCCACACATGATACGGTCTAGGTTGAAAACCAATTAGAATAGCCGATATCTTAACAATTATCTCATCTGGATTCTGCGTTTTCCCTATCAAAAAGTTTTGAATAGGCTTTAATTTTCCTATATCAACTTTTGTGATAGCTTTTTCCAATTCATGCGAACTATCAAAGAACTCCTCAAATAGAATTAAATCACTTTTTTCTAAACCTTTACTGACTAACGATTTTGCGTGGTCTCTCAGATTAGCCGGGGTCGGTGATTCAAGTTTGTTTGGTAAAGCGCCATGATCTTTTTTCGCCCCATAGGACTGTAAAATTTCATGTCTAAAAATATCAAACTCAAACGCGCTCATTTCGAAATTGGATTGGATTATTGGGTCAATAAATCATCTAAAGATATAAAAACTTCTTATATAATCGGAATTGCCGGAATCTTCCCAGAATTACTAGAATTACCGGAATTTGTTGGATATGAGCGTGTTTTTGTGCTGTATGTTTGTTTCAGAATCTACGGTACTTAAATAATTATAGTACAAAGTACTGGATAGTTTCCATGGGCAATCTTATATGGATTTCATATACAAACGGGAAGAATATAGGTCTTCCATATGTGATTGCTTCTTCCCAAAAAATCAGAAGGCCTTCTGAATAATTTAATTTTTAACGGCTAGGAAAACCGTTGAGAAAAGTTATTGACCTTAATTTTTTGGCACATGAAAATGATTTTATTTCTCTTGTTTATGGGGAGTACAGCACCAGCTTGTTTAATTAATAATACTATGGCTATGACCACAGATAATAACGAAGGTAATACGGGCGACAAAGGTGTCGTGAGACCCCCAATTCCACCCATACCTCCTATTCCACCTATTAATCCGACGGGAGGATATTATATTGTTTAAAAATTGGACAGGTAATTTTTACCTGTCTTTTTTATTTGTTATAATTGTTTAACCAAACAATTAGCGCGTTTAACCTTGAAAATATTTGTATTCTTCCTTTCTGCCTGTTTATTAATCTTTTATTCCTGCCAAACCAAATCGAGTAGTAACGAGGTAGTAGGAGAAGTAGATACGAAAAATTTGTATTACGAAAAAGCCAGCGAGCTACTGGGCGAAAATAAATTAGATAGTTCTTTTATTTATTTTGATTTGGCTCATGATAAGTTTTTGCAACAAGGGGATAGTCTGAATGCTGCTACCTGCTTAATCCAAATGGCAATAACGCTCTACATGGAGGGGGATTACTATGGATCACAGGAAACGTCGATCGAGGCGGATAAATTAATTGATAAGTCTGTGAAAACCAATTTTCCTTTGCTATCATTTAATTATAATAACCTGGGAAATGTTATTTCTTCCTATGGCGATCATAAAACTGCTATTACGTACTATGATTTGGCCATTCAGTATGCCGCGAATCCTGCGGATTATAACTCCTATTTGAATAATAAGGCTATTACACTTACCTATATGCAGGAGTATGAGGAAGCTAATGCAATTTATTCTTCGATCCTGAACACGAAATTTTCTTCGGATACAGAGTATGCTCGTACATTATCGAATTATGCACATACAAAGTCCAAAATTTTTCCTGCCTACAATGCCTTGCCGGATCTGCATAAAGCGTTGAAATATCGAATCATCGGAAATGACCAATACGGTATAAATGCGTCATATGCCCATTTGCGGGATTACCATAAAACGAGAAATCTGGATTCAGCGCGAATATATGCCCAAAAAGCATATGCCATAGCCTCCCAACTAAAAAGTGCAAAAGACAAAATAAATGCGGCTGAAAGTTTGATTCAGCTTAGTAAAGCAGATTCGTCCATACATTACTTTAGAATATACAAAAACCTGAGCGATAGTGTCCTTATGGCTCGCCAAAGAGCGAGCAACCAATATGCTATGATCCGCTATGAGGTAGAGAAAAGTAAGAAGGAGAATCTTCAATTGCAGAAAGAGGTGTTGAATAAGGATATATCCATCACCCGTCAGCGGATTCTTGGTAGTTGTCTACTCATTGCTGTATTGGGGATTATGGGATTTTTGATCTACCGTCACAATAGACGCAAAGAACAGATAAAACTCGCTTCTGAAAAAAGAATTAGAGATCATCAATTGAAAACTTCTCGTAAAGTCCATGATGTAGTGGCTAATGGCATATATCGTGTTATGTCAGAGATCGAGTATAGTGAGCATCTGGATAAAGATAATATATTGGATAGCCTTGAATTGATGTACGAAAAATCGCGTAATATCTCTTATGAATCTGAAGGGGAGTTAAATACTGAAGATTTTAAAGCTACACTGGGAGAGTTGTTGAAGTCTTTTTCCTCCCAGAATACTCGAATAATAATTGTGGGGAATTCCACTGCATTGTGGGAAAAAGTAGTTGAAGACATTCAAAAGGAGGTCTTATTAATCTGTCAGGAACTGATGGTCAATATGAGGAAACATAGCAAGGCTACTGAAGTATCTATTCAGTTTGATATATCCGATTCTTCATTAAAGATGAAGTACTCCGATAATGGTATTGGATTTAATAATCAAAATATTTTTGGAAATGGTCTAATGAATACGGAAACCCGTATTGAAAAACTAAATGGAGCTATTATTTTTGATTCCGAAGAAGGGAATGGGTTACATATTTTGGTAAGCATTCCTCTAAAGTAAGACCTGTTTAATATGTTTAAGAAAGTTTTGATTGCTGAGGATCATGAAATTGCAAATATTTCTGTCCATCGAACAATTTCTGAATTAGGAGTGCCCAATGCTAAATATGTCTACTACTGCGATGATGCTTTAGCCTGGATTAGCCGCGCACTACAAGATGGCGAGCCCTATGATTTGCTTATTACGGATCTTTCATTTGAAGATGACCATAATCCACAGCGCATAGCAGGTGGTGTAGAACTGATTCAGGCCGTAAAAGTCATACAGCCCGCTATAAAAATAATAGTATTTTCGAGCGAAAGTAGGCCTGCTATCATTGATAGTCTATTTCATCAATATGGTATCGATGGCTATGTCAGAAAGGCAAGGCGTGATGCACAGCATCTGAAGGAAGCTTTCACTACAATTTACAACGGAAACATTTATACACCCAACGACATCAAACAAGCTATTAAAGAAAAGAATACGTATGAGTTTACACATTTAGATATTCATATCGTACAACTACTCGCCGAAGGTGTCTTGCAAAAGGAAATTCCTTTATACTTAAATAAAAGAAATATTAAACCCAATGGTCTCAGTACTATTGAAAAGCGCCTAAGTAATATGCGTGAAGGCTTAAGCTTCACCAAAAATGAACAGCTCGTGGCATATTGTAAAGACAAAGGGTTTATTTAATACAAAGATATTCAACCATTCTTAACTTAAGTGTGGAGCAGGTAAATGTCTTATTTACCTGCTTTTTTCATACAACTCCAGCGGTAATCCGTCTGGATCGGAGAAAAAAAAGAATTTTCTACCTGTTATTTCGTCTACACGGATGGGTCCTGTAGGAATATTTTTGGCTTGTAGTTCCGCTGATGCTTGGTTGATGTCGTCGACTTCGAATGCCAAGTGTCGTAAGCCTAGCGCTTCAGGATAGGATGGGCGTTGTACATAATCTGGGAAGGAAAAAAGCTCAATAATGTAAAAACCATACAACGCAAGATCTAACTTATAAGAATTTCTTTCCGTACGAATTGTCTCGTTTAGAATTTGTAGACCTAATATTTCTGTGTAGAAGTGTTTAGATGTTTCATAATCACTTACTATTAAGGCAATATGGTGGATTTTATTCAGCTTCATGCTTCGGTATTAAAATAAGGAGTTGCTATTTTTTACCTTTTTAGGATCTTCTGGTTTTTGTGGGATAGGTAGATCTGTTCCTATAGCTTTATTCAGTTTACTAATAAAGTGTGCAGCCAAAAGAGGAGATTCTACCTCTACATTTTGATGTATAAAGAAATACAATTGCTGTAAGCCCGCTTCTTTCCATTGCACGATGGTTTGTATCCATTCATCCAATCGCGTATAATCACTTGGATGGTTAGCCCCCACATATCGTACAAATGCTGTAGGCGTGGTGAGACGCATATGCATCATATCTCGTCGACCAGCCGTATCCACCAATACATTGGTTTTGTTTGTTTCTTCTAATACCTTATAGAATTTTTCCGCTACCTCTGGCTTAAACCATTCTTGGTTGCGCACTTCCACAGCCAAGGGATATCCTTTAGGGAAATCACGTAAAAATTTCTCCAATCTATCGAAATCTTTGGGCTTGAAATTATCAATCAATTGCAGAAACGCCATACCAAATTTGTCATCAAATAAGACCGTTGCATCCACAAACTCTTTCACCTTTTCATCCGTATTGAGCAAGCGAGAATAGTGGCTTATAGATTGCGGTATTTTCGGAAAGAATTTGAAATCTTTCGGAGTTTTCTCTCGCCATGTTTCAACTTGTTGCTTGCTTGGCGAATTATAAAACGTAGCATTCAGTTCAATGGAATTGAACTGCGTCGCATAGTACGCCAATTCGTCCTTGGTTCCGCGCGGGTAAAAACCTTTTAAGTCCGTTTTATTCCATTTCGCACAGCCTACATAAACCTCAAGAGGCTTATCGGATTTATTTTTCTTTAACAAATCCAATGTTTCCGCAGGCGTTTGCGGAATGGTAAAATCTATTTTCGATGGGTCTGCTACTTGTCCGAATTTCATGCTCAATAATTATTTAGCTAAATATAAGCTAAAGCTTTTTTATATTCAAACGCAAAGAATTGACAATCACAGATACCGAACTCAAGCTCATTGCTGCTGCCGCTATCATGGGTGACATTAGAAGGCCAAAAGAAGGATAAAGGATGCCTGCTGCAAGGGGAATTCCAATTACATTGTACAAAAATGCAAAAGTTAGATTCTGCTTGATATTTTGCATCATCAGATGACTTAAGCGAAACGCTTTAGACACCCCTTTCAAGTCACCTTTCAGAAGCGTAATATCGGCACTTTCTATCGCCACATCTGTTCCATTGCCCATGGCAATTCCAATATTTGCTTGAGCCAATGCAGGCGCATCATTGATGCCATCTCCGGCCATTGACACAATCTTACCTTCATCCTGCAAAGTCTTAACGATCTGGAGTTTGTTTTCGGGTAGTAATTTGGCCTTATAGTTGTCTATATGGATTTCCTCGGCCACAGCGTTCGCGGTTAGCGCATTATCACCTGTCAGCATCCATACTTTAATATTTTCTTGTTGGAGTTGTTGAATGATGTCCTTGGCATTAGACTTAACCTTATCCTTGATGGCAATATAACCAGCATATTGATTATCAATACTTAAAAATGAAACACTGGAGCCTGTGCTTTGTAATAATTCGATCTCCTCCGCAATAGTCGGTTCGATGTAAACATTCAAATCCTCCATCAATTGTTGATTGCCCAGGGCTGCTTGGAGATGAAAGATCTGTGCCGCTACGCCTTTTCCAGCCAGATTTTCAAATTTTGTCACATCAATCGCTGTAAGGTTTTCTTCATTAGCTTTATTGACAATAGCTTGGGCTAGAGGATGTGAGCTATGGCGGTTGATGGAGGCGGCAAACTGTAATACATCCTTATCAGAAAATTTTTCAGAACCTTTGAAGGCTGTTACGGCAGGTTTACCTTCGGTCACCGTCCCCGTTTTGTCAACAACAAGGATTTCAGCTTGATGTAATTGTTCCAAAGCTTCCGCTTTTTTGATTAGAATACCATTTTTCGCGCCTTTGCCAATGCTCACCATGACGGACATCGGTGTAGCAAGCCCCAAAGCACATGGACAAGCTATAATCAACACCGAAAGCGCATTGCTGATGGCATAAGAAAGATTATTGTCATTGGCTAACGACCACCATAGTACAAATGTGAGAAGAGCAATGGCAATAACAGCAGGCACGAAAATTCGAGACACCTTATCTGTCAATTTTTGTATGGGAGCCTGACTTCGGCTAGCTTCATTGACCAAGTGAATGATTTGAGAAAGTACCGTCTCATTACCTACTTTCTCGGCTTTCATCTCGAAGCTTTGGTTGCCATTGATTGTACCTCCGATGACAAGGTCACCAATTGCTTTCTCTATAGGCATGGACTCACCCGTTATCATCGATTCATCGATAGAAGTATCGCCCTGTGTAACTATGCCGTCAATAGGCACTTTATCTCCTGGACGAACACGAAGAATATATCCTTTTTGAATATCCGAAACTGCGATGCGTTCCTCCTTACCCTCGTGAATCCAAATGGCTTCAGCAGGTGCTAGTTTGATAAGTTCTTTAATGGCTGAATTGGTCTTCGAATGTGCTTTGGCTTCCATCAGCTGTCCTAATATGACCAATGTAAGGATGACCACCACCGATTCGAAATACAAATGAATTTGGCCATGATGACCACGCATTTCGGCAGGAAGTATTTCCGGGTAGAACAATGCTACAAGACTAAATAGAAAAGCGGCGGCAGTTCCCAAGGCGATTAAGCTAAACATGTTGAGATTCCATGTCCTGAATGAGTTCCAACCTCGTACAAAAAATGTCCAGCCCGTATAAAAAACAACAGGTAGGGTCATCAGTAATTGAAGCCAGCCATTGATATGGACTGGTATGAATTTACTAATCGGTTGGCCTGGGAGCATATCGCCCATAGAAAGAATAAATACAGGCAAAGCAAATAACGCACTAACAATAAACTTCTTCTTCCAATCTAAGTAAACGGTGTCTTTTTCATCGATGGGTTGATTGGCTACCAAATCCATTCCACAGATCGTACATACTCCGGGTTTGTCCGAATTAATTTCCGGATGCATGGGGCAGGAGAAGGTTACCTTAAAAGTAGTGTCTGGAATTTTTTCCAAATTCATCCCACACACCGGGCAGCTACCAAAGTCATCATATACTTTATCGCCTTCACACATCATGGGACAGTAATATTTGCCCGCTTTTGACGCGTCTGGTGCAAGATGATAGGTTTTCGCTGTGAAATCAACATTCTCTATCGGCATCAAGAACATATTGCAGACTGGACATCTTCCTTTATCCGCATAGACCTTCTCATGCCCTTCACAAAACATAGGACATATATATTGAGAAGATGGTGACACGGGGACAGCGTCCATCGTTTTTTGAGGTGCATGTTGACCTTTGCCATGTGCATGAATTCCATATTGACCGCCCAGCTCATCCAATTTGGACTGTAAGTCTTCCAAGGCAATATGCTGCACACTGCTTATCTCTGCGGTAGCATGCGCTAGATCGACTTGAACTGTGGCATCAGGTATTTCATTCAGTTTCCTTTCGACCATCGATCTACAGCCATTGCAAGTCATTCCTGTAATATCGTATATATGTTTGTGCATGTCTGTTTATATCTATTTTGTAAAGCAAATTTCGTCAATATATACTAATATCACTTACAAAGTTTTTCATCCTTTTGTTATAATTATTGGATTTTTAAACAATTCGATCTATTGACTAGTTAATGTAGTAGATAATATTTATATTGATTGAAAGTTCTGAGAGTATCGATGTACAAAGGCAGTTTTATAAATTACATAAAATACGAAAAACGTTATTCGCCTCATACCATTACGGCCTACGATACGGAAGTGCAAAGTTATTTGGACTTTTTGCAGGCGGAGGGGATGCCTTTCGAAGAAGTGGACTACAAATTCTGTAGATACTACTTCGCGACGATGAAGGAGAATGGCAAATCAGCAACCTCGGTAAATCGGGCTATATCTGTTTTGAAGTCCTATTATAAATATTTGCAACGTGAAGGATTCGCTTCATCCAACCCCGTACATCTCATTAAAGCGATGAAAGTAGGGAAGAAGCTACCGGTAGTCGTGGGCAAAGAAAAGATGACTTCGCTGCTCGATCATATGGAATCTCTAGAAGATTCTTTTGAGCATAGCAGGGATTTTCTGATAGTAGAAATGCTATTCGGTACGGGTATTCGCCTGGCCGAATTATTGGAAATAAAAGAGCAGGATATTGACTTTTATAATAAAAAAATTCTTATATTAGGTAAACGGAACAAGCTCAGATTCGTACCTATGTATTCAACATTAATAAATGAACTAAAGTTATATTTAGAAAAGAAAAAAGAAGACAAACTAGGAAATAATTCAGCATATCTTATCGTTACTAAAGAAGGGAAGAAGGCATATCCCAAACTGGTATATCGTGTAGTGAATAAATATTTAAGTATGATTACTTCTCAACAGAAAAAAAGTCCTCATATACTAAGACATAGTTTTGCGACCACATTACTGGACAACGGAGCCGATCTCAATGCGATTAAAGAGTTGTTAGGACACGCAGGATTGTCAGCGACACAAATATATACGCACAATTCTGTCGAGCGATTAAAATTCATTTATAAACAAGCACATCCAAAAGCTTAAAAAAGGAGGAAAACATGAATGTAACTGTGCAATCAATTAAATTCGATGCAGATCAAAAATTGATCGATTTTATCAAAAGAAAAACTGGCAAACTAGAACAGTTTTTAGACAATATCATCGAAGGTGTATGTTACTTACGATTAGAAAACGTGGAAGACGAAGCTAACAAAGTGGTAGAATTGAAATTCAATATTCCAGGCTCGCAACTATTCGCTAAAGCGCAGGCGAAAAGTTTTGAAGAAGCTACCGATGTTGCAGTGGAATCATTACGAAGACAGATTAGCAAGCATAAAACTAAAACGCGAACTGCCGTTAGCAATCACAAAGAATTGCTAACAAAAGAGGAAGAATTTTAGAATTATAATATTATAAAAACTGAAAAAGGGATGTTGATGAAACATCCCTTTTTTAGTCTTAGCCCAGAGCTACATCGAGTGTCATCATGAGGATAAATCCGACGATAAATCCTAATGTAGCCAGATCAGAACTTTTATTTTGCTGTGATTCTGGAATTACCTCTTCGATTACTACAAATATCATCGCACCTGCTGCAAATGATAGCGCATAGGGTAGTATAGGCGCGAAAAATGTGACCGCCAAAGCACCCAATACACCCGCTATAGGTTCTACAATTGCTGAAGCTTGACCATACAAGAAACTTTTGCGACGGGACAATCCCATTCTTCGCAAAGGCATCGACACGGCAATACCTTCAGGAAAATTTTGTAATCCAATACCTATAGCCAATGCAACCGCTCCTGCAATACTAGCCTCAGGTATACCTGCCGCAACACCTCCAAATAATACACCTACGGCCAATCCTTCGGGGATATTGTGCAATGTAATAGCTAATATCATTAAGGTTGTTTTTTGCCATGGTGTCTTTACACCCTCTACTTTCTGAAAATTGACATGCAAGTGGGGTAGGATTTTGTCTATGCTGTACAAGAAGGCTGCTCCCAGCAGAAAACCAATCACTGCGGGATACACCTGTATAAAACCAGATCCTTCACTCATATTAATAGCAGGGATGAGTAGACTCCATACACTTGCCGCGACCATGACCCCACCCGTAAATCCAAGCATCGTGTCCATAATATTCTTATTGTAACTCTTAAAAAAGAATACAAAAGAGGCACCCAAGGCCGTTACGAACCATGTGAAGATCGTCGCATATAGTGCTGCGGTTATAGGATTTATACTTTCAAAATAGGATATGATAGGATCTAACATCTATCTGCTGGGATTATGATTTACTGCGCGTAAAGATACAATTCAAACTAAACAAAATACAAATAACGGATACTTTTAGTTGAGATTAGTGTTGCGATAAGCCTCAAAAAGAATGAGATTTAATTGGTTTTGGTATTAAAGTAAACTTTATTAAAAATAATTAGTATAAAAATAAACTATTTTTCAACTCCGCTGTTTTAGAAATATACAATCATTTTTAGTAATCAAAAAAATATGAAAACCCAATTTTATTCAATGAAAGGATTACTTGCTGCGGCAGTAATAGGATTCTCATCAATGACGCTGGCATGCTCAGATGATGATGATAACAATATGATTCCAAATAAAACAATCGTGGATGTGGTGGTAGAATCTTCAAACTTCTCTACTTTAGAATCTGCCGTTGTAAAAGCTAATCTGGCCAGCACATTAAGTGGCAATGGTCCTTTTACTGTATTTGCTCCAGACAATGAGTCTTTTACAGCATCTGGAGTGACATCGAGCGTCATAGAAAGTCTATCTGCTGATCAATTGAAAGACATTTTGCTGTACCATACATTAAGTTCTAAAGTGAATGCAGCCAGCATTCCCAATGGGATGAACACAGCTGTGAAGACTGCACAAGGACAAGACGTATACGTTACTAAAAACAATTCAGGGGTATTTGTCAACGGTTGGAAAGTCAAACAAGCCGATGTAATGGCAAGCAATGGTGTAATACATGCTATCGAACGTGTATTGATGCCTGCCACAGGCAATTTGGTACAGGTCGCTCAAGGAAATAATAATTTAAGCTATTTGGTCGCAGCCGTATTGCGCGCTAGCCAAGGTTCGACAAATGTAGCGCAAGTATTAAGTTCTGCGGGACCATACACTGTATTTGCACCTACGAATCAAGCCTTTATCAATGCTGGTTTCCCGACTATAGCTGCGATACAAGCGGCTGATCCCAACACCTTAGCCAGTATTCTGACCTATCATGTGATATCAGCACGAGCATTTTCTTCAGATTTGACAAACGGACAAAGTCTGACTACATTAAATGGTGGTACTTTAGCGGTTCAATTAGGAAATACAGCAACTGTAAAAGGAAAAAGTAACACAACAGCTTCTCAAATCACGGGAATGAATGTATTAGCTAATAATGGCGTGGTTCACATGATAGATACTGTGTTACTCCCATAAGGAGCTATAATTTAATTAGTGTACTAAGGCGGCAGTGATGCCGCCTTTTGTAGGATATTGCTTATCGTTACTACATGGTATAAAACGAAAAAAGCCTCA
The DNA here is from genome assembly GCA_048595255.1 of Sphingobacterium sp. Lineage (GTDB taxonomy): Bacteria > Bacteroidota > Bacteroidia > Sphingobacteriales > Sphingobacteriaceae > Sphingobacterium. The sequence goes on along the minus strand of JBMDWK010000051.1, from coordinate 87,667 downwards.
TCTTTCGATGAAGCTTTTTGGCGGAGAGCGAGGGATTCGAACCCCCGAACCTGTTACAGTTAACGGTTTTCAAGACCGCCGCATTCGACCACTCTGCCAGCTCTCCGCCACAAAAGTAGAAATTCTCAGCAGATCCACAAAAATTATTTTGAATGGAGCGTCTTAGGCCTTGAGAATGAGGTTGATTATTTTAGCTAGCACCTAATACTATGGGATTTTTAAACTAGGAAACCAGGATTTCGCGGCAATGCTTGCGAATATTCGCTGCGATTTTATCTATCGGAAGGTCGTCCGAATCCTGTCCAAAAGGCTCTTCAATGGATTCGCCAATTATTTCTATCGAGATCAGCACATAGAAAATAAAAGGCACAGCCAATATGACAAAATAGCCCATGGAGAATACATATCCCACCGGAAGTGTAATGGAGTAGATGATAATGAAAACCTTTATGAAGGAGCTGTAGGATATCGGAATAGGAGTGTTCTTGATACGTTCGCAGGCGCCACATACATTCGTCATTTCGGTTACTTCTTTTTCTATCGTTCGAAGTTGATCTCCCGAAATAGTTCCTTTTGTGTACAATGCATTCACTTTTTTGAAGATGAGTGAAGCTACTTGATTGGGTCCATGTTTTTTGTCATCAAGACCGGCCAATTCTGGATGTTCTTTCTCATCCAACATAAATTTGGTATAGTCTGAGCGCAAGAAATCAAATAGTGTTTCTGCAAAGAGCGGTATGGCTTTACGAAAGAAACTTCGGTTTACTTTATCATCAGCGGGTAACATGGCGTTCAATTTTATCGAAAGCGTGCGGCTTATATTGGTGAGGGCGCCCCATTGTTTGCGCGCTTCCCACCAGCGATCGTAAGCTGTATTGGTCCGAAATACGAGGATCAAGGATAACACAAATCCTAATAGATTATGTACGGTAGTGATGTTTTTTATCCAGCTTTTGTCCGACAACTTCAGGTATTCTAATTCTACATAAGCTACTCCCCACGAAAACAGCGCCACCAATACCAGGATAGGATACACCTTTTTGGAATGTTCGGATTTCGTTAAATATTTGAGTGTATTGAACCAATCTTTCGGGTTATAGACTTTCATTTAATATTAGTTGATAGATATTTCGAAATAGCTTATTTTAGTTGCAATATGGCGAAATATCAGAAAAGCAGCAAGAAAAATGTTTCGATGACGAGTCTAGAGCGGAGACGTTATTTGATATGGAGTATCGCTATCCCATTCATCCTTATTTTGTTCATTGCTGTTTGGAAATACCAATCGAGTATCAAGTATTATTTTCATGTGCTATTTGATAAGGAAATCAAAACTCCGAATTCGGAGAAAAGTAAACATGATGCGCGCAATATACTGTTGATGAAGGCGCATGATGACAAATCTTTTGGTATTGATGTAAGCCAATACCAAGGCAATATAGAATGGGATTCTGTCAGCCTCATCAATACTGAATTTCCTATAGATTTTGTGTTTGTGCGTGCGACAATGGGCGAGAAGGGAAAAGATACTAAATTTCAGAAGAACTGGGAAGGCGTGAAGTCAATTAATAAATTGCGAGGTGCATACCACTATTTCAGACCCAATGAAAACTCTGTAAAGCAAGCTAAAAATTTCATTAAGACGGTAAAATTGAGTCCGGGTGATCTTCCTCCGGTATTGGATATTGAAGAGCGTCCACGAACACAATCGATGGATAGCCTTCGTGTAGGGTTAAAACGTTGGCTGGATCTGGTGGAATCACATTATAAAGTTCGACCTATTGTATATTCCGGGGATAGTTATTTTACAGATTTTTTGGAAACGGAGTTTAAAGACTATAAGTTGTGGATTGCCAACTATAACTTTTGGATAGAATCTCCAAAGGATCATTGGGATATTTGGCAATTTTCGGAAAAAGGTAGCGTCAAAGGCATTAAAGGTTTTGTCGATTTGAATATGTATCGTGCTGATATTGAGAAATTGGAAAATTTAACCTTACCCTATTAATCCTGTAACAACATGGCAAACTATAGCGATCTCGTCAAGAAAACTCCTTTGGTGTTAGTAGATTTCACCGCGAGATGGTGTGGACCCTGCCAAACGTTAGCGCCTATTCTCCAAGAAGTTAAAGCACATTTTGCCGAGAATCTAATTATCCTAAAAATTGACGTGGACAAAAATCCTGCATTGGCACGCGGCTTTGCGGTGCAAGGTGTTCCCACATTGGTATTATATCATTTAGGCCAACAAGTATGGCGCCAAAGTGGGCTACTTACCCAAAGAGATCTTATCGCTATTATTGAAAAATATATTACTTAGTCGATATTATCAGAAAGATCCGAATTCGAATAAAGTATCTTATTCATCGCTATTTTGTCGATACGATTGCCATCCATGTCGATTACTTCGAGTTTCAATCCTTTGTAATTGATAGATTCACCTTCCGCCGGAATATGATCCAATAACAAAAATACCAAACCACCGACCGTCGTCACATTCGAGATTTCTTCTTCATCCTCTTCGCTCAGCTCAATTTCAAATCGCTCGAAGAAATCATCTAGTTGGTAACGTCCGTCAATGATGTAAGAACCGTCTTCGCGCATACGCACTAACTTGGATTTATTGTCTTTGGTCTCTTCGTCAAATGCACCAACTAAGTTGCCTAATATGTCTTTTAGCGTTATAATTCCTTGAGGAGTACCATATTCGTCAATCACTACCGCCTGAGTAACTTTACTGCTTTTTACGACTTCCAGCACTGAGTATATTCCGCTATTTTCGTTAACGAAAGGTATAGGCTGAATCAATTTTTTGATATCTGGATGGTCGTTCAATAGATAAGCTTTAAGCAGATCTTTGGTCGTAATGATACCCTTCATATTATCAAAGTGACCATCACAAACAGGATATTCCGTATGGTTAGATTTCAGAATATAATCACGGATTTCCTCAAATGTATTCTGCATATCCAAATAGGTAATATCATTACGGTGTACCATGATATTTATAGCCCGTTTGTCTCCAATATCCAACAATCTATCTACAAAATCATGTTCAAAACCTTCAATTACGCCACTGTTCACGCCTTCGTCGACGAGCGCTTTAATTTCTTCTTCGGTCACGGCGTTGCTGCTGGACTTGATGTTCAACAACTTTACGATAAAATTGGTTGATATAGACAATGACCATACAAATGGTCTCACGATTTTGCTCAATGTATCCATGGGGATAGCGACGAAGGACGCATACTTCTCCGGTATCGCCATACCTATTCGTTTTGGCACTAATTCACCGATAACCAAGGTGAGATAGGTAATTGTTATTACGACAAGACCAATGGAAAGGGTTTCACTGTAAGGTGCTAATAGTGGAACATTTTTTAACACCCCCGCCAAATACGTCGATATCGCTCCACCTGAAAAAAAACCGGTCAAAATACCGATTAGCGTGATGCCAATTTGTACGGTGGATAAGAATTGGTTAGGATTATCTTTTAATTTAAGTGCTCTTTTGGCCCCTGTGTTTTTCTCACTAATCGATTGTAAACGTGGTTTTCTGCTGGAAACTATGGCTATTTCGGAGGCGGACAAAATACCATTAAGTACCATCAACACCAAAATGACGACTATCTCTGTTATCATAAATATGATTGTAATCTTCTATTGATTACGAATATAATAAAATATTAGGAGTTACACCTTTAAAACTTTTATAATTTGGTGCAAACGTTTGATATAAAAAAAAGCTTTATTTAATTCAATGAAATATTGATATTGGTGATTAATTTGAAAATCAAGTACATGAATTTAACCAATAACGTTTTGTTAGAGCTTAAAGATGTAGTTTCTCAATTTGATATTAACGGCGAAATCGAAAGTATTGACAAGTTTGGGTCAGGGCATATTAACGATACTTTCAAAGTTCGTATTATCAACTCGGAGACAGCTTTTTTACTCCAAAAGATAAATCATCATATTTTTCCTGATATAGATGGCCTAATGAAAAATATTCAATTGGTCACAGATCATCTGAAATCCGTACTAGCTTCAGTAGTCAATGAAGTAGAGAAGCACACACTTACAATTATACCTTGTAAGAATGGACGCCGCTACTATAAGGATCCTAATGGCAATTATTGGCGGATATTTATCCTTTTGGATAACGTTAAGAGCTACGATATTGTGGAGACTTTTCAGCAAGCCTATTCTGGAGGACGTGCCTTTGGACAGTTCCAAAAGCAGTTGTCGACGTTGGATGCTCGTCAGATAGTGGAGGTTCTGCCCAATTTTCATAATATTGATTTTCGAATGCAAAATCTTCGGACTGCTATTGCCAACAATCCGGTTAATCGTGTTCATGAAGTAGAGGATATTTTGGCTTATATTTATTCACGTGAACATCGTATGCGTACGGTGCTGCGTATGGCCGAAGAAGAGGAGTTGCCTTTGCGAATTACACATAATGACACCAAGTTTAATAATGTATTATTGGACGAGAATGATGAAGTGCAATGTGTTATTGATTTGGACACAGTCATGCCGGGGTATGTGGCTTATGATTTTGGTGATGCGATTCGCACAATCATCAATTCTGCTGCCGAAGACGAAAAAGATCTATCCAAAATTGTACTCAATATTCCATTGTTCGAAGCCTATACACAAGGTTATTTGTTAGAAGCAGACTTCCTGACAGAGAAGGAGGTTGAATCCTTATTCTATGGGGTTTTACTATTACCATTTATGCAGGCAGTACGTTTCTTGACAGATTATTTGGAAGGGGATAAATACTACAAAATTCATTATATTGACCATAATTTGGTTCGTACACGTGCACAGATTAAATTAGTAAAAGAACTAGAAAAGCATGAAGAAGAGCTAAAAGGTATATTAAGAAACAATCTATCACTCAAAAAATAATGAAGTCATTACAAGTTCATAAGATTCAGATACCAACCATAGATAGAAGTAGTATTGATACAGCTTTTGAAGGGATAGCGTGGCATAATATCGACCAGGCATCCTGGGCGGATCAATATCCTTATACACCTGATGTAAAATTTAAGATTGCATATGACGATCAACATATTTTCCTACAATATGATGTGCAGGAGGAATACGTAAAGGCAAGCGCGATACGTGCCAACGAAAATGTATGGGAAGATAGTTGTGTTGAGTTTTTCTTATCTTTTGATAATAAACAAACCTACTATAATTTTGAATTTAATGTACTGGGAACAGGACTTATTGGCTATGGACCTGCAGTCAAAAGTGAACGTAATAGACTGACCGCTGAGCAAATTGATACTGTAGATGTATTGGTGAATTTAATTAAAAATAAGGGAGTTAAGCGCTGGAGTTCGGTGCTTGTAATCCCAAGAACTTTATTTGGCGACATTGCATTTGAAGGGGAGACTTTTCATGCGAATTTTTACAAATGTGGAGATGGCTTGCCACAGCCACATTTCATGGCTTGGAATGGAATTGACTATCCGAAACCAAATTTTCACCTACCGGAATTCTTCGGCGAAATCCAATTCGTGAAGTAAGCAAGTAACTTTTATATATAATACTTTATAAAAAAACGCCCCAAGTTCAAGAAGTAACTTGGGGCGTTTTAAATTTATATTACTTTTTTTCGTTCTTGAAAACCGTGTAGCTTTCGATGATATAAGCGCGCAAGTCTTCTTCGGTAGTATTTTCTATAAATTCCACAGAAGGCCTAAATCGCTCTCGGAAGAGGGCAATATCTGCTTCATTCAGCGGTAATAAAGAAGCTATGAGATGCTTGGTGAACCGCCGGTCAATTTTACGTGCTTGGTATTCCTCGTATAATATATCCATACTGCGTCTTGCATTTTTGGATTCACGACTAAAAAGGCGCGAAGGCGAAATCTTAATGCCTCCTTGATTACGTGGGATCTCTACTATTTTTCCTGCATTCCGTGCCTTTTCTAGTTCTTTGGCAAGGACATTATCTGTCATACGCTTGACCAATACTTCGTCAATAGTTAGGATACTTTCATCCTTATTGAGATAGATACGTCGGATAGCGTCGTCGTAATAGAAAATAGTATCCACCTCATACCCAAAAATCTGAATAGCCAAATAATCATTGACCTGCCCTCCAATTTTAAAGGCACCATTTCTATCCGAATTCGTCACCTCTTGGGTACGGATATTTTTAATTTCTACATTTTGTATGGGTTGGCTCGATACCAAGTCATACACAAAACCTTGTATGTTTTGTGCATGGCTCAAGCCAACCACAGCCATAAAAAATGCTATAATGCTATATTTTATCATCTATTTTGCTTTCCAAGAATTATTTTCAGGATTAAAGTCGGGATAGACATTTCTAGGATCTAACTGCACCTTCGTTAACTTTTCTGTTGAATTTAACTTGAATGTCCACGTTTTATTTCTTTCCCATACTTCTACTGGTAATTTTGTTGTTATTTTTTTACCACTCTCTGTCGTTGCTTCAATTTCTATCGGCATAGGCAACTTACCCAGATTTTGTACAGTGACTAGAGCGCCTTTTGCAGGGTCTAGCTCTACATAACGTACTTCGGAAATGGCCTGATCCATTTGCCAATTATTTTGGAACATTCCACGCCAAAACCAATTTAGATTTTCACCAGTTTCATTTTCTATCGTACGGAAGAAATCGTTTGGTGTAGGATGTTTATAGGCCCAATATTCAATGTATTTGCGGAATGCTACATCAAAACGCTCGGGACCAATAATCTCTTCACGCAGTAAGCGCAATGCATAAGCCGGCTTGTAATAAGCAAGGTAACCGATATGACGCTCCCGCATATTCTGAGGTGAGCTTGCCACAGGTTCTAAACTTGGGTTAAATATAGCTTGTGTCAGGAAGTTCTTATTGCCGTAGCGCATATTATACTCACCTTTGTTAAAGTGCGCAGTAGAGATTTCATTGATAAACGTGTTGAATCCTTCATCCATCCAAGCATGGAGTCTTTCATTGCTTCCGACAATCATCGGAAACCAGTTGTGACCGAATTCATGATCCGTCACTCCCCAAAGGTCGCCACCCTTAGCTTTGTAACCACAGAAAGATAAAGCTGGATATTCCATACCACCGACATTAGAAGCCACATTGACCGCTACAGGGTAGGGGTATTCGTACCATTTTTTAGAATAGTGCTCTATAGAGGCTTTGGTGTATTCTGTCGATCTTTCCCATCCATTATTACCATTACTTTCTTCGGGATACAGTGATAGAGCTAAACTAGTCTTGCCCGATGGTAAGTTGATTTTGGCACCATCAACGATAAATGCTGCAGATGATGTCCATGCGACATCATGCGCGTTTGATAATTTGTATTTCCAAGTCAGCGTATTCTTGTTCGGACGAGAGTTTTTATCGGTGACTTCGGCTAAGTTGCGAATCATCACGGTCTTGTCCGATTTTTTAGCTTCATTGTAGCGTGCTAATTGTGTGGAAGTCCATACTTCGGATGGATTCAATAATTCGCCGCCCAATGCCACGATATGATTAGCAGGAGCTGTTATCTCTACGTTGAAATCTCCAAATTCTAAATAAAACTCACCTGGTCCTGTATAAGGTTGTGCATTCCAACCTATGATATCATCAAAAACACATACGCGAGGATACCATTGAGCGATGGCATATATTTTACCATTTTTGGTCGGTAAAATCCCCGTTCTATCGGCTCCATATTCAGGCACCGTAAATTCAAAATCCATGTCGAATGTTACTTGACCACCCTTTGCGGCTAGCGCTTTAGGCAGGTTGATACGCATTCTTGTATCCGTGATGACATAATCGGTCGTCTGCGTGTTGTTTATTTTTACATTTTGTAAGGTATATCCACCCTCAAAAGTGCTCGATGCACTGCCATAGCGGCTGTCACTCAACGGTACAATAGCTTGACCTCTAGACTTTGAGTTGAACAAGTTTTGATCCAACTGAAACCACACAAAATCCAAATCTTCGGGGCTATTGTTCGTATAAGTAACGGTTAGTGAACCCTTGATTCGATCCAATTTGTCGTCCAGCGAGGCTTTGATGGTGTAACTTGCTGCATTTTGCCAATATTGCGGTCCGGGCTTGCCACTTGCAGAGCGATATACTGATCCATCCGAGGTATAAAAACCTGGTCCAAAAGCTTCTAAATAGCTGTATTCACTTTTCACTTGAGCCTGCGCCACAGGAAGCGACAGACTGGCCACAGCTAAGCCAAGAATAATATTTTTGGAAATATTTTTTATCATAAATTAGCTAGTTTTTGTTTATAAGTATCTTCGTTAAAACCTAATATAAGTTCATTATCTACTTCAATCACAGGGCGTTTGATCATACTGTTATTTTGCAACAACACTTCGCGTGCCGAAGCCTCATCTACTACAGCAGCTTGTTGTTCGGGAGTTAACTTCTTCCATGTGGTCCCTTTTTTATTAACCAACTCTTCCCAAGAAACTATTTTCTGCCATTCCTTTAGTTTAGATTCTTGTGCGGGCTCTTTTTTATAATCGTGAAAGGTGAATTCGATTTGGTTCTCCTTCAGCCAATCCAATGCTTTTTTTACTGTGTTGCAATTTTTAATGCCGTAAACGTGTAACATACTGTGTAATCTTAAGTATTTGCTATAATAGCATAAATGTAATGATTATTTCTATTTTGTACAGTCATAAATTTGATAGAACGTATCGATATATACCAATATACTTGATCCTTGATGCTTTTCTAATTTAACAGCATATTGTCCGATATCATAGTGTATTTCTTACACTATTATTTTTTTTACTGAAAAAATTATTATATTTTTATAACTTCATTAAAAATAATACAAAATGAGCCTAAAAGATTATAAAGGTGTTTTGACGGGAGATCAAGTTCAAGAGTTATTTGAAATCGCCAAAAAACACAAATTTGCTTTGCCTGCTGTAAATGTAATCGGCACAAACTCCATTAATGCAGTTTTAGAGACAGCTAAAGCTGTAAATTCACCTGTAATTGTTCAATTATCTAACGGTGGTGCACAATTTTATGCGGGTAAAGCATTAAATAACGATGGATTAAAAGCATGTATTTTGGGAGCTGTATCAGCTGCTCAACACGTTCATTTATTAGCTGAGCACTATGGTGTTGCTGTAATTTTGCACACGGACCACGCTGCTAAGAAATTACTTCCTTGGATTGATGGTTTACTAGACGCTGGTGAAAAATTCTTCGCACAAAACGGCAAGCCTTTATTCTCTTCGCACATGTTGGATTTATCAGAGGAGCCAATTGAAGAAAACATCGAGATCTCTGCTAAATACTTAGCGCGCATGAAGCCACTAGGTATGACTGTGGAAATTGAATTAGGTGTAACAGGTGGAGAAGAAGATGGTGTTGATAATTCGGATGTAGATAGCTCTAAATTATATACGCAACCAGAAGAGGTAGCTTACGCTTACGAAGAATTGTCAAAAGTATCAGATAAATTCACTGTAGCAGCTGCTTTTGGTAATGTACATGGTGTGTACAAACCAGGTAACGTAAAATTGCAACCTGTTATTTTGAATAATTCACAAGAGTATATCCGTGAGAAATTTAATTTGACAGCAGAAAAACCAGTAAACTTCGTATTCCACGGTGGTTCAGGATCTTCTCCAGAAGAAATCGCTGAAGCAATCTCATACGGCGCTATCAAAATGAACATAGACACGGATATGCAATGGGCATTCTGGGATGGTATTCGAGGATATGAAGCTAAAAACCGTGATTATTTACAAGGTCAAATCGGCAACCCAGAAGGTTCTGATTCACCTAACAAAAAATATTACGATCCACGCGTATGGTTACGCAAAGGTGAAGAAGCTTTTGTAGAACGTTTGAAACAAGCGTTTGCGGAGTTGAATGCTATTGATGTAAACAGCAAATTGTAATAACATAGCATCTAACAAAAAAAGGGTGTCCGAATATTCGGACACCCTTTTTTAATTTATACTTTCCTTAATATTTAGTGCTTTTAAAACCTAGTTTAGCAAGTCCATCTTTCACTTCTGGAGCTTGCATAAAAAGATCCCAAATAAAATTGTCCTTGTAATTTTGAATCATTACCACCATAGGCCCTTGATCGATGGCCAAGTAACGTTGCGGATACCAGTTTTCGGTTTCGCTATAGGCGTCATAAAAACCATATTTACCCCAAGTTTTATCTTGTAGATTATCCATCAAGTATTTCATAAAATTCATACTTTCCTGCGGAGCATATGGAATAGAAGAAATAGCTGCTGTAGGAGAGATTACGCCTGTCGGGTCATTGTCTGGGTGATGGGCGTTGTATCCATTTGTCGAATAGCTGGCGGTCCATCCCCATCCTTTGTCAGTCCCGTAACCTTTGAAATTTTTTGGATTCGCTTTAGCATAAGCAAGATGTATTCGGGTATGATTTTTTACAACATCCTCATAGTTGGCATATTGATCTTGCAGACCAAAAGGATTTAGTCCAAGGAAAGAGTAATGAGACCAGAATAATGGACCGACTTCTCCCGGTTTTGCATTGTGCTTCACGATCGTAGGTATTTCATATTTTTTGTTATCACTCTTAATACCGCCAGCTCTAGCCCATCCATTGTGGTAGGTAGAAGCAGGGATAGGGTGCGTAGGGGAAGAGGCTGCCAGTATGTAAGTAATCATACATTCATCAAATCCCTGAATGGCATGGTTCATACCCCAACCGTGGTTAGGACTCCAATGCCAGAAAAGCACATCTTTGCCATTGCGGTAAAAATCCCAATTTATCCCGCGCCAAAGTGTATCCGCGAGTTTGGCAATTTCTTGTTCCTGCTGATTACCAGCTTTATAATATTCTCTTACAGTGATAAGTGATTGCGCTAGAAATGCGGTTTCTACCAAATCCCCACCATCATCGCGTGTACTGAAAGCTTTGGGCTTGCCTGTATCTCCATGATACCAGTGGGACCATACGCCTTGAAAACGAGGTATACTATCCAAAAAACGTAGAGCTTTGCGAAAGCGTTGTAAGCCTTCTTCCTTGCTGATAAAATCATTATGTATACCAACCAGAATAGACATCAAACCAAAACCGCTTCCCCCAATGGTGATTACATTTTGGTCATTTTCGGGATATACACCATCGATATGAATACGTTCTCGCGCTAACCCCGAATTTGGTTCAGCACCTTCCCAAAAGTATTGAAAAGTTTGTTGCTGGATATTGGTAAGGAAATCTTCTGTTGCCTTATCATGCTTATTTATATCAGATGATTTGCATCCCGATATTAAACCAATTGCTAATAAATATATAAAGTGTAATCTCATAGTATGTAAAATGTATTCCTCCTTAAGAGAGGAGGAATACGAATTATTTAGAAATAAGTCTTGCTGCTGATAAATAATAGAATCCTGATCCGTTAGTGTTGTTTTCACCCGAAGTGACAGTAACTGTTATTTTTCCTGAACTATCAGGCTTAATATCTTTAGCTACAACCGTATTTGTGCTATTATTTGAAGTGTTCAATCGTACAATGACTTCGTTAGTTCCAGAGCAAATGTATTTTGTTTCACGGTTGTCAGAGACATTACCTCTTGACCCGAAGAATGATATATCGTACGTTAAATCTTTGTCTAAACCTGTCAATTCAAATTTGCTTTGTACAATTGTCATTCCTCCAAATGCAGCTTTAGAATTACCAAAGTAGGAATATCTCGAAACAGTAGCAGGCATGTTTAATGAAGTATTGCTTGTTGTTGGTCCGTCTGCATTGACACCATTAAAACGTTCAGTAATGGTTAATTTGATGCCAACATAGGAGCCTATGCTATCTTTTAAATTAATAGAAGTGCCAGCTAAGAAAGAATTGATTTGATTCCAATGGTTAGCAGCAGCATTATTGCCAAAATCCAATAATACACTACTTGTCAAAGGTCCACCGGCTCCTCCTTGGAAATCAGTCATCGGAGTTACTTCGTTTGGTTTTTGTATAGCCAGGTGTGCTGCATTTTGTGCTATCGCAACTTCAAAATCGGATAAACCTTGGGGCTTATAACTATTACCTACAACGTTAGTCCCCATAAGACTTTCATACCAAGTACAAGCTGCTAAATACCTTCCTAAAGGCATGCTCAAATGGTAACCATCACGTGTGAAATTGTCTTCTACAACACTAGTTCTTCCATTTTGAATAGCCGTTCCAGCGGGGATAATCATATCAATGTCAACCAAATCTTTCGCTTTGTTTACTGCATCTACAATGGCTTTATACATTTCCATTTGGTCTTTGTTATAATTATCAAATCCCGCATGTGTTGAGTTTTTGGCATACGCCCAAGTTTGGTGTAAAATAAATTTTACATTTTCATTTTTAGCACGCGGTGCTACATAGTTGTACAATTCAGCCAAGGAAGCAGACCAGGTATCAAATTTTCCAGAATTAGAACTTTCCTGTTGAAAACTGATATGTGTCCAATTTTCGCTTGCCAAAGCTGTCGCAATGGATGTATTGGCTACTGTAGTTTTATTTCCTTCAGCATCAATTTTGCGAAAGCTATATGCGCCGGCATTTGCTTTTACATTGTTTACATGCTGCGCTAATGTAGCACCACCAATGTACAGATTGCCAATAATAATTTTTTGACCATTAGCTTTAGCTAAATCATATAAATGTGTTTCAATTGCATCCTCTGAAAAACTATTGCCAATAGCTAATACTCGAATCGTGCCATCGTCAGCTGGATCAGGAATAATAGTCATCTCTGGTCGTTCCATTTTTTGACAGCCCATTACTAGAATAAGAGTCAAAAAAGAAATTATGTTATATATCAATTTCATAATATACTATTTATAGGTTATCTGTAGTCTGGGTTTTGGATTAAAACTCCAGCTGATTTATCAATTTCAGGTTGAGGGATAGGGAAGAAGCGATGTTTTAGCTGATAATTCACATGACCTGCGTCACGCATTGTTTGCACATCAATTTCCCAGCGAATCAAATCATAAAAACGCTCATTTTCCATCCCTAATTCGACTTGTCTTTCATGACGAATCGCATTACGAAGAGCTACTTGATCGCGTGTCGTGACAGCGGGTAAAATTGCAGTGTTACCACCTCTTGCACGCGCTCTTACACGCTCTAATAAGTCTAATGCTAAGTCAATATTTGTATTTCCTCCTACTTCGTTAGCTGCTTCAGCTGCGAGAAGCACGACGTCGGCATAACGAATCAGACGTACATTAAACCAATCTCCAAATCTACTACCGTATCTTGATCTTAAAGTTGGATTTGTATATACTTTTTTATTCCAATAAGGTCTCGGCAGATTGTCTGGTAGTACTTCCCCATAAGGCTCGTTTCGCTGACCAGAATATAAAAATGTTACATCTTTACGTGGATCGTTTGGCTCAAAAGCTTCAAGTAGTCTAGGGTGAGGGATATTCCATCCCCATCCCAAATCCCAAGAACCTGATCCGCGCACACCTTGACGACTAGCATAAGTTACCCCAAAATTTTGAACCCCATCAAACAGGGCTTGAATTTCAAAAATTGATTCTTTACTATTCTCACTTTCCTCGCGGAAAATCATATTGTATGGAACACTCAAATCGTAAACTTCTGAATTAATTACCTGCATAGCAGAAGCTAAAGCCTCACTAAATCTTTTGCGCGCCATAAAAGCTTTCGTTTGTACAGCTAATGCTGCACCTTTTGTTATACGGCCAGGATGGCTAGGCCAAGTAGATGGTAAATAGGCAACTGCATCAGCTAAATCTGCATCTATTTGCTGATAAATATCATTAATGCTAGATTTTGGAACATTGGCTGAGGCTTGATCGGTAATTCTGAAATTAATTAACGGTACCTCACCAAAAGTCCTTACCATATTAAAGTACGCCCAAGCACGTAAAAATTTCATTTCGCCAATATTTGCTAATGTCCCTTCTGAAGGATTATCAATTGAATCAGCTGTCGCTAGGACATTATTCGTAAGGTTTATTAAATTATAATGGCCAGTCCAATAATTATTTACCAACCAATAGTCTAATGGATAATTGAAATTGTCGAAAATAGGTCCTGCACTAGCTTCATCACCCGTGCTGCTTCCTAATTGCGCATCATCCGAACGAATGTTGTGTAATGCAACGTAGGGTAGACCACTTGTAGCTTCAGAGCGTAAGCCAGCATATGCGGCAAATACTTGACCTTCCAACGACCCTGTTGGCATATCCTCCTCGGTAAATCTCCCTTTTGGTTTAATATCTAACCAATCTTTACTACAACTTCCAAAGAGTATTATAAGGAGAATGCTAGTGATTATTTTATATCTATGTGTTATTGTTTTCATAATGAATAACTTAAATAATCTTTAAAAATTTAAATTTAAACCAAAAGTGTAAATTGCAGGAACAGGATAAGTCCCATTGTCTACACCAAATGATGTTGTGCTACCGCCAATTTCAGGAGTGAATCCTGTATTATTTGAAAATGTTGCCACATTCTGTGCATTTAAGAAAAGACGTAAACTTTTCAAGCGCATACGTGATACTGTTTCTGATGGTAAGGTATATCCTAATGAAATATCTCGGATTCTGAAGAAGCTACCATCTTCAATAAAGTAAGTTGAATATTGTCTATTTACTGATCTTCCTTCATGTATGATTGGTTCCCAATTTGATGATCCGACACCATTCCACCTACCTAATCTATCCGTCAAAAAATTATAGGTAGCAAATTGATTTTGATTCCAAGTTCTTAATATTTCATTTCCATAAAGCCCTTGTAATTCAATTCCTAAATCAAAATTTTTGTAAGTTGTACCTAGTGAAATACCATAATAAAAATCAGGAGTAGGATTACCAATCATAGTTCTGTCTTGTGAATTGATTACACCATTACCATCAAGATCTCTGTATTTTATATCCCCAGGTAGGAAAGGCCCTCCACCTAAGCCATTGGTCGCGTATTGATTTACGTCGGCTTGTGTTTGGAATATTCCGTCGTGAATATATCCCCAAAAATATCCAATAGGGTACCCCGCAATAGTGCGAGAGGCCCCATTGATAATATCGTAACCATCGGTAGAAAGTTTTACTACTTTGTTTTTTACTGTTGTAATATTACCACCTATGGAGTAACTCCAATCCTCATTCAGGCTTTGTGACCATGACACACCTGCTTCAAACCCCTTATTTTGGATAGTACCTAGATTACTTAGTCCTGGCTTACTACCTAAGATACCTGGTACACGTACTAAAATATCTTCCGTATTTTTATTGTAATACACAGCTTCTACACTCAAACGATTTTGAAGTGCATTTAATTCAAAGCCTGCTTCCCATGCCTTAACAACTTCCCAATGCAAGTTCGGGTCGGGAATATATTCAGCTTCATATGCTGGAATTAAATCATCACCAAAAACAGCAGAATTTCCTGGAACCATTAATGGGTACATTGGATACCAATTTCCGCCTACATTTTGATTTCCTAATGAAGCCCAGGAGGCTTTCAATTTTAGATTATTAATAGATTCCACATTCTGCATGAAGCTTTCTTGACTGACTACCCATGCAGTACCGATGGAATAGAAATTTTGCCAAGGTTTACCATTTTTTGCAAATGCTGAACTTCCATCCCTACGAAAAGAGGTGTTTATTAAATATCTTCCATCGTAATTATACAATGCTCGACCTAACCATGATAATGTACGGTATTCAGATGCGGTTGAATTTCCGGT
Source organism: Sphingobacterium sp. (assembly GCA_048595255.1). GTDB lineage: Bacteria > Bacteroidota > Bacteroidia > Sphingobacteriales > Sphingobacteriaceae > Sphingobacterium. The sequence goes on along the minus strand of JBMDWK010000051.1, from coordinate 71,937 downwards.
TGTTGTATTAGGATCCCCAATATTAACATACCAGTAGTCTGGATCATTCGGAATTTCTATGCCTTGACCTTGTGTTCTACGAGCTGTAGTGGCCTCAAGACCTTGTAAATATGTAGTAAAACCTCCCATTAGAGTCAGGTTATGTTTATCAAACGTGTTTTTATAATTTAGTAGCCAATCTGTTTGATATTTGTAATGTGTATTTTGTTCGTGATTAACAGAAGTTAATTGATTTCCTATACGTTCTCTTTTATCATCGCCTTGGATATCTGGATTATATACGGATACTAATCCTTGATAAGATCTAAAATTGTTAAAACCATAATCTGCTGAGAGGTTAACTCTAAAATTAAAGTTTTTTAGGAAGTCAACTTCAGCATACCAGTTTGCTAATGCTCTATAGTTAATACCTATATATGTGTTTTTACGTTCTTCAATATCTACCAATGGATTATTCACTTGTGCACGTTGAAAATCAGGCATTGAGTGATAAAGACCGTATTCGTTATTAAAAACAGGTGCTATTGGAGCAGCAAGTATAGCTCCGAATACTCCACGTTGTTGCGGCAATCGTGCTCTATAGCCGTTTAATACAATTCCTGTTCTTAAATTATCAGTCAATTTAACTTCATCAGTAACATTAAAAGTTATTTGACTATGTTTTTCATGATTGATAATACCTTCGTCTGTTGAATATCCTAAGCCCATTCGGAAAGTGTTATTATCTGTAGCTCCGCTCACGCTCAAATTGTTATAGTTTAAGATGCCGTTTTTGAAAATTTCATCTTGCCAATTTGTATTTCCCGTCCAATTTGTATAATCGTATGGATAATTACCTTGGTTAAAACGCTGCTCTTCATACAATTCTTTAAACTGTTCGGCATTTGCCATGTCCATGCGTTTTGCCACATTCTTTATTCCTAATCGGGAATTAAACTCAAAATTTAATTGGCCTAATCGTGCGCGTTTCGTAGTTATGGCGATGACACCATTTGCACCACGTACACCGAAAATAGCTAAGCTAGAAGGGTCTCTTAATACCTCAATGGTTTCAATGTCGTTTGGATTTAAGAAATTAATATTATCATTTAATAACCCGTCAACAACATAAAGTGGCTTAGCGCCATTAATTGAATTAGTACCGCGAATGCGGATATCAGGCTCTTGACCAGGTCTTCCTGAATTTGTTACTTGCAATCCCGGCACCTTGCCTTGTAAATTCGCAATAGGATTTGTTCCTGGCTTGTCAACAATATCTTCTCCCTTAATTTGGGTGATAGAACCTGTTAGGTCTCTCTTATTAGCCCTACCATAACCAATTACAACCACTTCATCGAGCGCTTGATCATCGCTATCCATTAAGATGTTGTACGAATTTTGTGAAGTGATATTGATGGTAGTAGCGATGTACCCCAGATATCGCGCTGAAATGGTACCTGAAGTTGGAACTTCCAATGTAAAGAAACCATCCGAATTTGTCTGCGTACTTTTACCGTCGCTAGCGAGGATGGTTACTCCCGCCAAATTTTCAAGCGTAATTCTATCCTTCACAGTCCCTGTAATAGTTTTTACCTGCGCATAGGCATAGCTAAAACTTAGGGAGATAAGAATAAAGAGAGTATATAACTTTCTCATAAAATAATGTTTGGTTTTTAAAATTAGTTATCTGCAGAGGTTCTTGTGTAGAACATACTATGTGCACAACAAATATGTGATGTATTAGTTTGAATATGAAATATAAGTATTTCACATTATTACTTCATGTAAAATATCTTCTACATGGAGTTAATAATTTTTTGTTTAAGTATTTGGTTATAAGAGTTTTGTGATATTATTGTTCTTGCTCTAAAAATTATAAGGTGTGTATTTTATACACAATATGCGTGTAGTAGTGATGATGTAGTGATTATAGCTCCATTAGAAACTCATTAAGATTTTTGTCGGTAGCTAAATTAAATTTTTTACGTAGTCGGTACCTTCTGATTTCGACTCCACGGATGCTAATATTTATGAGTGATGCAATGTCTTTACTCGACATATTAAGACGTAGATAGGCGCACAGTTTTAGGTCATTTGGAGAGAGTGATGGGTAATTCACTTTTAATTTTTTGAAGAAATTTTCATGTGACTCGTTGAAGCTTTTTTCAAATAAATCCCAGTCTCTATCATCGCTTTTTGCATTATTGATTAAAGAGTTTATTTTCTGCAGCTGTTCGTTGGATAATGCTTTGCCATTCTTATCTCTTAATTTCAAAAGTTCTTGGTGTAAGTTGTCCAGGAGCTCATTTTTATATATTATGTTGGTCGCGGCGTTAGCCAGCTCCCGGTTTTTTAATTCCAGTTCCTGTGACAATTGTTCATTTTTGAGCGCCATCAATTTTTTTTCATTTTCTTCTGCTTCTTTTCGAAGCAGTTCTTCTTGTTGCAATTGAAATTCATCGCGGATTCTTTGCTTGTCTCTTGCGATTTTGGCAACAATCATTTTGCGGGAGATATAATATGCAATGCCTGCTATCAGGCCATAAATGAGCAGCGCTTGCCAAGAAAGGTACCATGGAGCCTGTATTTTAAAGGTGATGGCGGTGACCTCCGAGTACTCTCCATTATCTGAAATTGCACGTACTTTAAATGTATAGTTTCCCCATTCCAAGTTTGTAAAGTCTACATAAGGCGTCTCCGAAGAACTTGACCATTCGGAATTGTACCCTTCTAGAATGTACTGATACTTTAAGGCGGTACTAGCATACCAAGGGGAGATGAAGTGGATTCGTATGTTATTTTTTTTGTTTGGGATTTTTGTAGTAGCATGCAGATGATAAAGGCTATCTTGGTTGGCATTCAAATATCGGTATCCTTTTATCAGCGGTTTGGTAATAGGATTTTTTTTGTAATTATTGAGATTGAAGACAGCTATTCCATTATCCAAGCCAAAAAATAAATTGTGCTCATAGGGTTCGACATTTTCATAACTCTTCATTACCGAATTGCCTATCGCGTTGAAGCTGCTCGAGTCTATCTGTATCTTGGATTTATCAAAATACACTTGCGCAAACTTGCCATTGCGCGCAAAAATGTATTTATTCTTGTCGATTTGCTTTACATAATTGGATTTAGAGAAATCGCCAAGTGATTTATTTAATTCAGTATAGGCATTGAATTTTGAAAGCACATTGTCATATAGAAATATACCTTTATCCGTGATAAACATATTATTGCCCTCGATGCTAATCGTTTTCAGGCGTTGTATACTAGGGAAGTCTGTTGCGAACCGAAAAGTTTTTAGAACTTGCATGGTCTTAAAGGTGCTGGAGAAATCAACGAGTAGCAGACCTTTATTAAGCACCACCCAATATTGATTTTTTTCCTTGCCAAGAAGATCAAATATTGCTTCTTTAGGGAGTTCGAATTTGTGATTTAGTACCCAATTATTCTCTTGAAATAGAAAAGTCGCAAGCCCTGTGTAATTACCTTGAATAAAAATGGAAGGAGAATGCTGTTTGTTGATCCAACCGCCTGTCCAATCGCTGATTTTTCTTACTTTATTACCTTCTACAGCAAATGTTCCATCATTATGTCCACAAATCAACTGGTTATTAATAATTTCTAATGTCCATACTTGACCCTGCGAGCCGGGAATGAATTGAAGGTCGAAATTATTAATATTGGATTGCGAACGCCAGGGCGCATAGAAAAGACCTTGATTTGTCCCCACGTAGATATAATCCTGGAATATTTTGATTGTATAGACCGTACCGATTTCGCCAAAAATATCCTTGTAGTAGTAGAAAGGTGCATTAATTTCAATTCTATCAATTCCATTATCTAGACCAGCCCAAATATTACCTTGCTGATCCAATGTTATGCTTAATACGGTGTTATTTTGCAATCCATTACGCTTGTGTAAGTGTTGTAAAAGTTTACCCTTAGAGTCTATTATGAAAATACCGTTTTTAATGGTCCCAAATGTATAGATATCTTCCGAAATTTTAATACCATTATTAATCTGTGCTTCTTGCAGAATCCTGTCGACTTGCGGATTCAGGTTCCATTTGCGTATGGTGCCCTCATTATTCATCAGGAATAAACCTTCTTTGGCTGTACCTACAAGATATTCATTTCCAGCTGTAGGTAAGATTGTCATTATATTGCTCAAACGATCTGAGATCGGAATAATGGTATTGGTTGTTAATTTCTGCAGACCGGACGGGATTTTTTCGATCCAAAGATTAGTGCCTATCTGGTGTGCAAATAAAAAAGGCTCCCCATTTCCGTATTGAATTTCAATTTTATTGTTCTTGTAGATATATAATTTTGAGAATGCTTGAAATATTATAGCATCTTTCAGAATCAGTATTTTCCAAATTTCATCGTTTTCCAGAAGAGAAGGCTTCACATGGTCGGAAATTCGATTATAAAGGAGCTTTCCATCTTTTTTTTGGAAAAAACCGAATTCTTCTTTTCCGCCTACATAGATATTACCATTTGGTGCAAGCGCCACACTTCTTAAATGTTTTTTGTTGCTCAGGGGGTAAAGTTCCCAATTCGCTCCATCATACACGAGTAATCCTTCATTATTAGCGGTGTATATCAGGCCTTCTTTATCCTGCGTGATACTCCAATTTTGATTTCCGGCTTTGTATTGTGACTTGGAATAGTTCTGTATATATGGGCTACCTATAGAAGATAAGGATTGGGCATCAGTGGTATAAAAAAATAGGAGTACAGCGATCAAAATGTAAATATGTCTCATAAAATCTAATATAACGTCGAATTACTGAATTTGATGTTTGTTTATTGGTTAACAAGAACTCCTGTCGCTAATATAAATATTAAAATATCTTTCATTAAAATTTTTTGGATAATTGTAACATTGCTTTACGCTATGCATTGTTATGATGTCATAAAATACATAAATTATCTGCTATAAAACAGTATATTTGCTTTTTAATTTGAAGGCATAAAACCTGTATGAAGCATATACGTAATTTTTGTATTATAGCACACATTGACCATGGTAAAAGTACCTTGGCGGATAGATTATTAGAATATACCAATACTATTACACAAAGAGAGGCGCAAGCACAGCTGTTGGATAATATGGATTTGGAGCGTGAACGTGGTATCACCATCAAGAGTCATGCTATCCAAATGGATTATATTCAAGATGGTCAAAAATATACATTCAACTTGATCGACACACCCGGACACGTAGATTTCTCGTATGAAGTATCTCGTTCTATTGCAGCTTGCGAGGGTGCTTTGTTGATTGTAGATGCTTCTCAAGGTATCCAAGCACAGACTATTTCGAATCTTTATTTAGCCATGGAGCATGATTTAGAAATCATACCTGTTCTAAATAAGATGGACTTACCTGGCGCAATGCCAGAAGAGGTAAAAGATCAAATCATTGATTTGATCGGTGGTAAACGTGAAGACATTATTCCTGCATCGGGTAAGACAGGTTTAGGAATTCCAGATATTCTTCGTGCTATCGTAGAACGTGTTCCTGCGCCAGTAGGTGATCCAGAAGCGCCATTACAAGCATTAATCTTTGACTCTGTTTTCAACTCATTCCGTGGTATCATGGCTTATTTCAAAGTTGAAAATGGGGAAATTCGTAAAGGTGACAAAGTCAAATTCATTGCTACGGGCAAGGAATATTTTGCGGATGAAGTAGGTACATTGAAGCTAAATCAAGTTCCCAAAGAAGTGATCAAAACCGGTGATGTGGGGTATATCATCTCAGGTATAAAAGAAGCACGCGAGGTAAAAGTAGGTGATACCATTACACATAAAGATCGTCCTAGTCCGAATGCTATTCAAGGATTTGAGGAGGTAAAACCTATGGTTTTTGCAGGTATATATCCTGTTGATACAGAGGATTACGAGGAATTACGTGAATCCATGCATCGATTACAATTAAATGATGCTTCATTGGTGTTTGAGCCAGAATCTTCTGCAGCTTTAGGCTTTGGTTTCCGTTGTGGATTCTTAGGAATGCTGCATATGGAGATTATTCAAGAGCGCTTGGAACGTGAATTCAACATGACTGTAATTACTACAGTTCCCAACGTGTCGTATAAAGCATATTTGACAAAGGACAAGGAAGAAGTGGTTGTGCACAATCCTTCTGATTTGCCTGATCCTAGTAAGCTAGATATGATCGAAGAGCCTTATATCAAAGCTAACATCATTACAAAAGCAGATTTCGTAGGTCCAGTGATGTCTCTTTGTATTCAAAAACGTGGTACCATTGTCAATCAATCGTATTTGACATCGGATCGCGTTGAATTAACTTTTGAGATGCCAATGGGGGAGATTGTCTTTGATTTTTATGATAAATTAAAAACTATTTCCAAAGGTTATGCTTCTTTTGATTACCACCAAATCGGTTATCGTCAATCGGATCTGGTGAAGTTGGATATTCGTCTGAATGATGAACCTGTAGATGCGTTGTCATCCTTAATTCACCGTAGCAATGCTTACGATTTTGGTAAAAAGATTTGTGAAAAGTTAAAAGAACTTTTACCACGTCAACAATTCGAAATCCGTATCCAAGCATCCATTGGTGCTAAGATTATTGCGCGTGAGACAATTTCAGCATTGCGTAAAGATGTGACGGCTAAATGTTATGGTGGTGATATTTCTCGTAAGCGTAAGTTGTTAGAAAAACAGAAAAAAGGTAAAAAACGTATGCGTCAGGTAGGAAATGTTGAAATTCCTCAATCGGCGTTTATGGCTGTTCTGAAGCTTGACTAAAAGAATAATCAACCTATAAAACATATTATATAATGAAATTATTAGACGGTAAAGAAGTATCCGCTAAGATTAAAGAAGATATTAAAAGGGAAGCTGCAGCATTCACCGCTGCAGCAGGCCGTAAACCGCATTTAGTGGCTATTCTCGTAGGAAATGATGGAGGAAGCGAGACCTATGTGGCGAGCAAAATGCGCAACTGTGAATTGGTCGGGTTTGAATCCACAAACATTCGTTATGATTCCGATATTACCGAAGAAGAACTTATTTCCAAGATACAGGAGATAAATAAAGATGAAAATATCGATGGATTAATCGTGCAGTTACCTTTGCCTAAACACATTGATCCTGAAAAAGTTACTGAAGCAATCGATTACCGCAAAGATGTGGATGGCTTCCATCCAATCAACTTAGGACGTATGCAGAGAAACCTTCCATGCTTCATTCCTGCTACTCCTTATGGTATTATGCTGATGCTTGATCATTATGGAATCGATACATCAGGAAAGCATGCGGTTGTTGTTGGTCGTAGTAATATCGTGGGGTCTCCGATGAGTATTTTGTTAGCGCGCAATAGTAATCCTGGAAATTGTACTGTTACGTTGACACACAGTCGTACGAAAGATTTAAAGACGGAAGTGCTTCGTGGGGATATCGTAGTAGCTGCCATCGGCAAGAAAAACTTCGTTACAGCGGATATGGTAAAAGAAGGAGCTATCGTAATTGACGTCGGTATTAATAGAGAAAATTCTACAGAAACAAAATCAGGTTTCAAATTATATGGCGATGTGGATTTTGAAGAAGTATCGAAAAAAGCTTCTTGGATCACACCTGTACCGGGAGGAGTAGGTCTAATGACCATCGTTGGCCTTTTGAAAAATACTTTAGAAGCAGCCAAAGGTACGGTCTACGGCAAATAAATCGTTGGTATTGGCATAAATATTGTAACTCAATAAAGGTTAAATTATTTAAGCTAAAAAAAATGAAAAGAATTGCACTATTGGCTGTCATGGCTGCAGCTATAACATTCACAGCCTGTAACAATAATCCATCTAAAGATAAGAATGCGGATGGAGAAGTTTCTATCGGCGAACATGTGGATCATACACATGAACACATGGAAGACGCAGCACATGCTGCATATCATGAGGCAGAGGATAACTACAAAAAAGCCAAAGCTGATTTGGATGCCGCTGTAGCAAAAGGTGATAAAAAAGCAGAAGAAACCGCACGCAAAACATTGGCAGATGCAGAAACTGCTTGGGAAAAAGCAAAGTCTGATATGAAAGATGCGGCAGACAAAGCTAAAGCTGGTATCGATAATGCTGTAGACGCATCAAAGGATGCTGCTAAGAAAACAGGTGATGCAATCGAAAAAACTGCTGAAAAAGCAGGTGATAAAATCGAAAGCGGTGCGCAAAAAGTTGATGCTGCTGCAAAAGATGTAGCTGACAAAACAAAAGATAGAGCTAATAAAATTAAAGAAGCTTTAAACTAATTCTATAATTAAAGTATTGGATGAAGCGTCTATCTTGCGGTAGGCGCTTTATTTATTTGTGTGATATGAATAAAGATCAAGTTATTGATGCGTGCTATACCATTATCAATCAGAAAATAGAGCAGGTTAATCTAGCGATAGCAGATGCCAATCAAAGTTTACATGATGATACCAAGAGCAGTGCGGGGGATAAGTATGAGACAAGTAGGGAGATGATACAGCAGGATCTCAACCGCTACGAACAACAACTGCAAGTACTTCATGCGGATATTGAAATCCTCCGTCGCATTCAAACGCAAAAGACGGAAAACTCAAAAGCCGGATTAGGATCTCTTATTCAAACGAGTAATGCGCATTACTTTCTAGCTACTAGTATTGGTTTAGTCACGCTAGGCGAGAGGAAAGTATTTAGTATTTCTACGGCTTCTCCGATAGGAAAGCTACTTTTAGGCTTGTCAGTTGGCGATAGGTTTACTTTTAATGGTGCTTCGCAAGACGTCATTGCACTTTATTAAATTTTTCTAACTGCCCTAAGAGCCCTGTAAGTCCTCCAGTGTGTACAAAGAGGATTTTACTTTTTTTAGGAAAAAAATCTTTCTGAATCAAATCGTGCAATGCATATAAGGCTTTACCAGTATAGGTCGGTTCGATCATAATGCCTGTTGCCTGCACAAAATCTTTTACAAATTCCAAAAGTAGAGGAGTAGTTTTGGCATATCCTCCAAAATGATAGTCTACATGTAAGTGAACGTTGTCTATCGATGCGTCTAAAATTTTCATTTCATCCTCGATAAATCCCCCATTTTTCAATACAGGAATAACGTCTAATAAAGTATTAAGATTCTTGTCGGCAATTCCCAGAGCTAATCCAGCAGCTGTTGTTCCTGTTCCTGCTGCACATATTATATGATTATATTCTTGCTTTAGCTCATGAATTAATTCTTTGCAACCCCAAGTTGCCTCAATACTGGAGCCACCTTCATCAATGAAGAAACAATCATCTTTATCTGCTATAGAATTAAAGAGCTGTCGTTTATTTTTGTAATCCTCACGAGATACAAAACGCAATTCCATACCAAACAATTTACACATATCTAAAACAGGATTAGATACTTCTTCTCCACGAACGAAAGCAATAGTTTTATAGTGAAATGTTGCGCCAGCACAAGCTGTAGCTAAAAGATGATTTGACCAAGCACCACCAAAGGTCACAAGCGTATCTTTTTTCAAAAAATTTGCACTTTGTAAGTTATATTTTAGCTTCCTCCATTTGTTGCCAGATATAAAGGGATGAATCATGTCATCTCTCTTAAAAAAAACTTCTACTCTTTTAGATTGATATAAGGGCAGATGTACTTGATGTTCGGGGCTGTAAATATCCATGCAAGGTGACTAAGTTATTTTGAATTCAAATCTACTAATTTTTGGACAGTGATATTTATTTCGTGAAATATTGTTTTATTTAACTTTTTTTTTAATTTTCATGAAATTATTTTTTGATTTTAATTATTTATATGTAATTTAAACTATAATTTCACTATCACTGATTGTCAAATTCTTAAATAGTCAATTTATATTGATTAAGTAAAACAGACTAAACTAAATAGTATATAATCTTTTTGCAAACTCTTCGTTATATAGTTACCTATTGTGTGGCAAATGTCATCACAAGGTATACTTTGCGATAGCAATTGCAATTTTTTAAAGCATTTGTGAATCGTAGTGAAGGCAAAACATACCCCTAAGTATGTTTGGTAGATGGCATCGGAAAGTAAAATTTCCGGTGCTTTTTTATTATGTAAAAATGTAGGGATGTAAGCATATTGTTTCATCCGGAGCGTATATTTAGCAAAATAAAATAAAAGTTAGGATCCTCCATGGGATTCAAGTTGTTTTTAGTAAATGTTTTGTATTTGGCGATGCCAATGTTGAAAGATTTTGCCTTATTTACTTTACTTTTGCATCATGTCTGAAGATGTAGATTTAATTGAGCAAGAGGATCAGGAATTATTTGAGCATATCCGTATTGTCGCCGAAAAAGGAGTGACACTGGTACGTGTTGACAAGTTCTTAATGAACAGAATTGAAAATACATCACGCAATAGGATTCAAAATGCGATAGATGCAGGCTCAGTACGTGTGAATGACAAACCTATCAAGGCCAGTTATAAGGTAAAACCCTTTGATGTCATCACTATGGTATTGCCGGATCCACCGCGCGATACGGAAGTATATCCGGAGAATATTCCTTTGGATATTATTTATGAAGACGATGATGTACTTCTTGTCAATAAGCAGGCGGGTATGGTCGTACATCCTGGGTTCAATAATTACACAGGTACATTGGTGAATGCACTTACGTATCATTTGAATCAGTTGCCCACACTGCCTGGCAATACAGGTCGTCCGGGATTAGTGCATCGTATTGATAAGGATACCTCAGGTTTGCTGATTATCGCCAAGAACGAGTGGGCGATGACTTATTTGGCCAAACAATTTTTTGATCATACGATCAATCGCCGATATATTGCTTTAGTATGGGGAGACATTGCTGAGGATGGCACAGTATCGGGCTATATTGGTAGAGATCTCAAGGATCGCCGGATAATGAGTATGTATGATGATCCGGAAAAAGGAAAATGGTCCGTTACGCATTACAAAGTCTTGGAACGACTAGGTTATGTAACTCTGATTGAATGTCAATTGGAAACGGGGCGTACTCATCAGATCCGTGCACACATGAAGTCCATAGGTCATCCTTTATTTTCGGATTCCAGCTATGGAGGGGACAAAATACTAAAAGGAACATCCTTCAGCAAATACAAACAATTCATTGACAATTGTTTTGCTATATTACCGCGGCAAGCTTTACACGCGAGACTATTGGGATTTCAGCATCCTGGGACGAAGAAGCAAATGGATTTTGAGGTAGAGATGCCCCAAGACATGCAGCAGGTATTGGAAAAGTGGAGAGCGTACGCTGCACAGATTAAAGATTAATTAAAAAAGAATTTATGCCGATACAGTATATAAATTTTAATGGGGAGATAGTACCTGAAGATGCTAAACTATTGACTGCCGAGAATCGAGGATTTCGCTACGGCGATGGTTTGTTTGAAACGATGCTCTACCAAGGCGGAGAAATTCGGTTTTTGCATCTGCATGTAGATCGCCTGCAGCGAAGTATGCAGACTATACAGTTGGAGCAGTCCACCATGTTCGATGAATATTTTGTCAAGAAGATTACCGACGAACTTATTCGCAAAAATAATATGGTGGGACAGCGGGTGCGGGTACGATTGACCGTATTCCGCGATGGAGGAGGGCTGTATACACCGGCCACCAACAAACCTGCCTTCATCTTGCAGGTTCAAAAAATGGAAATTCAGCTGCGGGACAAAAAGGTGGGGTTGATTGTGGATTTATACACTGAACATAAAAAACCTTACAGTGATCTTTCAGCGATAAAATCCAATAATTCACTTATATACGTCCTTGCAGGAAATTATAGAAAGAAATTCGATTATGATGATGTGTTTATCCTGAATCAGGAAGGTTTTCTTTGTGAAGCCTTAACATCAAATCTATTTATATATTATGACAAGGTGCTCTATACACCAGCATTAAACCAAGGATGTATAGACGGGGTGATGCGTCGTGTGGTAATGGATATGGCCGAAGAGGAGGGAATACCTGTTGTGGAAGCGCAGATCAGTCCTGAAATTATGAAAACCGCAGATGAATTATTCTGTACCAATGCGGTACAAGGTATTCAGTGGGTAATGGGGTATAAGCAGAAGCGTTATTTTAATAAACTTTCTCGTATTCTGCAGGAAAAACTCCTTTCATGGAATTATGATAAGGATGAAGATTAGTTATTTGTTGAAAATATCTCATAATATATAGTTCAGAGAGAAATAAGTTTCTGCTACGTGCGCATTTGCTTAAATTTGTTAAATTAAATTTTCATTCCTTCGAGGGGTGGAAATAAAAAATAGATTCATGGAATTAAAACTAAAAAGACCCCTAGCTTTTTTCGATTTGGAAACTACAGGTGTCAATATTGCGACAGACAGAATAGTAGAGATATCGATACTTAAAGTAAATATTGATAATACGGAAGAGGTGTATACGCGCCGCGTAAATCCATTGATGCCTATTCCTGTGGAATCCTCTATGTTTCATGGTATCTATGATGAGGACATCAAAGACGCTCCGACGTTTAAGGATCTGTCGAAGGAAATCGCGGATTTCATTGGTGACTCGGATTTAGCTGGTTACAATTCCAACAAATTCGATGTGCCGATGCTTATGGAGGAATTTTTGGCTGCTGGTGTCGAATTCAGTTTGGAAGGTCGCTCTTTTGTAGATGTGCAAAATATCTTTCATCAAATGGAACAGCGCACATTAAAAGCTGCTTACAAATTTTATTGTGGCAAGTCGCTGGATAATGCCCATCAAGCGGAGGATGATGTACGCGCCACTTACGAAGTGCTGAAAGCACAGTTGACTAAGTATGAAAATGAAAGTTATACGGACAAGCACGGTCAAGTGTCTTATCCTGTTGTGAATGATGTAGAAGCTTTGCACCAATTTACTAACTTAACCAAGCCAGTGGATTTTGCTGGAAGATTCGTCTACGATGAGCAAGGCGAGGTTTGTATTAATTTTGGAAAGCATAAGGGTAGAAGGCTGATGGATGTATTTGAGTCGGAGCCAAGTTATTATTCATGGATGCAAAATGGAGATTTTCCACTTTACACTAAACGTATTCTTGAAAAACAGTGGAATGCATATAAGAACGACAAAAATACTCAAAAGGCGCCTGCAGATAAACCTGTAGTGTCAAAGCCAAAAGTGGAAGACAAAGCGACCAAACCTATCACTAATGATATGCTAGCTAGTCTGCAAAATAAATTTAGTAAATAATAAATCTAAATAAATAATGAATAAAGAGCAAGTTTCTGAACATGTTAATTGTTTGATTATAGGGTCAGGACCTGCAGGTTATACTGCAGCGATATATGCAGCTCGTGCTGATTTAAAACCCGTTGTATATACAGGTATTGTTCCTGGAGGACAGTTGACACAGACTACTGAGGTTGATAATTTTCCGGGCTATCCGCAAGGTATTACGGGGCCTGAGATGATGGAAGATTTGAAAAATCAAGCAGAACGTTTTGGCACGCAGGTACGTTTTGGATATGCTACGAAAGTAGATTTTTCAAAAGATGGCGGTATACATTATGTAGAAATCGACGGCAAAACAGTAATTTCTGCTGATACAGTAATCATTTCAACTGGTGCTACAGCCAAATGGTTGGGTCTGGAATCCGAGCAAAAATATAATGGTTTTGGAGTGTCTGCATGTGCCGTATGTGATGGATTCTTCTTCAAAGGTCAAGATGTAGCCATCGTAGGAGCAGGCGATACTGCAGCGGAAGAAGCTACCTATTTAGCTAAACTATGTAAGAAAGTGTATATGCTTGTACGTCGGGATGAATTCAGAGCTTCCAAAGCCATGTACCATCGTGTGATGAACACAGCTAATATTGAGGTGATTTACAACACGGAAGCGGAAGAAATCTTAGGTGATGGACAAGTGGTAACAGGTGTTCGCGTGAAAAATAACCAAACAAACGAAACGAAAGAGCTTGAGGTGACAGGTTTCTTTGTAGCAATAGGACATAAACCTAACACAGAATTATTCCAAGGAATATTGGATATGGACGAAACAGGTTATCTCATTACTAAACCGAATGTGACAGCAACAAATATACCGGGTGTATTCGCAGCAGGAGATGTACAAGACAATGTATACCGTCAAGCGATTACGGCAGCAGGAACAGGTTGTATGGCCGCTTTAGAAGCAGAAAGATATTTAGCAGCTAAAGGCGATCATTAATAAAGAATAATTATAAAACAGAAAGAGCTCGATTTTCGAGCTCTTTCTGTTTTTATGATGTTTTGTTCTTGGCTTTATTAGCTTTCACTAATAAATAACTTATGTACAATAGGATTAGCCAGATTGGTATCAGTTCGACAGATATCTTCAATCCTGTCAACCACATCAACCCGAGCACACCTAATAAGAAGAAGAGTGTGAGGTAATTGCTAATAGGGTAAAATAAGCTTGGAAACTTTGTATTTTGGTTTCTTTTAATTTTATGCTTTTTAAAATGTAAGTGTGTCCACGAGATCATTATCCAATTAATGATCAAGGATGACACCACCAAAGACATTAATATTTCCAGCGCTTGATCCGGCATGATTTTATTGATAACAATACATAGCGCAACCAATGCTGCCGAAACCATTAAAGCAGTAATAGGCGCGTGGTTTTTGTTTAATTTTTTCAGAAAGCGAGGAGCGTTACCTTGTTCAGCCAGTCCATATAGCATTCTTGAATTACTGTACACACAACTGTTATACACGGACAAGGCCGCTGTCAACACGATAATATTAAGCACATTGGCGATGATGCTCATGAAATCATAAGTTTTGCCAAATAGCGTAAACTCTTTGTCATTCAGGATGTCAAATACCTCCACAAATGGGCTTGTATTGGCTGTAATCGAACGCCATGGCATCAATGAGAATAAAATGAATAATGCACCTACATAAAAAATCAATATACGTATCAACACTTGATTCGTCGCTTTAGGAATGTTTTTCTCCGGATTTTCTGCTTCTGCAGCCGTGATACCGACCAATTCTAGTCCACCAAAAGAGAACATGATAATCACCAAAGCTGCTAGCAAACCTTGATAACTGCCGTCAGGATTCTGCTCAAACCATCCTTTCGGAAAAAAACCACCATCGTTTACCAAATTCTTCACCGTTGCTTGATCACCTTCCGCACCTGAGATAAGGAGGTAAGCACCGAAGACAATCATTGCGATTATGGCAGTTACTTTTATGATTGAGAACCAGAACTCCGTCTCGCCATAAACTTTCACTGAGGTAAGATTTAAAGCATTGATGACGACGAAAAAGAACAGACTCGACACCCACAAAGGTATTTCAGGCCACCAGAATTGGACATATACGCCAATAGCGGTAAGTTCTGCCATACTTACCAGAATATACAAAATCCAATAGTTCCAACCGGAAGCATATCCAGCAAAGGGTCCCCAATATTTATTCGCGAAATAGGAGAAACTACCAGATACCGGTTCATCTACGACCATCTCACCCAATTGTCTCAAAATAAAAAAGGCAAAAATACCAGCTATAGCATATCCTAAAATCACAGACGGACCCGCTAATATAGCTGCTTTGCCAATACCTAAGAATAAGCCTGTTCCTACAGCACCGCCAATGGCGATAAGCTGAATGTGTCTATTACTTAACCCTCTTTTTAATTCTTTTTCTTTATTTTCCTCCACGGTATTTAGCTAATAATTTTATTTAGTAATTTGTTTAAATCCAATAATTTCATCCCAGTAGGTGCCTGGCTTTCTATAATAGAGTAGTATCTGATATTCATTTTCGGTATCAAAGTAAGAACCTGAAAATTTGCTGATCTGTGTTTTGTCTGCTGACTCCAACACATATTCATAGTCATATACACCTTGTTTTAATAATTGTGCGGTTTCCCATGTTTTTTGCTCGGTATTGTAGGTCAATTTATTTAATGCAGATCGCACGTAATTGTTAAATCCGCCGACAAGGTAAATATCTCTATCAATATTTGAGGAATCTTTTAGCGAAAAAAGTGTATAAATATATTCACTTTGGGTGCTATGCTCCGCAAAATCCATATTTCTAATATAAAAACGTCCATTTTCATCTGGTTTCCATATATAATTTTCCTTCGAAATATTACGATCCGATTCTAATATTGCGCTTAATGAGGAATCGCGGTTCAACTCTCTCACCCGCGCACTTGCATTCCTTACACTCCTCAAATCTACAGTTCTGAATTCATTATTTCCTTCAAAGTCTAATGTCTGAGGCAAGTAGTACGTTATTTTTTGACTGCTAATCTGTGAGGGTTCTCTAAGAATTTGAAAATTGTCTGTTCGTTGATTTTGTAAGGCATGAATCTGCAGTGACATTCGGGGATTAGCAATTTCGAAATTTGTATTGACAGCAATATTGAGCTTTTGATTACGTAGCCTGTTATTGCTTTGTAAGGATGGAATTAGCTCTCCTTCAATAGTGGCAAGGTCCTGTACAACGTAAAATCTTCTGGTAAATAGTAGCGCCGAAGGATTTGCGTTTTCATATACTTTAAGCAAATAATTACCCGCCTTTTTTAGTTGTGTGTTGGCGTTCGGGAAATTAAACCGGTAATGGGTGTAGGGAATACGTGTGTTTTCAGAAGGTTTTATGTCAGAAATTCTGTCTTCCGTATATCCTTCCAAATAATCCATAGTAGGCAGTCTACTGGGAGACCAATCGGCATTGCAGTGCTCTACCTGGAAATACAAGGATCGGGAATCAGCCCTAAGATCATCAAAAGCAATTTGGAGTACGTCCGGTTTAGAAAGTGAAAGGATTGGAAATTGACTTTCACGCTCTGTGGGGTATACCATCACCGTCTTTATCGAAGAATGGTAACTGATATTATCATATATCAAGTTCGTTTCAGACCGCGACACAGATGAACTCTTTTTATTGGATTTCTGTGCAAATGAAATAGAAATAAAAAGAATCGTGGACAGTAAATAGATAAATGATTTAGGTTGAATCATCTAATGTAAAGGTTCTTATTTCATTTGAACAATTCTATCCACGATATATACGGTATTGCCTCGCCAAGGTAATTTTCCGTGATATTCTCTGTAATGCAAATCAAAAAATTTACCACTATTGCTTTCTAGAATATGGAATATGGAATCGTTCTCAATAGAGAATTCGAACTCGTTACTTCTTATAGAACCTGAATTTGCACTACCAAAACCTTCTTGAATGAGCTTGCCTTCGTACGTTTTGAACAAGTTGCCTTTTTTTACCGCAAAATTAAGGTAGCCGGATTTAACGCCTTCACCGAATACAAAATAGTACTTGTAATACACAAATCCTGCACCTACTAGCAATAGAAGCAGAAATAACCATCCTAAAAACGACTTCACCTTGGACCCCCTTTTTGATGTTTGTGATGTGGATTCATTCATAATAGTTCTTTGTTAACCACTATAAATATAGTATATTTTTCAATACGTGGTGTTTAGCTTTGCTTAAAAAAAATTGTACTATAGCTGATGTGTAACATCTAAACTACAAGAGCTCCATATAATCACGGAGCTCTTATGTTTAGCTAGGTATATATTAGAATTTTGTAAGCTCTTTTTTGATTTTAGCTTGGGTGTCTACACCCACAGGTACAAGCGGCAAGCGTACATGGTCCGTACCGTAACCCAATTCGCGAAGAATATATTTGACACCACAAGGATTGCCTTCTACGAAACATAAGTCTGTAATATCCAACAGCGTATGGTGTATTCTCCGAGCTGATACATAATCTCCTTCAGCGCATAAATGAGCTAGCGTCGCTACCTGTCGCGGTAGGGCATTTCCTACAACGGAGATAATACCTGCCGCACCCAATGCCATCATAGGTAAGGTTGCCGGGTCATCACCAGATATTAGCATAAAGTCTTCAGGCTTGTCGCGTAATATCTCAGAGAATTGTGCAAAATTGCCTGATGCCTCTTTGATTGCCACTATATTTTTGAATTCTTTGGCCAAGCGTAAAGTCGTCTGGGCAGTCATATTAGATCCTGTGCGTCCCGGTACATTGTATAAGATAATTGGAATTGTCGATACTTCAGCAATAGCTTTATAATGCTGATAAATCCCTTCTTGAGTTGGTTTGTTGTAATAAGGTGAAACTGAAAGTATTGCGCAATACCCTTCTGCATCAAAATCCTTAATATTTTGAATGATTTCAAACGTGTTATTTCCTCCAATACCCGCTACCAATGGCACTCTACCGTTTACCTTTCCCTTTGTAAATTTCCAGATCTTCTTCTTCTCCTCAGAGCTTAATGTAGCTGTCTCACCTGTAGTTCCCAACGAAACTAAATAGTTCATTCCCTCTTCGATTTGAAACTCAATTAATCTTCCTAAAGTTTCAAAATCAATGCTTCCGTCTGCATTAAACGGCGTAACCAATGCTACACCTGCTCCTTGAATTTCTGTCATTTGATTTTATATTGTATTAAATATTATTCTTTAATCATCTCCAATAAATCCCGTTCGGAAATAATGGGTACATTTAATTTTTCTGCTTTCGCCAATTTTGATGGACCCATTTTGTCTCCTGCCACCAAATAGTTTAATTTGGCGGAGATACTGCTCAGCATTTTGCCGCCATGTGACTCTATAAGTTCAGTCAATTGTTCGCGTGAGTAGTCAGCGAATACTCCAGATATTAAAAATGTTTTACCCGATAGGTTTTCGCCTGCAAGTACCACTTCTTTTTCCTCTATCTGAAAATTTAAGCCATACTGTCGAAGTTTATTTAGCTCGGCAATATTTTCTTGATCCCGCAAATAGCTATATAAACTTTCGGCGATACGAATACCGATGTCTTGTACGGCAGCGATATCTTCGACCGTAGCAGCTTTAATGTTATCTAAGTTTTTGAAGTGAAGGGCTAATTTTTTAGCTACTGTCTCGCCAACATGACGGATTCCTAAAGCAAACAACACTTTTTCAAATGGTTTTTCTTTGGATTCCTCGATACCCTTCAGCATATTGTCAATAGATTTTTGACCAAATCTATCGATTGTCACGAGTTGATCACGCTTTTCCTTCAGCGCGTATAAATCTGAAATATGTCTTACCAAGTTGATTCTATACAGGGTCTCTATGGTCTCATCACCCAGACCTTGAATATCCATCATTTTTCGGCCTATGTAATGCTGAACTTTTCCCACAATCTGTGGCTTACAACCATTCTCGTTTGGACAGTAATGAACCGCCTCACCTTCTTGCCTGATCAGTGCTGTGCCACATTCTGGACAGTGCGTAGGGTAGTGTATGGCCTTCAGACCGGAGTGGCGCTTTTCGAGATTCGCAGCGATTATCTTAGGAATTATTTCGCCGCCTTTTTCCACATATACAGTATCACCTTCATGTAAATCCAGACGTTCGATCTCATTTGCATTGTGCAATGATGCACGTTTTACTGTAGTGCCAGCTAATAACACGGGTTTTAGGTTTGCTACAGGTGTTACCGCACCAGTGCGGCCGATTTGATAACTTACACTTTCCAATATGGTCTCGACACGTTCGGCTTTGAACTTGAAGGATGTCGCCCAGCGTGGTGATTTGGCTGTGAAACCCAACTCTTCTTGATAAGAATAATCATTTACTTTGATAACAATGCCATCTATATCAAAGGTCAATTGATGACGCGCAGTATCCCAATAATGAATGAAATTCAATACCTCGTCGATATTTGCACACAATTTCGTGTGCTCGGCAACAGGAAATCCCCATTCTTTGACTTTTTCTAAACTTTCCCAGTGTGTGGCAAAAGTTTTATTCCTATTCTCTGTGTATAAGAAATATAAATAACAGTCTAACGGTCTCTTAGCTACTTCGGACGAATCCTGAAGTTTAATAGTGCCAGAAGCAAAATTACGCGGATTGGCGTAGGTTTGGTCACCATTATCTTCACGCTCTTTATTCAATCGCAAAAATGCCGATTTGTGCATGAAAATCTCACCTCTGATTTCGAAAAGATCGGGATAATCTCCTTTCTTCAATTGATGAGGAATTTTTCGAATAGTCTTTACGTTTTTTGTCACCTCATCGCCTTGAACGCCGTCTCCGCGTGTGATAGCTTGCACCAGTTGACCGTTCTCATACGTCAAGGAGATGGATAGGCCATCGAATTTGAGCTCACAGACATACTCTACCGCGTGACCGATAGCCTTCTGTACCCGATTGTCAAAATCCCGCAGTTCCTGTTCACTATAGGTGTTGCTCAGCGAGAGCATCGGCCAACGATGTTTGACCGTTTTGAACTTACTGGTAATGTCACCACCCACTTTCAAAGTAGGCGAGTTGGGGTCTTGGTATTGCGGATATTCTTTTTCTAATTTTTCAAGTTCTTTGAGTTTAATGTCAAAGTCAAAATCCGAAATGGCAGAGTTGGCCAATACATAATATTGGTAATTGTATTCATTCAATTCTGCTGTTAGTTGTTCGATTTTTGCTTGAATATCTTGTGACATATGCGACGAAATTAGTAAAATTTAAATGCTTAAAATAATTTAGAAACCAATATTTTAAGAGCTATAAACTTGAGGTAAATAGTCGAAAAAAGCTATTGTTCTATAGAATGAGTTAGGTTAAAAATTTTTTGCAGATAAGTCTGAAAATTTTTGAATTTTATTCACATAAAAATCCCAAATAATGGATTTCTTGTAAAGGCCTTTTTTATTGAAAGACACATTATATTTTTTTCTTTTTTTAGAATTTTTGAAAAAATTTATAAAAAATGCTTGATGCGAACGACTTACTGCCCATGCATCTTTGCCTTTTCCTTGCAGTAAGAAATGGATTAGCGCTACCAAGTCCAACCAAAAACGTATAAAAATAATGCCTAGAGCCTGTACTAAGGGTAGGTTTTTGTGCAACATGAATAAATTGTTGCGGAAATTGAGATAAGTCTTTTTAGGATTGCTCGTTTGTAGCGTACCTCCACCTACATGATAGACTGTGCTTTGAGGACAATAGCCGATTTTATAACCCATTCCTTTGAGTCTCCAGCAAAGATCTATTTCCTCCATATGCGCAAAGAAATCAGCATCAAAGCCTTGAGCTTCTCTCCAAGCGGCGGATTTTATAAATAATGCGGCTCCTGTAGCCCAAAAAATTTCTTCTTCAGTGTCGTATTGCCCTAGATCTTCCTCAGTGACATGAAGGATGCGTCCTCTACAAAACGGATAGCCGAATTGGTCCAAGTATCCACCGGCGCCACCTGCATGTTCGAAATGTGTCTTCTTGTGAAAAGCTCGAATTTTGGGTTGGGCGGCTACATAATTTTCCCTTTCCATCATCTCAATCACGGGTTCGATCCAGTGGGTAGTTACCTCTACATCCGAATTTAATAAAATATAATAATCCGCTTCGACCTGCTCCAATACTTTATTGTATCCGCCCGCAAAGCCATAATTATGATCATTTTGAATGATTCGAATCTGTGGGTAATTTGCTTTCACAAAATCCACAGAGTCATCGGTCGAAGCATTGTCACCAATGACAAATTCTATGTTTGGATAGGTGCTATTATATACCGAAGGCAGAAATTTTTCTAAAAAAAATCGTCCATTCCAGTTCAAAATTACAACAGATACTTTCGGATAATTCATCATATTTTATTTCTTCTCTGTCTTTTCCATCGATTGTGAGTCCATAACCAATAAGGAGGGTTTTCTTGGATCATCTTCTCCGTGAATCGATTATGTATATGCGTTATTTCATATTCATTGTAATCCTTCGGATGCTCTATTAATGTGGTAAATTTACAATAATAATGCCCTCTTTTGGCCTTCCGTCCGATATGACAATAAACCACCGGGTTGTTAGTCATTTTGGCAATGCGTTCTGTGCCTGTATATACTAATGCCTCTTGATTCATAAAGGTCATAAAGTAATCTGAATCTTGGTAAACCGGTGTCTGATCCGCGACAAACATGCTAATATGAGGCATATTTTTAAGCCGGACAATGTGTCGCAAGATTTGTTTCATAGGCACCATTGTCGCACCGAAACGTGTACGAATAGCGTTATACACATTATCAAAATCCTTGTTGTTCAGTGGTTTGTAGATGATGAGTTTAGGGAATTCCGTCATCAAGGACAATCTCAAAATACCCATTTCCCAGTTACCGTAGTGTGCAGTAACACCAATTACGGCTTTGCCTGCATCAAAATGCCGGTAAACTTCTTCGGGATTAAGTAATTCAATTCGTTTTTCCACCTCTTGTTTAGAAATGCTGGCCATTTTGATAGATTCGACGATTAAATCGGGAAAATATTTATAAAATTTCTTAGCAATTTCTTGAATTTCGGCCTCTGATTTTTCGGGGAAGGAATTTCTTAAATTTTTGAAAACTACCTTTTTACGGTAACCAAAAATATGATAAACAAGAATATAGAGCGCGTCAGAGAGCATATACAATGCACTGAAAGGCAGTTTGGACAAACTCCAGAATAAAAATCGAAGAAGGCTTTTGCTCATTAATCTATCTTGTTTTTCGATACAACAAATATCCCCAAATTAACTTATTTTTGCACTAATTTTTAATAAGTAAGTAGAAATATGTCAAATTCAATCATTTTATCAGCTAGTTACCTTCCCCCAGTTTCATATTTTCATGCTATAGCAAAAAATGAAGGAGATATAGTTCTTGATAAGTACGAACATTTCCCGAAGCAAACTTTCCGGAATCGTACCCAGATTGCTACTGCTAATGGGGTACTGGATTTGATAGTTCCTATTCAGCACGGTCGCAAGGAGCGAATAGGAATGAAAGATGTTAAGATTGCTTACGATCATGAATGGCAACGCTTGCACTGGTTGAGTTTGCAGACCGCTTACCGTAGTTCTGCTTATTTTGAATATTATGAGGATGATTTCAAACCTTTCTATACGCGCAAATTTGACTACTTGTTTGATTTTAATTTAGCGCAACTGGAATTAGTTCTTAAGTGTTTGAAGATTAAACGTACGATAGGATTTACCGATACATACGAAAAGGATTACGGGAATTTGGACTTTAGACATGTTATTCATCCTAAGAAAGCGTCTATCTACCCAAATCCGAAGCCTTATTATCAGATATTCGAGGATAGACATGGCTTTTTGGCCAATTTGAGCGTAATCGACTTAATATTCAACCAAGGTCCACAAAGCAAGATGTATCTATAGCCGTTACTAAGCGTTATCCTACCTGAGGATTGTATATGAATGGGCGAAACATTTCTAGCCATTTATTGTTAAGGAATAATAATGCCTATAGGATATTTATGGTAAAATACATCACACTTTTGCTTAGCTTATTGTTTGCTAGTCAAATTTCTCATGCCCAAAGTGGTGCAGATACAATTCACTATCGAAAAATTTATTATTTCGCTGGAACTGGATTAGCCCTACCTATAGGGAAAACCAAGGAGGTACTGTCCCCAAAGCTATTTGCAGGAAGTATGGGGTTAGATATTGCGCTGAAAAATTCAAAATACTACCTATATCCTGCGTTATATATGTTTAATTTTTCCTATGACCAGCAGCTGGATGATCCCAAGTTCAATCATTATATTGAAAATGGTAATGCAAGTATATATATGCTTAGTCTGGCAGGAGGTACGCGCAAGCAGTTAAATCGACTCAATACTTATGTATATGGTGGGCCGAGTATTGGATTGGTCAATGAGCCTCGTGCGCAGGAACTAGAATCTATTGTTAAGATTAATTATGATCGATCATTTGCTGTGGGAGCAAAAGTGGGCATGGGAGCCGATTACAAATTCAAAAGTTTCTTTTTGGGTGGAGAGATTGGTTATATGCGACATTTTACTAAGTTGCAGGGAAGGCCTTTTCATGCTATTACAATCTTATTTGGACTAAAATCAGATATCACTCGACTGGGCGAAAAGGTGGTTGAAATAATAGCACCGTCAGCGATCAATTGATTTGTTAAAAAGTGTTAAAACAAGAAGTTGTGATATACTATCTACTCTAAACACACGTTCTAAGTGTAGAAATTAATATTCATAATTTCATATTTAGGTTAATAATTGGTTTGGTAACCCCTAAAGTTCTCCGCTTTAGGGGTTTTCTTTATACTATTTTATATCGAATGTAATATGAATTACTTTTTGGTATGATTATTGTTATTAAAAAGCGAATATAAAATTTTCAATAATTTCATATTTAGGTTAATAATTGGTTTGGTAAACCCCGTGCTCTCCGCTCGGGGTTTTTTTATATCACCCTATTTCTATAGTAATATTTTTTATCTTCCTCCGTAATCTCTCGGAGTACTTTACACGGATTGCCCACAGCTATTACATTGGGCGGTATATCACGTGTTACCACAGATCCAGATCCTATTACGGAATTATCTCCAATTGTCACATTGGGATTAATTACGGTATTGCCTCCAATCCATACGTTATTACCAATATGAACCGGAAAAGCATATTCCAGTCCCGAATTGCGGGTTTCGGCATGAATGGGATGTCCGGCTGTATATATTGCTACATTGGGTCCTAACATTACATTTTCTCCTATTGTAACTTTGGCGCAGTCGAGAATGGTCAAGTTATAATTCGAAAAGAAATTATTACCGATGGAGATATTGGAGCCATAATCGCAATAAAAAGGTTGCTCTATCCAAAATATCGCATCCGTAGCTTCGAATAGTCCGCGAATAATAGATTTTCGTTCCTTCATGTGTTTAGGATCTGTATTGTTGTATTTGAAGCAAGTCCGCTGTGCATGAAGGCGAGTCTGTTGTAATTCTTTTTCAGAGGCCAAGTAAGGCAATCCTTGTAGCATCTTTTCTTTTTCTGTCATTCTTTTACGCGTTAATGTCTATGAGGGAAGATAATTAAGTCATTTTATTACCATTAAATTTACCAAAAAATAGGCTATAAATTAATATTAAGTATCTTTGAAGCAAGCAAAATAATATGGATATACACATTTCGAACCGTATTGGTGTCATCGGAAGCGGTAGCTGGGCCACAGCTATGATTAAAATGCTGACAGACAATCAATCAGAAAAAGAAATAAATTGGTGGGTCAGGAAGCAGGAAGATATCGATTATATTGCGTCTTTTGGGCACAATCCTAGTTATCTGACTGCGGTAGAAATTAAGATTCCTACGAAAAATATTTCACCTGATCCAAAATACGTATTTGACAATAGTTCTATTATTGTCTTAAATACGCCTGCAGCTTATCTGAAAGATGCCTTAAAAGATTTGACGGCTGAAGATTTCAAGGATAAGATTATCGTTTCTGCTATCAAAGGAATTATTCCAGATGAAAATCAAATCGTAGGAGAGTACCTGTGTGAACGCTTTCAGATTGCAGAAGACAATATTATAGTCATTGGCGGTCCTTGTCATGCTGAAGAGGTGTCCCAAGAGAAATTATCTTACCTTACTTTTGGCTGTAATGATGTGGAGAAAGCGAAGTTTGTTGCTCATTTTTATAAAAGCAGATATATCAATACCATCATATCGGATGATACACTAGGAATAGAGTATGGCGCTGTATTGAAAAATATATATGCCCTTGCTGGTGGTATCGGTCATGGATTAGGCTTTGGTGATAATTTTCAGGCTGTCCTTATTTCCAACGCGATACGTGAGATGGAGTATTTTATGGATAATATTAATCCATCGGGACGCGATATCAACGCGTCTGCATATTTGGGGGATTTGCTGGTAACAGCATATTCTCAATTCAGCCGCAATCGTACTTTCGGTAATATGATCGGAAAGGGATATAGCGTGAAATCCGCCCAGCTAGAGATGAATATGGTTGCAGAAGGATATTATGCATCGGGTTGCATACAGAGTATAATCGCACGTCATCAATTGGATATGCCGATATGCAATATGGTATATCAGGTATTGTACAACAAGGGTGCGGCGATGAAGGAAATGAATATTTTGGCTCAAAAAATGAATTAATTTAGATGATATCAAAAGATCGTATAGCTGCTGCCTACCAACAGATTCAAGACGAGATTACCACGGCTTTAGAGGCATTTGATGGCCAAGCTAAATTTCAGGAAGAAATATGGGAACGTGAAGGCGGCGGCGGCGGGAGAACCCGTATTATTCAGCATGGTGATGTTCTAGAAAAAGGCGGGGTAAATTTTTCGGCCGTGCACGGCAAGTTGCCGGAGCCGATAAAAAAAGCTTTCGGTGTGCAGGAAGAAGATTTTTTTGCAACGGGTGTTTCAATTGTTTTACACCCTAACAATCCGCATGTTCCCATCATTCATATGAATATTCGATATTTCGAACTCAATGAGCAGACACGTTGGTTTGGAGGAGGAATAGATTTGACGCCACATTATGTCGTAGAAGAGGATGCGAAATTCTTTCATCAGCAGATGAAAAATGTGTGTGATCAGCATCATGCAGATTTTTACAAGGATTTTAAAAAATGGGCAGACAACTATTTCTTTATCAAACATCGTAATGAGACACGTGGGATAGGTGGAGTTTTCTATGATAAGCTGACACCCGAAAAGACAGGTTTAAGTTACGATCAACTATTTGATTTTTCGTGTGATTTGGGACGTACTTTTGCCCCTACATACATTCAAATAGCCAATCGACACCGCACCCAATCATTTACTCCTCAAGAGAAAGATTGGCAGCTGCTTCGTAGAGGTCGCTATGTGGAATTTAACTTGGTGTACGATTCAGGAACTAAATTTGGTTTAGAGACCAATGGACGTATAGAGTCCATTTTGATGAGTCTACCCGCTCAAGCCAATTGGTTTTATGATTTCAAGGCAGAGCCAAACTCTGCAGAGCAAAAGACTTTAGATTTGCTCAAAAAAGATATACAATGGGTGTAATAACTAATAATTAATGATAAATTTTAGTCGATTCCGATTAGATAATGGCTTGACGGTCCTTGTCCATGAGGACCATACCACTGCCATGGCAGCGGTAAATATTCTATATAAAGTAGGTGCACGTGACGAATCTCCCGAGCAGACTGGATTCGCCCACTTATTTGAACACCTCATGTTTGGCGGATCAGTAAATATTCCAAACTATGATGCACCTTTGCAAAGTGTAGGTGGGGAGAATAATGCTTTTACGAGCAATGACATTACCAATTACTACATTACATTGCCGAGCAATAATTTAGAAACAGCATTTTGGTTGGAAAGTGATCGGATGTTAAGCTTAGCTTTTAGTGAACAAAGTTTAGAAGTTCAAAGACAGGTAGTTTGTGAGGAATTCAAACAGCGCTATTTGAACCAACCTTATGGCGATGTATGGTTGAAGCTTCGTCCTTTAGCATATAAGGTACACCCGTATCGATGGGCAACCATTGGAAAGGAATTGAAGCACATTGAAGATGCTAAAATGGAAGATGTCAAAGCCTTTTTTCACAAATACTATACCCCTCAAAATGCTATCATGGTGGTTGCGGGTGATGTAAATTTGGGAGAGGTGAAAGCTTTGACGGATAAATGGTTTGGGGATATTCCGACGGGAAGCTCATTCGTACGCGATATTCCACAGGAACCAAAGCAAGTGGAGGCACGTAAAGAATGGGTGGAAGCAGATGTTCCAGTAGATGCGCTTTACATAGCGTTCCATGGACCAGATAGGCTGTCGGCAGACTATTATGCAACTGATTTAATTACAGATTTGCTTTCCCGAGGTGCTTCGTCTCGATTATATCGCTCATTGGTTAAAGAAAATCAGCTATTTAGCGAAATCAATGCCTATATGATGGGAAGTATTGATACCAACCTGATTGTTGTGGAGGGTAAGCCTTTGCCACATATCTCTTTGGAAGAAGCTGAAATGAATATTTGGAAAGAACTCGAAAATATCAAAACCCATGAGGTAGAAGAGGTTGAACTTCAAAAAGTGAAAAACAAGATTCAATCGACTATGTTGTTTTCAGAATTGTCGATTTTGGATAAAGCCATGAATTTGGCATTTTTTGAAATGCTCAATAAGGCGGAAGAGTACAACCACGAAACTTCGAAATACGAAGCAGTCACTTCAGCGGATATCATCCGTTTAGCAAATCAAATATTTACGGAGGAAAATTCAAATACTCTCTATTACCAATCCAAACAAAAAGAAAATGTTGAATAGAACGCTTGCTCCAGAATTTCAAAATATAAAAGAAATATCGTTAATTCAACCAGAGTCGATAAGTTATCCGAATGGACTAAAAGTATTTGTTTTCCAGCAAAATGATATAGATCTGTTAAAGTTTGAGTTTATATTTGAGAATGTGTTGTTGGAGGAAGAGTTGGCTACGTTAAATCCGATTTTATCATCCATGCTCAAAGAGGGAACGAAAACACTTAGTTCTCGCGAGATAGCGGATACTATCGATTTCTACGGTGCCTATCTGATGCCTGAATACAGCTATGATCATACTTCACTGACAGTCTACACCATGCATAAGTATGTGGGCAAGATTCTTCCACTTCTAGCAGATATCTTACAAAATTCGATACTGCCTCAGGCGGAGTTGGATACATACATTCGTAATAATAAACAAAACTTGCAAATATCTCTTCAAAAGAATGATGTACTTGCACGACGTAATTTTTACAAAGAAGTATTTAAGGGCACGCGATATGGAGTGATTCCGACTGAATCTACCTTTGACAGTGTACGACGTGAACAGTTGCTAACGCTATATAACAGTCAAGTTCGCCCGGATAATTGTACATTATTTGTTGCAGGCAGAGTTACTGATGAGATAGCGCAAATGATAGCCACATTATTTGGGAATGAATGGTCAAATAATACGGCAGTAGTGGATATCAAAGTCCCTGAATTCAAGCCAGCTTCTACGGATTTGAAATTCGAACAAAGAGAAGATTCATTGCAGTCGGCTATTCGTATGGGATGTCAAATTGTAAATCGCAGACATCCTGATTTTCCTGCAATTCAATTTGTAAATACGCTTTACGGAGGGTTCTTTGGTTCTCGTCTAATGAAAAATATTCGGGAAGAAAAAGGATATACCTATAGTATTGGCTCTTATATCGGTAATTTAAAGTATACGGCTTTCATGACTTTGGCAACAGAGGTAGGTGTAGATGTGACCCCACAAACCATACAAGAGATACACAACGAATTTGATATCCTGCGTCAGGAAAAAACAGCCGCAGAAGAAATAGAACTCGTCAAAAATTATATGCAAGGTTCATTATTGGGAAGTTTAGAAAGTATATTTTCTCACGTGGATAAGTTCAAAAAGGTATATTTTTCAGGGCTGACAACAGAATATTATAATTACTATTCCCAAATGATTCAACAAATGGATGGGAGCAAAGTGCAAGATATTGCTATTAAATATTTTGATTACGATAAGCTGTTTAAAGTCGTAGTAGGCAAAATGTAAAGAAAGCTTGTTTTAGAAGTCAAAAGATCATTATCTGTCCAAGGTATTGAGCTTTTATATTTAATTGCGCCGATGGTATGCTCCCATATACCGGCGAAATATATTGTTTATTATATTGTGCTAGATATATTTTGATTTTTGTACTGTTTTGGGCTAGTGTGCGTAATATTCTTGAATATTTTATGAAAATTCACAAAACTGTTAAAACCGCTTTCGTAGCAAATTTCCTTTAGATTTTTGTCACTGGATTTTAGCAAACGACAAGCATGAGATATGCGAAGCTCGGAAACAAACTGAATGGGAGTTTTTCCTGTTTTTTGCTTAAAATACCTGCAAAATGAATTTTTGGTCATTTTGGCGAGATTGGCTAATTCTTCCAGTTCGATTTTGTTTCTATAATTATCTTTCACGTAGTTGATGACATCATTCATTCGTTTTATGTCGATCGAATGATTCAAAACCGCGTAGTTTTCACTAAGCAAATTTTTCGGATTGTGCTGTTCAAAATAGTACAGCGATTCGATAAGTTTGGTGATTTTTAAGACCTCTTTTTCATTTAATATCTGAAGAAATAAAGGAGCAAAGTGATTGGGACAGGAAGTCAAATGCATTGCTATGGAAGAGGAGGTGAATAAGTCCTTCAATCTTTTTGTTTCTTCCAATTCATAAAACTCTCTGCCTAAAAAATCTGCATTAAAATGGATTACCACACAATCTATGCTATCATCATGTTGTAAATTATCGTTGAAAAGCCAATAATGGGGGATATTGGGACCAATGAGAACGCAACTATTGGCCACGATAGGCTGAATACAGTCACCGACAAATAATGTTCCATTGCCTTTTGCTATATAAATAAACTCTATTTCCTCGTGATAGTGCCATACATTATGATTCTGGGGTATGGTATCTTGACGCACATGAAATCGCTTATGATAACTTTCGGAAAGGCTTAGCTTTTTGATCTTCATAAGGTTATATTAATTGCATATTCTGTGATATCCTAAAAATAAACATTAATGGGATAATATAGTGTATATTATAGATAAATTGGTTTATTTATTTGTTGGGGGAAAAGTTTAATTTTATTTATCCAATATATAATACCTTATGACCAAGTCAACCAAATACACGTTTGCGATCATATTAATTACCTCCCTTTTCTTTTTTTGGGGGTTTATTCATAATCTCGATCCTATATTAATTAAACATTTGCGCAGTGCGTTCAGCCTGACTCACCTGCAAGCATCGCTTGTCGACTCTGCAGTATTTTTTGCTTACTTTCTTTTGGCTATTCCGGCAGGTATTATCATGCAGAAATATGGCTATAAGTCGGGCATATTAGTTGGGTTAAGTTTATTTGCGCTTGGCTGTTTTCTCTTTGTTCCTGCAGCAAATATGGTCAGTTATCCATTTTTCTTAACCGCTTTGTTTGTGTTGTCCTGTGGCTTGACGATTCTGGAGACTGCAGCTAATCCCTATATCACACTGTTGGGTGATCCCGACAAGGCTACCCAAAGATTAAACTTTGCTCAATCTTTTAATGGCTTAGCGGCAAGTATAGCACCCATTGTGGGCGGTATCTTTATTTTGGCCGAAGAACCCAAATCGTCAGAAGAGTTGGCGGCTATGAGCGAGGTTGCAAAGCAAGCCTACATTCAGGCAGAGACAGCCTTGGTCAAAGGACCTTATATTGTGCTAGGTTTGATTATTCTGTTGGTTACTATTTTGTTCTTTTTTACCAAACTACCGGATATCAAAGAAGAGAAAACCGAAAATAAAAGAGGCTTCTTTGCCAGTCTCCGACACAAGAATGTAAGATGGGGGGTGGTTGCTCAGTTTTTTTATGTCGGAGCACAGATATATGTATTTAGTTTTTTACTGGTATTTGCCGAAGATTCATTAGCAATGTCAGGACAAGAAGCTAAATATTATGCTGGATTGGCGGGCTTATTATTTATGATAGGACGATTTGTAGGAACCTTCTTTATGCGCTATGTAGCGCCTTACAAGCTATTGATGCTATACAGTATTTTCTCCGCCTTATTATGCTTGTTGGTGATTTTTGGATCAGGATATATAACCTTATACGCTTTGATCGCTATGCCATTTTTTATGTCTATCATGTTTCCTACGATATTTGCCATAGGTATTAGCGGAATCGGTACTGATACAAAGTCTGCATCAAGCTTTATTATTATGGCCATCGTTGGTGGTGCTGTCATCCCGCCTTTAGCGAGTTTGGTTACAGATGGCACAGCCCATATAAATTATTCTTACAGTGTCGTCTTGCTTTGTTTTCTTGTGGTATTGGTGTTTGCTTGGAATACACGTGAAATTGCTGCCGACAAAAACGAAATTTTATAATTATGAAAAGATATGCTTTAGCATTGGATTTGGTGGATCAACCGCAGTTAATCTCCGAATATGTCAGTTACCACAATGAAGTGTGGCCTGAAATAAAAGCGTCAATTAAAGATGCTGGGATAGAAAATATGGAAATATACAAGTTTGGAAATCGGCTGTTTATGGTCATGGAAGTCAACGAGGAGTTTAGTTTTGAACGCAAGGCGAATATGGATAACGCGAATCCAAAAGTCAAAGAATGGGAGGACTTAATGTGGAAATACCAACAGGCGCTTCCTGGAGCTGCGGATGGCGAAAAATGGGTATTAATGGATAAAATCTTTCAGTTATAATGGAAAAAATAAGGTTAAAATATTTGCAGATACATCCGGACGATAACGTTTTGGTGGCGTTGCAAGATCTTCCAGTGGGATATGAGATCCTGTTTCAGGACAAGAGATTTATACTTAAAGAAGCAGTACGGGCTAAGCATAAATTCACGATCGCTGATTTTGATGTAAATCAAGAGATCTTTATGTATGGCGTACTTGTTGGCAAGTTGAATTATTATTTGCCACAAGGCTCTGTGCTTACGGTGGAGAATACACGTCATGCAAGTGGTGAATACACTGTAAGGCAACGAAAACTAGATTGGGTAAAGCCTGATGTGTCGCTTTTTGCAAACAAAACTTTTAAAGGATTTCATCGTTCCAACGGTAAAGTGGGTACGGCCAATTATTGGCTCGTCATTCCTTTGGTATTTTGTGAAAATCGTAATATTTTGACACTCAAAGATGCTTTGGAAGATAAATTAGGTTACAATATACAGAGCAAGGATTATTCACAAGAGGTTGATTTATTATTAGCAAAATACAAAGCGGGAGCTTCTGTGAATGAATTGATGCAGATGGATCTGAATGCAAGTACTGCCTTACCCAAGAAGGAGCGTGTTTTTGAAAACGTGGATGGTATCAAATTTTTGAATCACGAGCTGGGGTGTGGAGGGATCAGAATGGATTCCGATGCATTATGCGGACTGCTTGCTGGGTATATCACACATCCAAATGTCGCTGGTGCTACGGTGATTAGTCTGGGCTGTCAGCATGCACAAGCTTCTATATTGCGTGAGGAAATTAGAAAACGTGATGCTGAATTTGACAAGCCTTTGTACATCTTAGAACATCAACAGGAAGGTACCGAGGCAGTACTGATGAATAAGGCATTGAAAATGACCATTGCGGGATTGTCACAGGCCAATAGGCAGACACGGCAAGATGCACCTTTGAGCAAGCTTTGTATAGGCTTGGAGTGTGGAGGCTCTGATGGTTTCTCGGGTATTTCCGCAAACCCTGCTGTAGGTTATGTATCCGATATGTTGGTCACTTTGGGTGGCTCAGTCATATTGTCCGAATTTCCTGAATTATGTGGTGTTGAACAAGAATTGAGTGATCGCTGCCTAGATGATCAAATTGCACAACGTTTTGTTTCGTTGATGACCACATACAATGCAAAAGCTGAAGCTCAAGGGTCTGGATTTTATATGAACCCTTCGCCGGGAAATATTCGAGATGGACTTATCACGGATGCTATTAAGTCTGCAGGTGCAGCCAAGAAAGGCGGTACCTCACCCATTGTGCATGTAGCGGATTATCCCGAACTCGCGGATAAGCCGGGCTTGAACCTGCTCTGTACCCCAGGGAATGATGTGGAAAGCACGACGGCCGAAGTGGCTGCAGGGGCTAATATTGTATTGTTTACTACAGGACTAGGAACGCCAACAGGCAATCCAATTGTGCCAGTAATCAAAATATCAACCAATACAGCTACCTATCAGCGTATGCCAGATGCCATTGATATCAATTGCGGAACCATTATCGATGGCGAAGAACGTATTGAAGAAGCCGCGCATCGGATTTTGGAGTACGTAATACAAGTTGCAAGTGGCCAAGAGACGCCGAAATCGGTATTATTGGGTCAAGACGATTTTATTCCTTGGCGTAGAGGAGTGTCTTTATAATAACTATTTAACATTATAATTTATGTCAAAACTAAAAGGAAAAATTGCTATAGTTACGGGCGGAGGAAGCGGTATCGGTGAAGCGATTTCCAAATTGTTTGCTCAAGAAGGAGCAAGCGTGCATATCATGGATTTGAATGAAGAACAGGGACGTCAAGTCGTAGACACAATTGTGAAAGAAGGTGGTGAGGCACAGTTGCACGTCTGTTCGGTATCCAATCAAGCTGATGTAATGAAGATTACGGCAGCTATTGGTAAAATAGATATTTTGGTGAATAATGCAGGCATAGCACATGTAGGTAATTTAGAAAATTGCTCTGAGCGTGACTTTAACCATTTATTTGAAGTGAATGTCAAGGGCGCTTATAATATGCTGTATGCAGTAGTTCCACAGATGAAAAATCAGGGTGGCGGAGTCATCCTTAATTTGGCATCTATAGCTGCTTTGGTGGGTATACCTGATCGATTTGCCTATTCCATGACCAAGGGGGCTGTACATGCAATGAGCTTATCGGTGGCGAGAGATTATATGAAAGATAATATCCGTTGTAACTCCATATCTCCGGCACGCGTACATACACCTTTTGTGGATGGTTTTATCGCTAAAAATTACCCAGGTAAAGAGGAAGAAATGTTTGCCAAATTATCCAGTTCTCAACCAATAGGTCGTATGGCAAAACCACAAGAAATCGCTAAATTGGCTTTATTCTTATGTTCGGATGATGCTGCATTTATCACAGGCAATGATTATCCTATCGATGGAGGATTTATTAAACTAAACAACTAACACTTTTATAATACATATAGAGCATGAAACTTATACGATTCGGTGAAGCAGGAAAAGAGAAACCAGGAGTACAAATAGCTGGGGTGAATTATGACGTATCATCATTTTTCCCTCAATATGATGAGGATTTTTTTGCAAATGATGGCTTAGCGAAATTGCAAACTTATATCGAAGAAAATAAATCAAAGCTGACTGAGATCCCTGCTGGAGTACGTTTGGGTGCGCCATTTTGCCGTCCATCCAAAATAGTATGTATAGGATTGAATTATAAAGATCACGCCCAAGAAACAGGTGCTGCAATTCCTGCAGAACCTATCATATTTATGAAGTCTACAACGGCTTTGGTAGGTCCAAATGACCACGTGATGATTCCTAAAAATTCCACAAAAACAGACTGGGAAGTAGAATTCGGAATCGTCATCGGCAAGCGAGCTACCTATGTAGAGGAATCAGAAGCTTTGGATTATGTGGCAGGTTACGTATTGCATAATGATGTGTCTGAGCGGGAATTCCAAATCGAAAGAGGGGGAACGTGGGATAAAGGTAAGGGCTGTGATACCTTTGCACCTATGGGGCCTGTGCTGACGACTCCAGATGAAATACCCGATATCCACAATGTGAAGCTATGGCTTAAAGTGAATGGTAAAATATACCAAAATGGAAACACAAGTAATCTGATTTTCTCCGTGCCTTTTATCGTTTCATATGTGTCCCAATTTATGACTTTATTACCAGGAGATGTTATTTCTACAGGTACACCGGCAGGTGTAGGTTTAGGTTTTAATCCTCCAATATATCTTCAAGAAGGAGATGTAATTGAACTGGGAGCGGAGTATTTGGGCGAACAGCGTCAAGAGGTAATCGCTTATAAAAAATAGGTATGCGAATAGATGCACATCAACATTTTTGGTTATATGATTCACAGCGCGATGCGTGGATCACAGAAGAAATGTCTACCATCCGTCGTAATTTCTTACCCAATGATATTTCACATACTCTGAAAAACAATCATTTTGATGGTGCGGTAGCTGTACAGGCGGATCAGTCACATCAAGAGACACGCTTTCTTGTGGAGCTCGCACAAGTATACAAAATGATCAAGGGAGTAGTGGGATGGGTGGATTTACGATCGCCACAAGTAGAGCAATATCTTGCAGATTTTGCTCAAAATGATATAATTAAAGGATTCCGACATATTGTGGAAGGGGAGCAGGATGCAGATTTTCTTACAACCGATGAATTTCAGAATGGCATTAGTCAATTGACAAAATATGGGTTTACATATGATTTGCTCATCCATCCAAGGCATTATGCGAGTACTCTGGCCTGTGTACGTGCTAATCCTACCCAGAAATTCATGCTGGATCATATGGCTAAACCAGCTATCAGAACCCAAGAATATGCGGATTGGGCATTATTTATAGAAGAATTGTCTTCATACGCTAATGTGTATTGTAAAGTTTCTGGTTTAGCTACCGAAGCTGATTGGTCCAATTGGCATGTAGTGCAGTTTGAACCTTTTATTCATCATGTGATCAGCTGCTTTGGCAAAAATCGTATATGTTTCGGTTCGGACTGGCCAGTATGTTTGTTAGCTGCTTCTTACGAACAAAGTTTACAAATCGTTGCGGAGAATTTGCACGATTTTACTGCAGAGGAACTTGATATGTTCTGGGGAATAAATGCCTCAAAATTTTATAATTTAAAATAATTGCTATGAACCTAAACTTAACGGGCAAAGTTTTTATTGTGACGGGTGCTGCTAAAGGCATCGGTCGCGGCATTGCTCTTGCATTAGCCAAAGAAGGGGCCATTCCTGTCATCGTAGGAAGAAAGCAGGAGGACAACAAAATTGTCGAACAAGAGATTCTTTCATTAGGAGGGAGGTGCCTCTGCGTAGAAGCTGAATTGTCAAATCCCGAAGAAAGCAAAATTGCAGTGGAAGAAGCGTTAGCTCATTATGGCCGTATCGATGGTGTGATCAATAACGCTGGACAAAATGATGGCGTTGGATTAGAAAATGGCAGTTATGAAGGTTTCATAGAATCATATCATAAAAATGTAGTTCATTATTACCTGACCGTTCAATATGCTTTAGAAGCATTAAAAGAAACAAAAGGTACCATTTTAAATATCAGCTCCAAGACAGCCGAAACTGGGCAGGGCGGTACTTCCGGTTATGCAGCTGCAAACGGAGCGCGCAATGCACTCACTAGAGAATGGGCCGTTGAGCTGTTACCGTATGGTATCCGTGTGAATGCTATTGTCGTGGCCGAATGCGCAACTCCACAGTATGATACGTGGATAAAAACACTAGATAATCCAACCGAAACCTTAAAGAAAATTACGGATCGAATCCCGCTAGAAAATCGTATGACCACTGTGGAGGAGATAGCGAATACAGCTGTATTTCTTTTATCAGATTGCTCCAGCCATACTACGGGGCAGCTTATTCATATAGATGGGGGATATGTGCATCTGGATCGCGCCTTGATAAAAGAATCTTGATAAAAGAATAATGTCAGACCGAAAGGTCTGACATTATTCTTTTATGGCTTCGCTATTGTACAAAGCGGATAATGTTTGTAAGTCAAATCCCTTATCCAGTACCGCATCAAACTGGTAGGGTGCTTCGTTATCTTTCATAAAGCTTTGTTCCGCGGAATTGGCCATGACCTTAGTGTCACTCAACTCCACGTTAGATTTAATTTTTTCTAACACCTGCCAGCCTGTGAGTTTGGGCATATGTACATCAGTGATTACTAACCTCGGTCTGTGCTCTTCAATATAAGTAACCGCATCTTCTGGATCATCAAAAAGCTCGGTGTTTTTATAATCCTTGAAAAGCTGCTTTGCAAGTAATTAGTTAATTTTATTATCATCTATAATCACAATTGAGGTGTCAAACGGCAATTTATAGGGTAGACAGAGGGGCATTATTCTTCGCTGGTGTGTAAGGAATTTTGAGAGAGAAAACTGACCCCACACCCAACTGACTTTTGACAAGCA
Organism: Sphingobacterium sp.; assembly: GCA_048595255.1. Taxonomy (GTDB): domain Bacteria; phylum Bacteroidota; class Bacteroidia; order Sphingobacteriales; family Sphingobacteriaceae; genus Sphingobacterium. The sequence goes on along the minus strand of JBMDWK010000051.1, from coordinate 34,418 downwards.
ATTTGCCATCTATCTGTTTGGCTAATAACTCCGATATATGCAAGCCCAAGCCAAAGCCTAGTTTAGCCTGCTCCCCATCAACTGTATAATATTTTCTAAAAATTTGGTCCAATTGGTCCTCAGGAATTCCATCTCCAGTATCAATTACATGAATGACAATTTTATTTTTTACAATTTTACTCACTACGGTGGTAGATCCTTTTGGAGTATATTTCAACGCATTACTTACCAAGTTAGATATGATCTGTCTGAGTCTAAATTCATTGGATAGAATCTGCAACTTAGGATCCAATGAATTTTTATTAATCAATTGAAACCCCTTTTGCTCGGCTTGATATTTATGAAGACCTACGGTATCATCGATGATTCGTGATATAAAAACATCATCCAATTCCACATCAAAGGCATTGGACTCAATTTTACTCAGATTTAGAATATCATTTACCGTGCTGTTGATATTATTGATGTCATATTCAATATTAGACAATAATTTTGTGTCAATATCTTGTTTTTCATTACTCGACAATAATTTGATAACACCCTTTAAGGAATTGAGCGGAGTACGGATCTCATGACTGATGTTTGCCAATAAATTGGTTTTCTCTTCAGCCAGTTGTGAAGCATAGATTTTTTCTTTTGTTAATTTTCTTTCGATTTTTGTTACTACGTATTGATAATATATGATGAAAGAAAGCATTAGAACTATAAGCCCTAGCGCCAATATCGCATATGTCCTAAATTTATCTGTATTGTATTTATATAAGACATAATCGGACTTTTCTGCATCGCGAAACTTTTGAAATTCCAACTCGCGAATATTTTCTATGGTGTTTTTTAATTCATTGATCAGGTTGTAATTCAAATTAATAAGTTTCCTTTCCTGCTCTTTGGATTGCAGGTAGATTCTTCTTAAATTCTGAAAATTATTGATAAATGATGCTTCATTCGTACGAATTATATTTTCAATATTCTTGTGTACAATATCAATCTGATTAATATTTAAAACGGTGGAATTATTGGTATTCAGCAACGTATCATTTTTAGCAAGGAATATACGATCAAAAAGGCGCTGCTTTTTGAATACAATGGTATCTGCATTAGACAGCGATTTGGCTGTTGTGTCATTCAATATTCGGCTTATCGCCGAATCAGCATTGAGCACCGAAGAGCGCTGCACAGTCTTTAAGTCAGGATTATTTTCAGGCAATTTCTCCTCAGCAAAAAGTATCAAATTCTCAATTTGCTTCTTTAAATTTATGTATTCTAAGGTGAGGGATTAATCTAATATAGCGATTTCCTTTTGTGCCTTATTATTATCTTGAGGCGGGAGTACTGTATCCAAAGAATGGATAATCTGACTCAATGTATCTAGCTTGCTTTGATAGGCTTTGAGATTTTTTTCATCAAATGAATTGGCATATAGCCTAAATAAATTGTCTACTTCCGAAAACGTAGAAAACAATTTGTATAAGGTAGGGGAATATTTGAGTTATTAGCGTATGCTATATTCAATCGATCTTCTACTTCGTTGTATTGTTTATATTGTGAAATGAAAATACTACAAAGCATGATTAATGTTATTATTATCACAAATAATAATAAATACCATAACTGTAATGTTTTTCTAATTGGCACGATACTCTTATAGTTATACGCAAATATATTAAAAATAGTTAGGATTGTTAGCGACTTTTAATAATTGCATATTGTATAAATAACCTATTAGTTAGTAAGGGTTTGGCAGAATATAACTTTGGAATCTTGTTAAGCCTGAATAAGCAGGGTTTAAAATGATTTTCTTGAGTTACAAAAATAGCGTTATCATGTTAATTGGCTTGTTTTTAGGAAAATATAGCTGTCAATTCTTATTGTATAAGATTATTATGAACTCCAATTTTTTTATAATTAGTGCTCTTTTTCTTCTAGTTTTAAATTTAACAAGTAAGAAAATGTATGATTTGCTTTTACATCCTTTTTATAGAAACTCTATGCACTATTGAAAAGGTACAAACACAAAGCGAGTGATGTATTCCATCACTCGCTTTATGCTACATATACAATACTAGAGGTTTAGCCCTTTCTTAAATATTTTGTAAGGATCACAATAGTTTGCCCATCGATTTTTCCTTCTATATAATCTGTGTTATTTGGGTCTAAACGGATATTTTTTACTACGGTTCCCAATTTAGCATTGACGGAAGAACCTTTTACGTCAAGAGTTTTGATGAGTACGACAGTATCGCCTTCGTATAGGCGCGTGCCGTTTGAATCTTGGTGGAACTCTACAGTCGCATCTTGCTCGTGGTCGCCTGTCTTCTTAGCCCACTCCAAGGTTTCGTCATCCAGATACAATATGTCCAGATTGTCCGTTGCCCAACTTTCATTACGAAGTCTGCTCAACATACGCCATGCCATCACCTGCACCGCTGGATGCTCAGACCACATGGTTTCACTCAATACTTTCCAGTGGTTGGCGTCAATTTGTTCAGTCTTTTCGATTTGAGATTTACAAGTCTGACATACATATACGCTATTTTCGACATTTGTAATTGATACTGGCGGAACTTCATATACACTAAGATTGGAGGTGCTCGTGCACAACTCACATTGGCTGCCGCTTCTCGCTTGAAGTTGTTTTTCTAAACTCATGATAGGTTAAAATAAAAAGCCAAAAATACGAATTATCCCCGATATATGCCGGATATGTTATTTTGCTCAAGTTCTTTTCGCTTTTGGTAAGGAATTTGTAATATTGAATTAAAATTAATAATCAAATATATAAATTATGAAATGGCAAGGAGGTCGCAAAGGAGGTAACATCGAGGATAGACGCGGTATGTCTGGCGGAACTAAATTAGCGTTTGGTGGTATTGGTGGAGTGATTGTATTGTTGATCGGCTTATTTATGGGAGGAGATCCTGGGCAGTTATTGCAGCAAATGCAGGGAGCTGGTGGATTGACTACAGAGCAGGGAGAATATCAATCCACGCCCGAAGAGGATCGTCTGATGGAATTTTCTGAAATTGTGCTAACAAGTACGGATGAGGTGTGGACTCATTTATTTAAACAAGCAGGCCAAAATTATCAGAAGCCTACGCTACTCGTGTATACAAATGCGCACGAAACAGGTGGTTGTGGGGTTGGTCAGTCGGCATTCGGTCCATTCTACTGTCCCGCAGATCAAAAAGTGTATTTGGACTTAAGTTTCAACCGCGAGTTAAATACAAAATTCGGCGCTAAGGGTGAATTTGCTTTGGCCTATGTAATTGCGCATGAAGTCGGGCATCATATTCAAAATCTGACTGGTGTATTGGGGCAAACAAATGCCATGCGTTCCAAATTGAGCGAACGCGAATACAACAAAATTTCGGTTATGACTGAGCTGCAGGCTGACTTTTATGCTGGTGTATGGGCGCATTATGTCAACAAATTAACTAGTATAGAGCTGACCTATGACGATATCGTTGAGGGAATGCAAGCTGCTGCAGCTGTAGGTGATGATCATATACAGGAACGCACGCAGGGGTATGCCAATCCTGAATCATTCACTCACGGATCCTCTCAACAGCGTATGTATTGGTTTAAAAAAGGATATGAATCCGGAGACCTCAATGCTGGCAATACGTTTAATGATCCAAGTCTTCAATAATATAGTATAGTACAAGTAACGCAGAATCGAGAGATTCCGCGTTACTTGCTTACTGGACTAATAAGTTGCATCCTCGAATATCAGCATTATCAAACCTTCCTAGTATTTCAAATGTATGATCGGGATAGATTTTCCCCAGGTCTTGTGTCGCTATAAATGCGCAAGAGTGTATATTTGCTAGATCAATGACATTAATAGCACCTGTGCTGCTATTGTTGATCAGACTGAGCGGATCATTGGTGTCTCGTATTAAAATTTTCATCCAAGGTGGTGTTTGGAATATCCCTTTTCCATAAGAATATCCTTGGGAAAGGAGCTCTGTCATCCCATATTCAGAGTGTATGGATGAGACACCAAAACCTCTACACAATATATCGTGAAGCTCCTCTCGAATCATTTCCTTGCGTTTGCCTTTCATCCCACCGGTCTCCATTACTATTAACTCCGGAAAATCTATAGGGTACTTTTCAATAAAGTCAAGCAGTGCATATGTCACACCGATCAATAAGGTTCTTGTACCTTTCTGTTGTAATCGAAGTAAAATATCGTGTAGTTCTGTGTGATTATACAGGAAATAGTTACTCTCTGGCTGCTGAGATGAATTGATCAAATCATCTACCATGTAAATAAGTGATGACCCTTCACGCTCTAAGTAGGATGGGAGAAGGGCTAATATCGCTATCTCTTCCACGTTGCCATAAAATTGCTCAAATGCCTTTCTAAAACTTGTTTCATACCATGCTAAATCGTTAACATGGTGTTGGCTGTTAATCATCCCGGTGGTTCCTGAACTTGTAAAAGTTAGCTGCGGTTGGTTGGGTAATGTTGAAACTGTTTGTGTTTTGAAAAACTGTATAGGCAGAAAAGGTATTTGTGTGTAATGATGAATAGCCGAAAAGTCCATATTTAGATGCTTTACATATTGCGCATATACGTTGTTATTTTCCAATTGGTATTGAAAAACTTTCAAAGCAATTTGATTGAAATCATCTTCGTTGCGAATGGAGAATACATCTTCTTTAGCTATCATAGTGTGCAAATATAAGCATAAAAAAAGCGTCTCAAATTTTCGAGACGCTTACAGTTCGTTTTGTTATTACAGTATTAATAAGATCAGTCTCTGCTTGTCATACTATAGCGTTGATTCTTGTTCTACGCTCTGTATCACACACAGAATCTCCATTAGACCATTCCACCATCTACAGACAAAGTTTGTCCAGTGATGTATGAAGACAAGTCCGAAGCCAAGAACAAACAAGCATTGGCAATGTCATCTGTCGAACCAGCACGTTTCAATGGAATACCAGTTTCCCAGCCTGCTACTACTTGCGGATCCAATACGTCGGTCATTTCGGTACGGATAAATCCTGGAGCAATTACATTGGCACGGATATTACGAGATCCTAATTCTTTAGCGACTGATTTCGTAAAACCGATAATGCCTGCTTTTGAAGCCGCATAGTTTGCTTGACCAGCATTACCTTGAATACCTACAACAGAAGACATGTTAATGAACGAACCTTTACGGTTTTTCATCATGACTTTAGATGCTGCTTTAGTAACGTTAAAGATAGATTTCAAATTTACATTGATCACATCATCCCAGTTTTCTTCCGTCATGCGTAATAATAGACCATCTTTCGTAATACCAGCGTTGTTTACCACGATGTCGATAGTGCCGAAGTCTGCTACTATGTCATTAATAAGTTTTTCTGCCTCATCAAATTTTGAAGCATCTGAGCGATAACCTACTACTTTAGTGCCGAATGCTTGTAACTCTTGTTCGAGTGCTTGACCTTTTTCTACTGACGAAAGGTACGTGAAAGCCACATTAGCTCCTTGTTGAGCAAATACTTCGGCAATTTTACGACCGATTCCTTTAGAAGCACCGGTTACTAAAGCTGTTTTTCCCTCTAATAATTTCATATATAAATTTTTATAGTTTTCTATTCCTTGCCAAGAGGCCGTATTGTTGACCGAACCTTTAGCAACAAAAATACACAAATTTTGAAATTGTGCTAACTTATTAAATAATGACAGGGAATTTTAAATTTTAACATAGACTGACTTTTTATTGATAATTTTCAAATTATATGAGTATAAATTGACAAAATCTTTCGTTAGATAGATTTATGAATGTTAATTTTGTTGGAATTTATACTAGTCATGGGTAAGAAAAAACAAAAATCAGAAGTTGATGTAGTGCTAATTGGTGGAGGTATTATGAGTGCTACTCTAGGTACATTGATCAATGAGTTAAATCCTGATATTGATATAGAGATTTTAGAGCGCTTGGACGTCGTTGCGGCAGAGAGTTCGGATGCTTGGAATAATGCGGGTACCGGCCATTCTGCTTTGTGCGAATTAAATTATACACCGCAACAAGCTGATGGTTCAGTAAAAATCGATAAAGCCATCCAAATTGCAGAACAATTCGAAGTGTCCAAACAATTTTGGGCCTATTTGGTGGAAAAAGGTGTTATCAAGAACCCGGAAAATTTTATCCGCAAGGTTCCTCACATGAGTGCCGTGTTTGGCGCGGATGATGTTCAGTTTTTGAAGACACGCTATGAAGCTTTGACTAAACAAACGCTTTTCCAAGGCATGGAGTATACAGAGGACACCGCTCTTTTGGAGCAATGGGTTCCTTTGATGATGGAAGGTAGAGTAGGCAATGAGCCTATCGCTGCTACCAAAATGGATATTGGTACGGATGTGAATTTTGGGGCTTTGACGAGAGACTTAATTGCTCACTTAGCTACGAAATCCAACATTAATATTTCTGTCAATCAGGAAGTAAAAGATATAGACCGCGAGGATGATGGCCGTTGGGAAGTCGAAGTAAAAGATTTGAAGACGGGAGAAAAACGCGAAATCAAGGCCAAATTTGTTTTTATCGGTGCAGGTGGTCATTCCCTGTTGTTATTAGAAAAATCAGGTATCCCAGAGGCTAATGGCTATGGTGGTTTTCCAGTAGGTGGACAATGGTTGAGATGTACAAACGAGGAAATCATTAAAAAACACCAAGCTAAGGTGTATGGTAAAGCTTCAGTAGGTGCGCCTCCAATGTCAGTTCCACACTTGGACACGCGTTATATTGACGGAAAACAAGCCTTATTGTTTGGTCCGTATGCAGGATTTTCTACTAAATTCTTAAAACAAGGATCTTTCTTTGATTTACCAGCTTCAATCAAATTATCTAACATCAAACCGATGTTGTCAGCAGGTTTGGATAATCTGGACTTGACTAAATATTTGATTACGGAGGTAATGAAAAAACCAAAAGACAAATTAGAGTCTTTGAAACAATTCATGCCTACAGCAAAAATGGAAGATTGGGTTATCGAAAAAGCAGGTCAACGTGTACAGGTTATCAAAAAAGATCCTAAACATGGTGGTGTATTAGAATTCGGTACCGAGGTTGTTTCTAGTGCTGATGGTTCTATCGCGGCATTATTGGGGGCTTCACCGGGTGCTTCTACATCGGTGGCAATCATGATTCAATTATTGAAAAAATGTTTCCCTGAAAGAGCTAAATCTTCAGAATATAAAAATAAATTACGTGAAATGATTCCTTCTTGGGGGCAATCATTGAATGAGAATCCAGCACTGTGTGCCGAAGTACGTGAGCATTCGCAACGCGTATTGAAAATGGATTAATATAAGTATAAGAAACTTATGGGGTGCTAAAGTAGAGCTGTAAAGCTCTACTTTTTAAGCTGAGATTATACCCAATTCCGTCGTATCGGAAGGAACCTGATCCAGGTAATGCTGGCGTAGGGATTAATTTCTACTAGCTGTAAATTATAGCATTTCCGTAAGTGTAGTTTAAAAAATATAACACACTTAAATGGAAATTATCGATCAAATTATAGAAGCCTTTCAAAATACCTCTTGGCTGGAAAGATTCTCTGTGCTTTGCGGCATTATTCAAGTTCTTTTAAGCAAAAATAATAAGGTGTCCAATTACCTCTTTGGTATCTTAGGGATAATTTCGGGTATGTATGTACTTTTCGGCGCTAAATTATATGCAGATATCGCTTTGAATATGTACTACCTCGTCATGAGTATTTATGGATGGTGGTACTGGAAAACCAATAAGGTAGCTAATGAACAGCCTATCACATCCTGCACACCAAAAGATTGGAGCATCGTATTAGCCATTGTATTTGGTGGATTTTTCATTCTTTATTTCTCGCTAATAACATTTACAGATTCGGATGTGCCTATTTGGGACGCTTGGGTGTCGGCTACCGCGTGGGCCGGCATGTGGCTACTCGCTAGACGAAAAATCGAAAACTGGATTTTGCTCAATATCAGCAATGCTTTCGCTATTCCATTACTGATTCACAAAGATCTATACCTATTTGCCGCGCTGACAACTTTTCTATTTACGGTAGCCATTTTTGGTTATATCAAATGGGCAAAAATTATGAAACATGAAGCTAAAACTATATAATATGTACCTAGACGAACAAACAATAGCCGTAATCCGCGATTCACAAGCAAAATCCATTCAAGCTAAACATTTAGTGGCCGAACAACTTGAACTTATTTATGCGAAAAACTGGTTTAATATTTGGGTTAATAGTAAGTATAATGGTTTGGAATTAATTTTGTTAGATGGTTTTAGTTTAATTAAAGAAATAGCTTATTATGATGGTGCATTTGCCTGGACCGTCACACTCTGTTCGGGAGCAAATATGTTTTCTGGTTTTATCAATCCTGATTTGGCTAGCGTTGTTTTTAGTGATCCCAAAGTATGTTTTGGTGGCAGTGGAAGAGCAAATGGAAAGGCAGTATGGGATGGTGAGCAATATCATCTTACGGGTGTGTGGCAATATGCAACTGGTGCACCCCATTTGACACATTTTACGTTGAATGCTTTTATCTATGATGGCAATACGCAGAGGCTAAACGAATGGGGGGAACCTATAACTTATTCTTTTTTTGTGCCCAAAGAACAGGTTTTGATTCATTACGACTGGGATACTTTTGGTCTGGAATGTACGGCTTCACATAGTTTTTCATTGGATAATGTAGTTGTAGATAAATCTTATGCCTTTGAACTCAGACCGTCAGAAAATAGGGTAGATTCGGCTTTGTACAAAATACCGTTTATGACTTTTGCGGAATTAACTTTGCTTCCTAATTATTTGGGTATGTACCAACGTTTTTTGGATCAGGTTGAAAAATACTTTTTTGATAAATCTAAAAATCCCGATTGGGCAGATAAATACAGTAAAACTCGTTTTCGTCAAATTGATAGCTATCAACAAAAATCAGAAGGATATACTAATACTGCTGTTTCATTAATAAACACTTTATGGCTTGAAGTAAACCAAAATCCTGATAATATTAATGCAGAACTTTTGGTAGAAATCGCATCAGAATCTAGAAGCATAGTGAAAGAAATAAGAGAATCAGTAACTTCATTATTCCCTTTGGTTGGTATCTCAGGCGCACAGAAAGATAATGAGTTAAATATAGTTTTTAGAAATATTTTTACCGCGACTCAGCATAGTTTGTTGAATTTGGAAGAGTAGAGAATCTAGTAATATTGCCCTCCTTGCTGGGAGGGCATCCTGCTTTGGATCGCAAAAGTAGGCAAAACTCATCGCTAAAACCTTTTGGCTGTAAGTTTTGTGCTTCCATATGCCGTTGCCAAAATATTTCAAGGCAACATTTTTAGTATTTGTATAGTAAGGTGGTATTATTGATTATTAAATTAATCTTATTGATTAGATAATTCTAACAATCAAATTGTCTGTGTCCCATATAAGTCGTGTTGTCCTTAGATAGAATAATTAAATACCGCTCTTCTTCGTAGTCTCGTGGGCTTGAAAAGATAAAATCAGGTATGCCGTCTTTGTCAAAATCCGTAATCATAACTAGCTCTGTTGCCGTGTCATTATATGAAGATTGATAAATAAGGGTTTTACCTTGAGGAAATTGATCTGAAAACAATTTTAAAGTATAATCTCCTGTAGGATTGCTACCATTGTTTCCATAAAATGTTATTCCAGAAGCTTGTAATGTGTAACTCTTATTATTAAACTCGAAAGTAAAAGGTGAATTAGGTTTAATCATGGATTCTGTAAATGCTACTGTATCCAATTTACCAAGTCGAATTTGTGGAATATTAAATAACAATAAGGCATTGTTGTTTGACTCGATTACCTGTGCAGGATACCCCGAACATGGATCTTCATTTATTTTGGATAAATAATACCTAGCGTCTGCGATCTGGTAAATACCGTCTTTCTTATAGACTTCTTTCCATTTCGCAGAAGCTAATTTATCCTTCAACTCTGTACTATTAAGTATTCTATAGGTGGCAGGAAATAAAATCACATCTTCCACTACATTTATTTCCTGAGCGATTTCGGGTTCTACAAGCAAGCTGTCTGAACTTATTTCAGGCATCTCCATAAGAACAGAATCTTGTGTATCATCACTTGCATTTCTGTTATTACAACTAAATAACAATAATGTCCCTAATAAAATACTCAGTACAGAATTTTTCATTTTCTAGTTTTGAATAAGCGCTTTTGCAATAATATCAAAAGCTTTTAAACGTTTTTGATTGTCAAATATATAATTTGTAGTCATTATTTCGTCCGCTTGATATTCTTCCGCAAAAGTCAGCACATTTTCCCTAATTTCTTTTTCTGTACCGATGAAAGTACAACTTACCATAGTTTGCACTGCTTGCTCGATTTCCGGAATGCCGTCGTAAATTGGCTTTTCGGTAGGAGGAGATAGCGGTTTGCGTAGATTAGTCAGGATTCCGGCAAACATATTGAATAAACTCGTAGACAGGAACCTCGCTTCTTCAACAGTATCTGCAGCCACAATATTTACACAGATGATAAAGTATGGCTGTTGCAAATATTCAGAAGGTTGGAATTTTTCATGATAGATCGCGGAAGCCTGTCTGAGCATGGCAGGAGCAAAATGCGCTGCAAATGCATAGGGTAGACCCAATTCTGCTGCGAGATAAGCACTATCCGTACTTGATCCTAAAATATAAATCGGAATGTCTAGACCTTCTCCCGGGAAGGCACGAACTTTTGCGTCTACATTGTTTTCATCCAGATATTTCTGCAATTCTAAGATATCATCTTTGAAGTAAAATGACGTATTTAAGTTGTTTCTACGCAATGCCATAGCCGTCAATTGGTCTGTGCCTGGCGCACGGCCCAAGCCTAAGTCGATACGACCGGGATAGATACTTTCTAAAGTGCCAAACTGTTCAGCTATCACTAAGGGTGTGTGATTCGGTAACATAATTCCTCCCGAACCTACTCGAATGGTATTCGTTTTCCCAGCAATATGACCGATCAACACCGAAGTAGCTGAACTAGCGATATGCGGCATATTGTGATGTTCGGCAAACCAAATTCGTTCGTAACCTAGTTTTTCTATATGTTGAGCACCTTCGACAGCGCGTTGGATGGCTTCGGAAGCATCACTGTTTTTACAAATTGTAGCTAATTCTAAAGCAGATATTTTTAGTATATTCATAGATTTTATTAAACTGTTATTTGTCTTCATGCCAGACAGGCAATTACTTTTTTCCGAAAAAAGTAATCAAAAACTCGTCGCTGAAAAATTTTGCATACAGGATATCTATTCTTACAATTGCAAAATTTTGTAAGGCGACATATTAATATAACGAAGTTATCAAGCAATTATAGTAAAGAATTATTAGTTCTAATTTATTACAAATAGTTTCCTTAAATTGTGATTAAAGTTACAGTGAAATGGATAGAAGATTGTAAAAGGATTGTCTTTTATGAAACTTTTGAACAATGGATGACAATGTGATTTTCTGCGTAATCCGTCACGAAGTATAGGAAGTCATTTCCACCATCTTTGATTTTGAATTTCTTACGCACCTCATCCACTTTAATAGGGAAATTTTTGGTTGCTACATTGGCTTTTCCAAAAGTGTTTAGTTTTTTGAACTCACCTAATGTATATACATTTTCGATCTGAAAGATTCTTCCTGGAAAATCACTTTCCAAAGTGTCAGAAGTATATAAATGGGTATGTGGGTGTAATTTAAACAAACCAAAAGCCTTTGCAACAGACTTAAAAGCACCCGCTTTGGTCACTGCTACATCCGGATCATACAAATACTTCAATGGGGCTGAAGTTTTTACCAATGTTGTTTTTTCTTCTTGCTGGGTGAAGGAAATACTTTGCAATTGGTCGGCAGACAAGCTGATCGCTGTAATTTTTGTTTCCCCATCAAATGTGCGATCTTGTAAGAATAATAATTCTTTGCAATCGCCCCCTAAACTTATGACATACAATAGCTTGACATGCTTCAACTTTTGTAGCGCTGAATTAATATCCATCAGCGGAGAAAGTTTGCAAAGGATGTACCGCGACTTTTGAAAGAACATATCTTGCAAAGCCACGATATTAGGTTCGCAATCTTCTAATAAGAATACCTTGGCATGATTGACCCTACGGGAGGGATCTATATAAATGTAATCAATGGAATTATCTTCTTGATCTTCCACAAACTTAACACCATCCGTATGCAGCGGAACCAAATTAGCGACACCAAGCTGCAGCGCGTTGTGTTTTACGATTTGCGAAAGCTTTTCATTGAGCTCGCAGTGAACGACAATTTGCGCTTCTTGCGCGAGATAACAGCTGTCTACACTGAATCCACCTGTCACGTCGACGATTTTACTGCCTTTACGAATCAATGATTGCTTGACCAAGGCAGTATGTTCCGAAGAACATTGTTCGAGGTTAATTTTATCGGGATAATAGATATTTGACGAATAAGCCCAAGTAGGCAATTTTTTGTAAGCACGCTGCCAGCCATCAATCTGAGCAGCTAATTCGGAAGAAGAAACTTCGGCGAAAGGGCTTTTCCTAAAAGCCATAGTTGCGGGGTCCAACTGCCTGTTGGCTTTGATATAGTCCTGAACTTGTTTATCTAATATGCTTCTATTCATTCAAATCTTTAACCAGAATCTGACAAGTATATTGATCCTTAAGTTCGCGAATTATTTCCTTATTTACTAATACACGCTCAATAGTTTGCTGATTATAGTAGCGAATAGTGATCAATTCCAGACCTGTCTGTACAGAAACTTTGAACCTTTTCTCCAATTCTTCTAGCAGGGAATCGATGTTTGAACCTGTATTATCCACACTTATTGCAAAGCTAATGGCACTGTTGTGCATCATATTGATTTTGATACGATGTTTGTGCAATAAATTAAAAATATAGGATAAATTGTCCTCTACGATAAAAGAAAAATCGCGAGGCTGTATATTGATAAATACCTGCTCTACTTTAAATATAAAGGAGGGTACGGGCAAAGTTTGATTGGTGGTCCTGATGACTGTTCCTACTTTGTCGGGATTAAGGAAAGACCTTACATTCAAAGTTATTTTTTTGTTTTGTAGGGGTTTGATGGTTTTGGGGTGAATTACGGTTGCACCATAGTAAGTCAATTCAATCGCATCAGTATAGGACAATTCGGGGATAAGTTCTGTCTCTGCAAACCACTTCGGGTCAGCATTAAGTACTCCAGGCACATCTTTCCAAATGGTGATATCTTCAGCATTCAGGCAAGAAGCAAATATTGCCGCTGAATAATCGGAACCCTCACGCCCCAATGTTGTGGTAAAATTTTCAGAAGTAGATCCTATAAAGCCTTGCGTGATGACGATATTTTCATCTAGAATTTCAGGTAAATCATGACGTATTCTATCTTCCGTCAATTGCCAATTTACTTTGGCTTCACGGTATGTATTGTCTGTTTGGATATAATCTCGTGCATCTATCCATTGTGCCTTCATACCAGTATGCTTAAGGTAGGCTGCGATGATGCGCGAAGATAGAATTTCACCCAAGGAAACTATCTGATCATACAAATAATCAAAGGTGTCTTGTGGCTCTTCCTCTAGAATCCACTCCACTTCGACAAAAGCATTCGCTATTTCATTAAAAATAGGATGTGATGTATCGTCAAATAATTCTTGAAGAATTTGAAAATGCTCGGTTTTCACCTCATCCAAATACCCAAAATAGTCCCCATTCTGATTAAAATAGGTGTTAATCACACTTTCCAACTTATTGGTGGTCTTATTGATCGCCGATACGACCACTAAAAGCTCGGAGGAATTATATGTAGAAATTATGGAGGTTATATTTTTAATGTTCTCAGCATTCTTTACAGAAGCACCACCAAACTTAAATACTTGCATGTATTATTAGATTAATTTATAGACTGCCTTATACTGTTGACGTATTTCTGTCCTTGTGGATTCAAAATGGATAATATATCCTGATAAGGGATTTCCAATTCTGTAGGTCCTTCCACGTATGGTTTTATTTCGTATTCGTTATAATAAAATATCAGACCATTTTTGCCCAGCCCAAAGTTATAATTTATAGCAAATATTCCATTTTCAAAAAAATATTTTTTTGAAAATGATGCCGTATCTGACAATTTTTCGTTTTTACGAAATTGTCTTTCCGCTATTTTGGTTAACGTAGGGACATTCTCTTTATGAATGATGTCTTCCAGCTCTATTTTTTTCTTGGTTGCAATATCGAAGTTCGATAATACGGTATAGTGAATACCATGTGCCCCACCCGTATATTCATCTACAGCAGTCGATAAAGTCATGATGTCGGGAGTATTGATCCAGACCTTAGTCGAAATATTTTTGTGCCACGCAAAGGAGACGGAGGTTGTACTGCTCTCTTCGACAAACTCGTTAAATCCAAGAATAAAAGCTTCAGCAGCTTCTTCAATTTTTTCCTCACCATCCAATAGAATATAGGAACGTATGGTATCATTTAACGCTTTATCTTCGCATACGGGATATGAAATCTGAAAATAAGTCGTGTCGATTCTATCATCATTTTCAATAAAATATGGGCTAAAATCTTTGTAGACTTGATAAGAATAGGCTACCGTATCCTTTTTTGCAGGTTCTTGTGCAGTGGATTGGGCGCTCTTATCCTTTCCTTGCGTACATGAATTACATAGAATAAATAGGAATAAGGCGAGTGTTTGAATCATTTATGATTTTGATAAATAGATGTTGGCAAAATATTTATTTTGCTTTGAAATGTTTGATAACTCTTTTTCCGAATATTGTACTGCCCAGACGAATCATATTACTGCCTTGTTCGATAGCAATTTTGTAATCCGATGACATACCCATAGATAAGGTGTCAAAAGAATCTTCCTTACGGAAATAGCTTACTTTGATACCATCAAATAACATTTTCAATTCATAAAATTCCTCTTTGATGACCTTCTCATTGTCTGTATTGGTCGCGATGCCCATCAATCCACGAATACGGATATGCTCTAAATTTGCAAATTCTTCACTTTCGAGCAGCTCAATGAGCTCCACATGGTCTAAGCCAAATTTAGTGTCTTCATCAGCAATGAAAATTTGAAGCAGACAGTCTATTACTCTATTGTTTTTTGCTGCTTGTTTGTTTATTTCTTTGAGCACTTTAAGTGAATCTACGGACTCAATCATCGCGATGAAAGGAGCGATGTATTTGACTTTATTCGTCTGTAGATGTCCCACCATATGCCATTGTATATCTTTTGGTAGTTGCTCGTATTTGTCTACCATATCTTGTACCAGATTCTCGCCAAATACGCGCTGCCCAGCGTCATATGCTTCTTGAATATCTTCTAGGGGTTTAGTCTTGGAGATAGCTACCAAAGTGACACCGATAGGTTTCAATTCATTTTGGATTTCCTCAATATTTGTTGTGATGCTCATTATAAAAATCGAATAAGAAGATAAAAAGTTTATTTTACATGTTGTACCGCTAAGAAGAGTATCATTTTGTAAATTTGTACAAATTTAAGCAATGCAAAGATTATTATACAGCATATTTATATCGTTTTTTTTGATTCTTTCTTGTGCCAAATCCAAACCTAAGGATATTATCTCTGAAAGTAAAATAACAGAGGTGCTCACACAAGTATCCATTGTGGATGGTTATCTCAATACATTGCCTTCGGACAGTGCCAAAAAGGTCATGCCTTTATTGTATGATAAAATATTTAAACAGTTTGATCTGGATTCCGCGCGTTTCGTCCGCAATTTGGATTATTATTTTGCTGACCCCAATCTAACAGAGAAAATATATACAAATGTAAGTAAGGAGCTGAGTGCATATGACCGTAAGTTCAATAGTGAAGATTCGATAAGACAAGTGTTTGTGCAAGATAGCTTAAATCGTCACTATTATTTCCAACGTATTTATGATCGCCAGCAAGCTATGCGCTATTATAATTCAAGTGATACGGTATACACCAATTATTACGCATTCAACCGACGAGTGATTCAAGAATCTCCATTAGATTTCTTAAATCATTATCTAAATATGGTGCCCGTAGATCCTAGCCATTTGGCAGTTATAGATTCCGTAGCTTCCGGTAAATATAATAAGTTGGAGTACTTACTGATATATAAAGATACCACTGAACAACAGGGTGCTGAAGTGGCGAATTATAAACGGAATAGCGAAATTTTCTTGCAAAAATTGAGGCTGCAAGAAGCTGTTACTGGAGCAATTCCTACTGCTTCACCGAGCTACCAGCCGACTGATATGTTCGAAAGAAACGGTTCGCAGCCGCAAGAAGTACCTACTCAGGAAATGCCTCAGCCTACTGAGGAGTTAATCAGCGATACGTCCAGTAATGTAATACTGGAGCCTAGGCCTGACAAACAAATTAATGACCGAATGGTTAAACCTGTAAGAAGAAGAGAATTACCTCAATGATATACCCGCAAAATGCAATAGATAAACTAGGTTTCACCGAAATCCGTGAGCTAATCAAAGAAAAGTGCTTAACGGAAGCTGGACGCTTGATGGTCGAAAAGATCCAACCGCAGGTAAAGGTGGATCAAATTGATCGTTTTCTGCGCCAGACACAAGAGTTCAAAGCGCTATTACTGCATGATGAACCGCTTCCGGTTGATCATATTTACCCGATCAAACCTTTGGCCGACAAGGCTAAACTCGAAGGCGCTTTCTTGAGTGAAGATGAGCTACACCGCATGCTGTTAGCGCTTCGCACGGTATTTAATATCATCCGGTATTTCAATGACCGTGAAGGACAGTATGCAAATTTAGAGCTGCTTTTTGAGCATCTGCCGATTGAGAAATCCATCGTTCGGTCGATCGAAAAGGTGTTGGATGAACGAGGTAGATTGAAGAATAACGCTTCACGATTGTTGGAAGCGATTACCCATGAGATCGCCAAATCAGAACAAGAGGCACGTAAAAGGTTAGACGCTGTATATAGACAGGCTCAAGCAAATGGATGGACTGGAGATGGTAGCCTCACAATCCGCGAGGGAAGACTTTGTATTCCTATTCTCGCTGAAAATAAAAGAAAAATCAAAGGCCTCATTCATGATGAGTCTGCAACTGGACAAACGGCTTATATAGAGCCAGAAGAGGTGTTTCACTTAAATAATAGAGTTAGGGATTTGGAGTTTGATCGTCGGAGAGAAGTGATTCGTATCCTGACCGAATTGACTACCGAGATTCGTCCTCATGTCCCTTTGCTGTTATCATATCACGGACTTATTACCAAACTGGATTTTGTTCGCGCGAAGGCATTATTTGCGATAGATTTGCAGGCCGAAATGCCTATTCTGGATAAAGAGGCTAGTATCAATCTGATTAATGCTAGACATCCTATTCTGTATCTGAATTCGCTGAAAGATAAGCAAGAGGTTGTGCCTTTGAATATTAAAATCGATTCTACCGATCGCATCATATTGGTCTCTGGCCCCAATGCAGGCGGTAAATCTGTATGTATGAAGACAGTAGGACTTTTGCAGTTAATGGTTCAGTCCGGCTTATTGATTCCAGCGGACGAGCGTTCTTCATTGGGTATTTTTAAGCAAATATTTGCAGACATAGGAGATGACCAGTCTATCGAGAGTGATTTAAGTACATATTCGGCGCATCTTTCCAAGATGAAGCATTTTACCACATTTGCTAATGCCCGCACGTTGGTACTCATAGATGAATTTGGTACGGGTACAGATCCGCAATTTGGTGGACCCATTGCTGAAGCAGTCCTCGAAACGTTGAACAATAAGCAGGTACGAGGAGTGATTACCACGCACTATTCTAATTTGAAAGTATACGCCAGTCATGCCCAAGGGTTGGAAAATGCGTCTATGCTATTTGATAATCAGAAAATGCAACCCCTCTATATTTTGCAAATCGGCAAGCCTGGTAGTTCTTACGCTTTCGAAATTGCTCAAAAAATTGGTTTGAGTGATGATGTATTGCGCGCAGCGAAGAAGAAAATTGGGGTGCAGCAGAAGAAAGTAGATACTCTTTTGGTCGATCTGGAACGGGATAAGAAAGAAATCGTCGATACTAAGTCTGCAATTAATAGACGCGAGAAAGAATTGATCGAACTCAAGGCAAAATACGAAAGTTTATCTACGGATATCGAAACCAACAAACGTGAAATCATCCGTAAGGCCAAGGAGGAAGCTAAGCTCATCCTCAAAGATGCCAATAAATTGATAGAGAATACCATTGCGGATATTAAAGCGGCACAAGCTGACAAAGATAAAACGAAGGAAATCCGAGCTAATCTCAATAAAAGTCTGGAACTACATAGCACAGCCCTGCAGAAGGATAAAAAAAATGTCAAACCTGCAACTACTTCCATATCAACGGAATTAGAAGTAGGGGATTGGGTAAGGATTGAGGATTCGGGTTCCGAAGGCGAAATTTTGGAAATCACCAAAAACAATAGTCTGATACTCGCACTGGGCGAACTGCGTACCGTGGTGAAAAAGAACAGGGTGACGAAATTAAGAAGCAAAGAAAAATCCAAAGCCAAAAAACGTCAAACGTCAGTTTCTACAGAGTCTGCTGCGGACTTTTATCCGGAATTGGATGTGCGTGGTATGCGTACCGAAGATGCCTTACACAAAATTGAATTGGTGCTGGACAGAGCGGTGATGATTGGCTATCCGACATTGAAAATCATTCATGGTAAAGGCGACGGTATCTTACGCAAATTTATTCGTGATTACTTGCGTAAATATAATCATGTGAGTCGATTCGAAGATGAACATGCAGACCGAGGAGGTGATGGTATTACATATGCTTATATAGGCTAAATTTACATAGGAGGAAAAGTGACAAGAGAAGAGTTAAAACAAGAGTTGTTAGGTAAATCGTATCCCAACGAAGTACGCATCAGCGCTGACCAAGTGGTGGTTGACGTATCTTTATTTCTACGGATTCAATTTATTGAATTGGATCAATGGGCCAAGGATATTACGAAATGCCCGGCCTACGTCAGATTGATGAAATTCAAAGAAGCCGTTAAAAGTAATTAATTAGGTTTCAATAAGGACCATAGAACACCACTATACGCAACGATAGTGGTTTTTTATTTGAGATCAAAAAGATATACCATTAGGGATATACGGTTGGATAACGCAGACAAAGTAATTATTCTTTATTGACGACGACCTGTAAGTAGAGTTGTTCAACTTTTGTACGTGCCCATGCGGTCTTACGTAAGAATGTAAGGGATGACTTGATGGAAGGATTTTCGTTGAAACAACGGATATTGATTTGACGTCCCAAATCTTCCCAACCACCGTAATGTGCTAGCAATTCTTCTAATATAGCATCCAATCTTTTGCCATGTAAAGGATTATTCTTTTGCTGTTCCATAGGTACAAATATAAGATTTAATTTTTGCTATGAAGGACTGAGAGCAACTTAGATGTATTAGTTATGTACTCATATAATTAGCTTTCTTTTTTTATCACTAATAGGTGCATATAGTAAACAAAAAAAGAGTAGTAAACAATTTTACTACTCTTTTCGACATATATTCTGAACACTGAAGTCGATTACTTTTCAATATCTTTCAGGTTGCTCATTTTTTTGTATTCTAAGAATCCTTTAATGTCTTCAAAATGTTCCCGAACGCGTTTATTCCCAAATTCAAAAACCTTTGTCACCAACCCATCCAAGAAATCACGGTCATGAGAAACCAAGATTAATGTACCATCGAAATCTTGTAAGGCATCTTTGATAATATCTTTGGTTTTCATATCCAAATGGTTGGTTGGCTCATCGAGTATCAATACATTCACGGGCTCTAATAATAGTTTGATCATGGCTAGGCGAGTACGCTCACCCCCGGATAATACTTTTACTTTTTTATTCATATCATCACCGCTGAACATAAAGGCGCCGAGCAGATCCTTAATCTTAACACGGACATCACCGACAGCAATCTGATCAATCGTATCAAAAACGGTCAATTCTCCATCCAATAGCGAAGCCTGATTTTGCGCGAAGTAACCGATTTTGGCATTGTGACCAACTTTCAGGGTACCTTCGAAATCAATTTCGCCCATGATTGCTTTTATCATTGTCGATTTACCTTCCCCATTCTTACCGACAAAGGCTAATTTTTGTCCACGTTCGATGACCATATTGGCTTTCTCAAATACCACATGATCGCCATACGACTTCGAAAGGTCTTCCACAATGACAGGATAATTTCCTGAACGAGGAGATGGAGGAAATTTCAGACGCAAAGCCGAATTATCGACTTCGTCAATCTCAATGATTTCCAATTTCTCCAGCATCTTTACCCGAGATTGTACCTGCAAAGTTTTGGAGTAGGTACCTTTGAATCTGTCGATGAACTCTTGATTATCTGCGATGAATTTCTGCTGCTCTTCGTAAGCTTTAAGCTGGTGTGCGCGACGGTCTTTACGCAACTCCAAATAATGCGAATATTTGGCTTTGTAGTCGTAAATTTTGCCCATTGTCACCTCTATGGTACGATTGGTAATATTGTCCACAAAAGCACGGTCATGGGATATGACAATTACAGCTTTGGCTGAATTCAGTAAAAATTCCTCTAACCACTGTATACTTTCGATATCCATATGGTTGGTCGGCTCATCCAATAAGATGAGATCAGGTTTTTTGAGCAATATCTTGGCTAATTCAATACGCATTCGCCAGCCACCCGAAAATTCGGATGTCGGACGTGTGAAATCACTACGGTCAAATCCCAATCCCTTCAGTACTTTCTCTACTTCTTCGTCGTAATTGGTTTCTTCTATGGAGTAAAATTTTTCGCTCAATTCGGAAACGCGCTCTATTAACTTCATGTAATCGTCCGATTCATAATCCGTACGAATTGTTAGTTGCTCATTGAGTTGTTCCAATTCATCACGCATCTGGTAGACTTCGACAAATGCTTTGGAAGCTTCTTCAAATACCGATACGTTATCTTCTGTCAAGAGATGCTGTGGAAGATAGGCAATCACTGCATCTTTTGGGCCTGCAATATTTCCGGTAGTGGGTTTGCCGACACCAGCGATGATTTTCAAAAGTGTGGATTTACCCGCACCATTTTTGCCCATCAGCGCAATCTTGTCATTCTCATTTATTGAAAATGAAACCCCGCTAAATAGTGTTGTGCCTCCGAACGATACGGAGACGTTATTTACGTCAATCACAAATAATAATAATTAAAAATGCAAAGATAAGATAATGTGGCGAATAATAGGTGGGAACAGACCATTTGCAATAAATATTTGACGGGCCTAGTTTAAAGAGGGAAGGAAGATATAATTCCTTATAATTTAGATACCGTTTGGTACGCTGATATTCACATCCATATTGTAAAAATTGATTTTTTCCACTAATAACCGATAATAAGCGGCTGTAGAATCTAAATTTTCACCCAACTGTTGGCTAATGAATTCCAAAGAAGGGTGAGTGTTAGCCAGTTCAATAAGTTGTATTTCATGTTTTGTCAATTGAGGTGTTTTATTACCCATTATGGCTTTCATATTCAAGGTATGTTGTGCTGTATTGCAAAAATATTGCTCACCCTGCATAACCTTTGTTATGGCTTCAAGCATTTCAGAGTTTTTGGCACCTTTTACAATATAGCCATCGCCGCCATTTTCAAGCAATAATGATATATGTTCATAATCTTCAAACGAGGAAATACCAATAATCTTTATCGAAGGGTAGTTTGTTTTGAGGTATTTGCTTATCTCAAATCCATTGAGGTCCGGTAGATTAATATCAAGAAGTGCTACATCTATATCAGATAGGATAGTAGAATTCATAAGCGATTTTCCCGAACTATAGGTTTCTACAACCTCCACGCCATCAAAGCCATGTAAACCTAATTTGAGATTAAAGACAACGATAGGGTGGTCCTCAATTATTATAACCTTTTTCATGAAGTAGATGTAGTTTGTAATTCAATATTACAATAAAAAATCTTTTTATACAATATAAACATCTATAATAATCCTATCTAAGGACTTGAAATACAGTTCAAACATATTTGGGTAATGATTATTACAAGATAAAATTTGTAAATATATATTTATTATTTAACAATAAATCTATTTCATAACTATCCATTACATTTATCCTTATTAAATCCAAAAAACTTCATCTTTCGATGAAGCTTTTTGGCGGAGAGTGAGGGATTGGTTTAGCCGCTCCGTGCCTATACACATACCCTAAACCTTCGTGAATCGAACCCCGCCCAACCCTTCGGTTCGAATCTGGTAGTGATTATAAAAAGCTTTATTACTTGTTGTTGCTGAAGAGTTATAAAACTAAAAAAGCCTCATCTTGCGATGAAGCTTTTTGGCGGAGAGTGAGGGATTCGAACCCCCGAACCTGTGACAGTTAACGGTTTTCAAGACCGCCGCATTCGACCACTCTGCCAACTCTCCGCCACAAAAGTAGAAATTCTAGCTAGTTCCGCAAAAATTATTTTAATAGCTTCCTGCTATAGCTTGAAAATGAGGATAATTATTTTATTTACGTACTTTCTCAGTACTTCATTTGGCCTCAAAGTTTTATTTATTTGGTAGATTTTGTTATTTTGCCCTATGATTTCATTCGCCAATTCAAAAATAAATTTGGGGCTTTCTATTACTGAAAAACGCCTAGATGGTTACCATAATATCGAAACAATTTTTTATCCGATTCATCTATATGATGTTTTGGAATTTAATTCTTCCGATACATATGGTTTTGAAGCGCTTGGCATACAGATTCCGGGAAATGGTGATAACTTGTGCACTAAAGCTTATACTTTACTGAAATCAGATTTTCCTCAAATTCATCCTGTGTCGATCAAATTGCTCAAAAACATTCCGATAGGAGCAGGCTTGGGTGGCGGTTCTTCGGATGCAGCCTTTGTATTGAAAGCTTTGAATGAAATGAATAAGCTGGGACTTACTTCGACTCAACTGCAGGAGTATGCTAAAATGTTGGGTGCCGATTGTGCTTTTTTTATTGAGAATAAACCTCTTTTTGCAGAAGGAATTGGTACCGAGTTTAGCCCAATTGATCTTGATCTAAAGGACTATTATATTGTGGTGGTCAAGCCGGATATACATATATCTACGGCTGAAGCTTATGCGAATATCACGCCTCAAATTCCTCAGGTAGACTTGAAGCGTGCTATACAGCTTCCTATTCAAGAGTGGAAATACCATATTACCAACGATTTTGAATTGGGAATTTTTGAAAAATATCCTTTAATACGCGAAATAAAGCAAAAGCTTTATGAAAAAGGTGCGCTATATGCCGCAATGTCGGGATCAGGTTCTGCTGTATTCGGTATTTTCGAGGATAATGTCACCCTTGATGAGATGGAACACATGGGGAAATTATTTTATCCTATTGAGCTAACCTAATCACATTTGAACTAATAATCCCGAAAAGGTTATTTCTTTTTTATAACATAGAGCTTGCCGGCATCCGTAATGGTGTAGAGCTCTCCGTTTTTGCCTTCAATAATATCCCGAAAACGTTCGCCTTCTTTTGCTAATAATCTTTCTTCGCCTAAGACTTTATTGTCTTTAAGCACAAGTCGTGCAATATGTGTACTGCTTAATCCTGTGATGAAAAGATTATTTTTCCATTCGGCTATCGCTTTTCCAGAATAAAACGTCATTCCAGAAGGGGATAATACGGGATCCCAATAATATACAGGCTGCTCCATACCTTTTTTGGCTTGAATGGTCGGTTCTCCTATTTTCTTGCCAGAATATTCTATGCCGTAGGTGATAACCGGCCAGCCGTAATTTTTTCCTGGTTTGATGAGATTCAATTCATCACCACCACGCGGGCCAAATTCAGAAGACCAAAGTGAACCGTTTGGATGAAAGGCTATACCTTGAGGGTTGCGATGTCCGTAGCTATATATTTCAGGTAGGGCATTTTTATTTCCTGCAAAAGGGTTATTTGATGCAGGTTTACCATCTTTTGTGATGCGTATGATCTTGCCTAGGGTACTTTTTAAATCTTGGGCAAGTGGTCTTGTCGCCATATCCGATCGTTCTCCGATTGTCACCAAGAGATTGTTTGACTTATCGAATACCAGTCTGCCGCCGTAGTGCAACACACCACGATGGGTAGGTGTCGAACGGTATATTACTTTTACATCCGTAAAAGATTTTTCATCTTTTGCTAATTTACCTTTAGCGACTGCGGTATGATTGCCATTTGAAGTCGGTTCGGTGAAAGCCCAATAAACCATCCTATTCGTCGCGAACTGCGGGTCTAATACTAATCCTAATAGTCCACCTTGTGCTCTGGCTTCTACTTTTGGCAATCCTGTAATGGGTGCACTGATATTTCCCGCACTATTTACGATTCGCATTACACCTTCTTTTTCTGTTATCAATAATCTTCCGTCTGGCAATTGTGCTATTCCCCAGGGAGATTTTAATTGAGCGGTCAAAATATTAAATTGAAAAGCTGACTTGGTAGTCACACCCGATACACGTGTTTGTCCTGTAAATGCAGGTTTATAATTTGTATTGCGTTTATTTTTTTCGACAGGTTGCACCGTATCGCGTACAGATAGTGGGATGTAAACATCAAACCGCGGCTGTGGTAGCGGCGAGAAAGGCAGAAAGAACAGGGAGGATAATGCCCCGGCTAAGAATAGGTGCTTCATGGTGAATTATATAAATTAGGATTATAGATTGATTTATGGTAATAAATTTACTGATATGTTTTGAATATTGGTAGCGATTAAATACAGAATTTATGCATCTTTCAGCAGACGAAATACCGATGTCTGCTAAATGAAGAAGTCTTCTAAAATTTTAGAAGACTTCTTTTATGTTTGTTAGTTGGCTTTTTTGCTTATGCTATACAGCTTGCCGCTGTCGGTAACTGCAAACAATTCACCATTTTGTCCTTGTACGACATCACGGAATCGTTCACCTTCTTTGGCCAATAGTCTTTCTTCGCCTACGACTTTATTGTCTTTGATCACAAGGCGTGCGATATGTGTACTGCTTAATCCCGCAATGAAAAGATTGTTTTTCCATTCAGGAATGGCATCGCCAGAGTAGAAAGTCATGCCCGAAGGTGATAATACGGGATCCCAGTAATAAACTGGCTGTTCAAGTCCCTCTTTCGCTTGGATGGGCGGATCACCAATGACGCTACCGGAATATTCAATACCGTAGGTAATCGTTGGCCAGCCATAGTTTTTACCAGCTTGTATAAGGTTCAGCTCATCACCCCCACGAGGTCCGAATTCTGAAGACCATAAGTCCCCAGTTTCAGGATGAAAGGCTAGTCCTTGAGGATTGCGGTGACCGTATGAATAAATCTCAGGTAGTGCGTCTGCATTAGAAGCGAATGGATTGTTCGTGCCTGGTTTACCATCTTTGGTGATACGTACCAATTTGCCCAATGTAGATTTAAGATCTTGTGCTAATGGTCGAGTCTCCAAATCCGAGCGCTCGCCACTGCTTACAAATAGATGCCCAGTCTTATCAAAAATAATACGACCCCCGTAGTGTAATTTACCTTTATAAGTAGGTGTAGTTCTGAATATCACTTGAGCAGATTGAATAGATTTTTCATCTTCTGCTAATTTTCCTTTAGCCACAGCGGTATGGTTACCATTGGCTACAGGTTCAGAAAATACCCAATACACCATTCTATTGCTTGCGAAATCTGGATCCAAAGTCACTCCCAAAAGCCCACCTTGTGCTTCACTGTCTACTTCCGGTATACCTTGGAGGGGTTCGCTCACTGTTCCATCCATAGAAACAATACGCATATCACCTGGTTTCTCCGTAATGAGTAAGCGTCCATCAGGCAATACGGCGATTCCCCATGGAGATTTTAAACTGGAAGTAATGACTTTACTTTCAAAAGCGGTAGATGTTTTGACTCCTTTGGCACGTGTCTGTCCTTCAAAAGCAGGTTTGTAGTCTGTATTGCCTTTGTTTGTTTCTACAGGAGGCAGCGTGTCTGTGGAATTGTTGATATTATCTGTATTCCCATTCGTACCATTACTGCATGCTGAGGCAACAATCACTGAAGCCAAAAAAGAGCTGTATACTAGTTTATTCATAATGTAATAGTGTTATCAAAATAAATGAAGTTGTTAAAATAAGAATAAAACACCTTAAATACTAACAATTGATACGTATAAATGTTCTTGGTGAAAGTTTAAAATTCGTAGATTGCTGTTGTAATTCTTATGGACTTCGACTATTAATTTAGAATACCCCTATATGACAGAGAAATCATCTTTACAGGAAATTGAAACTAGATTTGATAATGATGTAGAACGTTTTTCTAATCTGGACACAGGACAATTGACAACATTAGATGCCAAATTCAATATGGATCTAATTGTTGAAGGTATTGTCTGCTGTTATCCCAATCTGAAATGTGTGCTCGATATCGGGTGTGGCGCGGGAAATTATAGTGTTCGATTATTGCAGGAGATTTCACCAGTAGACATAGTCCTCTCAGATCTTAGTCAGCCTATGTTGGACAAAGCAAAAGAAAGGGTAGAAGCGCTAAATCCAAATGGAAAGGTAGAAATTATAAAGGGTGATTTCAGATCGTTGCCCATAGCGAATGACTCTTTTGATGTGATCATAGCTACAGCGGTATTGCACCACCTTCGCGATGATGCGGATTGGGAGTCAACCTTTCAAATGCTGTATAACAAGCTGCGAACGGGGGGTAGTATCTGGATTTTTGACCTCATTACGCAGGAATCTGCTCCTATGCAAGAGCTTATTTATAAGCAGCGGTATGGCGCCTATCTTTCGGCGTTGAAAGATGATGCCTATCGCGACCATGTATTTGATTATATTGAGAAAGAAGATTCACCTCGCAGTCTAGTTTATCAATTGGGCTTGCTGAGGCAGGTGGGTTTTCAATCGGTGGACATACTACATAAAAACCTTTGCTTTGCGAGTTACGTTGCCTTCAAATAGAAAATTAAAAAAGCCACTCTTTAATGCAAGAGTAGCTTTTATTTATTAAAGAAAAGGACAATTTATTGATTATATTTTTTGTTATGCGTGTTGGCCGTCGTGCGTACCTTCAGCATATTCTTCCACGATTTTTTTATTGAAAGCAGGTAGATCATCCGGCGTACGGCTGGTTACCAAACCTTGGTCTGTTACGACTTCACTATCTTCCCACAATGCTTTAGCATTGATTAAGTCATTTTTAATTGCGCCAACAGAAGTTATTTTTCGGCCTTCTACAACCTCAGCATCGATCAATACTTGTGGTCCATGGCATATTGCTGCGACAGGCTTGCCGGCATTAAAGAATTCACGTACAAATGATAAAGCATCCTGGTTCACACGTAATTTATCTGGATTGATAACACCGCCTGGTATTAAGAGACCATCGTAATCAGCTACTTTAGCTTTACTTAAATTGATATCTACACGATATTCTTCATCCCACTCATCACCTTTTTTAGAACGAACAACATCTTCTTTTGGTGAAACAATATCAACCTGAGCTCCTGCTTCTTCTAATGCTTCCTTTGGGCTAGTTAACTCAATTTGCTCAAAGCCATCCTCTGTTAATATTGCTATGCGTTTTCCATTTAGTTTTGCCATAATTTTTCTCCTTTTTTAATTTACATGATTATTCATTGAACAAAGAATATCTGATGTGGTTGGAAAAAAATTAAAAATGATGTATTAAACCCTTTACACAGTTTATTCGTTTATATTTTAAATTATAATGGTATATTTAATCATAAACCCAATTTATAATGAAGTATTTATCATCTTTTCTGTTTCTATTTATCTATAGCTTTAGTTTTGCGCAATATCGCACAGAATCCAATATCATCTATACAAGCCATCAGGATACGTATAGTAAAGAGCGCTGTAAACTTGACTTTTATTACCCGACAGATAAAAAAGATTTTGTTACCGTCATATGGTTTCATGGAGGCGGACTAACGGGAGGAGACAAAGAGATTCCTGATTATTTAAAGAACAAAAATATTGCGATTGTCGGGGCGACATATAGATTCTCTCCACAAGCTAAAGTCGAAAATATTATCCATGACGCAGCGGATGCGGTAAAATGGACTTTTAATAATGTCGAGCGTGTAGGCGGAAATAAGAATAAAGTTGTAATAGCGGGCATGTCGGCAGGCGCTTATTTATCGCTTATGCTTGCACTAAATTCCGAATACTTAAGTCAGCGAAACATCAGTACTTCAGATATTTTCGGTGTTGTTTCTTTTAGCGCGCAGACGATTACGCACTTTACAGCTCGCAAAGAATATGGCCGGGAAGAGTTGCAGCCGGAGATCAATGCATTATCTCCATTGTATTATGTGCGTAAAGATATTCCTCGTTTACTCTTGTTGACGGGAGATAGGGATTTGGAATTAATGGGTCGTTATGAGGAGAACGCTTACCTATGGAGAATGCTGACTTTACAGGGCAATAAAGATGTTGAGCTGTTTGAATTGGGTGGATATGGTCATGATATGACACATCCTGGTTATCCCTTGTTGTTGAAAGCTATTGAAAAGTGGTCTAAGCAGTAGGGAATATTCAAGAAGAAATGATAAGATTAGGCGACTATTGATTGTATTAGTTTTACAAAGTCGTTAAACGTATTCTTAGCGCTTGGTGTTCAATGCTAAAAACAATAAGCTATGAGAAATCTTATTTCTACGCATGGCCATGCTTTTTTGGATTATTTGCTGGCCTTTACTTTATTAATTGCACCCTGGTTTTTTGATTTTGCGGAAGATTCTACAGGAAAGACGCTCTGTTTGTTGGCAGGTGGCTTGATCGTCGTTATGAATTTTTTTTCCAAGCATGAGTTGGGAATTGTCCGCCTGATTCCAATGTCCTTTCATCTTAATATGGATGTTCTTTTTGGTATGTTTCTGATCCTTTGTGTTTTTCTTTTTGAAATGTCCTATCCGACTTATGTGCTTATGGCCTTGGGAGGATTCATCACGTTGGGAGGAGCGCTCTATACCAAACCTTATATGAAAAAACATCAGCCCCCAATCGAAATTAAAGACGATACAGAGCGAGATTAATGGATGGTTGGAAAATTATTAAGCATTCGCGCCATCTTGAACTAACAAAGAAGCGCTTCAATTGTTATTACACAAAAACTACTTATGGGTCTTAAATTAATTAGAAAAAATATCATCTTCAAACCTGATTCTACGCGCGTTTTAGCACGCTATTTTAATATTGGTGATGTGCGTAAAGAAAAAGTTATTAAGCGTGTTCTTTCTTTAACGAATGTCGAAAAAGATACGATTCTTAATCAATTGTTGCGAAATTTTTCAAGTCGTCACCGCAGCGTAGTCGATGTTTGGGAGCGAAACTTCAAACGCAGTATGGAAACTCCCTTGAGTGCGGAGATCATGGACTATAACTATAATCTGAAAGAAAGACTGATTATAGGTGCTTACTTCACCATGGAATATTCGGTGGAAGCGGCTGCGTTTTTCAACCCTTCTATTGTCGAATCACCAGACCAAACCCAATTGCAAGAAGGACAAAAGCGCATCATCCTGAGCTTTCGGGCAACGGGGGAAGGGCATGTGTCTTCTATCGTATTTCGTTCGGGAATTATAGACGAAAATTTAGATATTCATCTGGATGAGGTAGGTAAATTGTTGGAGAAGCCTAAGCGATTTAAAAACCATGAATACAACAAAACTGAATTTTTCTCAAAACTTTATAATATCGATTCGGTGGACAGCGAGTTTGCAGAAATAATCTTGAAAAAATTTCCCGAATCGTTTACCTACGAAGAACTCCGAAAAATTATCAAAGAACTTATAGAAGAGCATAAAGCCAATCCAGCACATACGCTCTTTATAAATCATATCCTGTGGCTGGCCTCGTCGCATTACCAAATCACGTATTCATTAGACACCTCCATCTCCGAGCGAGTTATTTTCCCGATATCGGATACGGAGCGAAATGGTATTGAAGATGCGAGATTCTTAAAGTTTGATCATGGGAATGGTTCTTATATGTATTATGCCACGTACACAGCTTATGATGGGTCGATGATCATGCCCAAGCTGCTTTCGACCAAAGACTTTATTACATTCAAGGTCCAGCCTATCAATGGGAAAATCGCAAACAAGGGTGCTGCGATGTTTCCGAAAAAAATAAATGGCAAGTACGCGATGCTCTGCCGGATTGATGGTGAAAACAACTACATATCATTTTCTGATGACTTAATAAACTGGCATGAAGAAGTCAAGCTGTTACGTGAACCACAATATCATTGGGAATTCATTCAAATAGGAAACTGTGGATCGCCTATAGAGACTCCAGAAGGTTGGCTTGTACTTACACACAGCGTGGGGCCAATGCGGGAATACAGTATCAGCGTAAGTCTGTTGGATTTGAATGATCCTACTAAAATAATCGGTAAACTCAACGAACCACTTATGTATCCCAACCAACAGGAGAGGGAAGGGTATGTACCTAATGTGGTATATTCGTGTGGTCAGATTGTGCACAATGGACATCTTATCATTCCATATGCTATGTCGGATCACTCATCCACATATGCTACTATAAAATTAGATACTTTGCTCGAAGAGCTCTTACGAAATGGATAAATGATTCTCGATGGAACATCTTCCATCAAGAATCATGATCGTCCACTTTATTGGGATTAGGCGGCAGCGGACTTGTATCTTCTTCAGGTCGTTTGCTGCTGTCGCTTTCTACATGTGTATTATCTTCCTTGTTTTTTTGGAAATCTTCGTTTTCATAAGGATCTTTTTCAATCTTCTTGTTCGGATCTGTTTTGCTATTTTCTATCATGATTTATATGTTTACAGTACTAACAAATACAATGAGATTCAGTTTTGAGCTTAAATAATTATTCATTCTAGCTTTGTGAAATACGCAACAAAGGAACATTTTTAAAACTGAGTTGTTCATTATTCTATCACACAAGGGAGCAAAGTATGGATATAACAAAGAATAATGGAAATCTTACAGCTACAACCACTAATGTTCAGACTAATGCGAAACATAAACGCATTCCTCGAGTTCTTCAAAATCAAATTTTATTAGCTTTATCGCATTATCCCGAACTCGAAAATACATCTATACGATTTGTTTTTACGCGCAAATTAAAATCCTCCATAATGGCAGCGCGTCCCGTGGTGAAAACACTGCTAGGACCTCGCGACAAACGTGTATATGAAATCTTGATTAGTCCAAATTTTAAATTAAAACATAGTATTTTGCCTATTCATCAAGTTGAGGATTCAGTATTGATTGGCTGGATAGGACATGAACTTGGGCACATCATGGACTACGAACAACGTAGCACTTTGGGAGTGGCCCGCTTTGGTTTGCTTTATTGGCTTTCTAAACGGTATATCCGCAAAGCGGAACGCGTAGCGGATACTTTTGCGGTGAACCGAGGAATGGCGCCCTATATTTTAGCAACTAAGGATTTTATCTTAGGTCATGCTGAATTACCTCATAAATATAAGGAGAAGATCGCTCGGCTCTATCTTTCGCCGGATGACATCGTCGAATTAGTCGCCAAATTGGAAAATCGGAATAAAGAAATGCGCGATCAGATTATAAAAGAAGAAACCGAGATAGTAGAAGAAATCATTGCAGAGAAATCTACTTAATACTACCTCGGTTTTTGAATTCGATTTATAGGGCTAAAATAAATTCTTCAAATTCTGCAAAGTCTTCCTCTTTCATCACGCGAGGGATTTTAACTTGTCCACCTAATTTTTTGAAATTTTCGCTCCAATTATAGAAGTGGGTGACAGGAACGATATTGACTTCCACACCTTCCAAGGCTTGGTGTCTAGCTACCTTGTAATTTTTATTTAATTCTTGAAGAGTAGTATCCAAAAATGCTGTAACCTCCGAAGACTCTATGACTTTATCAGCGCCTAGATACCAACGATTTATATATTTTTGGCCTTCCTTACGAACCGAAGCTACAGTAAATTCAAGGACTTGTAAATCAAATTTTTCCTGTAGCTTTTGAATAGCCTCATTCATCTGATGTACGGAAAGTTGTTCACCCACCACATTCAAAAAATGTTTGGTTCTGCCGCTGATAATTATTTCGGCTCTTTCCTTGTCCTTAAACATTACGGTATCCCCAATCATATAGCGCCAAGCTCCAGCTACCGTCGAGATGAGCAGTACATACTCAACATCTTCTTGGACTTCGTCTATAGTCAGTACTTTAGCGTTTTGTTTTACGCAGCCTTTGTCATCCATATTTTGATTTGTAAATTCTACAAATTCAAAGAAAATTCCATTGTCTACGATCAATGCCATCGCATTGTTGTCCGGGCGCTTTTGTGTCGCTAAATAACCTTCTGATGCTAGATATGTGTCAATATAAATCATTGGTCGTGCAAATAGTTTTTCGAAGCTCTTGCGGTAGGGGCCGAAGGCGACGCCGCCCGTGGTATATACGCGTAGATTTGGCCAGATGTCATGGATAGTATCTACTTTGTAATGATTAATAATTTCTTTCAGCAGAAGTTCTGACCAAGAAGGTATACCTGTCATACTTCCAATATCCCAATTTTTGGCAGCTTTGACGATGCGGCTGACCCGCTCATCCCAATCTTTACTTGCCGCAATTCTGCTTCCCGGCTTGTAGAACTTACGAAACCATAGCGGAATATTGGCCGCTGAAATACCACTTATCTCACCTTCCAGAAACCCATTATTTTCTTTTAGTTCTGTACTGCTGCCCAGCATCATTATATCTTTCTCAAAAAAATCTGCAGGTAGATCAAAGTTTTTCAAGCTCAAAATTTGCTGAATGCCGGATTTTCGGATAGCTTCCAGCATATCCTCCGTTACAGGTATAGCCTTACTATTGCTGGTAGTTCCGCTGCTCAGTGCAAAGTACTTTTGGCCACCAGGCCAAGTGATATTTTCATGCCCTTCATGCAAATAATGCCACCACTCTGCATGTAAACTATCGTAATCATAAATGGGAACAGTGGACTGAAACGCTGCGGTGGGATTGTCGGATGCTAAGATATTGTCAAAGCCATATTTTCTACCGAATGCGGTGGATTTGGCTTTTTCCAATAAGGATTTGAGCACTTCTTGCTGTGCAGCGTGAGGTGGTTTGTCCCCGCTGATTATCCCACTTAAGTCGATAGCTCGTTTTATTATTTCTCCAATTATTGCCATAGTTATATGCTTATTTTTGTTGTATAACAATTTATTCTTATAGCTTGTTCACGCTGCAACTAGACTTTATTATTTTATACTTGTTACACCGGGGAATTATATGCGCTTAAAAGAAGAGTATGGTGATCAGCATAATCAATCTGCCTATAAAAAAGATACTGAGCGGAATCACAAAGAACCATATAAAGGCTTTGTATTGTCGTTCACTCATCCAATGTAGAAATCTCGGTCTTTTCATGTTTTTAACAGTACAGCTAATAGAGTTTGAACATTTAGATGGAATATGATGTTCAGTTGTAAATGCTTTAATTTTTAAACATTAAATAGGATGACTATGAAAAGAACAGCAAATGCGCATTGGGAAGGAACCCTAAAAGAGGGCCGAGGAAATTTAACTACCGCCAGCGAAATTTTGAATCAAACAAATTATAGTTTTAAAACACGTTTTGAAGAAGGTAATAATGGTACAAATCCTGAAGAATTATTAGCGGCGGCACATGCAGGCTGCTTTACTATGGCTATCAGCCTCGCCCTTACAGAAAAAGGCTATAATCCTACTTCGTTAGATACAGAGGCCACGGTTAGCATGAATGATAAAGGTATGACAGGTGTACATCTCTCTATAGTTGGTGATGTGCCCAATATTGAAAAGGGCGAGTTTGAATCCATTACAGCGAGCGCCGCAGAAAATTGTTTCGTCTCCAAAGCTTTAAATTTATCGATAAGTTCGGAAGCGAGATTAGTTTAATTTAGCGAGATTACATAGTTTCTTGACCAAATACCTAAATAAGATCTCTATATATTTAAAAATCAAAGCGGCTGTATTGGCCGCTTTCTTGACTTTGGCTATTTACTAGATATTTAAAAAAAAGTGCGATAAATTAAAACTTATCGCATTTTTTTTATAACTTCATATCTAGTTAAACAACTAGATATGGGATATCCAACGAAAGTTCAAGTTATTAAGCGTGCTAAAAGTGAACAATGGTATGTTAACTTTCCAGCTGCAGTTGCTCAAGCTATTGAATTTCAACAAGGCGAAATCGTAGAGTGGGTAATCGATGATCACCAGCGACTTGTCCTTCAACGAAGTGACGAGTCTGTAAAAGACCTTAAAAAAAAACTCCCCAAAAAAGCATAATAGCTCATTTTCAATGTCTTTTTGAACAATGTAGTTCGGCTTTTAATCAAC
>JBMDWK010000050.1:0-1648 GCA_048595255.1 Sphingobacterium sp. | reverse complement strand
ATTATCATACAGATTTAACAAGATTGTCATTTTATTTATTACTTTTAAATTTGATTAATGCATACTTTTACTTCCATTGATTTTGAGTTGGCTACGTCGGATTATACGAGCGTATGTGCCGTGGGTTTAGTGAGTGTAGTGGACGGCGTGATTGCAAATGAATTTTATAGTTTGGTGCAGCCGCCGGCAAATAAATATATGTGGCAGACCACGCGTGTGCATGGCATAAGACCTAAAGACACCCAGCATGCGCCTACTTTTGAGGAATTGTTTCCTGCTATTTTGCCATTAATATATGGTCAAAATATGGTAGCACATAATGAAGAACTGGATCGTAAAGTTTTGCGACAAACTATGCATTACTATGGGCTGGCATACGATGAATTAGAATTAAAACAAACTTGGGATTGTACCAGCAAAATTTATAAAAAATTAGGGTTTGAAAAGACCAAACTTAGTATAGTTTGTAAGATTATGGATGTTGAAATAAAGCCGCATGATGCGCTTTCGGACGCAAGAGCATGTGCCGAGCTTTACCTTAAAAGAGATCGCGCAAAAGAAATGTTGAGCGTATTTCAACAATTGCACCCTTAATAATGTTTAAAGAGGTAAAAAAAGTCTAAAGAGATAAATTCAATTATGGAAGTTAAAATAGAGAATAAATCAATGAGAAAAGATTATAACCCGGGCCCAAGAGTAGGAATAACTTTTTCAACTTTTGACTTACTGCATGCAGGACATATTATGATGCTGGCAGAAGCCAAACGCCAATGTGATTATCTTATTTGCGGACTTCAAATGGATCCTACCTTAGACCGTCCCGATAAAAACGCACCTACGCAAACCGTAGTTGAACGTTACATTCAGTTAAGAGGATGTCAATATGTAGATGAAATTGTTCCCTATTCTACCGAGCAGGATTTAGAGGACATTTTAAGGTCTTTTAAACTGGATGTAAGAATTGTCGGCGATGAATATAAAGATAGGGATTTTACTGGTCGTAAATATTGTGAGGAGAAAGGTATTGAGCTTTATTTCAACAGCAGAGATCATCGGTTCTCCAGTTCAGGGCTAAGAAAAATCGTGGCTCAGAAAGAAGCCGAGAAAGTAGATAAAGGTTAATATTTGCTTTTTTGTGAATGTACGTTTAAGGCTAGCCCCTTTACGAGTAAATCAATTTAAGTATCTATTTATCTGGCGATTCATCTATATGTTTTAGATAATAACAATCTACTTTATAGAATCATGTATAATTGGTAGGGAAAAGAAATTACGATATTATCCTAAAAATATCAAAGAAAAAAATACACTATTCAAAATAATAATGCCTCAGAAAAAACACTTTTTGGGGCATTCTATTTAATAAGAAATATAGTATATAGGTGATTTTTTCAATGGATCTTTGATGATAACAGGCGTGATAAAAATGCAATGCAATAATATTGAGCTATGTAGGAGTGGAAGCTACTTATTAACTATTAATGCTAGATTGACCGCTTGAGTCTGCTTATTTAAATAAAATTATTCCAACATACCGTTAAGCACTCTATTTAATGGTGGTGTTCAAAAACTACTCTATAAATTAACGCATTATCAGAAATGCATTCGCATATCGGAAATTACAATCTGCTATTAAATCGTTGTCTTC
>JBMDWK010000049.1:0-9669 GCA_048595255.1 Sphingobacterium sp. | reverse complement strand
CCTAATCGGCTAAACCTTCAATAAGGCCATTAAAAAACAAATTTCCAGAAATCCATAAAACAAAAATGACCAAGTAAGGTAAAACCTCTACTCAGTCATTTTTTTTAGACTCATAAAAAATGAGACTTTTTCAGTGCCCTCAAAGTACTTACAGGATTTTTTAACTAATCGATTTATAATTAAACATTAAACTTTTTGCGTAGCAAGGTGTAAAATTTATCTACAGTTTGCGTTTTTTCAGCCCAACCATTTTTGAGCGCATAGTTAGCTTGCAGAAATGCATCCGCCTCAGCAAAGGAATCAAATCTATTCAACAACTCGATGGCTTCACTATAGGCTAGACTATAACCATTGAACAGATCTTTGATATATAATAATTTATCATTCAAACTCACCGCTGTTTTCAAGTCTACGACTTTTTCTTTGGCAGTTGACGTTTGGAATTGCTGCGTGACATTAACACCGGCTTGCTTTTGCTGCTGGATTAATTCATTAATCGTCAATGGGCGTGCCGATTCTTCGGCAGGGATTGCCTGAACAGGGATTTCAACTTCTTTTGCTGGTACTGTTACGGGAATTACAGTTTCTTCTTCATTCACGATTTTCTCCTCTGTAAATGCATCAGCATCATTCTCCTCATTTTCCACTTTAATATCAGCGATCTCTTCTGCTGACTCGATTGGATCCTCTTCTTGAGGAACTTCTGGTGTTATATCTTTGATATCAAAAGCAAATTCTTCTTGTTGGGCTTCTTCCTTCTCCTCTTCTACAGCTTCTTCAGGCAATTCCTCTTTGATTTCTTCAAATACTTCTTGCTTGTCGGTAGGCTTATTGATCGCCGTAGCTGGCGTAAAGATGGTAGCCGAAGTGGCCTCTTTTGCGATACTGCCGGCACCAGCAAGTTGTCCCTGAACTTTTAGCGCTTCGATATGCTTAGCCAAAGAAGCTAAATTTGCTTCTAACAAGGTAACCTCTACGCTGTCTATTTCACTGGATCTTTTAATTTCATTATATTGAGAATGAATATCTGCTAATAAAAAATCAATTTTTGAAAGTAATTGCCCTTTAGTTTTTGCCATGGATATATATTTTTTGAATCGTCGTCAACATTGTGCAGTGGAAAACAAAATCGTCTGATAATGACGTGATTTTGGTCTTCATCCGCTTTTTATACTGTAAAAATAAGATATAATTTCGATATTCGTATCGTCAAACAGGGGTTGATTTGTAAATATTTTTGATAATTAAACAATCCCCGAACACATCAAAGATTATGCTTTTTTCAGAACAATACTTTAGCCAGAGAGATCGGCAAGTGGGTAGTATAGAGGTCATTTGCGGCTCCATGTTTTCAGGTAAAACAGAAGAGCTGATACGCCGTATGAGAAGAGCACAATTTGCGAAATTACCCGTTGAGATTTTTAAACCCGCTATTGACATCCGCTACGCGGAGAAGGAAGTCGTATCGCACAATAGCAACAGCATCCCTTCTACGCCTGTAGAACATTCTTCCGCTATATTATTATTAAGCGGTGACGCGAAAGTAATTGGCGTTGACGAAGCACAATTTTTTGATGAAGATTTGCCACATGTTTGTATTCAGTTGGCGAATAAAGGTGTACGCGTAATTGTCGCTGGCTTAGATATGGATTATCAAGGAAGGCCATTCGGACCCATGCCCAACATCATGGCTGTGGCCGAAGATGTGTACAAAGTACATGCAGTATGCGTCAAATGTGGCGCTCCCGCGAACTATTCCTACCGATTTACCAAAGAAGAGAGTGTCGTACTATTGGGCGAAAAAGAAAGCTACGAACCACGATGTAGACATTGCTATTATTGCGATGAGAATAAATAAACGAAAAAAGACTTCGAGAATTTCGAAGTCTTTTTTTGTTTCTACAATTGGTTCACAATAATGGGATCCAATGGCTTTATCTTTGATCTGTAACGATGGATTAATTTCCCATTTTCATCAATCAGAAATTTTTCAAAATTCCAATTTATATCTCCTGTGAAATCAGGGTTAGGCTGCTCGGTCAAATATTTGAATAAAGGATCGATTTTTTCACCTTTGACTTCTACCTTTTCAGCAATCAAAAAAGTTACTCCATAGTTCTGTTCACAGAATGCAGCGATATCTTCGTTGCTACCAGGCTCTTGATTTCCAAAATTGTTAGCCGGAAACCCGATTACAACTAGATTTTTGCCATATTGCTTGTGCAGCTGCTCCAACTCTTTATATTGAGGCGTATAACCGCATTTGGACGCAGTATTGACCAAGAGTATTTTTTTTCCTTTGAATTGAGCCATTTGAATTTCCTTTCCATCTATGGTAGTGAATGAAAAATCATGTACCGATGATGGATTTATTAGCATATTCAATAGCATTAATAATGTAATCATAGTCTTGAATTATAATGAAAGATTAGATGTTTCGCGTTCGATGACGTAGTCAAATAAATCGTAAATAGGACTAGCAAGAATTTTGCCAACTTTGACCCCATGCATTTGGCATACCTGACGCAAGTGCAAATCAAAAGTATAGGCTACTCGACCTACGAAATTACAAGAGTATTCCCAATAATTTGGGTAGGTCATGATGTTTGTGCGTACAAATTCATCAAAACCCTCTGTAAGTAACTTATCTATATAAGGATGCAGACGATTATCCGCGATGAAGGGAAGAAAAGACGCCAAATAAGAGTTGGGACGATCTTTTTGGTAAACATTCTTTATCACGTTATCTTTCGTCAGTCTATACTTTTCGCCGAATATCTTTGCTATATCGCGAGGCATAGTGCCGTACAGGTAATTCGTAATTAGCCGCTTACCAAACCAAGCTCCAGAACCTTCATCGCCTAGTACGTACCCAATACCATGGTGGCTTTGCAACAAATTCTGACCATCATAAAAACTGATATCCGAACCCGTTCCCAAAGTGGCTACTAGCCCTTTATCGTTTTTGAGCGTCGCATATGCGGCACCTAATAAATCGGATTCTACAGATATAAAAGCATTAGGGAATAAGGTGGTCAGTGCATTTGAAACGATCTCTCGTCTGTCGGGCGTAATGCTTCCTGCTCCGAAGAAGTAAACTTCTTTAATCTCATTCGAATAAGGAATGATTTCGGGAACGTCTTTCATTACCTTCTCGATTTCTTTTTCACTCACAAAGAAAGGATTAAGTCCTTTGGTTTTGAAAAACAAAGGTTTACTATCGGGAAGGTTTAACATCCAATCCGAACTCGAAGAACCGCTATCAGCCACTAGTATCATTATTCTTTTACGTTATATCTTTGCATACCAAATATAATAATTCCCCAGCGAGTTTAGGACTTTGACGATTGTATTATTATTAATATTTTGAAGTCCATAGCGATAATTCTACCTTTGGTTAAATTTCAGTAACCCAAGCATACATGAAAAAATCGATATTTTTCGAATTATCATTTTCCGAACCTCAGGCCCACTATGTAGATGTACGAATGAGAATCGCTGGATTTCAGG
The DNA here is from genome assembly GCA_048595255.1 of Sphingobacterium sp. Classification (GTDB taxonomy): domain Bacteria; phylum Bacteroidota; class Bacteroidia; order Sphingobacteriales; family Sphingobacteriaceae; genus Sphingobacterium. The sequence continues at coordinate 6,159 of JBMDWK010000049.1, read as the reverse complement.
AAAAAGAATATATTGACATCAAAATGCCCGTATGGGCGCCCGGTTCATATTTAGTACGTGAATACGCTAAAAATGTAGAAAAAATAAAATTTAGCAGCTCTGCAGGAGCAGTCCATGCTGAAAAAGTCTCTAAAAATACCTGGAGAGTATACAATCCTAGCGAGCAAATCGAAGTATCGTACGCGGTCTATGGTTTCGAAGTCTCTGTCCGTACGTCATTTATCGATGCTTCCCGAGCATTCCTAAGTCCCGTAGGTACCTTCATGTATATTGATGGCTATTTGGACATGGACACTGCAGTACATATCGATCTGCACCCAAGCTGGAACAAGATTTCGACCGGTTTACAAAAAACTTCGGAATCGAATACCTTCTACGCGCCAAATTTTGATATTCTTTTTGATTCTCCAATTGAAATAGGTACACAAGATACGTGGACATTTGACGTAGATGGCATCATGCATGAATGTGCTATGGTCGGCGAAGCAGATTATGACAAAGAGCGTTTGACAGAAGATATCACAAAAATTGTCAGAGAAGAAAATAAGATCTGGGGATCTAATCCCAATGATTATTACCTCATCATCACGCACAATTACCAAAATAGTTACGGTGGATTAGAGCATCTAAATTCGACAGTCTTGTCGACCTCACGCTTTAATTATGCTCAGCCCACGGCTTACAAAAACTACCTGAGTTTAGTAGCGCATGAATATTTCCACTTGTGGCACGTGAAACGTCTTCGCCCAGCAGCATTAGGACCATTCAACTACGACGCCGAAAATTATACCACAGGGTTGTGGATTATTGAGGGTTTCACATCGTATTACGATAATTTAATTATCCGTCGCTGCGGGATATTTGATGAATACGAGTATTTACAAAAGCTCGCTGTAGACTTTAACTCTGTCTACAATCGTCCAGGCTACCTGTTGCAAAGTGCTGCTGCTTCTAGTTTTGACACTTGGATCAAACAGTACCGTCCAGATGAGAATTCACACAATGTGGCTATCTCTTATTACAACAAAGGAGCTATGCATGCCGTGGCGATGGATATAAAGATTATAGCATCCACACAGGGAGCCAAATGCTTGGATGATGTGATGCGCGCTGCATACGAGCATTTCTACTTAATCGAGAATAGGGGTTTTGAGGAAGACGAATTCCAAGCCTTGGCAGAAAGTGTAACAGGGGTAGATCTAAGTGATATATTCACGGCTGCACATCATGCAGAAGAGGTGGATTACAACCAATATTTTCACCTTGTGGGCTATGAGATTATTGATAAGGCTGAAGAACAAAATCATCTATCTTTGGGCATCAAGGTGGGTAGTAACGAAGGGCATACTGTCATTAAGAATGTGGATCGCGACTCCGCCGCATGGATATCGGGACTGAATGTTGGTGATGAGCTCATTGCAATCAACAATCACCGTATTGAGATTAATGGTAAGGCTATTGAATATGTATTGGCCCATGCCTCAGCGGGAGAAACAGTCAACATACTTATTTCCCGAGATGGACTGATAAAAGAAATCCCCGTTCAACTTATTGCCTCCGACAAAAAGTCTTACAGCATACAACGCAGAGATACTGCTACAGAAGAAGAACGTCGACTCGGTAATATCTGGCTGGCTCTAAAAGACTAAAATAAAACAGAAAAGCTTTTCAAAAATTGAAAAGCTTTTCTGTTTTTAGAATTTATAACGAATAGAGAATCCTATTGGATCAAATAATTTGATTGAGGATTCTTGTACAAAGTCAAAATAAGGTTTGACATCCAATGAAAGTGAAATGGGGGCTGTCGGCAAGCTATATTCAATCCCCACAATACCATCAATACTTAACAATAATTCAGAATTTTTGGGAATATGTTCACCATTGTTGTTCGTATAAGCTTTATAGGTATAATTTCCTATACTTCCACCAAAACCATAATACCAAGAAAAATTATTCAACGGCAATTCTTTGTGGTATTCATACAAACCTACAACTCTGAATCGGTGGCTCGTCGAATTGCTCTGTACACTCAAAATACCTTCAATCGCTCTATCCTGACTCAATGTATAGCGATAATTGATACCCGAAGCCGAACCAAAACGCGCGCCTATAGCATGTTGACTTGTTAATTGAGCAGAAGCCTCATTAGCTAAAAAAACACCAGCAGCCAATAAAAAAATATTACGTATCACTTTTTGCATATCAATAAATATCTGAGCTCCAAAAATAACATATTTTCAATGCTATAGGCAAAAAAAATCGTTAACGTTTGTTAATTAAGCGTTTTTAATTCAACTATCCTTTTTTTCTTAACAAATTTTCAGTAAATTTATTATGCTAACATAGCGTTATCAAAACCACTTATAAAAAAATAAATTATAAACCATGAGCAAACCTACTCGATTATTTGATTATTTAAAAAGTAACCTAGATACAGCAGGGCGTGTCCTAAAGCTTTCAAAAAGAGACCAAGGTGGTTGGAAATCTTATGATAAAGAAGAAATAATTCATATCGTAGACAATATCAGTAAAGGACTCATAGCTAAAGGAATAAAAAAAGGCGACCGTATAGGACTCATGTCCGGCAATAGACCGGAATGGAACTTTGTAGATTTTGCCTGTAATCAACTCGGCGTGGCGTTAGTGCCTTTATATCCTACACTATCCGCTCAAGATTTATCTTATATAGTAAAAGACGCGGAGGCCAAATTAATTTTTGTGAGCAACCAAGATCTTGCCGCAAAGGTAGAAAAAGCATTGGCTAATAATGATCTTCATTTGGATATCTACACCTTGGATGAGGTGCCCAACCACAAGCATTACAATCAACTAATAGAAGAAGGAAAACAACAAAACATAGATTTACAACCGTATAATGACGCTGTACAGGAAGATGATTTATTAACACTCATCTATACTTCAGGTACTACCGGTAAGCCTAAGGGTGTCTATCTGACCCACAAAAATATAATAAGTAATGTGGGTGCTTGTTCGCATTTATTGACGGATGATATTAAAAAATCATTAAGTTTCTTACCACTCTGCCATATTTTCGAACGTATGGTGGTGTACATGTATATATCTAAGGGCGTAAATGTTTATTATGCTGAGAATTTAGATAATATCGTCGTGGATATCAATGATGTGAAACCCCAAGTGTTCACCACTGTGCCTCGTGTATTGGAAAAAGTATATGACAAAATCATTGAAAAAGGAAAAGCCCTGACCGGTATTAAAAAATCACTGTTCTTCTGGGCTGTGGATTTAGGCCATCAATTTCAAGAACCCAAATCCAATAATGCATGGTATAACTTTAAGCTGTCAATCGCGCGCAAATTGATCTTTTCGAAATGGCAACAGGCGTTGGGCGGTGAAATTAAGTTTATCATCTCGGGGGGAGCAGCTTTGCAACAGCGACTTGCCCGCATTTTTTGGGCAGCTGACATCAAAGTATTAGAAGGATATGGCCTGACTGAGACATCACCTGTGATAGCGGTGAACTCATGGGATGAGAATGATGTAAAATTTGGCTCTGTAGGTCGGGTGTTGAAAAATCTACATGTAAAAATTGCTGATGATGGTGAAATCCTTGTCAAAGGTCCATCTATTACGTCCGGATATTATAATAACCCAGTAGCTACATCCGAGACGATCGATAATGCAGGTTACTTGCACACAGGTGATATTGGTGAACTGACAGCTGATGGATTTTTGAAAATTACAGATCGTAAAAAAGAAATATTCAAAACTGCAGGCGGTAAATACATAGCGCCACAAGTCATGGAAAACAAATTGATGGAATCGGTGTTAATTGGTCAGATAATGATTATTGGTGAAAATAAGAAGTTTCCTGCGGCATTGATCGTTCCAGCTTTTGAGGAGCTCGAAAAATACTGTAAAGTAAAGGGCATTCCCTTTGAGTCCAAAGAGTCTATAATCCAAGACCCGCAAGTAATAGAAAAGTACCAAAGAGAGATAGATAAAGCAAACGAAAATTTTGGAAACTGGGAAATGGTCAAAAAATTTGTATTATTGCCCAAGGAGTGGACAATCGATAATGGTGAACTCACGCCAAAACTTTCGTTAAAAAGAAAGATTATTCTTCAAAAACATGAAGAAGATATCAACAAGATATATGCAGAATAATGTAGACAATAGTGCGAATAAAGAAAAAGAGCCTTTTATCCAAAAGATAAAAGGCTTTGGCAAATTATTACTTGATACCGGCAATGGGTTTGCGGAGGATAATTGTATGAAATTGAGTGCATCTCTAGCCTATTATACCGTGTTTTCTATAGGACCTCTTATTATCATTCTGATATGGGCCTTAGGATTTTTTTATGGAAGTCAATTGGAAGGCCCTGACGGCGCCCAACATAAGGTTATCAGTGAACTAAACGATATTTTTGGTCCTGAAATCACTAGACTCCTAGACAATGCCATCAAACAAATTTCGTTGGAAAATAAATCCAGTATAGGACTGATAATTGGTATTGTCACCTTGATTATGACCTCTACCACAATCTTTGTCGACATTCAAAACTCCATTAATACCATCTGGAAGGTAAAAGCAAAGCCTAAAAAAGGTTGGCTAAAAATCATTATCAATAGACTGATTTCTTTCTCCATGATATTAGGGTTAAGTTTTTTATTGATGGCCTCACTCCTAATTAGTAGCGTCATTGGCCTTGTCACCAAAAATATTGAACTACTTTTGGATCGTTTTCAAATTCAGCATTTTGATATTCAATTTTGGGCTTGGGTTAATAATGGTATTACATTCTTAGTTATTGTGACCTTATTTGGCTTTATATTCACTTTTCTTCCTGACGCTAAAGTTCGTTTTAGAGATATTTTGGGAGGCGCAATATTTACGACCATATTATTTATGATAGGTAAGTATGGTATATCTCTCTACCTATCTTACAATGCTACTGCTACCGCCTATGGTGCTGCAGGCTCCATTATCATTTTGCTGGGATTTGTATATTACTCCGCTGCGATTCTTTATTTCGGTGCAGAATTTACCAAAGAATACGCAATTAGATATGGAAAAGGCATTACGCCAGCTTCATATGCTGTTTTGGTGAAGCAGACAGAGTTAGAAATAGACCCTGACACAGGTAAACGTGAGCTTGTCAAAAAACACAATGACCCCGTAAATTAGTGAAAGACCAAAGCGTAAAATACATGTTGATGGCTGGATTTTTCTTCGCCATCATGAATGTCTGCGTCAAGTTCGTATCGCATTTACCCACATTGGAAGTAGTCTTATTCCGAAGTATTTTTAGTTTTGTAGTGACCTATTACTATTTGCGGAAAAATAATATTCCACCTCTGGGTAACAATATACCTGTGCTCACCATGCGCGGTATCGCGGGTTGTCTGGGATTAATAGGGTCTTTTTATACGTTGCAGCATATCCCGCTGGCTTCTGCGGTAACTATTAATTATCTGTCGCCATTCTTTACAGCGATATTGGGCATCTTCATAGTGAAGCAATCCGTGCGACCGGTTCAATTTGTATATTTTGCGCTCGCCATTGCAGGTGTATTTCTACTAAAAGGATTTGATTTCAGAATTTCTACGCTGGATGTTGTCATTGGTTTAGGTGCCGCATTATTTGCTGGTATAGCATACAATATGATAGCGAGAAGCAAAGGCAGCGAACATCCACTTGTGGTGATATTTTATTTCCCTTTATTGACCATACCTGTAGTAGGGCTGTATACGCTATTTGACTGGAAGACTCCAATCGGCATAGATTGGCTGTATTTATTATTCATTGGCATATGTACCCAATTAGCACAATACTATATGACCCTGTCCTACCAAAGCGCTAATTTAGCAAAAGTAGCTAGCCTAAATTATCTGGGCGTACTGTATGCTTTGGGTTTTGGCTATATCTTTTTCCAAGAAACATTTAATACCATGAGCTTGATAGGTATTCTTGTTATTTTGATTGGCGTATTTTTGAATCTATACGATCGTCAAGTGTATAAATTCTTAAAAAAATAATTCTTTATTTCTTGTGGAGATTAATCATCGACAATAACACTTAAAAAAAATGTCTGCATGAAGCAGACATTTTTTGTTATCTATCGGTATTAACTATATAACACAACAATTACTAAAATACGCTTCGTTGAACGGAGATTT
>JBMDWK010000048.1:0-4023 GCA_048595255.1 Sphingobacterium sp. | reverse complement strand
AGAGCAATGAACACCGTAAGCATGGCGATTAGTCCAAACTCTTCTGGGCTTAATATTCTCGCTAAAAACACGTTAATAATAAGCCCTATTATTTTTACACTGAATTGCTGTAAAATAGACCATAGGATAGCTAGTCTTGTTTTGAGTATTAGGCTCATTTTTTTATAATCGAACCGCTTCCAGAGATTTAGGAAGCATGGATTTGATATCGTACAATACAGATTTTGTTTTTAGCAGCGAACTGATATCTATTTCCTCAAATTTGTCATGCGCCACAGCCAATAGAACCGCATCATATTTTCTAGTTTTGGAAGTACCATTCTCACAAAACACACCATAATGTTGCTGTGCATGATCAGGATTCGCCCAAGGATCATGAATGGTAATGTTAACATGATATTGCTCCAATCGTCTCACAATATCAATAACTTTTGTATTGCGTACATCGGGACAATTTTCCTTGAAAGTGAAACCCAAGATTAAAATTTTAGATCCGACAATAGGAATGTTTTTTGAAATCATTTGTTTGATCAATTGATCCGCAACATACTTACCCATACCATCATTCACGCGTCGGCCTGCCAATATGATTTCAGGATGGTATCCGACCTCTTGTGCTTTCTGTGCTAAGTAATAAGGATCCACACCGATACAGTGGCCGCCTACCAGCCCCGGTTTGAAATTCAAAAAATTCCATTTCGTACCCGCCGCTTTCAAAACTTCAGAAGTATCAATTCCCAATTGATTAAAAATCATAGCGAGCTCATTGACAAAAGCAATATTGATATCTCGCTGGGCATTTTCGATGACTTTGGCTGCTTCTGCAACTTTGATAGAAGATGCTTTGTAGGTTCCTGCTGATATAACAGATCGGTAGAGGTTGTCGACCAACGTGGCTGTCTCTGGAGTCGATCCCGAAGTTATCTTCAATATATTGGCCACGGTATGTAGCTTATCACCTGGATTAATACGCTCTGGAGAATACCCCACAAAGAAGTCTTGATTATAAACTAACCCTGAGGATTCCGCCAAAATAGGCACACACTCATCTTCGGTGACACCTGGATACACCGTAGACTCATAGACAACAGTGTCGCCTTTTTTCAACACACTACCTACCAAGGCACTGGCTTTGATCAATGGCGTCAAATCGGGTCTATTGTTCTTATCTACTGGGGTCGGTACAGTGATAATGAAAACTGTACACGCTGCTAGTTTCTCTCTATCGCTGGTGCAGTACAATCCTGTAAGACTCGAGGTATCTTCCGTAAGAACATTCGACAAGGCTTCTTTACTCACTTCCAAAGTGATATCCTCACCCGTTCTCAGTTCATCTATTCTTTTTTGTAAAACATCAAAACCAACAACGTGATGTTTCTTAGCAAATTCAACAGCCAATGGCAATCCAACATATCCAAGACCAATTATGGCTATCTTTTCGGATTCTATCTGGTACATAATTCGGTATTTAAAGGTTTAGCTTTTATTAATTGATTAATTTCTATTCGGGTTACTAATGCACAATCTATATGATCAAATGACATCAACACGGTTTTGCCTTCTACTTTGATAATCTCCCCTTCTTGATTGGAGAAAAGCCCTTTGCGAATGCGTACTCGATCTCCGGGGTTTAGTTCGTTTAGATTCACGATCTCAAGGTCATTATACATTTCTACCATTTCCTTAAGCTTTTCAATTTCTATATCTCGGATGACTGCAGGCTTTCCCATGAAATAGATATAGTTCAACACACCAAGGGTATATCTAACTTTAGTTAGGTCTCTATCATCTATTCGCACAAAAACATATCCAGTGAAAAGAGGAACACTTACTTGTTTTTTTCTATCCGCCCATTGATTCTCAGTAGTGATCAACGGACAGAATGTTTCAATTCCTTGTTCCTGCAATAATCTATCTACCTTCTTTTCCCAACGTGGTCGCACATAGATAATCAACCAGTTTTTCCTCAGTTTTCGTATGTATTTTATCGCTTGTTCCATGGGATAATGTATTTATTGAATGTGTTTAAATAGGTGTTAGAGTGCTGTAGGTTAGTTTTTTTGTCGCTTTGACACGGCTTCGCCATATCACTTACAGCGATGATTTTTTTGTTTTTTGGAATTATTGACTTAGAATCGGCTTAATATGCGCTGCAGTTTATATCTTTCAATCAGCTGCAGTATTGGTTATTGTTGGTATAATGCCGGAGCATTATACCATTGATGTATTATAGGTTGTATTAGGTACTATTGGTATTCTTCTATTATTTATTCTTGTTTTAGTCGGCCATAGCATATCCATACCCACCATAACTGTATTTTTGGTTTTTTTCGCGTTTGGCGTCATTAAATACGACCATTAGATTATTTAGTTTATTCTCATCATGGATATCCTTGAGGATCGCCAATTGATAATTATTGGTGTAATTATATCTGACTAGATAAATACTCACATCTGCATACGGTGCCAGGGTAAATGCATCAGCAACTTGCCCCACCGGGGATGTATCGATGATGATGTAATCAAAGCGATTCTTCAATTCATCGATGAGCATACTTACTTTCGGACTCATCATCACTTCTGCAGGACTTTCTGGGATTTCACCACATCCTATCACACTTACATTCTCGGCTTGTAGGCTTGGTTGAATGATATCATCGATAGGAAAATCATCACTATGCAGATAGTCTGTAACACCAAGTGTGGAGGTAAGATTTAACTTCTTCAGCAAAGCAGGCCTTCTCAAATCGAATTCTATGACCACTACTTTCTTATTCCGCATACCCAAAGTGGTAGCCAGATTGATACTGAAAAATGTCTTCCCTTCCCCTTTCATACTCGAAGTGACCAGTATTACTTTGTGCCGTTGGTTGGTCATAAAGCCCAAATTCATGCGTATATACCTGAAGAGCTCAGAAATAGTAGAACGATGATCAGCTTGAAATACATTCGTACTCTTATCCAAATTATGAGACAACTCACCCAACAATCTGGCTCCAGTAAGCTCGATAGTCCTTGCATCCCTCACCTTATTGTTGAATAATCCTCTTGCATAAATAATACCTGCTGGAATCAATGCGCCAAAGAAAAAAGCACATAAATAAAGTATAGCAGATTTTGGTGCTATTGGAGTCGTATTATAGGCCGGCTTATCAATTACTTGTGATGTAGGAACAGTCGTCGATAGCGACAATGCAGTTTCTTCACGCTTTTGTAAGAGATATTGATACAAGCCCGTGTTGACAGTCTGTTCGCGGCTTCTTTCTAAAAGTCCTCTTTCAATAGTTGGTACGGATCTACTTTTTCTGTTGTACTGGGAGTAGTTACGTTGAAAATTGTTGCGTTCGATAGTGATCCCATTTTTAATAGACCCTAAATTTTCCAAAATATTGTTTTTAAGACTCACCAATTGATTATCAATATTCAATACCAGAGGATTAGCAGCATTCGCTGTACGTAGCATTCTATTACGCTCAAGTTGTAAGTCATTGAACTTTCCAATCATGCCATTCAGAATTGGATCTTTGATGCCCATTGCACTTGGAGCTAAAGTCCCTTGTGGCTGTTTGCTACCAAAATAACTTTCTATTGACTTAATAAGGTTAAGTTGCGTAGTAGTTTCAGCCAACAATTGATTGTATTCCACAGATCGTGCAGCGTTCATTTGGGCATCTAATTGTAAGTCTGTAATTTGATTACGCTGTTTGTAAGCCTCTACATTTTGTTCGGCCCCTGTCATATTGCTGACCAAAGAGTTCAGTCTATTATCGATAAACTCGATTGTATTCTGCGCAATAATGTTTTTATTATTTACATTATTGATATTGTAGTTCTCAATAAGGTTGTTTAAAATATCCAACCCTCTTTGCGGAACATTATCATTTAGGCTAATGACTACCGTATTCGCATCCTTCACTACCGGAACAATTTTTAACTTCATCAAGCTATATGCTTCGGTAAGTTTATAGAGATCCTTAAACTGAATATTTATTGTCTCATAATTCTTGGTAAAGGCAGGACCTT
>JBMDWK010000047.1:0-5364 GCA_048595255.1 Sphingobacterium sp. | reverse complement strand
AAAGCATTCACTTTGTTTTGAAGCGCAATTTGATATTGCGGATTTTTTTCTGCGGCTAAGGTGAAATAGAGTAGCGCGCTATCCTTTTCATGTTTTAAATAAAATTGAGTGCCTTTATTATTTAGTTCTATAGCTTCTTTCTTGTAGTTAGGCTGGTTGCAACCTTGTAATACAAGTAATAATAAAGAAATGAGGTATCTAGATTTTAACTTCATTTGGGCTTATTATTTTTATTTAATGTATAAAAAAAGGCAGAATATACATATTCTACCTTTTTACTATTTTAGTAATTACTAATTATCTGTTGTTAAGATCTACATATTTACGGTCTGTTTCACCAATATAAACTTGTCTTGGGCGACCAATAGGCTCTTTATTGTCACGCATTTCTTTCCATTGAGCTATCCATCCTGGTAGACGGCCTAGTGCAAATAATACAGTGAACATTTCGGAGTTGAATCCTAAAGCACGGTATATAATACCCGAATAGAAGTCGACATTTGGATATAATTTTCTGTCAATGAAGTATTGATCTTCTAAGGCCGCTTTTTCAAGACCTTTAGCGATATCCAATACTGGATCTTTGACACCTAATTTTTCCAATACTTCGTCCGCCGCTTTTTTAATGATTTTGGCACGAGGGTCGAAGTTTTTGTAAACGCGGTGACCGAAGCCCATTAGACGGAAAGGATCGTTTTTGTCTTTCGCTTTGTCCAAATATTTTTGCACGTCTCCGCCATCGTTTTTGATGTCTTCGAGCATCTCGATTACGGCTTGGTTCGCACCACCGTGTAGGGGTCCCCACAAAGCATTGATACCTGCAGAGATCGATGCGTATAGATTGGCATTGGATGAGCCGACAATACGTACGGTCGATGTCGAACAGTTTTGCTCGTGATCAGCGTGAAGAATTAACAATACACGCATTGCATCTAATACGGCATCATCAAAGATTTTATCACAGTTCACCTCGCCGAAAATCATATTCATGAAGTTGTCAATATATCCTAAATCTTTTTTCGGATATACTACCGGGTGACCTAATGATTTCTTTTGAATCCAAGATACGATAGTTGGCATTTTACCAATCAAATTGACGATAGTCTGGTATTCTTCCTCTTCCGTTTGATTGGGATTCAAAGACTCAGGGTAGAATGATGATAATGCTCCTACCAAGCATGAAAGTTGTCCCATAGGGTGCGATTTCGAAGGGAAACCAGCGAAGAAATTTTTCATGTCTTCGTGCACCAACATTTGGGCTTTAATATCTGATCTGAATTTTTCTAATACAGCTTGAGTAGGCAATTCACCATAGATTAGCAAATAGGCTACTTCCAAGAATGTGGATTTCTCAGCTAATTCTTCGATTTTGTATCCACGATATTTTAGAACCCCTTTTTCACCATCCAAAAAAGTAATAGCACTCTTTGTAGCTCCGGTATTTTTGAATCCTGGGTCTAATGTAATATATCCTGATTGGTCTCTTAATTTTGAAATATCAATAGCACTCTCGTTTTCTGTTCCTGTAATTACAGACAATTCAAACGTCTTGCCATTTAAAGTAATAGATGCTGTTTCCGACATAATCAATTTTCTTGTGTTGTCACAAATTTAAAAAAATGTGTGAGATTATACCATGAATATACGTGAATTATTGACATTTATGAGTCATAAAAGTGATACATAATTTTTGATAAACGCTTGATTATCTATTTCCGTCAAAAAATGTTAATTTTTTTACGTAAAATTTGTAGTATTACGAAAAATTCGTAGATTAGTGTTGGATTATTTAACATACCATGATGAATCTAGAAAAATTAACGATACAAGAAGAAGAAGCGATGTTGTCTATTTGGCATTTGCAGGGCGGTTTTGTAAAAGAAATCTTGGATAATATGAAGCCCGAAGAACAGGTGCCTTATACGACTTTGGCTTCGACGATAAAGAATCTCGAACGGAAAGGATATGTGAAAGCCGTGAAATATGCGAACGCGAAACGCTATGAACCGATTATTACTTTAGAGCAGTATCGCGCCACCTTTATGAATTCCTTTGTAGGCGATTACTTCAAAAATTCGTACAAAGAGATGGTTTCATTCTTTATTAAGGAAGAAAAACTGAGTGAAAGCGAGCTCAAAGAACTATTGGATATGATTAAGCATACAAAATCCTAGAGGTATGGAAAATTTACTAATCTATATCCTTCAAGTTAACCTATTATTAGCGCTCCTATTTATTGGTTATGCTTTTCTGCTGAAAGGAATGACTTTCTATACCCTCAATAGAATTTATTTTTTGTTGGGAAGCCTTTATGCTTTTGTCTATCCGTTTATTGACGTTAAAACATGGTTTGCCAAACGCGAAATCGTTGAAGCAGTATACCTTCCGCAATTTTTTCCAGCGGATATGTTGCTAGGACCGGAGAGTCCTCAGGCGCTGATGCTGATCGATATTTGTATCGGAGCAATAGGACTCGTTAGTTTGGTATTTGTTTTTAAGTTGATCGTGCAGCTATTCAGTCTATTACGGATCCATAGCCATTCGAACGATGCTATTTGGAATTCATTCACCTTCCGTAATGTGCTCTTCCCGGTAGTGCCGTTTTCATTTTTTGATAAGATTTATTTACATAAAGAACAACATCAGGACGCTGAGTTGCAAGATATTTTTGCACACGAGACTATCCACGTGAGAGGCCATCACACGATAGACATTTTGCTGTTCGAAATAATATTGATGGTTTGTTGGTACAATCCCTTCGTATGGCTAATGCGCAAAGCTGTTCGTCAAAATTTAGAATTCCTGACCGATCAACAGGTGCTAGATAAAGGTGTGGACAGGCAGACCTATCAATATTCGTTGCTACATGTCACCCAGCAAGGAGCTGCGTTAGGCATTGGTAATCAATTTAATTTCAAAACCTTAAAAAAGCGCATTATGATGATGAACAAAAAACGCTCCTCCAGACTGGAATTGAGCAAATATGCTTTCTTATTACCTGTACTTTTGATCGCAGGAATGTCATTTACGGTAAGTAAAGCGGAGTCGGGCATCGAAAGTATAGTGGAGATCGCAAAAGATACTCCTTTGGATGTTCCTTTGATACTTAAATATGATCCCATAAAAGATGAAATTTTACCAATCACGAAGACATTATTTAATGATAGAGATGGTCAATCAATTAATGATTCCGTAGGATATGTTTTAGATGATAAATTAGTATCTATAGAAGAATTGAAAAGTCTACAAGCAAGGGATATAGAAACTATTATTATAAATACTAATAATGAGCTAACAGAAAAGTTTGGTAAAAAATCGCTTGTGAATATTAAAACAAAGAAGTATGCAGGTACTTTAGGTACACCAAGTCAATTTACAGAGTTTATTATAAAAGAACAGGACGGCTTGTTTGTAAAGGGAGGGGCTATTAAATCCCAGACTAGAAACAATGAAAAACAACGTATAGTTGAAATTTCTGGGCTGTCATTTCATACAAATACTCCAAGTCAAAAAGACACCACTAAACAGATAACAATAAAAAGTGATCAGATAAGACGAGTAAAAAGCCGAAATGAAATTGATCCCACCAAAAATTTCGTGTATATCTATGATCAAAACGTGATAAGCAAAGAGAAATTCTATAAGATTCCAGAAAAGGAATTGAATTCTATTTCTGTAGGATTAGGTCTGAGTATTCTACAAGGAAGGTATAGCGATCAGATTCCTAATCCTAATGATTTTGATGGATTTGTGTCAGCAAGCTCTTCAGCCGAGTTGGCCAGACTTGAGCAAGAGAGAAAGAAGGCGCTGATAATTGTGGATGGCAAAGAAGCTCCAACTGAGTATGATATGAACTCTTTATCTCCCAATAATATCGAATCGATCTCTGTGTTAAAGAATGAAAATGCAACAAAATTATACGGTGATAAAGGGAAAAACGGTGTGATAATAATCAAAACTAAAAAGGGAAATACCTCTTCTGCTAATAGTGAAGTAAAGGGCTCAGGCTCGTTTTACAGAGTTGACGATAAGGATTCTGACTCTAAATCTATGCGTTTAGAAATAGGAGATGACGCTTCCTTAAATAAGAGTTTTACAATTTCGTCACCCAATAATTCAAGGATAATTATTAGAGGAAAGGCAGCAAGTTCAGATAAGAAACCTTTAATAATTGTTGATGGGGTTGAGCAAGATTCAAATTTTGACCTGCATTCTTTGGACCAAGATAATATAGCATCTATTTCAGTGCTAAAGGATCAAAGTGCAACCGCTATATATGGCGATAAAGCTAAGGATGGAGTTCTTTTAATTACTATAAAAAATAATACCAACAAAGAAATTGTGGTAAAAGGCTACAGAAGTAATAGTGTCAAAAAGGATTCTATCAAATAGTTTTCAAACAACTTAAAGCAAGGCGTGATTTGTAAATTTCCCTTCTTTCAAAACAAAAAGCGCTCAAAGTCTGAGCGCTTTTGTTGTAATTATAGAGGTGATTCCTATTTATAAGCGAATACTTCACCTAGATCTTCGTTATTTGTGAAAGTACAACCCAAATCGGTCAATTCGCCTGTACCAATGTTGATAACCATACCATGAATAGCTAGATCATCGCGATCTTTCCATGCATTTTGTACGATAGAGGTGGTGCACAGATTGAAAACTTGCTCCTGTACATTCAATTCAATTAGGCGATTTACTTTATCTTCATGGTTTTCGATAGCATCGATCTCTGCTGCATGCAAACGATATACATCTTTGATATGGCACAACCAGTTGTCAATAACACCGAACTGCTGACGGCTCAATGATGCTGCTACACCACCACAGCCATAGTGACCAGCGATGATTACATGTTTTACTTTTAATACATTCACCGCGTAGTCTAATACAGATAGCATGCTCATATCCGAGTGAATGACCATATTAGCAATATTACGGTGTACAAAAACTTCTCCTGGTTTTTTACCAGTGATTTCATTCGCTGGTACTCTACTGTCAGCACAACCAATCCACAATACTTCAGGACTTTGGCCTTTAGCTAATTGTTGAAATCTTCCTGACTCATCATTTTTTACGAAATCAACCCACTCTCTGTTACCTTGTAATATTTTCTCGAAACCTAATTCTAATTCTTTGTTACCCATTGATATATAATTTTATATAGCGTCTCCATCTAAGAGACCAAGTTAAAGCTTTTGTAATTAATTATTTAAAAATTTAAACTATCTTTTGAAGTTTGTTTTTCGAACGAACGGATTTTCGTTTGTAGGTTACCTCTTGCAGTTCTATTGCTAAACCTTTGCTCATGGCATTTTGTTCGAAATCTTTTAATACTTCGAGCACATCCTTGTCTATAAATTTGCT
>JBMDWK010000046.1:0-2898 GCA_048595255.1 Sphingobacterium sp. | reverse complement strand
CGTTACCAATAGAGCATGGTGATCCGTTACTTTCTTATCGTCTACAGATCGTTTATTTAGTTTTGCACCTATCAAAGTGCGCGAAATAGCTGCTATACTTTCCTCCGCAGTATCGGCCAAATGTTGAAATAGCGAGTCAATTTGCTCAAAAACATCTTCGCCAATATAACGCGAGCCTGTACGTGGATAGGTAATAACCTTTTTTTCATATAATGTCTGCGCAATACTCAACGTTTGATCAGCCGAATAGCCGTATTTCTTGTTGGCATCTTGTTGCAATGATGTCAAATCAAATAGCAATGGCGGTTGTTCTTTGGTTTCCTTTGCTTCGACTTTGACAACTTTGGCTTCAGAACCCACGGTAATCTTAGCGATGGTTTCTTCGGCGACGTCTTTCTTATCGATTTTATCGGATGTCGCTTTGAAGGAAATATTATCTTTTTCAAAACCAGCTTGAATTTTATAAAAAGCCTGTGGTTTGAAATCTTTATTCTCTAAATAACGGGAGCAAATCATCGCTAAAGTCGGGGTTTGCACACGACCCAATGAAAGCAAGCCCTTATTGCCCGCAGCTAGAGTAATGTCCTGGGTCGCATTGATTCCTATCAACCAATCCGATTCCGAGCGCGAACGAGCCGATTGGTACAAACTATCATACTCCGTCCCCTCTTTTAAGTTGGCAAAACCTTCTTTGATAGCTTTATCCGTCTGCGAAGATATCCACAAACGCTTGAAAGGAACTTTTGATCCTAAATAATAGTAGATATTTCGAAAAATCAATTCCCCCTCACGCCCCGCATCCGTTGCCACAATGATTTCTTCGGCCTTTTCCAAAAGACCTTTGATGATATTTACTTGCTTCAGCGCACCGTAATCATCGATTTGCTTGCCATCTTTGCGCACTTTCTTGACTTCCAAATTGAATTGATTTGGAATGATTGGCAAATTGGCAACCGACCAGGTGGAATAGCCATATGCTTGCGGTGTACACAATTGTACCAAATGCCCAAAAGCATAAGTAAAGGCATATCCATTACCTTCAATATAACCATCCTTCACGTCCTTCGCTCCCATTACACGTGCCAAATCTCTCGCAACCGAAGGCTTTTCTGCTATTACTACTTTCATATTCTTGGAAACAGTCCTTTCATTAACGCTATAGCGTAGCTATTTCAATTCCTTTTATCTTACGGTACAACTGTAATGCATATAAATCCGTCATGCTGGACACAAAATCCAATACATCACGTATTCTCTCATATACATCGTCACTTCCACTATGAAATTGGATCGGCATTAAAGCTTTTAATTTCTTATGTAGGTTGTTTGGTTTTTCGGCAAGATAAGCGGGTACAAATTCTTCTAAAATACCTTCCATCACTTTATAACCTGCCACTTCAATCTCAACGACTGCCGATGCATTATAAATCTTTTTGTAGGAGATTTCCTGAATCTTCAGCATTGCCTCATGTAAATCAGCATCCAAAGCATCAATAAGACTTTTCGAAAAATTACCAGCTAATATCTCATCTTGCTCATCAAAAAAGACTTTTGAAGTAGCGCCAATCAACGTATTAATTGCCTTAGCGCGCATTAAGCTTATACGGCTTTCTTCATCTTCCAACTGCGCTAACCTTGCCTTCAGTTTACTATCTTGACAGAGTGGTAATAGTAATTCTTCCACTTCCTCGTAACTCAATATAGCTAGGCGATGTGCATCTTCTAAATCTATAATATTATAGCAAATATCATCTGCAGCCTCTACCAAAAATACCAAAGGATGACGCTTGTACACATCTTCCTCCTCTTTTAAAATTGATAATTCGTTTACTATTTTTAAAAAAGCATCCTTATCGGATTGAAAATAACCATATTTCTTACGGTGTAACTGTTTTTTATCACCACCTTTTATGGCACTACATGGATATTTAATGATAGCAGCTAATGAGCTATAGGTAAGCGCAAAACCACTTTTATCCTTTCCATTAAAATTATTCGTCAGAATACGCAAAGCATTGGCATTACCTTCAAAAGATACCAAATCCGCCCACTGTTCTTCCGTCAATTTGGATTTATATTCTGATCCCTTTCCAGTAAAGTAAGCCGAAATCGCAGATTCTCCCGAATGACCGAACGCAGGATTACCTAGATCATGTGCCAAACATGCTGTGGCAATAATTGTATCGATCTCCTGCAACAATGGGATCTCTTGATCAACAAGTGGATTTTGTTTCTTGTATGAATTATAAAAAATCCTACCCAATGATCGCCCTACTGATGCAACCTCCAGACTATGGGTTAACCGATTGTGTACAAACACGGCCCCTGGCAAGGGAAAAACTTGTGTCTTATTCTGTAACCGGCGAAAGGGAGATGAAAAAATTAAACGGTCATAATCACGTTGAAACTCAGACCGAGCATCAAATTGCTCATGAGAAAGACGCTCTTCGTAACCCCACCGCTTAGCAGATATAAGTTGTTTCCAGTTCATTAAAATATTGGATTTATCGAGACAAATATAAGATTTCTGTCTCAGATGAAGCGGATACTAATCCTTATTGGGCTTAATAAATCCCAACATGAGATTGACTAGACCAATGGGTTGGATCAAAAGAAAAAACCAGAATAAGGAACGGTAAATAGCATACCGGTCCATAACATCCTGATATTCACCACGGATTTCTTGCACCGAAGAATAGGCATTCGAATCGACCGCTTCTTTGAGTGAGAAAGAATTATTGTCCCAAAGAATGAGCACTATGGCCAATATAATATACGAAACGAGATGCAAATAAATCAGGCTATCGGTATACAGCGATGAACCAAAAATATAATAAAATAGCCATAGGCAAATCCCTATAGCAGCGATCAGATAAAAAAGCCATTTTGCTTCGATAA
>JBMDWK010000045.1:0-2104 GCA_048595255.1 Sphingobacterium sp. | reverse complement strand
GGAAAAAGCGAATAGGAATGGTGTAAGTCCGCGAATGTAGCCCACTTGAAACCCGGCTCACGGTAGGTAGAATCCCACATCATATCAAAGTACAAATTAGAAGCGCTAATTAGAACTGTCGGATAGCCAGCATTGGCCAATCGATAGACCAGATCGTCATTTCCTCCACCAATGATATTATTCCACACATCCAATTGCATATTCTCTTTGTGCTCCATATCAGGGTTGACCACCATGCCTTTACCCCTATTTACCATACCGATCTCTTCCCAACCCGCCATTTCTAGTCCTTTGGCTTTGCAAATTTTATTGATTTTGTCAATATAATATGTCCACACTTCATATACACTTTGCATGCCGTTCTCTTGCATTAGTTTTTTTATTTTAGGAGATTTCTCCCACACACCCGGTGGCACCTCATCACCACCTAGGGATACTTTCTTGAACGGCACTCCCGCTTCTGCATACATGGAGCGAAACTCCTCCAGAACCTTATCTAAGAACCGATATACCGAAGGTAAAGCTGGATTCAACACATTGTCCCCAAAGTTTTGGGCTGTATTATACACCGATATATCCTCAAAATCATGTAATAGATATTCTTCAGCAGCTTGCCTATCTCCAGCAGCCATATATCTATCATAACGTGCTTCCATCGCCTTCACCGAAGCTCGAGCATGTCCAGGGGTTTCGATTTCAGGCACGACGGTGATATTTCTCTCCTGGGCGTATTTAAGAATCTCAATAAAGTCTTTGCGCGTCAGAAAATATGGTGTCGTATTAGTTGCTGAGCCATATGCGGGCATTAACGCTCCACCAGCCAAGTAAGCCGGCGAACGACGTGCGCCCACCTCTGTTAGCTCGGGTAACCCTGGTATTTCGATTCGCCATGCTTCATCCTCAATAAAATGAAAATGAAAAACATTCAACTTATATTTGCCCATCAAGTCTAAATATTTTAACACAACCTCTTTGGGCCTGAAATTGCGGGCAATATCCAGCATAAATCCTCTATAAGCGTAGCGGGGTTCATCCATCACCTCCACACAAGGCAAATGAGTAACTTTCTTCGCGCTTCTGCTTTGAGCGTCATCATACAGCGATTGGAGCGATTGAAGGGCGTAAAAAAGTCCCGCTCGTCCACTTGCTTCGATTTCGATTTGATGAGGCGTAATAGACAAATGATAAGCCTCCTCCGCCAAATTACTATTGGATCGAACGATGAAGTTTTTCTTACCAGCTCCGAACTTAATTTGGGCGATTCCTTCCAAACCATTTTGCACAGTTTGTACCCACTCAGAAGGCACATCGATATAAAGCGCTTTCTGGAGGTCGAAACTTCCTTTGCGATGGATTAATGATTTGGGAGTTGGAAATATTCTAACAGGACTGTATGCCTTTTCAAACGATTGATTTTTTGCATACAATTTTTCCAAAAATTGCCTATTTTGAGCCTCAGTAGGTTGAATATCTTCATATTCTACCTGACCGACTGCTGCATAATTAGTCTTATCCAGTTTACTTAAAAAATAAAATCCATTGGGACGTGTTGAAATCCCAACTATGCCATATTGTGTTTTATAATTCAGTACAATGGAATCTTGTGGCGCCAGAAACCGTTGCCGAAAAATGATCTGGAAAAGATTACCCCTTTTGTCAATGAGTTGAAATTGTTCATTGTTCGTTTCTACCACAGGATACATGGTATTGAAAAACAAATCCCAGTCTTTCAGTGGAAAAGTAGCAGCTCCTTCATTTTTCACTACAATTTGAAGGCTAAGATCATCCGTGCCATTATAAGTAGGTGCGGGTTTCCATTTTATGGAAATATCACTTGCCTCCGGATTTCGTGCGAACAAAGAAGGTGTAGAGATCAAACAGATAATAAAAAGTAAAACTCGCATATGAGTGAATTTGGTTTGTACCATAATGGATGTGTTTATCAGTTATAATACATAAATACTAAAAATTATTTACTTTTTTTTGCTTGATAAAAAATTAAAACTATATTTGCACACCGAAACAAATAAAGGCCCGTTCGTCTAGGGGTTAGGACGCAAGATTTTCATTCTTGAAACAGGGGTTCGATTCCCCTACGGGCTAC
>JBMDWK010000044.1:0-28761 GCA_048595255.1 Sphingobacterium sp. | reverse complement strand
AATGACAAGTGGAAGAATTTGTTTGAGAAGCAAAGTTCGAAAACCACTACTGCAATAACAAATGAGGCATTAATTGATAGCTATTATTTTATTTTTGATTGCTCATTGAATGTCATATCCTTTATGAATGCCGCATTTTCTACAATTACGGGCTATTCGGCATCCACATTTACTGTGGAAGATTTGATTAGTAATATTCATCCGGATGATCAGCCTTACTTTTTTGAGTGCGAAGAAAAGGACCTACAATTCAAGAACAATCTGCGATTTAATGAGCACTTTAATTATTTGTATAGCTATACCTATCGCTTGCGCATAAAGGACAACAGCTACATCACTATCAGACAAACTTGTCAAGCTTTAGAAGTAAGTAATCAAGGCGATTTGACAAAAACTTTGGTCATCCACCAGCGTATAAATGACTATGTAGAGCGTCCTGTCAATGACCGCAGAATCTACGATAAAAGCCGAAATATATATTTAGATACGGAGAATTGCTATAAACTGACCAAGAGAGAATTAGAAATATTAGAATTAGTAAAAGAAGGTCTGAACAGTACTGAGATAGCGGATAAACTATGTACAAGTAAATATACTATAGACACGCATCGTAAGAATATCTTGAATAAAACAAATTCCAATAATTTTATTGATCTGATCAGAAAGTTAACCCAATAAAAAAGAGTTCTTGAAATGATTTTCAAGAACTCTTACTAATCTCAAAATTAAATAAATTTTAGGCCCTTACATCTCGAATGTCGACATCCTTGTCAAACATCGCTTTAGCAAACGGACACAAAGGCATAATTTTGACGTTATTTTCGCGAGCATAATCGACGGCTTTGGTAAGCAGTATTTTACCCACACCTTTTCCTTTTTGACTTTCATCCACCTCGGTATGATCAATAATGATTTTATCTGACCCAGCTTTGGAGTATGTCATCTCTCCGATTTGCACACCATCTTCGGTGGCTACAAATGCCCCCTTATTACCATTTTCTACATGTTTAACAATCATAAAAATATTCCTCCCTACTTAAAGTAACAATTCAAAAATACTATTGTTTTTATTTACTTATTAACTAGACATTCCCAATGTATTCTCCTATTTTTACGCATTCAAATTTGCCATGAGAAATTCATTTATGTCATATCGCATTCAGACTCCTCGTATATATATATCCATTATCATCGGACTGATTATCACCAATGTGCAGCCCCTATTAGCTCAAGTCGTTCCTTCAATTAATGTTCCAAATGACACACTAAATATAAGCGCTGATATCAGCAGAAAGACCGCCATTGATACATTAGATAATGTGCAAGCCTATGATATTGTTGATTTATTTAAACAGATAAACCCGATTAACAATAAAAATAAGCAAAAAATATCACAAAAGCGATCTCCCATATCGTATTTGCCCAATATTAATTACAACCCAAGTATCGGATTTCAAATTGGGGTGAAAGCTGTAGGTGGTGTTTATTTGGGTGACTCCAAAAACACAAATATGTCTGTATTTGCCACGGCCCTTAACTATACCACAAAAGGAATAGCCGTGGGCTATATATTTCACGATACTTATACGCGTGAAAATAAATGGAATCTCAAAGGCAGTCTGCATATCGCCAAAATGGTGGGACTTGACTATGGACTAGGTATAGGCAAAGAATTTGAAAACTTATCGGATGAAGAACGCATCATAACGAACCCCGAGCGGAAACGATTTATCAATAATTATACGGTGTACGGATTTAGTGAGCGTGTATACAAACAACTTACAGATAATTTATTTGTAGGTACAGGTGTTTATTTTGATTTAAAAAGAAATATTGGTACGGTATCCGACAGCGACAATCCGCCTATGGATATTTATAACGACTGGAAGGGCTATAATCCCATAATGAATAACAACAATGGCCTGATGTTGAATCTCCAGTACACAACGAGGGATAATCCTAATAGTGCGTATAAAGGGATCTATTCTGATGTGGTGTTGCGGGCAAATCAGACTTGGCTCGGTAGCTCACAGAACGCCTTACAGTTACTCACAGATTTTAGAAAATACTGGCAACTATCAACCTATCGGCCGAATCACGTTTTGGCATTCTGGTATTATGGTTCGTATAGTTTAGGCAGCAATCTAGGCTATTTGGATCTTCCGGGTACAGGAAAAGATCCCTATGCGCGTTCAGGCAGAGGCTATACAAATGGCTATTTCAAAGGACAATCTTTTGCCTATGGTGAATTGGAATATCGCTTTCCTATTCTTCGCAATCAATTTTTGAGTGGTGTAGTTTTTGGAAATATTCAGACTGTAGACGACGAAATCGGCAGTAAGCTGTTCAAGCATTGGCAACCGGCTGGAGGAGCTGGCCTGCGGGTGTTATTTAACAAATTGACTCGTACAAATTTGTGTATAGACTATGCTTTTGGGAAATTCGGCCAAAGAGGCCTATTTTTAGGATTGAACGAAGCTTTTTAATTTTAGTGATTTTACTTTATGAAATTTAATACGGCGATTATCTTCCTATTGGCAAGCACAAGCACAGCATATACGCAGAATATTGTCAGTGACACCACCCAAGTGCAATTGCAACCTGTCGAGGTAAAACAATATTTTAGATCACAATCACTTTTAAAATTGACGAGTAGCGCTCAAACGGTTTCGGCGCAGACCATTCAAGCACAAAATACGATTTCGCTCACTTCCGCTATCAATACCGTGTCAGGTATTCGGATGGAGGAAAGATCCCCAGGATCCTACCGATTAGCGATGCGCGGCAGCCTTATCCGTTCCCCATTTGGTGTAAGGAATACGAAAGTATACATGGATGAAATTCCACTTACCGATGCAGGAGGAAACACATACATTAATTTGCTGGATCCAAACGCCATTACTGCTGTTCAAGTAATAAAAGGCCCCGATGGTTCACTTTTCGGCGCTAATTCAGGAGGTGTTATTCGCATTACTCCCGATGGCTTTGATAGCAATGCAAATCGACTGAATTTTCAATTGTCAGGGGGCTCGTTTGGTTTAGTTCAAGAAAATTTTGGGATAAGTAGAAATGTCAACGATAAGTACAATTTCGCATTCAATCAATCCTATACCAAATCTGATGGATATCGTGAAAATTCAGCCTTGAACAAGTTGACCTTACAGACTACACACAATTGGAGGTACAGTAATTATGGAACTTTAAAATTCTATGGTCTGTATTCGGATATGAATTACCAAACTCCGGGCGGGTTGACACTAAAACAATACGACGAAAACCCTAAGATGGCTAGACCTGCGGCAGGCCCCAATCCGGGCGCTGCTGAACAAAAGGCTACAATTTATAACAAAACTTTCATTGGTGGATTGATACATGAGTACCAACTGAATGCTCAACTCAGTCACGTCATCTCGCTATTTGGCTCTTACACGGATTTTGAGAACCCTTTTATTACCAATTATGAGTTTCGGAAAGAAAAAAACTTGGGAACACGCACTTTTCTATCGTACCAAAATGGTAATACGAAATTGCCCGTTCAATTCCAGGTAGGACTGGAAGCTATAAAAGGTTGGAACGATATAAAGAACTTTGATAACGAACGTGGCTTGGCAGGAGATCCACAGGCCTTCGACAAACTTGATAATTCGCAAATAAATGTATTTACAAGAGCACAGATTGATTTTACATCGGATTGGGTTTTAGAGGCTTCATTGGGTTACAATGCGAATGCTATTGATTATGCAACCACCTTCCCAACGGAAAATAGCACTGAAGGATCTATCAATTTCAAAGGCATCTTATCCCCGCGTATAGCGACTTCTTACCAATTTAATAATTGGATGGCGGTGAGAGGATCTATTTCACGCGGCTATTCGATGCCGACCATCGCTGAGGTTAGATCTTCAGACAATACCATCAATAATAACCTACTAGCTGAAAGTGGTGTGAATTACGAGTTGGGATATAAAATTAAATCGCCTAACAACAATTGGATTATTGACTTAAGCATTTATCAATACTTAATGGAAAACGGTATAGTACGTCAAATCAATGAAAATGGTAGTGAATCTTATGTCAATGCCGGAGAAATGAATCAAAAAGGTGCCGAACTATCCGTTTGGTCTTTTTGGAAATGGAATAGCAATTTGTTAAAATCTATTACCTTTAATACGGCTTTTGCTTACAACCATTACCGCTTTGGTAATTATCAATCCGGAGAACAAAATTTTAAGGACAATAAAATAACTTCGGTTCCCGACTGGACATTAGTTAATACCTTATTGTTTTCTTTTGCGCATAATATAAGCCTCAATATTTTCCACAATCATACATCCGCTATACCATTGGACGATGCGAATACCGTATTCGCGTCTGCTTATGATTTGATACAGGCGAAAGTAAGCTGGAACAATAAAATCTCCAACTCGAAGTTTAGCTACACCTTATTTGCAGGCTCCGACAATCTATTAAACCAAAAATATAGTTTAGGTAATGATATCAATGCTTTTGGTGGTCGATATTTCAACGCAGCGGCTCCTCGAAACTATTATGTCGGCCTGAAATTGCATATATAAGCACACTGTGACATCCCTTTTGTAAACCTTTATGGAGCTAGATTGTTATTCAATTAAATCTAGCTTATCATGTCATTAGAAATTGATTATCAAATTACCACAATGGATAGCCCATTTTGGTCATTCACTATTCATGATGGTCATTCCATCAGCGAAGAATTAATGCCTTATGTGAAACTCTCGGACGCTGAACGCCTGCGTGAAGAGGACCCATACACGGCCAGTATTGCTGATCTGCCCATCAATCAATTTATAGTATCGACTTCACGCTTTCAACTGGATTTAAATAGAAATTTGGATAATGCATTGTATTTGAGACCTGAACAAGCTTGGGGCTTAGAAGTTTTCCAACCTACACTTCCAGAGAGTTATGTCACCCAATTACATAAACAGCATCAGGTGCTATACAATAGCATCGAAAGACATATCGCAACTACGATAAAGAAATACGGCTATTTTGTGATATTGGATATACACAGCTATAATGCCAAACGAGAATCAGCAGAGGAAATCGTTGATGAAACCAAAAATCCACAAATAAATCTCGGAACATTCTATAATACAGCGAAGTGGGATAAATTCATTCAACATTTTGCTCAAATCATGAAGGAAGCTGGCTCTACAGTAGGCGAAAACTTAGATATCCGCGAGAATGTGAAATTTAAAGGCGGTAATCTTGCGCAGCATCTGATCCAACGATACGGGGACTTGGGTTGTGTGATATCTATCGAGTTTCGAAAAGATTTTATGGATGAATGGTCCGGTGAGGTGTATAAAGATAAAGTGGTTGCTTACAATAAGATATTGAAAGACACGGTAAGCGCGATGTACAACTATTTTCAAACAAATAAGTAAGATTTTCAGTGGAAGATAAATTATTAAAATATATAAAAACAGCTATACACAAGAGAGAGGCTTTTTATGAGCCGATCCCGAATGTAGGTAAAATAATATTTAATAAGGTAGTCCCATACTTTTTTCTTTATAGAATTCCGGCGTCGGGACGCAAAAGAAGTACGATATCCGATTTAGCAAAATCCCAGCTGGCTAGTATCATCATCAAATCGGAGAAAGATAAAAAAGTTGATCAATTTCTTATTAAAATTATCGAAACTATCCAAGAAGAATTTGGCAGTTGCCTCATCATAGAGCTATGGGTAGATGCCGAAAGTGACAATGATGTTTCTATCCATGTAGCTCAAAAAGTCGCTTTACCCTTAGCAGAATATATTCACAAAAACCTGCGTATTGAGGCACCTGATTTACAGACTAATATTGTAAAACAAAAGAAAACACCGCACAACCCCTATTTTTCGCCTTTATTTCCACTGACGGAACTTCAAGAAAATAATATTTTCAGCATTGGATTGTCTATTCAGAACACCTACTTCCATGCATCAGGCACTTTACTTCCTTTACTAGAAAGACATTTTAGGGAGTCCATGAGTAAGACGCTTTCCCGTACATTTTTTGAATACGTTCGTCTCTATACAAACTTGAATCCCGCGAAATTCAAGTTGAATATTACCAAAGAGATTACACCCAATATAATAGAGATTGATAAAGCCTTGCTTGCCGAAAGTCAACGGTTTGATTTTCTTATGCTGGTCACTCCTACGAATGTACAGGAGGCATGGCAGACTTTTAAAAACAACCGTTTTGCGAAAAATCCAGTGTTTCAATATAGACCTATGCCTATTGACCCGGATTTAGTGAAGAGAAATCTATATAATCTGCCGATTGAAGACATACTCGATCCCAATATTGCCTACCTTTTTAGAGATAAACGGCGCGAACTCGATGAGATGATGAGCATGTTGGATGATCGCAATTCACCGGATTTCGTGCATGGTAGCTTGCAGGTTTTTGGTAATGTGAGTGATCAGCTGTTACATGTAGCGGAAGCTATTATCACTGTCATTGACAGTAACGGCATACATGCGCAAACCAGCACCTCCAAATTAAATGCCCGTGAGTTTGCTCAATTGGCAACAGCAGAAATAGAATATTTAAAATTACAATATCCTGAACTAAATACGACTGTACGGGTTCGTGATGATGTATCGGGTGTCATGGTCAATAGAGGGGTGCTAAATATTAGTTCGAATTACAAGATTTCAAAAGAGCGAGCTGAAGCGCTTATCCAACATGAAGTGGGAACACATATTGCGACCTATTTCAATGGGAAAGTACAGCCTTTGCAACTATTCAGCCTTGGGGTGCCAGGCTATGAGAAACTTCAGGAAGGCTTGGCAGTATTTTCAGAGTATATGGTCGATGGCTTGAGTAATGAGCGGCTAAAAATCCTTGCAGCACGTGTGATCTGTGTACGGCATATGCTGATGGGAAATTCTTTTGTCGACACATTCTCCTTATTGGTAGAGCAATATGATTTTTCAGAAGACACGGCTTTCCATATTACGATGCGTGTATACCGTGGCGGTGGACTGACGAAAGACGCCGTCTATCTACAAGGGCTGATCGAACTTATCGAATACTTACGCCAAGGAAATGATATTAATATTTTGACAATAGGAAAGATTAGAAAAGACTACATACCCATCATACAGGACTTGATTCAGAGAGGATATTTGAGCCAACCTGCTGTCCGGCCGCGCTATCTTTCAGAAGCATATTTGCCACGCTTGGACATGATAAAAAAAGAAGGATCAGTATTTAAACTTATTAAATAATATATATGAAAATCGCATTTTTAATAAATCAAACACACAAGGAAGAAGCTATCTATACGACCACATGGTTAGCAATGCATGCACTTTCCCGAGGTCATACCGTGCTATATATTGGTCTGTCTGATTTCATCTATGTTGACGATACGCATATTGATGCCCATGTCCGTAAATTGACACCCGATGCTACATTCAAAGATAACGATGATTTGTTGCAGCAGCTGAAATCGCAGAAAAAAGAACGTGTTTCTTTAATGGATGTGGATGTGTTATGGTTGCGATTTGACCCTGTTATGGATATGCTCAATCGTCCTTGGGCAGCATCTATGGGCTTGCAATTTGCCCAAATCCTAAAAAAACTGGGTAGATATGTGATTAATGATCCAGATGAATTAATACAGGCAAGCAACAAACTTTACTTAGAAAATTTTCCACGCGAAATAAGACCAAAAACAATTGTCACCAGAAGCTACGAAGATATTCTTGATTTTCTACAGAGGCAGAATGACAAGATTATACTTAAGCCATTAAAAGGTTCGGGTGGTAAAAATGTCTTCATGATCAGTCCAAACGAATTGCACAATCTCAAACAAACGGTGGAGGTTATAGCACGAGACGGTTATGTCATCGCGCAGGAATACCTTCCCGAAGCGACCAAAGGCGATATGCGATTTTTCTTACTCAATGGTGAACCGATTATTATTGATAATAAATATGCTGCAGTACAGCGCGTACAACCTCAAGGAGAAATACGAAGTAATATTCACCAAGGTGCTAAGCCTCAAGTTGCCGAAATCACGGACGACATTCTGAAATTAGTAAGCAAGGTTTCAGAAAAATTGAGAAAGGATGGCATGTACTTCGTTGGGTTAGACATTGTAGGTGACAAAATAATGGAAATTAACGTATTCAGTCCCGGCGCATTGAATATGGCGGGTACATTAAATGAGGTAAACTATGTTGAATATTTAATCAAAGATCTGGAACAACGCGTCAAAAGCTTTTATGGAGATACGGATATGAATGTATAATTCAATAGCTTTATATCAAATATCGAAGTAAAAACATGAAATTATATTCCATAGACACTGGTTTTTTTAAATTGGATGGAGGTGCCATGTTTGGTGTGGTACCTCAATCCCTATGGCAACGTACCAATCCGCCAGACTCCAACAATCTTTGTACATGGGCCACTCGCCTATTGCTGATCGAAGATGGCAAGAGATTGACTTTGGTGGATACAGCTTTAGGTGACAAGCAGGATGCGAAGTTTTTTGGGCATTACCATCTACATGGTGAAGAGACGCTAGACAAATCATTGGCAAAATTAGGTTTCCATCGGGATGATATTACAGATGTTTTTTTGACCCATTTGCATTTTGATCACTCTGGTGGCGCTATAAAGCGAGAGGGCAACAGATTCATTCCTGCCTTTCCAAATGCGCGCTTTTGGAGCAATGAAAAACATTGGAATTGGGCCACTGTAAATCCTAATCCACGAGAGAAAGCTTCTTTCCTCCAAGAGAATATTCTACCCATTGAGGAATCAGGACAATTGCATTTTCTTGAGGAAAACCAAAGATACGACAGTCAGATCCAAGTACGCTATGCTTATGGACATACCGAAGCTATGATGCTCCCCCAGATTCAATATAAAGACAAAACCATACTTTATATGGCCGATCTTCTGCCCTCGGTTGGGCATATTCCTCTTCCCTATGTAATGAGCTATGATGTGCGTCCGCTAGTGACAATGGATGAACGCCAGTCTTATTGGCAAGAGGCAGTTGATAAGGAATACATTTTGTTCTTAGAGCATGATCCGGTGCACGAATGCTGTACTTTACAGCAAACGGAAAAAGGAATACGCGTGAAAGATATATTCAAAGTGAGTGATATATAAAAAAGGAAAGCAATGCTTTCCTTTTTTATTCTCCGCTGTATACTTTGCTTAACCACATAAACAAAGGCTGCTTAATGGAGGGTATTTTTATGTTATGATCCTGCAATAAGCTTTCAAAAATTGTAGCTATTTTTAAATCATCCCGGTTGGTAAATAAGAATAGTCCCCTATTTTGCTGCGGTTGAAACAAAAAGATATTATGAAATCCTGTGCTTTCACCCGAATGGAATATCGTCATCTGACCATCTTGGGACTTTGTGAAAAATAACCCCAGCCCATAATGAACCCCATCTTTCACTTCGATACTGTACGTTTCTAAATCTTTAAAAAATTTTGGTGTATATAAAGGATTTTCTGTGTCCATACATTTAGCAAAATCACGCGATGATATGTAAACACCTCCATCTCCTCGCGTTGCGGAGGTAATACTTTGGTCAGCAAAACGAAATCCTTCAGGTGTAGATTTGTACCCGTACGCTCTATTTTTCAAAGCATTTGGAGCAGATATTTGTGCAGATTGCATACCTAACTTATCAAATATTCTTTCCTTACAAAATAACTCATATCGCTGATTGGAAACGCGCTCCACGAGTAAGGACATCAAACAATATGCTGTATTGCTGTACCGAAATCGTGTACCTGCATCAAAATAAACAGTGTCTATATTTTTTATCATCTCCAATACATCAGCATCTGAAAGCTGTGCTTTTTGACCTTTGGGAATAACATTTTCATAATCCACTAATCCCGAACTATGATTAATCAAATGTTTAATCCGAATCGGAGCACATACTATTTGGAGTTCAGGAAAAATGTCACGGATAGGCGTTTCGTAGGATATCTTACCTTCCTGGATCAATAAATAGACTGCCAACGCAGTAAATTGCTTGCTGACCGAAGCCATCCGGAATCGAAATTCTTCTGCAATAGGAATTTCTTTTTCTACATGTGCCAAACCTGTGAAAGCGGTTTTGATAGCCTCACCATTTTTAATCAGCAAGATTCCACCCGGCTGATTGGGGTTGGAATAATGTGCCTTTAAAAGTTGTTGTTCACCTTGTCCGAAGGCTATGCTATACATCAATAAGCTCAAAATGATATAGATAAGTTTGTACATATTATATTATTGATATTAATTCCATCTCGAAAATAAGTGTGCAATTTCCACCACTGCTCGGAGTCAATGCTTCAAAACCATAGGCAAGATGATGCGGTATGTATAGTATCCATTTGCTACCTACTGGCATCAATGTTAAAGCCTCTTGCCATCCTTTAATCAATTCTTGAACGAAGAAAGCTTCTGGCCGTTTTCTTTTGTACGAACTATCAAATATTTCGTTACTCAACAGCTTACCCGAATAGTGACATAGGATTTTATCTTTACGGGTTGGAATTTTGCCTTCCCCCGTTATCAAAATTTCATATTGTAGCCCGGATGGTAAACAGGTTACTTCACTACGTGTCGCATTATTTTGCAAGAAGGCCTCTCCTTCTGCCAAATTCTTGGAAGCTAAGTCTTTAATTTTTTTTAGATAGTTGTTGGATTTTGACATAGTCTAAAATATAATAAAAAAGCCGTATATTTTGTATACGGCCCTGTTTTATTGTATTTTTTATTACTTCATAAATTGTATTTTACTCTCCTTATAACGTTTTATTTCTTCCGAAAGCTTACTCAATGCATAGCCCACGATTGTAATATCATCTAACCAACCCAATACCGGAATAAGGTCGGGAATAGCGTCAATTGGTGAAACTACGTACACAATTGTGCCTACGATAATAGAAGCATTCCATGTATTAACTTTATAACGACCTTTTGAAATATCTTTAGCCATATCAATTAATACTTTGAAATCACTCATCTTATCATCCAAGTTAGATGCCTTTGCATCCGCATTGGACAAATCGTCTGAAGTCAACTGATGCGCCTTATACGCACTAAATAACTTAAACGCTTTCTTTAAATAAGTTTGTTTCATTATTGATTTTTTTTCGTTTGACTATCTATTTAACCTATAGTTTAATCTTCTTCTTCCAATCGTTGGAAGGTTGCATAATCTGAATCTGCTCCGGCAATATCCCCTATTTTGGTCAATAAGTCTCCACGGTATTGGTATAAATCCGAATAATAAGGATTTAGTCGAATGGCTTCGGTATAATCTGCAATTGCACGATTCCAATTTTCTGTCTTTTCAAATACATCTGCACGCAACACATACGGGTAAAAATCGTCAGCATTCATATCGATAAGAGTGGAATATTCCGATATCGCCTTATCAAATTGTTCTAATTGTTCATATAATTGGGCTCTCTCTTCGTATGCAGTGGTCTTAGTACCATCAAGTGCGATCGCCGATTCCAAATCTTGAAGAGCAGCATCGAATTCCTTTATAGCGATATACAATTTTGCGCGATAAAGGAATGCATCGAAAGACTGCTGTCCCGAAAGTACCAAATCCAAATCAGCCAAAGCTTTATCGTATTTCAACACATGCGTATAAATAGCAGCTCGGGAAATAAGGATATTCTGGTCCTTACTGCTTTCAAAAGCAGTACTGTAATCATTTATAGCTTCCGCATAGTTGAAATGTTGAACCTGCAACATAGCGCGATTGATCAAGGTCTGCGGTTCATCCAGTTGATAAGACGTTGAATTATGTAATTCGAGCAGATCATCTGACTCCAGCATTTCTCCTTGATTTTCCAGCCATTCTATAAAGTGGTGATAGTTGAAATCTAAACGTTTTGCAATTTGATAATCATAAAAAGCACTTTCATCATCACCATTGAACCGATGAATAATAGATCGGCAGGCATAAAAAAAAGGTTGCTCAGGATACATCGTGATGGCCTTGCTATATATTTCAATCGCTGGCGTATAATTTTCCGCTTGGACGGCTTGATAAGCTTCTATGGCAAAACAAAGGGGTTCATTGTTATTATCGGCCGGTATATCAGCACTAATAAATGGGAACAACTGGGCACTAGCAAGTATATAGTAAGTGTTATTTTCTAAATTCATCCTTAAACTTTAAAAGTATCTTTTTACAATTCTTAATTTGTGCGTATATCTATTTTGATCTGCATTAAATATGCCATGAGTATCCATCTTGTCTATTCGAACCTGTGCAGAGGCATGGATAATATTTTCTTTGTCTAGCATAACGCCCACATGAGTGATTTTGCCTTGCTCATTATCAAAAAAGGCCAGATCTCCTGCTTTTATTTCTGTTAAGAAGTCCACGGTCACGCCCGTTTCAGCTTGCTGATAAGCGTCCCGCGGTAGCGAAAGACCAAAATGCCCACACACCGATTGACTAAATCCTGAACAATCTATTCCGAAAATAGATCGACCTCCCCACATATATGGAGCTTGTAAATAATATTGACATAATCTCTTAAATTCCTGCTCAAAATCATCTATTCT
Organism: Sphingobacterium sp.; assembly: GCA_048595255.1. Lineage (GTDB taxonomy): Bacteria > Bacteroidota > Bacteroidia > Sphingobacteriales > Sphingobacteriaceae > Sphingobacterium. The sequence continues at coordinate 16,164 of JBMDWK010000044.1, read as the reverse complement.
AGCCTGACGCAAGGCCCCTTCTATCTTAAAAGCATCATTACCAATATGGATAGTTTGGTTTCGTATGCGGGTTCCGGGTACCAAGAAAATTGTTTTATCCTCTGCAAGAGCTTGAGCACCTTGCAAATCTACAATGGTCGAAGTAGCCTCCGTGGCGAAATCGACAGTGCCAAATTGCTGCTTTTGCATCCACCCTTCATAATTACTATCGAGCGTGCGAATTTTAACAAAGTCAATTCCCTCTTCTAATATCTTAAAACACTCACCAAATAATAGTTGAGAGACCATTTCACTACGGTGATCCGGTTCAGCTCGAAGGGGGACAATACTTAGATTACAGGCAGATATACGCATGGGTTCTTTTATTATTTAAAACATTCAGACCATTTCAATTGTTTTATAAAACGAAGATACTCGTTAATACTATAAATATGAATGTCATGAAAAAATTTAATAGAATTTTACTTGCAGTAGATGATTCACCATGTACAGATAAAATAGTGACCTATGCCAAGGATATGTTTGCCTCGGAAGGTGTTTCTATTGCCCTGCTGACGGTAATACCGCCTACAAGTCCTGCCACATATGGTGCTGATCCTTTGCTAGGCCAACAGCCCATTGTAGTACCCGAAATAACAGAAATACAACAGCATACTGCCGAAGACCATGTGCGTCAAATTGCTGATCGATTTGATCAACAGGTAGAGACATTTACATTCACCCGTGTGGGTAATATCCGCGAAGAAATCTTACGATTAGCGGATGAATGGTCTGCGGATATGATCCTAATGGGAACAAATGGCAGAACTGGATTTGATCATTTCATTTCAGGTAGCGTCTCCGAATCCGTGATTCGTAAAGCCCAGTGCCCAGTACTTGTAATCCCAATAAATTGTGGCTAAACTATCTTAAGATGGTTTTACTAATCGAGCGGCGAACATACTGTCTGCGCAATTTTGATATCCTTTTATTAATTCCATTTTTTCGATTTGCAAGCCGAATTGATCCACAAGATAACGCACCATATTTTCATTCTCCTCAGCATATACCGAACAAGTCATATATACTAAAGGCGCACCTTTTTTTAAATGCTTAATCACATTGGATGCAATATTCTTCTGGAGCGTCGCAAATTCATCTAACTTTTCCCTCGAAAAATGCTGAATCATCTCCGGGGTACGACCCCATGTTCCTGAGCCCGAGCAAGGTACATCCAAAATAATACCGTCAAAAGTTTCATCACCCAATATGGATTGTGTGTCCGTGGTTAGATCCATGATTTTTTGACGTTTGGGTGCTTTGACATTCGCCTGCTCAAAACGCTCATTCAAATTCCTTAGAATAGAAAGTCGGATGTCCGAAACCAACAAATTTGTATTCGGATATTTATCCAACAGCATCAAAGCTTTTCCACCAGAGGCGGCACATGCATCCCACCAGCTTTCGCCGGCCTGTGCATTCATAAATTCTATAGTATGCTGAGAGGATAAATCCTGCACTTCGTATTTACCTATTAAGGAAGGAAAATCCTGCATTCTAAATCCATTGGGCAACGCCAAAGTGTAAGGCTTTATTGTCTTATAATTTACTTCCTTTTTTTCAAGAGCCTGTGTTACGTAATCCTCATGACCCCGTTTGATGCGGATAAACAGATTCGGCTGTGTAAAATGACTAATGACAAACTGTTCCGTATCAATATCATCAGACAGGTATTCCGTAAACGGAAATACGTCGTGCACGTTGAACCCTACCGTAGATTTGAGTAAGTTAATTTTGTCTGGTAGGGCCTGATTAATTTGTATCGCCAATTCAGGACTATACAAGGAGACTAAGTCAGACCCCGATTCACATAGAAATTCTGCATAGATGAGCCTATCCGTATTGGACAAATGCTTGAGTGCATTTCCTAGTCTAAAGTAATTATAGATAAAACGAGAGGTCATCCTTCTATCGGATGACCCCATTTGTTTATTTTCTTTAAAAAATCGTGTGAGATATCGTGCTAATGGTTCCGTTTTCACATATCCGTTGAGCGCCTTTTCAAAATTCCGAATGTAGAGCGCTACACGTTTTTCATTTATAGCCATAGTTTTTATTGTAATTGGAATGAACCGTGCATGTATTCCTTATAAGAAACAGCTTCATTAGTAAATCCCCAATTTTCATTATACACAAATTTGTATGAGTTATATAGTCCCGTATAACTTTCGGATTCCAGTTTGGTCTTTAAATTATCAGCACCATATTTCTCAATCATCTTCCCAAAATATTGAGCTATATCATAGCCTTTATAAGATTGATCCGACGGAAATACACCGAACTCTTTCTTATATAAGTCTTTGAAATTACGCGCTTGGTTAGTCCAGCTTTTTAGATTACTTTCAGCGGTGATAATAGGACGAAGATTATAGAAATTCGAATGATTACCGAAATCAAACCTATCCCATAGAGGATGACCGTACAAACGGATCGAATAAAAAGATTCAGACGACTTTTTAGATAAGTTTGAAATAAGATTATTCAAGTTCGTCTTGTCTGTAGTGCCACTGATAATCTGATTTGTCCCTGTAGTAGAAAGCTTTTCGTTTAGTTGAGACAATGTGGATACAGACACAACATTTGCTTGCGGATTTACCGCTTTGATAGCGCTGGACATACCGTCCAAAAATTGTCTACTATCGTTATCTGAAGCCTGATAAATGATAATAACATCACCTGTCAGATAATCTTTAGCCACTCGTGTAGCAATACCTTTAGAATGTGACTTAATAGATGGAGTGACAGTCACCAAATTGCTCAGCCCAAACTCGGATGCTGGTGATGCGGCCAACGGATTGACAATAAGCTTATTTTTGTCTACCAGATTATTGCCAAAAGCTTTGATTTCTATCGGATATACTGGCCCAATGATAATTCCGGAATTTGCAATCTCCTCAGATGTAGCTAAAGTTGAATTGTAATACGTATTATCTTTGGAATCAATCACTTTTAAATTAAACGGCTTGTTATTCAAAGCACGTAAGCCTAATTCAAATCCTTGATAAAAATCCAATGCCAACGCTGAGCGCTTTACATCTTTCTCTTCTACACCTGTTCCGCTGATATTATCGAGCTGAAAAGGTAAAAGTAATGCGATAGTACGTTCAGCGGCTATTTTCTTAGCTTTTGCAGAATTTTCCTTCTCACTTGCTTGATTCTCCGTATTATTTTGCGCCGTATTATTCTCAGTGCCACTTACTTGACCTACAGAGCCGGGAGCACGCAATACCGTACTTCTAGGAGTACAAGCTGTCACTCCTAGAAGTATGGATAATGCATATGTGATATAAGATTTTTTCAATTTTCTATTCCCACTCAATTGTTGCTGGTGGTTTTGAACTGATGTCATAGACAACTCTATTGATTCCTTTAACATGGTTTATTATTTCATTTGAAATCTTGGCCAATAATTCATATGGTAAGTGAATCCAATCTGCTGTCATTCCGTCCAATGAACCTACAGCGCGTAAAGCCACGACATGCTCATATGTACGCTCATCGCCCATTACGCCTACCGATTGTATAGGCAAAAAGATTGATCCTGCTTGCCATATTTTATCATACCAACCCGATTCCTTTAGATTACGTATATATATGTCATCAGCCTCTTGCAAAATTCGTACCTTTTCTTTATTAATATCTCCTAAGATACGAATTCCAAGACCTGGACCTGGGAATGGATGTCTATTTAGAATGTTTGGATCAACTTCTAGTGTAGCACCGACGCGACGCACTTCATCTTTGAATAATGTTTTTAAAGGCTCTACTACCTTTAATTTCATATAGTCCGGCAAGCCGCCTACATTGTGGTGGGATTTGATCGTGGCTGAAGGACCTTTTACAGATATTGATTCGATAATATCCGGGTAGATCGTACCTTGTCCTAACCACTTCGCTTCTGAGCCAGCTGGCAACTCTGCTTGGATATCTTTAGACGCTTGATCAAAAACATCAATAAATGCGCCACCTATTATTTTACGTTTTGCCTCAGGCTCTGTAACACCTTTCAATTTGCCGTAGAATAATTCTTTTGCATTTACGCCTTTGATATTCAGCCCCATATTCTTGTATGAATCTAATACCTGTTCGTATTCATTCTTACGCAATAATCCGTGATCTACAAAGAAACAGTGTAATCGTTCACCGATAGCTTGGTGCAATAATACAGCTGCTACAGTAGAGTCTACGCCACCAGATAAAGCCATGATTACATGATCGTTACCCAATTGCTCTTTAAGTTCAGCTATAGTTGTTTCAACGAAAGATTCTGAAGTCCAATCTTGTGCACAACCACAGATGTCTACCACAAAGTTTTTTATCAATATTTGTCCATCTGTACTATGCGTTACTTCTGGGTGAAATTGAATACCGTATGTTTTAGTTCCTTCGACATGATACGCAGCAACACGAACTTTGTCTGTACTTGCTATAACCTTGAAAGTAGCCGGTACCTCTTTAATGGTATCGCCATGAGACATCCACACTTGTGATTGTGTAGGAATACCTTTCAATAAAGCATTTGCATCATCCACAAACTGTAGATTTGCTCTTCCATATTCGCGGATTTCGGATGGTAATACCTCACCACCACTTTGCTGTGCCAGATACTGCGCACCATAGCAAACACCTAATAATGGAAAACGCGATTGAATAGATTTGTAGTCAATTTGAGGAGCATCCTCTTGACGTACAGAGTAAGGACTTCCAGAGAAAATAACGCCTTTCACGTTATCATCAAAATCAGGGACTTTATTAAATGGATGAATTTCACAATACACATTTAACTCACGTACGCGACGAGCAATCAACTGTGTGTATTGTGACCCAAAATCAAGGATAATAATTTTTTCAGACATAGTGCAAAGGTACAATTTAGCTCTCAAATCTGAGAAGTATAATTATGACATTTTTATCATATAATTCATCGTTTTACACGATTTCTGAAAAAGCATGTACATTCTAAAATGACAAAGCCAACAATATGTTGGCTTTGCTACTAATTTTAATCACACTTATTTTTCTGTAGGTAAGTCTTTGGTCTCACCGATAGCTTTGAAATTACAAAATACTTCAATTTTTCCACCATCTATGTACGTGAGAATTAGTTCGTTATTTTTAATAAGGACTCCATAAGCTTGATAATCCGCATACGTGTCGTTTTGAAAATCTTTTTCGCTCGCGTAGCGAACAAAATAAGGTTTGTTGCTAATTTCTTTGATTCTGTAAAACCAAGGTTCTGTGTTGAACTTATCTTTTTTGGATGAATAAAGATCGTATGTATCGCCCGCGAATTTGAATGTAAAATATGTGGACTGCGATCGATAGTTGGATTCTCCAGCATATTTATACAAATCCAACTGCCAATATCCCTCTTTAATCAATTTCTGAATATCTTCCGCAGTGGAGGCATTTAGGACTATCTCCTCCATATTGTCTTCTTCACATGAAATAAATGTGAAAAGAGATAATAAGATAATCGTAAAAATTTGTCTCATACAGGTTAGCTTTTATCATTAAGATTAATATACTTAAAAAAGGTTTAATCTCACTTTGTGTATTTTTTGCAATTTTTTTACATAAAAAGAAAGCCTCTTATGGGAAGAGGCTTTTTGATGAGGATAAAACTATTTTCCGTACAGCTCATTCAACTCATTAGCTAGGCGAATCCCGGCTTTAAGAAGCGCCTCTTCCATCGGATATTTAAAATCATAAATATACTTGTAGCTCAGATTTGCGTTGTACTCCACATCTGCATATATTTTATTGGATAATTGATGCGCTTCGTATAAAGCCTGTTCAAATGTGACATTGTATTTCTTGTAATAGTTTTTGTCATGTATGTCCAAGACATATGCATACTCCATAAAACTATATTTTTCATTGTCTACTAAATCTGAATCCCAGACTCTATGTATATTGGTTTTACGACCAAAGAACATGACTTCAATCTTGTTACCACCTAAGTCTTCTGCGCGGCCTACGTGCATAGGCTGGTGAGCATCCGCAAATAAGTGGATGATATAATATAGAAGTTGCTGCTGCTGTTGTAATGTTAGATCCTTTTGAGTTTTCACTTGAGACTTCACGCGCAAATACGACTTATACAAGTTGTCTTCTGGCGAAGCTAATAAGGCTTGATTGAATTGCTCAAAATTCAAGTTAGCGGGTGTATTGACAAAGTGCCAAGACCCTGTTTTATTCAATTGGGGATCAGGATCAGATTTAATAAAATCTGCCCAGTTGGACCAATATGCGATTTTTTGGTTGCCAATAATTTTTTTGATATTCTTTTTCGTCTTTTTGGTCAGGTGTCTTTCCGCAATTTCAGCAATTACCCGATGCCCTGTCATCCCCCATGCCTGCGCCTTTTGGAATTGCCCTAAAATCATACAAACTGCCAATACAAATACTGCACTGATCTTATTTTTCATATCTATACTATTTAAAAATGTCAAATGAATACTTCGCCATAGACCAAAACTCATCTAAGGCAATAATGCGAGGTTTAAAAAAGCTAATCAGAGTAGGCCAATGCTCTTTATTGAACACGGAAATTTTAGCGATGGAAGTCGATATTCGGGCTGTTTTTTTACCATTTTCATCATAATAGATATCATCCCATTCCCAATCTTCAGCTACCGTGCTGGAAAACACATTTTTCAATTCTTTGAATTGATCAAACATCAATTGGCGAATAGCATCATCCTGATGAGCTATTTCGATGTATATACTCGCGGTTTTGTTTGTGGCCTCCATGCGAAAGTACAGGTGCTTTATACCTGTCCTATAGTTGACCCAATTTACTTTTTCGTCATCGGCAGATGGTACAGCAGACATATATTGTCCAAAAGTGGTCCAAAAATGCTCCTTTAATCGCTTAGCTTCTTCTTTTGAATACAAACCTTTTTTTGACAAAAATATAAAATTGGACAAACTTTTGCGGTCACTATTTTGTTAAACTTAAAACGCTAACTCGATGAATAAGAAAAAATCTTTGTTTTTACTCACAGCGGCTGCAGCAGGTGCAGTCATTTATAATATCTGGAAACCAGTTAAATCCGATTTGCCAGTCGTTCAGGATTTTGATTTGGAAAAATATTTGGGTGAATGGTATGAAATTGCTCGATTGGACTTCTTTTGGGAAAAAGGTTTAAAAAACGTACGTGCCCATTATTCCTTAAACGAAGATGGAAGCATTAAAGTCATAAATTCAGGAATAAAAATTAAAGATAACACGCCGAAAGAAAGCACAGGTAAAGCTAAGTTTGTTGGATTACCTAATGAAGGCGCACTAAAAGTATCTTTCTTTGGACCTTTCTACTCGGGATATAATATCATGCACATCGCCGGAGACTATGAATATGCCTTAGTATTTGGCGAAAATTTGGATTATATGTGGATATTATCACGTACCAAAACCATTACTCCAGAACTTCAGGCGAAATATTTGGAGTATGCTAAAAGCGCGGGATATAATACTGATGCGCTAGTCTGGACTATACAAGAATAAATTCCTATCCGTATAAGTCATTAATAACATTAAAATCCACTTTATGATCCATTGCTATGACGTGTGCAATCTCACGAAGATGGTCCTCGGTAATACGATTACCGATTCCCTTATTATAAAGGGAGATCAAAAAATACCCATACTCTTCCTTTAATTTTTTGTCAATCAAGTGATTATTGACATTATAATTGAGGACACTTACGGCAAAGGTACCAAAGTCTTCTAATGAGAATCGTTGATATCTCGTGAAGAATTGGAGCATATATTTCTCGAAATCTTGTTCTAATTGCTTACTTACTTCTATATCTATCATAAAAAAGAGGCATATCATTATTCGTGATATGCCTCAAATGTAATCATTTTAGATTATTTTATTTTCTAACACTCACCGATACACGACGGTCGACAGCACGTTCCGCATCGGATGCTTCAGCCGCTACAGTCGCAAACTCCGAACCATAGCCTTCAGCATCAATTACTTGAGTGCCTAACCCTTTCTCTTCCAAAAACTTTTTCACAGCTTCTGCACGCTCTTCGGATATTTTTTCATTTATATTCTCATCACCCATTCTGTCAGTATATCCACCTATTTTGATTTTAGCATCTGGGAACATACGAAGTATAGCAGCGATATTCTCTAACTGCTGGCGGCTATCTTCAGTAACGATAGCTGTATTTGTTTCAAAATTTAAATTATCAAAATCAAACCATTTGTTTTCTAACTCTGAATCAGACATATTTTTGTAATCCGACTGAAGGAAAGCGATGAGTTGTTCTTCGATACCCGCAGGATATGCTTTGAGTGTATTACCATCCGGCAAGGTGACATCGACAAATTCTCTGTCGGCTGGCACTTGCATTTGACTTGTATCTATATCAGTGGTCGCCGTCGTATCTCTCAGTACGACTTCGTCCTTATTTTCGCAACCTTTACCGAAAAATAACCATAGGCCTAATAAAATTAATGGTATCAATAACCACCACCAGCCTGCTCCTTTTCGCTCTTCTTCCACTGGAGTTACTGGCGCGTGTGCAGCAACAGGGCGTGCAGGAGGTATCGTATGCTCTACAGTAGAAGGCTGTTCAACAGGTGAAGGTCGATCGTTGGGAACCGTAACAGGCGGAGGGGTATGAACAGGTTCATCGGCTTCCGCAAAAGAAGAGCCAAACGTCCCTAACCCTAATCCAGTAGGTAAGGCGGCTGCAAAACCCGAACGATTCGCATTTAAAGTGGAACTTATAGATTCCAAATCCCAATTCGAGCCGTTGTGCGTGATACCCGCCAATGCAGCCGGTAAGGTTGCTCCCATTAATCCAGCAATGGATTCATTTCGCATACCCAAATATGAAGCAATGGAGCTTATTATCCCAGGCAATCTTTCACCAAAAATTGAGGTCAACAGATTTTGAGTTTCGTACTTGGAATTATCTGTTCCTGCAGGGGTGCCGAAGTAATTCCCAAACAAATCATTCATATCAAAAGAACTCAACAGTTGTCTCCCCGATTGTAGGATATTCTGCAATCCGTCAGAAGTCTTGCCCTGCAATCCTAAAAGAACTGTGGGAATTGTCAAATCTAAGCCTCTACTGATCGCATCTGGCGATTCACCCATATTGGCGCCCAATTTGTTGGTCACTTCAGCGGTGAAGTAAGATTTTACTGTATTAAGAATGTTATTTTCCATTGTGTATTTATATTGGTAATAAGAAGAAAACAAGTAATATACATAAATGTTTGAGGCATAATTTTTTAGATTTATTAACATATTCTTTATATTGAAATCTTATATTTGAGAATAACTTACACTTATAAGATCATGAACATTAAACTTTTCACTACTACCTTTCTCAGCTTATTACTTTTTATTTCGACGAGCTTTGCGCAACCAAAGTATATATTTTACCTTATTGGAGATGGAATGGGGCTCAATCACGTCAACCTTGCTGAAATATATGCGGCAGAGTTGCAGGGCCGCATTGGTTATCAACCCCTAACTTTTTCTCAATTTCCATATGTAGGTTTTGCATCTTCAAATTCGGCTTCGAGCTCCATCACCGATTCAGGAGCGGGAGGAACTGCACTGGCAGTCGGTAAGAAAACGCATAACGGAGTGATAGGTATGGATAGTGCAGCTACAGTACCTCAAAGAAGTATAGCCTATGCAGCCAAAGAAGCAGGTTTAAAAGTGGGTATCACGACAAGTGTAAGTATCGATCATGCTACACCTGCAGCTTTCTATGCACATCAGCCTAAAAGAAGCTATGCCTATGAAATCGCATCCGAAATTCCCGCTTCAGGATTTGATTTTTTTGCTGGATCGGGCTTTGTGAGCCCAATTACAACATTTGATAAAAAATCGGCAGAAGACATCCATACTTATTTAGCGAAGAGCGGATACACCCTATTACGCGGTAAGCATGCATTGAATAAGGATAGCCATGCAGGTAAAAAAATTGTATGGATAAATAATGAATCGCAAGATAAGGATGCATTAAAATATGCTATAGATCAGACAGCAGACGATATGTCCTTAGAAGATATCACCAGAGGTGCTATCAAGGCACTAAGCCACAATAATACAAAAGGATTTTTCTTGATGGTCGAAGGCGGCAAAATAGATTGGTCCTCCCACGCCAATGATGGTGCTACGACAGTGAAAGAAGTCTTGGACTTTAATAAAACTGTACAAGCTGCTTTTGATTTTTATAAGAAACATCCAAACGAAACATTAATAATCGTGACTGCTGACCATGAAACAGGAGGGTTATCCCTTGGGAATGGTCCTTCATCCCTAAATTTGAAAGCATTGGCTCATCAAAAAGTATCGCAAGGTTCACTTTCGGCGCTTATCGGTAATCTACGTAAAAGCCAGCCAAATGCAACTTGGGAGGAAGTGAAAAATTTAATTGCAGAAAATACAGGTTTGTGGACAAATCTTAAAGTTTCTGAGGCGGATGAAAAAGAGATAAAGGCAGCATATGAAAAAAGTTTTGTCAACCACCAAAATGAAACATCGAAGAGCCTCTATGCTAATGATGATAAAATTGCGTCTTTGAGTGTACGTATTTTGAACAAAATTGCCAATGTTGGTTGGTCTTCGACGAACCATACGGCAGCGTATGTGCCTGTGTATGCCATAGGTGTTGGTGCAGAGTTATTCAATAAAAAAATGGATAATACCGATATACCAAAGAAAATAGCAGAAGCAGCAAAATTCAATTTCAATTAGAAAAAAATAGGGTTATCGACGAAACGATAACCCTATTTTTTTGCTTTAAGCCTAATTATTCAATTAGCTGCTATACATAGTTTACCAATGAAATTACGTTAGTACTAAATCGATGTAATCTACCCTCTCCTTTCAGAAATTGCAGATTGATTACAAAAGAAAATCCAGCGACTTCCCCTCCTAACTTCTCAATCAATTTGGCAGCTGCCACGACCGTACCACCAGTAGCTAGTAAATCATCATGAATTAATACTTTTGTTCCGGGTGTGAAAGCATCTTCATGGATTTCTATGGTGGCTTGCCCATATTCCAATTTATACGATTCAGCAATAGTGTGAGCAGGTAATTTACCTTGTTTGCGGATGGGAACAAATGGAATTCCAAGTTTATTAGCCAACATCATCCCAAAGAGAAAACCACGACTTTCAATCCCTGCTATAACTTGCACATCTAGTGATTTGACATAGTCCACGAAGGCATCATTTATCTCACTGCACAAGCTAGCGTCTTTCAAGATTGGTGTAATGTCTTTGAATACAATACCGGGCTGCGGAAAGTCAGGAATATCACGGACTATAGCTTTTAGCTTCTCTTCTAACATTTTTTTTAAAACTCTAAATACGGCTCAATTTTACGTAAAAATTCTGGATCAAGACCTTTATTTTGTAATAAATTGCGCATATCCGTATAAGGGCCATGTTCATTTCTGAAATTCATAATGAGCTGTGCTTGTTTTATATTGATATACGGATGTTTAGCCAAATCATTTGCCCCCAGCGTATTGATTTGAAGTTTTTTTATAGGCTGGTTTGCCAGATCCAATTGTTCAGCTATACTTTGGAAAGTTTCATCCGAAAGCCCATAGACCTCCTGAAGTTGTTTGACATCATGAAATCCTCCGAGCGCATCGCGAAATTTAACAATCCGCGAGGCCAGAACAGATCCAATCCCACGTAACGATTTGAATTCCGTAGTGTCTGCTTCATTGGCTCGTACTATTACCTTCCTGTTATTATTTTGTGAGTATTTGGTGGAGCGTTCTGTAGGTTGATATACAGGATCTTCTTTTTGCGGAGCAGAAATCGTGATGTATGGTTCTAATCGGGCATAATCGCGTTCGGATATGGAATAGATTTTTCGTAGGTCTTCTTTATTGAAAAATTTACCACCTTTGGCCAGGTAATTTGTTATTACCTTGATCTGCTTTGCACTAAGGCCCAATTGTGCCCATTCTTCAGGAGAAATAGTGTTGGGATCAAATTTGAAATAGTGAATTGAAGCTGTTGAATTTGTAGAAGGCCTGCGTAGAGATTCTTCGTATACCTCGTTAATGGCTGTTTCGGTTAGGGCTGCATTGTTATCTAACTTGGTCAATTCAAACTTAATCGTATTTTTTGGGATAAACTGCCGATAAATAAATATCAATATGTTGATGCTAAATATACCCAGCGCAAGTACGATCAAGCCATACCTTTCGGCCGTGTTAAAATGAAAATATTTAAAGAATCTATTCATGGGGATAATCAATCTTTAAAATATCTTAAATTGGTCAACAACTTACATGTGATTACCTTAAATTTGCAAAATATTAATTTGATATGAAAATGTATTTTATTCATGCCCCCTTTTTCTTACGCTGGTATTATCCGAATGTAATTTGGAATAAGTCGAGGCAGGATAAAAAACTATATTTGACTTTTGATGATGGGCCCATACCAGAAATTACACCCTGGATATTGGATACTTTAAATCAATACCACGTTAAAGCGACATTTTTCTGTGTCGGCGAAAACATCAAAAAACATCCTGATATTTTCGAAAGACTGATCCGCGAAGGGCATCAAGTCGGTAACCACACCTTTAATCATCTGAAGGGATGGAATCATTCTGACGAAGAATATTTAGAAAATGTGCAGCAGTGCCATGAACTGACCACCTCTCCACTATTCCGACCTCCCTATGCAAGGGCCAAAAAATCGCAATTAAAAAAGTTGGAATCCGATTTCCAAATCATTTATTGGGATGTACTTTCGGGAGATTTTGACACCAGGATAACAGCGGAGAAATGTTTTCAAAACGTTATCAATTATACCAGAAATGGCTCTATTATTGTCTTTCACGACAACATTAAAGCCATTCCTAGGGTTAAATTTGCCCTACCAAAGGTCCTCGAATATTTCTTAGCTAAAGGATATACATTTCATACGCTTTAGGCTTAGTTAAATGTAATTCTAAAACCGTAAACCTTACTGCTGCTTACACTAAAATAGCCTAGTGCACCGTTAGAAATATTGGATTTAGGGTTTGCAGGCGCGGCACTTCCAGGATTGATAGATTGTAAATCATTCCAATAATCATATACGCCTTTGTCAATTACCTGTCTTTGCACTGTAACGCTGTCGCCCAATTCGATATTATTTCTACGATCAGCAATTTCATGCGTAACGGTCAATCCATCATTGAATTTATCATTAAAAACACTGGAGAAAGTAAAATCACCTCCATTAATAGAAATATTATATTTATAATAGTTGGGTGTATTTTTAGGGTCATCAAATTTTAAAGAAACCGAATATAACGTATCGCTGAAAATGACATCTTCGGTAATACCCGTGGACCGCACATCAATATAATCATTCATATAGGACGAAGACTCGAATATCTCCCCATCAATATTTACTAAAAGACTATAATTTGTCTTTTCTTTCGGTTTGAATGGTGAAGTATACCTACCATTAGCTTGATGGGTAAATGTATAAGTATTTCCCTTGTCATCACGTACACTGATTACCGCATTATTGACTGGGGTATTTTTGACAGGAGCATCAAAAGCTACAGTCTGAGACACATAAATAGCTTGCTCGTCCCTTAGATTAGACAGATCTGCTTCGATTACATAGCGGGGATCTGCTTCATTCAGATTAATATCAATCAATTCCTCGCACGACAATAAGATCAAAGATGCAAATAGGAAAATAAGGTGTAAAAATCTCATAACTAAAATTTAAAGTTCCAAGTTACTGAAGGAATGATGCCAAATAAAGCTATTTTATACGCTTCGGTTATGTTGGCATTATCTTCGTTCTCTCTAAAATCAATGATGTAGGCATTTTTTCGGTTGTAAACATTATACAGACCAAATGACCAACTTGATTTAAAACGTTTATTCGTCTTAATAGGATCATAGGTTGCTGACAAGTCCAAACGATGGTAGTCTGGCATACGATATCCATTACGCTCGGTATAATAGAATGTAGTACGACCATCAACTACATATTTTCCGCTTGGAAATGTAATAGCATTACCTGTGTAATAGACAAAATTAGCACCTAAATTCCACTTATCGCTCAATTGGTACAATCCTACTATCGAAACATCATGTGTACGATCTTGGCGTGCATTAAACCATCTGCCTTCATTAATCTGATCAAACTGACGCTCACTCTTTCCTAATGTATAACTTACCCATCCGTTTAATCTGCCTTTTGTTCTGCGCAAATAGAACTCCAATCCATATGCTCGACCTTTACCATACAGTAATTCTCCTTCTAAGTATTCATTTGCTTGCAAATCGGCTCCATTTCGGAAATCGATCTGATTGCCCATGTATTTATAAAAGCCCTCTAAAGAAAATTCATACGTATTGTTGTTGAAATTTCTGAAATAACCTAATGCTACTTGATCTGCATATTGCGGCTTTATATTTACACTACTCAATACATATTGATCTGTCGGTAAGGACGATGTTGTATTCGTTAATTGATGAAGATTTTGAACAATGCGATTATAGGAAGTTTTTACACTTTGAGTCTCATTCAGAATAAATGAGGCCGATAAGCGCGGCTCCAGATTAAAATGATGTTTTATGACATCAGAATTAGTATATTTTTCTTCGCCCACCGGTTCTCCATCTGCATCATAAGTATAAAAAGTTCCTGGTCCTTGTACCATGAAATCTGTCGCCCGCAAGCCATACAACATGGCAAACCACGAAACAGGATTCCATTCATGAGAAATATACCCTGCTAGTTCCAAGCCATGACGGTTTTCTATATTGATACTATTGACCGCCGAGTTAGCTCGCGCATTAAGGCTAGCAGGAGACACCTTTTGCTTTAACGCGTTGAATCCGAACTTAAATGTACTTTTGCTGTCCGCATAATATGAAAAATCTTGCTTCAAATTGATGTTTTCGATTTTTGACGCAATGACAAAGTCGCTATTATCATTATTGACATTTACATTGTATGTAAAGTCACTATATATCAAGGAAGTATTACTGAAAAGTTTTTGGTTAAAAATATGATTCCAACGCACGGTTGCTGTAGCATTACCCCAGTCAAAACTAAATAAGTCACCATACCCAAGATCATCTTTTCCGAAATATCCAGAAGCATAAAGCGTGTTTCGCTCATTAAATCTATAGTTGATTTTTGCGTTCAAATCATAGAAATACAGCTTACTGTCATTGACGGTCTCATTATTGGAGGCTTTCAAAAAAACATCTGCATATGTACGTCGTCCGCTGATCATAAATGAACTTTTATCCTTTTGGATGGGTCCTTCTAATTTCAAACGGGAAGCTATAAGCCCAATTCCACCTTCGGCAGCAAAATTTTTGTTGTTTCCATCTATCATATGGATATCCATGACCGATGAGATACGTCCGCCATACTGCGCAGGTATACCTCCTTTGAAGAGTTCAACATCTTTAATAGCATCCGAATTGAAAGTCGAAAAGAAACCCAATAAGTGGGATGCGTTATACACCGTGGCTTCATCCAATAATATTAGATTCTGATCTCCACCACCTCCGCGCACATAAAAATTAGATGAACCTTCGCCCCCCTTACCTACACCCGGTAGCATTTGAATGGTTTTAAGTATATCCCGTTCGCCAAATAATACAGGTACATTCTTAATTTCTTCAATAGTGAAATTGAGTGCTCCCATTTGTGGGCTCGTGACATTTTTATTTTGTTTTCGACCTGAAATGACTACCTCCTCAATTTCACGGCCTATAGGAGATAGTTCAAAGTTGAATCGCTTTTCCTCGTTGGCATTGATAGTTCTTTCAAAAGGCACATAACCCACATACGAAACCACTAATGTAGTTTCGTTGTTCTCTAGCTCTAATGAAAAGAAACCATAACTATTCGTTCGGACAGCCCGATTAGCTTCTGTGGATTGCACCGTCGCCCCTATCAATACTTCACCTGTAGATGCATCTTTGACATATCCACTGATGCTCACCTTTGCTTGAGCCCAAACATTTCCATAACATAAACTAGCAACTAAGATTAGCGCGTAATAACGAAACATATATCAATTTATCTGTTAGTGTATAAAAAACTGATCGAATAAAGCCATCTGGTAATTAATTGA
>JBMDWK010000043.1:0-38402 GCA_048595255.1 Sphingobacterium sp. | reverse complement strand
CGTGTAAGTGCTTATTTCTATTGTGCATGTAATACTTATTTTCCTTACAAAGGTACTGTTATTATTAGAATTGCTCGTCAGAAGCTTTTCATTTTTAAATACGTTCTCTATTTGGCTAAAATATTAGTAAATTTGCACTTCCTAGAATTTAGAGGATATGCAGTGTGTTTGTAAGCATTGTATCTGGATTTTTGGGGTACATATTTTAATAATTTTAAATCATAATTGTTGATGATTAACATTACACTACCTGACGGCTCAGTGCGTCAGTTTGAAAAAGGCACTACTGCAATGCAAGTTGCCTTATCTATTTCTGAAGGCTTAGCTAGAAATGTATTAGCTGCAGAAGTAAACGGTGAAGTATGGGATGCTTCACGTGCGATAGAGCAAGATTCAGCCGTAAAATTGTTGACTTGGAATGATGACAAAGGTAAAGCTACCTTTTGGCATTCATCTGCTCACTTATTAGCCGAAGCGTTAGAAGCACTTTATCCAGGTATCAAGTTTGGTATTGGACCAAATATTGAAACCGGTTTTTACTATGATGTAGATTTTGGCGACAGAGAATTCTCGTCCGACGATTTCAAACAAATCGAAGACAAGATGTTGGCATTAGCGAAGCAAAAAGAAGTATTTGCACGTAAAGCTGTTTCCAAAGCGGAAGCGCTAGAATATTTCACAGAAAAAGGTGATGAGTACAAACTGGATTTGATCAAAGATCTAGAAGATGGCTCTATCACATTCTATACACAAGGAAATTTTACGGACTTGTGCCGTGGTCCACATATTCCCAATACAGGATTCATCAAAGCTATCAAATTAACAAATGTAGCTGGTGCGTATTGGAGAGGTGACGAAAGTCGCAAACAATTGACACGTATCTATGGGGTGACATTCCCGAAAGCTTCTGAATTGACAGATTATTTGAAATTCATCGAAGAAGCTAAGAAACGTGATCACCGTAAATTAGGTAAGGAATTAGAATTATTTGCTTTCTCCGAAAAAGTGGGAGCAGGTTTGCCATTATGGTTGCCAAAAGGAACTGCTTTGCGTCAGAAATTGCAAGATTTCTTACAAAAAGCACAGTTGAAAGCAGGATATGAGCCTGTGATCACACCGCATATTGGTAACAAACAATTGTATATCACATCAGGTCACTACGAGAAATATGGAGCGGATGCATTCCAACCGATTCATACACCGGTAGAAGGTGAAGAGTTCTTCTTGAAACCGATGAACTGTCCACACCACTGTGAGATTTACAAAACTAAACCTCGTTCATACAAAGACTTGCCTGTTCGCTTTGCGGAATTTGGTACAGTTTACCGTTACGAACAGTCGGGTGAGTTGCATGGATTGACACGTGTGCGTGGGTTTACTCAAGATGACGCGCACTTATTCTGTCGTCCTGATCAAGTTAAAGACGAATTCAAAAAAGTAATTGACTTGGTATTGTATGTTTTTGGTGCGTTAGGATTTGAAGATTATACTGCCCAGGTGTCGCTAAGAGATCCTGAGAACCGTTCTAAGTATATTGGTTCGGACGAAAATTGGGCATTGGCTGAATCAGCTATCATCGAAGCAGCTGAAGAAAAAGGTTTGAAAACTGTCGTAGAATACGGTGAAGCGGCTTTCTATGGTCCTAAATTGGACTTCATGGTCAAAGATGCTTTGGGACGTAAATGGCAGTTAGGTACTATCCAAGTGGATTACAATTTACCAGAGCGTTTTGAATTGGAATATACAGGTTCGGACAATCAAAAACACCGTCCAGTAATGATTCACCGCGCGCCATTTGGATCGTTGGAAAGATTTGTTGCGGTATTGATTGAGCACTGTGGTGGTCAGTTCCCGTTATGGCTTGCACCAGAGCAATTTATCGTCTTGCCAGTGTCAGAAAAATACGAAGAATATGCGCAAAATGTTTTGAATTCGCGAAATAATTCCGATATTCGCGGTCTGATCGATCTTCGTGACGAGAAGGTGGGACGTAAGATTCGTGATGCGGAAGTGAAAAAAATGCCTTACATGTTGATTGTAGGTGAAAAAGAGATGGAAAGTGGCACAATTTCTGTGCGCAAACATGGGTCGGTGGATTTAGGATCTATGACCGCAGACGAATTTAGAGATTTATTAATAAAAGAAATAACCGTTTAAAAATTTAAACATTTGGCATTAAAAAGACCTAGTGGTCCAAGACCACCAATGAGAAAGAAAGAACCAGAGCACCGTATCAACGAGTTTATACGTGTGCCTGAAGTACGTTTAGTGGGTGATAATGTTGAGCCAGGAGTGTATCCTACGCGTAAAGCATTGGAATTGGCTGATGAGTTGGAGTTAGATTTAGTAGAGATTTCGCCAAATGCTGTACCGCCTGTTTGTAAAATTGTGGATTATAGCAAATTCATTTACGAACAAAAGAAAAAACAAAAGGAAATCAAAGCGAATGCGAAGCAAACGATTATTAAGGAAATCCGTTTCGGACCTAATACCAGCGAACATGACTTTGATTTCAAATTAAAGCATGCTATGCGCTTCTTAGAAGCAGGGGAGAAGGTACGTGCGTACGTTCACTTCAAAGGTCGTGCTATCGTATTCAAAGAGCAAGGAGAAATCTTGTTGTTACGTTTTGCGCAAGCACTAGAAGATTATGGTAAAGTGGAATTATTACCAAAATTGGAAGGAAAACGTATGTTCTTAACTTTGGCTCCAAAAGGAACAAAGAAATAAAAAGATATTCTAACAGATTGATATAAAATAATAAGTATTATGCCAAAAGTAAAAACCAATTCCAGTGCTAAGAAACGTTTCAAGTTGACTGGAACAGGTAAAATCAAGAGAAAAAGCGCTTACAAAAGCCACATCTTGACTAAGAAAACTACAAAACAAAAACGTAACTTGACACATTCACAATTAGTTTCTGATGGTGATACAGGTAACGTAAAACGCATGTTAGCGATTGGTAAATAATCGTTTCCAAGCACAATTTAACAATATTTTATAACCGGGTATCAGGTCGTAAGCTAGTTGAGATACACAGCGCCTCATACCAAATTTAATTTTAAAAAAATATGCCACGTTCGGTTAACGCAGTAGCTTCGAGAAGAAGAAGAAAAAGAATCATGAAATTAGCTAAAGGCTATTTCGGTTCACGTAGCAAAGTATATACTATTGCTAAAAATACAGTAGAAAAAGGTTTACAATACGCTTACCGCGATCGTAAAACCAAAAAACGCGAGTTTAGAGCTTTATGGATTCAACGTATCAACGCTGGTGCTCGTCAACACGGAATTTCATATTCTCAATTGATCGGTAAATTAAATGCTAAAAACATTGGTTTGAACCGTAAGGTTTTAGCTGACTTAGCTTTAAACAACCCAGATGCTTTCAAAGCAGTTATTGATGCAGTAAAATAATTTAGTTTTTAAACCGCTATCAATTTGTTAGATATAAAAGGGAACTCGTGAGAGTTCCCTTCTTTTTTGTATTTAGATTTTGCCTGTATAAGACCTTAATCTTTCCTTAAATTTGGGATAATATCAAAAACCAATTATTCTTATCTCAATCATATATTGGAATCAACCTTACCGATAGCGGTAAATTTTGACTCCGAAGAAGCCTCGTATGAGATGTTAAAGAAGAAGCGATTGGTACTCGAAGGCATTTGCACAGCTATCCGGAGTTATCTTTCCAAGAATATCATACTTCGGCATATATCAAAAATATTTTAATAAAGGAGGGTATAGATTTCGAGGAAGTCGCAAACACGGGTATATTGGCCAAAATTGTAGGTCGCAAGACAGATAGTACGGCATGCGTTGTACTGCGTGCGGATATCGATGCCTTGCCTATTCAAGAGGCAAATGGGTCTGCATTTGATTCGGTTTATGAAAATGTGATGCATGCTTGTGGACATGATTTCCATACAGCGAACTTATTGAGTGTGCTTAAATTATTACATGCGCATCGCGAGGAATTTTCGGGAATTGTGTTGGGGGTATTTCAACCTGCGGAAGAAAAAATCCCAGGAGGAGCAAAAGCTGTTCTGGAATCTCAAAAATTAAATGCCTACGACATCAAAGCTGTAGTAGGTCTCCACGTGTCACCCAAATACGAAATAGGTAATGTAGCCATTCGTGCCGGGAAATTTATGGCTTCTAGCGACGAAATATTCATCACTGTGAATGGCAAGGGAGGGCACGGGGCACAGCCACACTTGAATATTGATCCTGTTGTGATATCCTCCCAATTGGTTGTTTCTTTGCAACAGATTGTTTCTCGGTTAGCTAATCCTGCTATACCTTCGGTGTTGTCTATAGGAAAGATTATAGCCAATGGCGCGACTAACGTCATTCCTAATGAAGTCTATTTGGAAGGCACTTTCAGAACAATGGATGAAAATTGGCGTAGTAAAGCTTTATCTATTATCGAAAAGCAAATTCAAGAATTGCCCGCTTTATACGGTGCTACAGTAACATATGAAATCCGACGTGGCTATCCAGCACTCATTAACCATGTGGCGCTGACGCATGAGATTACGACTTCGCTTATAGAATTTCATGGCAAAGATGCTGTCCATGAGGCTGAAATTTGGATGGCGGCAGAAGATTTTGCCTATTATACGTCGGCTTATCCGGCTGTGTTCTATCTGTTAGGCATCGCCAATCAACAGAAAGGCATTGGCTCCGAATTGCATACACCTACTTTCCTAATTGATGAAGATGCTTTCGATTTGGCAATAGGGGGAATGATGTATACAGCTTTACGACTTCTGGAAAATTAACGTGTTGTTTTTAAGTGATTAATTAAGTCTGATAAGTTGTGTAAAAATAGCTTCACATTTATTTTTTAGAAATGTGGAGCTATTTTCTTTTTCTGAACAAAAAGTTAATTACATTCGTGTAATTAACTTAAAATATGAATTTCTCTTTATTTAAATCCTTGTTATTCCTTTTCTTAGGACTCGGAATAAGTGATGTGTATGCCCAATTGTCTCAATCCGAGGTTCCAAACTGGGTGATTACACCAGATTCAAAGCCAATTGTTCCGGACTTGGAAGATATTAGTAATGGCTACTATTTCGAATCCTGTGAATATCAAGTAAATGTTCAGTCTAAGACCAGATTTTATCGAGATGTAAAAGTCGTTTTTGATAATGCCGGAACGGAAAGCGCAGGTCAAATTAACATCAATTTTAACCCCGAATATCAAAAGGTTATTTTTCATGAATTGGCGGTAATTCGTAATGGAATTCGTATTAATAAGCTAGATTTCAAGCAAGTAAAGCAGTTGTCTCTGGAAGATGATTTAACCAGATCGATTTATAATGGAATGAAATCGGCTTACTTCATCATTGATGACCTACGAAAGGATGATAAAATAATATCTTCCTATTCTATTGTAGGGTTTAATAGTGTGTTTCAAAATAAATTTTCGGACTCTTATTACCTGCAGTCTTATGAACCCATAGGCCGAGTATATGCGCGGTATATCATTCCGAATCATCGAGCTGTAAAATTTAAAACCTATAGAAATGCGCCTAATCCTGTAGTCACGAATAATGGAAATGATAAGGTGTATACTTGGGATGTGACAGGTACTGAAAAGGCTTCTTATTCGTTCAACACACCAAGTTGGTATACAAATATTGATTATATCGAATGTTCAGAATATACCAACTGGCAAGAAGTCTCTGATTGGATTGCCAACATTAATCCCATTTTACCCATTAATGCCAATAGTTCATTGGGCCAATTTGTCGACAAACTCTGGAAAGAGGCAAAAGGAAATACGAATTCTTTTCTAGATGCTGCAACAAAATTTGTCCAAAATGACATCCGCTATATGGGTGTAGAAGTAGGAGAATATTCGCATCGGGCCAACAATCCAGAAAAAGTATTTCAACAGCGGTATGGCGATTGTAAGGACAAATCTGTTTTATTGGCTTCTATGCTTCAGTCAAAAGGCATACAGGCGTATTTGGTGCTCGCAAATACAACGATTGATACAGGATTAGGAGATAGACTGCCCTCTCCCTTACATTTCAATCATATGATTGTGGAAACTAATATCGACGGCCGCAGCCAAATTATTGACCCTACGATTAGTAACCAAGGGGGAGATATTAAAGATCGTTATCTGCCGTATTATGGGCAAGTGTTGAGTACGAGTAGACCTAAAGAACTATTAGGATTGAGTAAGGTTGCTAATCGCAAAATAAAGATAGTCGAAACCTATAAGATGGAAGCGGGATACAAAGCTCAATTGCTGGTGGAAACGATTTATGAAGGCGGAAGTGCCGATGAGATCCGAAATTATTTTAAATCAACAGCAAAAAATCAGATTCAAAAATCCTATTTAGATTATTATACGCGCTTATATCCCAAAACCGAAAAAAAAGAAAATCTAAGATTTGAAGATAATGTGGCTCATAATGTTTTTAAAGTTTTTGAAAGTTATAGCATTAGTGAATTGGGTACATTAGACAAGGATTCGGGAAAGCGGATATTGCCGCTGTATGGCAATCAGGTGAACAATTATATTCCTGAAATAGAAGGTAGTCATTTGGGACCAATAAGTTTATCCTACCCGATGGATATTAATCATGTTATAAAAATAGTGAACGCCGATGGCAGCTCGTTGGATTTTCCAGTAGACAATATGTTCAAAGAAAGAACAGCTTATAGTTACGGAAAACATGTGATGACAAATCAGGATACTTTAAATATCGCTTATCAATTTTCCATTCATTCCTCTTTCATAGACGAAAAGGATGTAGATGCATTCAAACAGGATTTTGTGGATAGAGATGATTATCTGTATAATGCTTTTTTTATTGCGGAGAATGGAACTTTAGAAGGAGGGGACTTTTTAGGTTCTCCATCCTGGTTATCGTATCTGATCGTATTCCTTACTATAATTATTACGCTGACATTTATAGTCAAATATTATCATCGATCGGCACCTAAATATTTGGTTATTCCACAAAGAATTGAATATGATTCGCGTATGAATGGCTGGACTGTGTTCTTAGGTTTTTCACTCGTTGCTTCAACCATTCGGCTTTTATATTTTTTCTTTTCCGATAATTCCTTATTAGTTCAGAGTGTTTGGATGGCTTATAAATATTTAAATATCAATGGACTGTATTATACAGGACTTATTGTATTCGAGATTTTTGCGAATACGGTATTGATTATTTCGTTTATATACAGCCTGGTCTTGTATTTCAGTAAGCGGGATATATTTCCACAGACTGTATTATTTGTGCTTATTTTGAAGCTTTCATTCATTCTATTAGATACGACTTTTGCTTATTTATTGATGCCTGCTCAGTTTTCTGCTCAAGAGGTAGTTCCTGACGTACTTAGAAATTTGATTTTCACAATCGTTTGGGGAAGCTATGTTCTAAAATCAGAAAATATTAAAAATGTATTCGTCAATACATATTCTGGTGAAAGGGAGGAAATTCGGGATATGAATAATATCCAATGGGAAAATATTAGTGATATAAAATAATATTTTAAAACACTCCACAGCATAAATAGTGGAGTGTTTTAAAGTGCGTTACCTTATTTTGGCTCCCCGCTCATTTAGTTGTAGCGTGCGCTTTTTGTAATTGATTACTGCCCCGTACTTGTATAAAATATCACCACCAAGGACACCAACTACGGGATCTGCGTTGATCTGGGAGTAAGCATAATTAATGCTGGAGAGGTCTAATACAGCGACTTCAAATTTTTTGCATATCCAATTGCCAATTTTTAGGTATGGTAATACATACATGGCCGATTGCATTTCATTAGTCCCTAGTCCAGATGATAATATACTGGTTTCGATTAATGTTTGCTCATCTATTCCCGATTCCAATAAAGTGGTTCGATCCAACACGGTCTTTGAGGCTCCAGTATCCAACACCATTTTGAATTTTTTATCGAGTATTTCAATATGGAGGATAGGATGAACACCTTCTTGTTGCAAAGGCAAAATTTCAAACGGAATAATCTTCATGTTACAGCTTATAAAAATAAAAGAGGACGCAACAAGTCCTCTCAAATATAAAGAAAGTTTATTTTTCGAATTATAGGATATTGCTATCCTTTAGTACAGCATTCATGGCGCGTACCGCAGAAGCACTTGCCTTAAATTTAGCACTTTCTTCTTCATCCAATTGAATTGGCACGACCTTATCCCACCCATTTTTGTTGATGACTACCGGCACGCCAATACAAATATCGCTTTCTCCCAATTCACCTTCTAAGTACACTGATGCGGTAAATAATTTATTTTGATCCAAAGCAATACTCTCTACCATCGCTGCAGCGGCTGCACCTGGGGCATACCATGCGGATGTCCCAATCAATGCGGTCAATGTCGCTCCGCCCACCATGGTTTTCTGCACGATTTCTTCTTTTTCTATTTCTTCCAGAAAATCGTTTACAGGAATACTATTCCACGTCGCCTTATTGATGAGTGGAATCATCGTAGTATCACCGTGTCCACCAATGACTATTGCATTCAGATCGGCAGGAGAGGCGTTTAATTTGTTTGCCAGCTGGTATTTGAATCGCGATGAATCCAATGCACCACCCATACCGATTATTCTGTTTTTGGGTAAGCCTGCTACTTTATACGCCAAATATGTCATGGTATCCATCGGATTGGAAACAACCAGAATGATAATATCTGGGGAATATTTCACCAAATTATCCACCACTTCTTTGACAATATTGGCGTTCGTGCCAATCAGCTCTTCACGAGTCATCCCGGGCTTACGTGGTATACCAGAAGTAATCACCGCAATACTTGAGCCAGCCGTCTGTAGATAATCATTTGTAACCCCTTTTATTTTTGTATCAAATCCTAATAATGCAGCAGTTTGCATCATATCCTGTGCTTTACCTTCGGCAAAACCATCTTTGATATCTAATAAAATGACTTCTTCAGCAAAATTTTTTCTAGCAATATTGTCTGCTGTAGTAGCTCCAACAGCTCCAGCTCCGATAACCGTTATTTTCATATATAAACAGGTTTTTAGTTATAGCTAAATATAATCAAAATCAGAGACTTTTATTATATATCAATTATTTTAAATTGCCATTTTTATGTTAAAATGGATAGCCGATAGCCAAATTGAATACCAAGTTATTTCTACGCCAGTCTGAATCTTTGAAATCGATGTCTTTAAACACCCAACGATCACCTTTAGGCAAATATGGAACACGGACAGGGATAGCTAAATCCGTACGTAGCACCAAGAAGGTGAAGTCAAATCGTAAACCTGCGCCGGCACCTACCGCCAATTCAGAGAGAAATTCCTTAGATAGCTTGCCACCCAGTTTGCCATCATCGCGATTTTGTAACCAGATGTTACCGGCATCAATGAAGGCAGCCCAATTAAGAATGCCGACGCCAAAATCAACTAGACGATTTCTATATTCTGTATTTAACTCCAGCTTGTAATCTCCAGTTTGGTCGGCAAAGAAATTTTCTTCACCCAAATTTTCGGGCATTGAAGAACCTGGGCCAACTGCGCGGGCTCTAAATGCACGCAACCCATTCGGACCTCCGGAGTAGAATTGTTTGAGATATGGCAAAGATCTAGAGTTACCATACGAATAACTCATGCCCAGCATGATGCGCGATGCAAGTTGTGAATGTTGCCCTAATTTCAGGTAATGACGACCATCGCCCTCAATTTTTACAAATTGACTATATCGCGTACCAAAAAGTTCTTTTTGATTATCATTTTTATAACTAGCGCCTTGGATTAGCCCTAATACATTACCCGAAAGATTTAATCCACCTTTAAAATAGAATGTATTTTTTAGGCTTTCTTGCATGGTATTGGTAAAGGTATAGGTATAATTGGGACCAAAAGAAAATTGAGGCTCTACGATACGACGAAGGGTAGGCACGGTGTCCATTTGGGCTTGATACGCTTCCGAAATATTACGAGGCTGTACGTAGATGATTTCGGCAAGGGTCAGGTCATGCTGCTTTTGCTCATTTTCTTTCCAGATATAACCATAATTCAGACTGGAAGAATTGAGGGTATAGGCAGTACGCCTATTCAAGAACTCATAACCTAACTTTAGGTATGTTTTCGGAATAAAACGCCTTCCTGGTGTCCACTTGTACGGAGAGAGCAGACGTGGCCACGTAATGGCAACCTCTGCACCATAGCGATAATAGGAAGAATTCAGGTTGACGTTTCCACCTGTTTGAGTTTCATAGCCCCCAAAGACATTCACACTGACAGTTTCTGCGCCTTTGAATGCATTGCGAAGCGTCCAAGTCACATTTGCTTCCGAACCATTATACACGGTAGCGGTTTTCGCCAGCAATTCTACCCGAATAGATTTTTTTGGAAGGGGAGTGAGGTGATAAAATACATCCAATGTATTTGCCGAATCTGGATTCGGCACAAAGCTATTTTTCACAAACTTAAAAGCATTTAAGTTTACTAAATGATTTATTGTCAGATTGTGATTGTAGCGGTCATATAATCTTCCACGCTCGAAGAAAATGTGATTCGTCAGTACACGTGGTCTAAATGTATTTTGTCTATCAATTACATAATAATTATCATCAACCAAGTCTAAATATTCCGTATTGGGTCTACGGGTGTAGCCCTGCGAAGTGAGGGTGTAATTCGGAAAAATAAAGATATCACCTATTCTTTGCGGTTCTTTTGATTGTTGTGTGGTTTCTGGCTTGATAGTCACATACATGTTGACTTTGTGGTCACCGATCGTACTGTCCACCTCTACCAATATATTTTCCGGGCTGAAATAATAATAGCCTTTATTTTTAAGATCGTTATCTATTCTGTCCCGTTCATTGACGATTACATCCAGATTGTAGTTTGAATTTTTCTTTAATAAGGATTCTGATTTCGTGGCGATAATATCCTTGCCAATATTAGTTGTAGAGTCAATATCAAAGACCACTGAATCAATGCGATAAATTTTACGGGGGATACCTGTGTATATTATTTTCGCGGTCTTGTCATCAATACTCGTGTCGGAACTTACAGTGGCATTGAAAAATCCAAGATTCTCCATTCTGTTGCGCAAAAGATTCTCGTTGTACTCGCGGTTTACGTCACTTAATAGTACGGGTTCTTCACCCCGTTTTTTGAGCCATCTTCTTACAATATTATTGGTACTGTCGTATCCTCCGCCCGCATTCCAAAACATTAATTTCCAACGTACACCTAAAGCTTTTTTGTTGGGTTTAGGCATGAGAAGGCCTTCTAGATGTTCTTCAAAGGCTTCCTTACGCTCCACGTTGACATTGCTGTCCATTTCCAATTTCACATCACCTTCGACATATAATTTTTCGCCTTCAGGAAGATGTTTGGTCGTGCTACATGACATAATGGAAAAGCAGATAACGCTCCATAGTGTTAAGCTCAGTTTATTACTTTTCATTCGATCTCCTTTCCTCATCTTCATTGCGAATCGCTGTATCTTTTATAGACGGTTTTGGTATGCTATCGTTTGTATTATTCGTAGAATCCTGTAGACTTTTGTTCAATTCTTCCTTCTGACGCTGTTCTTCCACTCTTTTGCGATAAGTAGGATTATGTTTCAACATACTATCACGAATGACTAAACGTACACTGTCACGATATACGGAATCTGTTTCCATCCTTTTTACATTAAATCTTTTTCTGAAATCACTATTATTTGTGTTTGTATATTCCGCTAGGGCCTTTTCATTCATAAATAATTCCTTGAATTGATTATAGCTCATGTTGATAATGAAACCTATACCCGTCTCCACAAATTGACCTTGCAAAGTAGCTTGATACTGGTTTTTGCGGTATACACGTGCAAAATATCGGCCATCTTTTGAAAGTTGGTAATCCAAAGAAATATCTCCCGCGATATTATTTGGCTTCTCTCCTGGACGTGTTTTCCCTTCGACCTCAAAATTAGAACCTATGGTAATTTTTAAGCGATCATCGAACAACATTTTCGATAATCCAATATTTAAGTCAGTACGATTTTGGGCAGAACCTGATAAATAATCTTGTTCGGACTGTAAGTTGAAGTCCAACTCGACACCTTTGATGAGATCTGAAGCCAAATTGTTGAGCTGACTGGTCAGGAATGAACTTACCGAACTACGTGCTATGCCTTCAACACCACCGCCTCCAGATAAGCTTTCGAACGGATTGGAAGACATGAATCGACCCATAATAATCAAGGAGAAGACTTGCTTATTTAATTCTGCAGGATCATCACGTAGTGCTACTAAGGCATTATTCACCTTGGATACGACATCTTGGGAGACAATTGCATTGTTTTCATCCAAATCAATGTCAAAACTCACTTGTGGTTTGAATAGTTCGCCAGTCAAAAATAATTTGACATTGAATGGAATACGTTGTTTATAGAGATTAGCACTTTCGGTACCTACTTGATTGGCCACCAAATCCAACGTTGGGAATCGACCTTTGTACAATGCGGTAATATCCATACGGGCGTCCAGCGGATCTCCATTCCAGGTGATTGTACTACCTTTTTCAAAATCAAACTCTTTTTTTATTGGACCAAAGCTAAATGAATAGTTACCATCCTCGACGGTGAATGTTCCTGACATCGTGATTTTCTCACTTGCATCAATGGTCGTCGTTAACTCCGCCACACCTTGGATATTCAAGGCGTCTTGCGAGCCTTCATCAATAATAATTTTGAATTTGGCATCGCGGTCTGTACTCAAGTTGAGAGACAGATCCATACCCTGTAATCGTGTTGCTGTGGTTAGTGAATCTAATTTGGCAAATACGTTAGTACGCGCTGTATCGCTTTTGTCCACAAACTTAACCACACCGTCACGCTCAGCAATACCTGGATTGTCATTAGGTACTATAAAAACAAAATCAGTATTTTCATTCGCGGATACATTACCATCAATAGTGGGCTTATCCATATTACCGCGAATACGAATATTGGATGTAGCATATAATTTTCCGTAGAAAAGGTCATTATCTTCTCGGGTGGAATTGACTACCGCAAAATTATTGGTCGTTAGATTAAGATTAAAATCGAAATCGGTGTATGTTTTTGTCAGGATTGTGCCATTCAATCTGGCTTCATTACCTTTGCCATCCTTCAACAAGAACTGTCTGAACTGTAAGCCTTGGTTGGTAAAGCTAATTTTTTGATTGTCCATCAGAAAATCAGCATTCAACATCGCCACATTTAATTTTGCTCGATTGAATGTCAAATCACCTACTATCCGAGGATTTTCTAGGTCTCCACTGATATCCAAAACACCGTTTAGATCACCTTCACTATTCTGCAAGTATCCCATGCTGAAAGCCTGAATAGCCTTCATTTTTAAAGGTTTTAAGTTGAGTGATGCCTTAAAGGAGGGTTTGCCATTAATAGGAGCAAAATAATCACCCAACAACTGTACATCGTTTCCATTTTCGGTAATGCGGATGTCTGCCGAATATGTGTCTTCCTTTTGATTGTGAACATCGAGCAGAATAGTTCCTACAGTATCCTTTCCAAAATAAAATTTGTTGATTTCGATATCCGATACGAAGACTGGTTTGGTGTCTAGGCGCGAAATTGTCGCTGCTCCATTAATACCACCACCTACATGCCAATTATCTGATTCGAGGATGTCCGATAAAGTCTCGATTCGGAAATTATTAAAAGAGATGTCTATAGGTGAATTGAGTGTAGAATCCTGAGATTGAATACGCAATTCTTGACCCGCATTACTCAGTAGAAAATCATGGGCACGAATACCATCTTTCCCAAAACTCAATTGATTGCTAGGGGAAGTAGACCAGGTGTCGTAATTGAGCATTAAGCCATCTTCCAATAGACTAAGGATGTAATTCCCGTTTTCTACACCCATTCTTGCGCCTAAATGATACCGGTCTTTATCTTCTTTGTCCTTGATCCAAAGTCCAAAATCCAGATTGTTCTCCACTGCTTGGCCGCTTAAGACCGTATTTTTAAGTTCGATTTGATTGACTTTAATTTTGTCAATTAATGCGGAATAATAGAGGGTGCTGTCCACAGTAATAATATCCATACCCAGATTACTGATCTCTGTCCCGCCATAGATGACACTAGGAGCCAATAATTTGGCCATAATATTTTTTTGCTGACTATTGAAGGAACCATCGAGGGTGATGTTGCTCATCTTCTCGATATCAGGGAAGAAATCTTTTAAAAACCGGGAATAGCTCAGCGTAGCTGAAAATTCAAAGGTCTGCGCATCGTATTTAAGTTCTTTGGGCGGTTCATTTTTGGGATTGTAATATACCCGCAGTACATCCTGCATCGAAGCCCCCAACTCTGTCAACTTATATTTTCCTACCAGATGCGCACGCAAGAATTCAGAACGTAGCATCAGCGTATTGCGTGAAGTATCTGCACGCGCAATCAAAGATATGGTGTCTAGCGCGTAGCGTTCTTCGTTGTATGCAATCGAGGATTGGGTAATATTTAGCCTTCCGTTAAGGAAATTCAAATCCGCAGTTTCGAAATCCGCATCAATTTTTCCGTGATAGCGGAAGTTGTCATCTATCAATTTAAGATTCTGCAGGTTGACGGAATCAATCATCATGTTGAGTTTTACCTTAGGATAGGTCGCGCTCATGTCGGCAGCCAGATTGGCGTTGAAACGAATATTCGGATCCGTGCTATTAATAGTTCCGGCAATATCTCCGCTTTGTGCCATGAGGTCCAGATTGATGTCATGGTAGCCATATCCCATCGCGTCGAAACGATTGATTGTGCCTTTGACATCAGCATCCATCGTCTTAGGATTCAAGCCTCTGCCTTTTACTTGTGCATCCGCAGAGATAATTCCTAATACAGAGTCTTGCTTCAACAGATGACCAATATTAAAATTGTCGATACTGATATGCGCATCGTAAGTCGTATCGCGACTACCCATAGTCAAGTATCCATCTACCGCAGCATTCCCTTTTTCAGTCACCAGCTTCATATTGGTATTAAAGCCATTCATTCCACCTTTGAAAGTTCCGGTGAGGGATATTGAATTAGGATATTCGAAAGCCATATCTTGTGGCAGTAATGATTTAGCTATTAAGCGCTCCAAATCCGCTTTTCCCGTTGTAAGTTTTTTAAGATTGAGGTCAATATCTAATTTGTCGGTATCTGGCAGGCCTTTAATCCGTGCTGAAGCAATAATGTGCGTTTTATCCAATGTTTTGAATTCAATATTTGGGATATTCAAATCATCCAATCGACCCGCAACCCGACCGTCAATATAAAAACTGCGTGTCATCAGTGGCTTCATGACATCCATCTGCTCTAGATCAGGCGCAAAGTACTTGATGTCGGTCATATCAATCTGGCTTTTGCGTATACGCGCATCGATCTGCACCAATTGAGGGTATTTGGATACCGCGTCCAATGATGGATAAGTGATTTTTATATAATCACGGATTACAGTCTTAGGGGTTTGTACCAATAGATTTTCTATCACAGCGCCATTGTTGCCATAAATAAAATCCGCTTGCAATTGTTTAAGGTATAATCCCGAATGATCTTTGGCGGTTAAATTCTGAACAGCACCCGATATGGAATCATTGGAATAGTAAAGACTTTTTATTGATCCGGCGAGGTCTTTTATACCTATATTTCCATAGTCAAACCCTTTTGTGCGTGCCTGATTATTGTCTCTGAATATAAAATTTGTTTTGTCGACGGCTATTTTGTCTGCCGAAACTATCCAATTCACAGGTACAGTGGAAGTATCTGGTTCTTTAGTTTTATTTATTGGATCGAATATGACATAAGAGTCGGATTGATCCAAAATAACCTCTTTGAGTTTGACAACCTCTTCATTCAAGTCTATTCGATCTACATTAGCAGAAAGATTCTTGATATCAAACTTGGTTTTCATGGCGGATGAGGCATTCTCATACTTCACAAAGATATTTTTGAGCGTAATGGTTTCAGTTCCAAGATTAGGTAGGAGCGAAGTGGTGTTGGCCGTTGCATCGGAAATGCCAAAATCTTCGGGTTTTACCTCTTTGGCTTCGGTCATCGGTGCCCACTGTTTGACATCAGCTGTCAGACCATCAATATTTATATTGGGCAGATCAAAAGTCATGTTGCCTGCCAAGTCAAAAGTTTTGACACGGGTGTCAAACTTATTCAGTCGTAAATCGGCTGAGGTACCGATCATATCATCGGTATACACGAAGTGGATACGCTGCAAACCAATTTTATCGAGTTTGAAGATCAGTGCAGATGAGGTGTCGGGGGCAGTTACGGTGCTTTCCTTTTCGGAAGCAAAGGCTTTAACAATATAGTCAAAGTTGAAATTCCCATCCGGGGCGGTACGTTTTATTTTGGCCGTAATGCCTTCGAGCTGGATTTCTTGGACTTCGATTGTATTTTTAAGGATTTTGAACATATCAATGTCCACCATTATTCTTTCGCCCGAAACCAGCGTATCCTGCGTTTGGTCTTCAAAATATACATTTTCTAACACCAGCATCTTCGGAAATGTGATGTTTACATACCCAATATCCACTGGGGTGCCGATTTTGTTTTCTAGGTAATTTGATAC
Source organism: Sphingobacterium sp. (assembly GCA_048595255.1). GTDB lineage: Bacteria > Bacteroidota > Bacteroidia > Sphingobacteriales > Sphingobacteriaceae > Sphingobacterium. The sequence continues at coordinate 21,821 of JBMDWK010000043.1, read as the reverse complement.
TTTACCTGCAATATAGTTTTGCACAGCAGGTAGACGTATAAGAAATACCAGCAGCAATAATAAAGCAATAATGGAACCTATGACCCATAGGAAAATACGGACAGCAACGCGAGTAAATCTGTTCAAAGCTAAGTCTATCTACTTATTAAATATTAATACTTAAATAATAACATAAAAATAGTGGAAAAGTTTACTTTTTTAAGATTTAGGATAAAAATAAATTAATTAATCGATGCTGAGATAAAATGGCAAGAGTCCGAAATCAAAAAAAAGCTAATCCAGAGATTAGCTTTTTTTGATAGTTAAAAGGCGCGTTCTTCTAAATGCTTCGGAAGATCCACATAGTCTATTCCTTTAGCCCACCAGTCTGGAGCTGGTTTGCCTTTCAGATAATGGTCGAAATATTCCATCATGCGCACGGCGTAATCTTTTCTGTTCACTTCCTTCATTAATCCGTGATTTTCACCATTATAGGTCAACATCACCACGGGTTTGTTCAAGCGACGTAAACTGTTGTAATACTCCACACCTTGTGTATAATCCACAGCCCCGTCTTTATCATTGTGCATAATGATCAACGGGGTGTTGACTTTTTTGATGTGATAAATTGGTGAATTGCGCACGTAGGCATCCCAATTGTCCCAATATCCTGTTGTCAAGCGGCCTTGGCTGGATTCAAAAATACTTTGGTTGGAGGAGCCAGTATTCCAATAAATCAATGAATACATCGAAATCATATTGGTAAGCGGAGCGCCTGCTACAGCAGCTTTGAAAATATTCGTTTGCGTAATCAGGAAGGAAGTTTGATAACCACCCCAAGAGTGTCCGTGGATAGCCACATTCTTCTCATCTACAATTCCGGTCTTAATAGCGGCTTGTACAGCTGGTACCACACAGGCTACTGCGGACATACCAGGGTCATTCAATTTATACTTGATATCGGGCATCAATATGGCATAGCCATTATTGGTGTACATAGCTCTATTGAAACCTCCGCCCGGAAATGAAGGTTGCGCATAATTATTCTTCTCTTGGGTCAATCTTTCGTAGATATATGTAATTGTCGGATAGGATTGGCCTTCTACATAATTGGCTGGAAGGTAAAGTGTGGCTTCCAAAGTGTCTCCATGTGCCGACACATAGGAAATCAGTTTGGATCCAGATGATAAGACACTTGCCTTTTCATTGGCAATATTGTTTGTCAACTGCTTTTCGGACTTCAACAATTTATCGGATGCCACAAAAAAATCAGGAGCCACATTAGATCGTTCTAGCGTGTAGAAGAAATTGCTGCTGTTTTTAGGTTTGCGGAGTCCACTCATATTGATGTCATCAAGTTTGAGTACTTGCAATTTGTTGGCATTGGCAGGCAATATTGCTACACCTTTTTGTTTCGTTGCATGATTATAAATTGATAAATATTGATCCTTTTTTAGGTCCACAAATTCGTCATCTTGATAGATATTATTGAATGCGGTGGTCGCCAATTTTTTAGATTTCCAATTATCCGTTAATGTAGTAGCTGACTTACCATCCACAGATACTTTCCATAAGTCAAAATTGTCTCGTAACAACACAAATTTGTTGTCCGCCGTAAATCCGAAATTTCCAATTCCTTGTTTTTCAACATTATGGTCTGCCATGATATCCACAAACGAACTTGGTATGTTCTGCGTAATATTGGTGCTGGCTAAGGTTTTAGTGTTTAAAGTAAAATAATGTCCGTCATTATACAACAGCAACATGTCCGAATTTGGTGAGAAGCGGATTCCACGTCCGGCATTCAAGTACAATTTTTTGAAGGCAAGTTGCTTCTTGCCTGTCTTGATGTCGATGATGTACAAATCACCATAGCTCTGCCCATTGAGATTGGATTCATACTCATAAGGCTTAAAATCATATCCATAGCCTATCAGTTGATTCGGTGAAAGCGAAATAGACTTCACAGCACTGTCCGCTAGCGACACAAATTTGTTTTCATCCACATGCCACGCGCTCATGGTGGTGTAGTTTTTGTCAAATTGCAAGCGTGATTTTTGTGCGGATTGTAGGCGTACATCCTGCCAATTCCAGATGATCATATCCGGTTTTTCGAGATCCTTTTTGTTGACCTCTGGTTTTTTGGGGCCTGTAGCAGGTTTGGCTGTTGCGGCGATTTGCGTGCTGTCGGTCTTAGAGGTAATAGAATCTTTTTCAGAAGCTTTTTTAGCATCAGCCTTTGCTATATCGTCTATTTTCTTTTCTGTGGTTTTCGGCTCCTCGGCTTTTTCTAATTTGGCTACACCGAAAAATATCGTTTTTAGGTCTTTGCTCCAGTACGCGTTAGCGTTTTCGCTGATGCCGTATCCCGCTGTGATCTGATTTTCATCCAATCCACTATAGGTAAATACATCGGCATGATGTGCTTTTATATTTTTTATGCCTAATAGCGTATAAACCGGGCTTTTGTACTTTTTATCTTTTTTGGATTTCAACAAGGCGAATGCTGTTCCTTCTTTGTTCCACGCAATTTTTGAAAAATTAGCTTCATCATTATGCAAGGCATTCGATATGCCAGTATTCAAATCCATTAAGAAAATACCGTTACCATTTTTGCCATTGGCATCGATAATATACGCCAAATATTGCCCTGATTTATTGAAGCTGTAGTCACTTACGTTACCCAAGTTGTATTTTTTCTTGGTAATGAGGTTGTATAACAACAAATCTGAACCTTTAGGACTATCATCCGAACTAGGTGCTCCAGGCATGCTCGGCCCAGCCGGTCTTGGATTCTCAAAGCGTATTGCCACCCATTTGCTGTCCTCATTGGAGAAACTATAGCTTTGTACCTTATCAAAAGTCACCGATGCTGTATCTTTGAGAGCTACTATTCTCAATTTTTTGCTGGAAGGCTTACGTGACTTTTCATTCGCCTTGATTTCAGTATATTTTTGATTTTCAAAAAAACTGAAGTATTGCGCATTATGGTTGAAAAAAATAGGGGTAGAAGCGCCACCGATCTGGTAATCAAACTTTGTGGTGTCCTGCACTTTTTTTAAGGTAAGTGTTAAGTCACCCGACGTAGGTCCTGAAACATAAGCAAGCCAATTTCCATCCGGAGAAGGTGTGGCCTCATTCAAGCGCATGTATTTCCAATTCGGAACATCCTGCCACGAAAGGGGTTTTGTAGCCTCCTGGGCAAAAGGTGTTAACCATGCCAGTTGACACGCGAAAAAAAGAATCGATTTTTTAGTCATTCATTGAATAGGTTAAGTATTGGTATAAATATATCTATAATCTTCTAATAGTCGATTACTGTATTAAAGATGTTATAGCATTTTTCTTTTGTGTAAGGAAATGATTAAAAAGTCAAGTTTATCAAAACGTTATATTAAAATAATGGTATTTTTGTGATTCAAAACGACTTTTGAATGAAAATTTGGCAGAAAAATATTGATGTTGATTCGTTTGTTGAATCCTTTACGGTAGGCAAAGACCGTGAAATGGATATGCATTTGGCAGGAGCAGATGTGTTGGGCTCACTTGCTCACACGCGCATGTTGAATAGTATTGGTCTGATGACGGATGAAGATTTGACGGCAGTTCAACAAGAACTTAAAAATATATATAAGGAAATACAGGAAGGACAATTCGAGATCGAGGATAGTGTAGAAGATGTGCACTCTCAAGTCGAAATGATGTTGACCCAACGCATTGGCGAAGCCGGTAAAAAGATTCATTCTGGACGATCACGCAATGACCAGGTTTTGGTGGATTTAAAGTTGTATTTCCGCTCGGAAATATATAGCATTTTTAACAATACGGAGGTGTTATTCAAGCAGCTTATCAAACTTAGTGAGCAGTACAAACAGGTTCTGATGCCGGGCTACACGCATTTGCAAATTGCTATGCCATCGTCTTTTGGACTGTGGTTTGGTGCTTATGCAGAGAGTTTGGTAGATGATTTACACTTATTGAAAGCGGCATGGGCCGTATGTAACAAAAATCCATTAGGTTCGGCAGCGGGCTATGGCTCTTCTTTTCCGTTGAATCGTACAATGACCACGGAATTGTTGGGCTTCGAGGATTTGAATTACAATGTTGTCTATGCACAAATGGGACGCGGTAAAACGGAACGTGTGCTCGCACAAGCCATGAGTTCGATAGCGGCAACATTGGCCAAATTTGCGATGGACGTTACTTTGTTTATTAATCAGAATTTTGGATTTATCTCTTTTCCGGCCCACTTGACTACGGGCTCGAGTATCATGCCTCATAAAAAGAATCCAGATGTATTTGAGTTGATTCGTTCGCGCTGCAATAAGATTCAAGCATTGCCAACCGAAATCGCCATGATGACGACAAATTTACCTGTTGGCTATCACCGCGATTTGCAGCTGTTGAAAGAGAATTTATTCCCAGCATTCCAATCGTTGAATGATTGTTTGGAAATCGCCACATTCATGTTAGAGAATATTGAGATTAAAAACAATATTTTGGATGATCCGAAATACGATTATCTATTCTCCGTAGAAGTGGTAAATAATGAAGTGTTAGCAGGTATTCCATTCCGTGAGGCCTATAAAAATATAGGCTTAGCAATAGAAGAAGGCACATTTCAACCGTCTAAAGAGGTAAATCATACGCACGAAGGAAGTATAGGGAATCTTTGCAATGACCAAATTCAACGTATGTTTACTGAAGTAAAGGCCGATTTTGGATTTGAAAAAGTAGAAAAAGCGTTAGCTGATTTGTTGAAGTAGAAGTGTTTCTTCATCTACTTGAAGGAGCGGAGTTTTGGCATGTAGATTATAGTTTTAACAAAGATTAATAGGTAAATAATTGATGTTATGAATATTATTGCCTATTATTGAGCTGAACTTAAGCTAATAAGTAAAATATAGCACGGGGTGCCCTCTTGGAGAGCTGAGATTATACCCGAAACCTGATTTGGATAATGCCAACGTAGGGATGCAGGATACGATATATTTATTGTACTCCATTCAGTTGGTCTTATCCATACGAATGGAGTATTTTTTTTATTCAATATATCGTATGGAGTTAATAAGACAAAATGTACAAGAGCTGATTCCTCAGCGTAAAGCCAACTGGCAAGGTCGACCAGAGTGGTTTTTTAATCGTGAACATACCGATACCTATGAGCAATGGTATGAGGGGCGATACAAAAGAGCCGAGATCTGGCAAAAGAAAGTCATAGCCGAATTAGTCGCCAAAGAACCTCGGATTAAGGAGTTGTTGGAGTTTGGATGTGGCACCGGACGCTTTACGCGCTGGTGGAAAGATATTGGTATAGAAGCCTCGGGAGGAGATATATCACCACTGATGTTATCGCAGGCTAAAGAACTCTTTTTAGGGGATTTAGCCATGGCAGACTCCCATTTTATGCCTTTCAAAGACGAAACTTTCGATGCGGTGGCCTTTATTACTACTTTTGAATATTATCGGGATCCTATCCGCGTTATTCAGGAAGCGGCTCGGGTATCGCGCCACGGAATAGTGATGGGCATGATGAATCGCAACTCGTCTAAATTCTTTAGAAGAAGGATTCAACAGGCATTTGGGAAAAATCCTTTTTACGTAACCGCTCATTTCTATACCCCACAAAATCTAATTCAAGTCATTGACAAAGCTCTCGTCGGTCGCAATTATACCATTCATTGGTCTTGTACAGGCTTGCCCAAGTGGTTTCCAGTGCAGCAATGGTCTATTCCAGTAGGCGATTTCTTTGGGTTATTTGTACAATTTGAGGATTAGCTATGAGCAAAGTCAATCAGAATCTGGTAGACAGTGTATTTGCACGGTCCGTCGGATATGGCAACGATAAGGTGCTGCAAGGTCCAGCCTATGGTGTCGATTGCGCGGTGATTTCTATTACTGAAAAAATAGGAATGGTCGTAGCTAGCGATCCGCTTTCCATTATACCGCAGATAGGAATGAAAGCCTCGGCGTACATTTCTTTGCACCTCGCAGCTAATGATATAGCCACTTCCGGATTAGCGCCTCAGTATGGACAATTCACCTTGAACTTGCCACAGTACATGGATGAAGAGGGGCTTAAGCAGTATTGGGAACATATTCATCAGTTCGCTGAGCAGGTAAAAATCAATATCACTGGAGGACATACGAGTTTTGATGCGCACAATAATTCGACCTTATCAGGCGCTGTAACGTTATTTGCTGTAGGAGATAGGGAGAATATCATGACCTCCACGCAGGCCGAAGAAGGGGATGTGTTGCTCATGACAAAAACAGCGGGATTGACAGCGATATCCATTCTGGCCATGGTTTTTCCCAACTATTTACGCGCACATGTAGGTGATGAAGTCGTACAAGAGGCAGCTTCCAGTTTTTGGAATATCTCGGTGCTTCCCGAAGCACATGCAGTTGGAGAACTACATATGGATTCCAAAATAGTTAACGCCATGCATGATGTGACAGAGGGAGGTGTAGTGGGCGCTGCGTATGAATTTGCTGCGGCTTCGCGCAAAGGTATTCGTGTGGATATAGACAAGATTCCCGTTTCTCCGGTGCATGCTGAGGTGGCCCATATTTTTGGATTGGATCCAAAGCATATCATTGGCGCTGGAAGCATGCTTATTGCTTGCAAAAAGGAAGGCAAAGAAATGTTAATAAACGAATTTCAGCGCCGGGGCATTTCATGTACGGAAATTGGGCAATTTTTACACGAACACGAAGGGAAATTTTTTACAAAAGGGGATGAAATGTATCCTTTAAATGCGCCAGCGGAGGATGCCTATTGGTCTGTATTCGCTAAATCTATGGAAAATGGCTTATCGTAAAATAAACTTTAATACAGAAAGAAAAGGCGTTTACATCATTCTGGACATGCGCACTTTTACTGCTACAGCTCTTCGTAAATTGAATCATCTCTTGTCCAATCAGGTGATTGCCGTACAGCTTTGGGATTCGGATAATATGCCCTCCCACAATATTTTGGAATCTATTATAGAGATTGTTCATCGACACACTATACCTATTCTCATAAACAATAAGTATGAATTGATGCGCAACTACGACTTTGATGGGGTACATTTTGATGATATTCCTCCCAATTGGGAGTATGTGAAGTCACAATTAACGCATAAAATAGTAGGTGTGACCTGCACTAATGATATGGATATCGTACAATGGGCGAATGATCAGCAGATTGATTATTTATCTTTTTGTTCGATGTTCCCATCCGAAAATAATACACGCTGTGTGTTGGTGGATAGAGCATTGATTAAAAATGTTCAACAGCATTATGCTATTCCTTTTTTTCTGGCAGGAGGAATTAAGCCTCACAATATTAATCTTTTGGAAGAAATCAATTATGCTGGAATTGCAATCGTTTCGGGCTTAATGAGCGCAGAGAATCCAAAGGAAGTCATTAACACATATTACCAAGCATTAAATAAAAAACCATGAAAATAAGTACCATACAGAATAAATTATGTTGTCCGTTTGATAAATCGGACTTAAAATTGGAGATCATCGAACAAACGGTCGATCAAGATATACGCATAGGGAGCCTAACTTGCACAACATGCAAACGTTTTTATCCTATTATATCGGGTATCCCCATTATGAATCCGGACGAATTTCGGGATTCTCAAATAGAGAAAATATATTATGAAAGTTTGAGTCGCTTGGGTCATCCGAAGCAAATTGAAAATTTTAGATTAATAGAGTAGTAGAGAGAGCTTCCATACCGGAAGCTCTTTAATTTTAAAATATTCGTCGGATTATCCTTGTTATTTTTATCTTACGCTAGTATTACCCTTATAAATCTAACCGTATGGACAATAGAAGGTCATTTATCAAGAAAGCAGGAATATTGGCAGGCTCTTTTGCACTCTCTACACATTTCCCAAAATCCATTGAAGCTGCATTAAAGATTAACCCCCTTCAAGGTTCAACATTCTTAGATGCCGAACATGTAGTCCTTTTGATGCAAGAAAACCGCTCTTTTGATCATTCGTTTGGTACGTTGAGAGGCGTACGCGGATTTAATGATAGACGTGCTATTCAATTGTCCAATGGCAATCCTGTATGGTTGCAGTCTTATGCAAACGGTCATACCTACGCACCATTTCGGTTAGATATCAAAAATTCCAAAGCCGCTTGGACACAAGATTTACCGCATTCTTGGGAAAATCAAATTGGTGCTTGGAACACAGGAAAGTTTGATAAGTGGTTGGATTGGAAGCGATCTGGACGTAAGGAATATCGCGATTTGCCGCTCACTTTGGGCTATTATACGCGTGAAGATATTCCGTTTTATTATGCTTTTGCAGATGCTTTCACGATTTGCGATCAACATTTTTGCTCTTCCATAACGGGTACGACAACCAACCGCCATTATTTTTGGACAGGTAAGTGTACGGAAGATCTACATAGCAAACCTTTGACGCGCAATTCGGATACCTATTACAATAAATTAGCGCATTGGAAAACCTTTCCAGAGCGACTGCAAGAAAACGGGATAAGTTGGAAAGTCTACCAGAATGAAATCAGCTTGCAAAATGAAGTGTCTGGAAATGGAGAATCATTATTAGGCAACTTTACAGACAATAATTTAGAATGGTTTGCACAGTACAATGTACGCTTTAAGAAAAGCCATATTGATTTTTACAGCCGTAGAATCGAAGAATTGCCTGGAGAAATCGCAGAGTTGCAGAAGCAATTGGCTACTGATCCGAATGCACAAAAAGTGCAAAATACACTGACACAAAAGAAGAATCAATTGGAGAGCTTCAAGCGTGAAGTCGAACAATATTCTTCGGAGAATTTTGAAAAGCTGTCGGACTCCGAAAAGGAACTGCATAGCCGTGCTTTTCAAACCAACGATGGCGATGCACATTACCACGCAACAGAAGAAGTTGATTTCGAAGGAACTAAAATCGAGGTTCCAAAAGGCGATATTTTGCATCAATTTCGTCAGGATGTAGCCAATGGTCAATTGCCCACTGTGAGTTGGTTAGTTGCGCCACAGTATTTTTCGGATCATCCCAGTGCGCCGATGTATGGCGCTTGGTATGTGTCGGAAATATTGAATATTCTAACACAGAATCCTGAAGTGTGGAAGAAAACGATTTTTATCTTGAATTATGATGAGAATGACGGTTATTTCGATCACGTGCCGCCATTCGTGGCTCCTAAACCGGGAGATAAAGATTCGGGCGTAGTTTCGTCAAATTTGGAGGAAGGTTTGCAAACAGAATTTTTAACGAAAGAACAGGAACTTGCGTCGGGGGTAAAAGAAGAAAACGCAACCGAAGGTCCGGTTGGATTAGGATACCGCGTGCCATTGATTATTGCTTCACCCTGGACCAGAGGCGGATGGGTAAATTCGGAAGTGTGCGATATTACCTCTACCATTCAGTTTTTGGAAGTTTTCTTGAACAAAAAGTATAGGAAAGAAATTATAGAAACGAATATTTCCAAGTGGCGTAGGGCAATAACAGGGAATTTGACTTCGGTTTTCCGTTCATATAATCCTAACGAAAAGGATGGCTTGCCAGACTTTTTGGATATGAAGCAGCAAATACAAAGTATTGATCAAGCAAAGGATAAGCCGCTTCCTGACGGTTTCGTCGCACTAGGCGAAGAAGATATTTATCATATCCATAGAGGCGAGTCTCATCCTGCTTTACCTAAACAGGAGCAAGGCACAAAGCCATCTAATACGCTTTGCTATGAGCTTTATGTTCACGAAACACATGATGATGGGCAGTTAGAATTAACTTTTGAAGCCTCCAAAAATCGTTTTGGAGAGCGCGCCCTTGCTGGTGCTTTCAATGTGTATGATTTGCTGGAAACGAATCGCTTTAGCAAGTCATTTGCTGTAGCGGCAGGAGACAAATTTAATTGTACTTGGCGTAAAACGGATAATGGAGCTTATGATGTTGCGGTACATGGACCAAATGGCTTTTACCGTAAATTACAATCTAGGACCTTGACTGAACCTTTACAAGTACAGACTTCGTATTCCGCGAAAGGTAATTTAGTACTGCACATTGAGAATATTTCGGAAAATTCGCAAGCTGTCAAAGTATCAAATGCCTACACAAAATCCATAGAAAGTTTAACGATCAAATCGAAGAAATCCGGGCGATTGGAAATGGATACGCAGAAATTTGGTCGCTGGTATGATGTTTCACTACAAGTGGATGGCTGGCAAAGACAATACGCAGGACGTATTGAAAATGGACAACACAGTATTTCAGATCCTTTGATGGGGTGATGCAAAATGTTTAAAATGTAAACTTATTCGTCATTTCGACGAAGGATGAGGAGAAATCTCAACAATTAATTTGTTATATATGTTTTTCTAGATTTCTCCCTTTGGTCGAAATGACGGGATAATTTGTGATTTGGTAATCTTCTAGAAGTTATTTTGCTTCACGAGTTTCAAGTTCATTGACTACTTCTTTTTCTAAAGCGTCTCTGTTTTTGGCGTTCTTGACAAAGAAATAAGCGAGAATTAAAGCTAAGATGGAACCTAATCCAAAACCACTTACAATTCCGCTATAAGCAAATATCCCGACGGCAAATCCGATAAGAACTGCATTCATAATCTTCTCAGATTTTAATCTTTTTAATTTTTTGTATAGATCAGCCGTATGTAATTCAGCAATGTTAGTTGTTTTCATGGTTATTCTTGGTTATGAAAGCAATTTAAAAATTTTTTACACATTTTCAAATTCTTTTGGATATTGCACAGTACCACTAACATGTTACAATCCATTTGGAACTAACTCAATCCCCATAAAAACTTCCGAAGGCACATCAAAAGGGGCTTTGATATTCCATTTTGCAGCAGGTTCAAATCCAAATTTTGGGTAATAATGTTCGTGACCTAATACAATAACGGAAGTAAAACCTAATTCCTTCGCACGTTCTAATCCTTCCTGAATTAATGCGCCACCAATACCTTGCTTTTGATAGTCTTCAAGCACTGCCATAGGCGCTAAACCTAAGGATTCGTAAGAAGTACTATCATTAACAATTTTGATTTTCGTAAATAGAATATACCCAACGATTTGATTATCGAGCTCGGCTACCAAAGATAATTCGGGTACAAAAGCATCCGAATTTCGCAACGCATCGACTAGTTTGGCTTCAGCATCTTGCTCAAAAGCTTGTTTATTAATTTGATAAATAGCTTCGAAATCTTTTTGTTGTTCTTGTTGGATGGATAGAGGCATTATTTTATAGTTAATAATTAAAAAGGTGCGTTAGAAATTAATTTTCTCTTTATTAAGTCTTGTATCATTTCATTTATAGATTTGATACAATTGAATAATAAATCTTGAACATCATCACTATTATAAATCATCTGAGGATGTTGGGCTTTATTTCTATAAAATTTTCGAAGATTGTTAAGATTATTTAATAATTCCTCACATATCTTTGGTTGAGCATTTTTGTTAAACTTTTCTATTTCTTCATAAAAATTCCACCAAGTTTGATGTTCTTTAGCTGATATATCTAATAATTTTTCATAATAGAATTTCAAAACATCTTCCGTCCCTCTAAGTGTATGAAAAGCACAGGCGGTAAATCTATTTAATAATAAACATTTTCCTGATTCATCAAAGTCATATCTTGCTATTTCAGGAAGATATTGGAAAACATCTTTAGCAAATAATTTTTGAATATTATTTTCAAGGATTTCATTAGCGATTCTTTTACTGCTATTAATATAGTAGGCTGATATTATGTTAAGCTCGGCATTAAGTGTTTTATCTGCAATTTTTAATTTCTCTATAATTGATTGATGGAGTATTGGATCAATTGGTTTCACCTCTGCAAGCTTTTTTTAAAGTAATAATATCTTTATATAAACCAGCTAATCTTAGAGATGAATCTGTTACTTTTAAATCGAGATCATCAATGAATTTTATATAGGTTTTTAAATCATCTAATATTACTTTATTTGATTTGTTTGAACTTTCATTTAACAAAATATAATAATTGTAGCCAAAGGAGTAATATTCATAAATTTCAACTTTTTTCATTTGTTGTGTCTTAATCGGTTAATAAAATTCCCTCTTCCAAAAGTATCGGGGAAATGCTTTTGGAAGAAGGGTAAGTATATTTTATTTTTCTCTTTCGTATACTTCGAAAGTATAGTCAAAAGCGTGTTTTTCGTCTTTATCGTGTTTTTCAGCTGATACTAAGTTCCATTCGTGGTCTAGTAATTCAGGAAAATATGCATCGCCATCGATAGTCGTATGTACACGTGTCAATAAGACTTTATCGGCTAAAGGCAAGGTTTGTTTGTAGATTTCCGCGCCACCGATAATAAAGATTTCACGTTCGTCACGGCAATAGTTCAATACTTCTTGCACACTATTCGCTACATCCACTTCTTCGTGGGTATAGTTCATATCACGCGTCAAAATAATGTTGCGACGCTCAGGAAGTGGTTTGCCAATCGATTCAAACGTCTTGCGACCCATCACCACCGAATGTTCTAGTGTATTTTTCTTAAAGTATTTAAAATCATTCGGCAAATGCCAAAGCATTTTATTGTCTTTGCCAATGGCATTATTCTCTGCTGCAGCTACGATTAACGTTAATTTTGTATCACTCATTTTATCTAATTTTCAAATCTCCAAATTACCTCATTTCCAAATTCTCTATACCGCCACTGGAGCTTTGATATGCGGCTCAAATTCGTAACCTACCAACTCAAAATCTTCGAATTTGAAATCAAAAATATCTTTTACTTCTGGATTGATTTTCATAGTAGGAAGTGCTTTCGGCGTACGCGACAATTGCAATTCCGTTTGTTCGAAGTGATTGCTGTAGATATGTGCATCACCAAACGTATGTACAAATTCACCTGCTTCCATATCGCACACTTGCGCCACCATCATCGTCAATAGGGCATAAGAAGCGATATTAAACGGTACACCCAAGAAAATGTCGGCACTGCGTTGGTACAGTTGACAAGACAATTGAGGCTTTAGAATCCCTTTTTCAGGCTGTGCTGGTGCTACATAGAATTGGAAGAAAGCGTGACAAGGAGGCAATGCCATGTTTTCAATTTCTGCCACATTCCAAGCCGATACGATAATACGACGCGAATCTGGTGAGTTTTTCAATTGATTAATCACTTGCGTGATCTGGTCAATATGACGACCATCAGGCGTAGGCCATGAGCGCCATTGCGAACCGTACACTGGTCCTAAGTTGCCATTCTCGTCCGCCCATTCATCCCAAATGCTGACGCCATTATCTTTTAAGTATTTGATATTGGTTTCACCTTTCAAAAACCATATTAATTCGTGTATAATCGAACGTAAATGCAGTTTTTTTGTCGTGATAATCGGAAAACCTTCTTGCAGATTGAAACGCATTTGATATCCAAAAACACTACGTGTACCTGTACCTGTTCTATCCGTTTTGTCCACACCTGTGGTGTATACGTGTTTTAGTAAATCTAAATATTGTTTCATTTTTGAATCTGTTTAAAGGTATTTATGTTACGAAGTTAAGATATTTTTTGAACTAACTGAATGATGATTTGCCATCGAATTTTTCCACATCTAAATCAAGATTGTCTACAAAGTGTTGAATAATAATACGCTCAATTTCCTTCTCATTATAAGATGCTGAATTTCGAACAAGATGATAGTTGTGTTGAACCAATTGCTTTATGATGTCAGAGACTGTTTTTAGGTCTAGATTTGATGCAAATTTAAAAGCGAATATAAAACCTGTTATAGAAAGAATTAGGCCATATGAGCCAATTAATGGTTTATAAAAAAGACAAACTATTGAAGAGATAAGAAGCACCAAAAGCATAATAGTTAACCAGTTCGGAGGTTGTAATAAATTTGTTTTGAAGCCCAACTCTTGTTCTAATCTTTTAATATCATTTCTGCGATTTTGTTTTGGAAAGATTTCCGCTAAAAGTGAATTTTTGTGTAAAGGAATGGTACTATCCTGTGTTGCGTAATATGCTTTTCTGAATTTATAAAAGGCTTGTTGTGATGTGCAAGAATCAATATTTTCAAGTTCAATCTTACTACAGACTAGTTTTGTTAAGTCATCAAAAGTGTTGCATTTATTTATTTCGACATCATCTAATTTTATATTAAAAGAGGATTCTATGTCATGAAATATCTCATCAATATCATCATGCTCTGTACTTTTGAATTTTTGAGAAAGATAGCTCATACAAAATCAATTTATCTGCTGTCATAAAGTTATCAAATGTCATTCGCATCTCAAATCTTTTATCTATAAAGCGAAGTCTAAAAAAAAGCGTATTTTTGCAACTTATTATGAATAAAAAAGTAGCTTTCTATACACTGGGTTGTAAGTTGAATTTTTCGGAAACTTCATCAATTGGACGTCAGTTCAAGGATGCAGGCTATGATACCACGCCGTTCAATTCAGCCGCGGACGTTTATGTAATCAATACCTGTTCGGTGACGGACAATGCGGATAAGAAATGTCGTAAGGTGGTGAAGGAAGCGCTTAAATATTCGCCAAATGCGTATATCACGATTGTGGGTTGTTATGCCCAATTGAAACCGCAGGAAATTGCAGAAATTCCGGGTGTGGATATGGTATTGGGTGCTGCGGAGAAATTCAATATCATTGAGCATATCAATGATTTGACGAAGCAAGAGAAAGCAGTTGTTCATAATGGACCAATCGACGAAACCAATCAATTCGTAACTGCATATTCTATCGGCGACCGTACACGTACTTTCTTGAAAGTGCAAGACGGTTGTGATTATTCGTGTACATTCTGTACAATTCCTCTAGCACGTGGTGCAAGCCGTTCGGGAAAGATTGAAGATATTGTACGTCAAGCAGAAGAAATTGCTGCTTCGGGTGTGAAAGAAATCGTATTGACGGGTGTAAACATTGGAGACTTTGGAATTCGTGATGGCAAACGCCAAGACAAGTTTTTGGATTTGGTCAAAGCCTTGGACGAAGTGGAAGGAATTGACCGCATTCGTATATCATCGATAGAACCAAATTTGTTAGCCAATGAAATCATTGAGTTTGTGGCGCAATCGAAACGATTTGTTCCGCATTTTCATATGCCTTTGCAATCTGGAAATAACAAAGTATTGGCAAAAATGCGTCGCCGTTACAAACGTGAATTGTACTGGGAACGCGTGGCGAAAATCAAATCGTTGATGCCAAATGCGTGTATCGGTGTAGATGTAATTGTTGGATTTCCGGGTGAAACACGTGAAGATTTTATCGATACGTACAATTTCTTAAACGAAATGCCTATTTCATATTTGCACGTCTTTACTTATTCGGAACGTGAAAATACAATTGCTGCCCAAATGGAAGGTGCCGTACCGGGTGCACAACGTTCGGATCGTAGCAAGATGTTGCACATTCTTTCGGAGAAAAAACGCCGTGCTTTCTACGAAGAAAATTTAGGTGCAATAGGAGAGGTATTATTCGAATCGGATGAGAAAGATGGATATATGCACGGATTTTCTAAAAATTATGTGAAAGTACGTACGGCATATGATCCACTATTGGTCAATGAAATTGTACCGGTGAAATTCACTTCGATTTCTGAATCGGGTGATGTAGATATAGAAGAGTTGCCAGAGGTATTAGCACATTAAGATATACTTAGAAGGGGATTTAAAAGTATTCTTATTCGTCATTTCGACTTGGTACGAGGAGAAATCTAAATTGGATAATGCTTCTACCTCGTGGATTTTGAATCCTTTTACATCCGTTTTTTAGATTTCTCCCTTTGGTCGAAATGACGGGTTTGGTTTTAAACCGTTTTCAATACCTTCTATTTGTTTAATATTCTTCAAAAAAATATTCCTAAATTATTCCCAAATCTTATTTTATCCTTGTCGCTACTATGAAAGTATTGATTGTCGAAGATGAGCTCGCTCTACAAGCCGGAATACGTGAATTTTTGATTAGCGAGAAGTTTGTGGTTGAAGTCGCGTCAAGTTATGATGAGGCTTTGGATAAAGCACTTAACTATGCGTATGATTGCGTACTGCTGGATATCATGTTGCCCGGCGGCTCCGGATTGGACGTACTGCGTGCGATGAGAGATCATTCTATTAAAAGCCCTGTGCTTATTCTTTCCGCCAAAGACTCCGTAGATGACAAAGTCGCTGGATTGGAAATAGGAGCAGATGATTATTTGGCAAAACCGTTTCATTTTGCAGAACTGCTGGCCCGCTTGAAATCCATTATCCGTCGGAATGCGCAAGATGGTCAACATTTGTTGCACTACAAAAATGTCTCTCTGGATCCGGAACTCCGTGAGGTCAAGATTGAAGGAATGCCTATCCTGCTCAATCGCAAAGAATACGACGTGTTGTACTATTTTATGCTTCGTCCCAATAAGCTGCTGGAAAAGTCCACATTAGCCGAAACCGTGTGGGGAAATCATGCAGATCAAGCCGATAATTTGGATTTTATTTATTCGCAGATTAAGAATTTACGTAAGAAGTTAAAGATGGCCGACGCGACATGTGACATACAGGCTGTATATGGGGTAGGATATAAATTAGTGTAATGGCTATATCGATAAAGAATTATACAAACCGCTTTATTGTAGTTACAATCTTGATTGTGATGGCCTTGTGGGCTGCGATGTTTTATGCAGTCATCATGGAGGAAGTATATGACAATATCGATGACGGTTTGAAAAATCAGAAGATACTCATCATCCGCGAGGTGTACCGTAAGCCGGAGCTTATTGCCGAATCCACGGAATTTGGTGTCAATCAATTTGTCATTCGTCCTGTGGAAAATACTACGGAGGTGATGGATGAAAATGTATTTTCAAAGGAGCTAATTTACATGCCGTATGATAAAGAGCAGGAGCCTTACCGGATATTGCGGACGGGATTCTATGATGCAAAAGGGAAGCCTTATTACCTCGAAATACGTACCTCTACGGTGGAAGAAGACGATTTCTTGATGGATCTTGCCATTTCCTTGTTGGCCCTGTACAGCGTCATTGTACTGAGTATATTATTTATCAATTACTTTATGATGGGGCACGCCTGGAAACCATTCAATCAGATACTTAAGAATCTATCCCATTACCGTTTTGGTAAGGCAGATAGTTTTGTAGCGGTAGATTCGCAAATTCGTGAATTTAAAGATCTCAACAATCATATCTCCGATATGATTCAGCAAAATGAAAAAGTATTTGATAGTCAGAAGCGATTTTTAGAAAATGCGGCGCACGAGCTTCAAACGCCTTTGGCAGTGAGTATCAACAAACTGGAATTTGTGTTGGAAAATGCATCGCTATCCGAGGAAGATATGATCCGTGTGGTAGAAGCGAAGCGTTCATTGCAACGAATGGTCAGCCTGAATAAAAGTTTACTCACCTTATCGCGTATTAACAACCAGCAATATGCCAGCCAAGAGGAAGTGCATATGCAGGCCATAGTGGATCATGCGCTTACAGATTATGAAGATTTAATTGCCTACAAAGATATACAGGTCGATCAAGAAATCGAATCGGATTTTGTACTAATGGCCAACCGTGATTTGATGCAAATCCTAGTTTCCAACTTGTTGAGTAATGCTGTAAAATATAATACACAGCCTGGTAAAATTCGAATTACAATGCGTGCTGACTCCTTTACGATTGCCAATACAAGTGCAGAAAGGGCCTTGAACCCCACTTATATCTTCGAACGCTTCTACAAAGGTAGTCAAGACCATAATTCCAATGGATTGGGCTTATCCATTGTTCAGACAATTTTGGATAAATATTCCTTTTTAGCTATCGAATATCGGTATGATAATAACATGCAAGTATTTGAAGTAAAGAAGGTTATGTAATTTATTTCTAATAAAGTTTCTTTTCCCAAATCTTTCCCAAATTGGTTTAGAATTTTGTATAGTAATCAACGATTAAAATGATGAAAACACTATTCAAAACTTTTGCAATAATAGGCTTAATGTCGGCTGCTACAGCGGCTAATGCCCAAGATAAACTTATTAAGCTTGCGGAATTACCAAAAACAGCGCAAGAATTTATCAAGAAGCATAATGCTACCGGTGATATCTCTTACATCAAGATGGAAGACGATTTCTTTTCCAAAAAAACTTTCGAAGTTAAATTAAAAGATGGCTCGGAATTTGAATTTGATAAAAATGGCGTATGGAAAGAAATAGACATGAAGCATAATAAAGCGGTGCCTTCTACTTTGGTTCCTGCAGCGATTTCAGCCTATGTAACAAAGAGTTTTCCACAAAATAATATTGTGAAAATCTCTAAAAAATCCAACAAGTATGAGGTGGAGTTAACAAATGGCCTAGATCTGGAATTTAATGGCAAAGGGAAATTTATACGTATTGACGATTAATTAATTTATTCATTTACAGTTTTTTAAAAAATTTAGAGTTATGAAAAGTTTACTAGTTAAAATGGTTTTGATGTTGGGTGTAGTATTCACAATGGCATCGTGTGATAAAGACGAAGAGCGAATTGCTATTGACGAACTACCAGCAGTTTCTCAATCTTTTATCAGTCAGTATTTTGCGAATGCAAAGATTACTTCGACTATCAAGGACAAAGAAAATACGGCTCGTGTAGAGTACGAAGTGAAATTGGATAATGGGGTGGACATCACATTTGACGAAACTGGAAATTGGCTGGACGTAGAAGCGAGAAATGATCGTGAAGCATTGCCTTCGACAGGTTTCATCCTACCAGCAATTGTATCCTACGTAGCGACTAATTATCCTTCAGTGGGCATCAATGGAATTGAGCGTGAGATGAATGGTTTTGATATAGAGTTAACAAATGATATTGATTTAGTTTTCAATAGCGAAGGTGGATTCGTTCGGGAAGATAGATAAAATAAAAATAGAAAAGGGATAATGTGCATTATCCCTTTTCTATATTTAGCCTTTACGCGCTAGTTCTATTTTCGTTTCCATTTCATTTACAATTTTTTCTACATCGGCTGATCCGCCTGCAGACTCAAAACGAATAAAACCTTCTTTGTCAATCACCACCTTGTGCGGGATACCTTTCACACCATAAGCGGTAACTGTAGATTTACTTCTGTCTTTCATTTCATCGAATAATACATGGAATGAATATTTATTTTCAGCGATAAAATTTCTTACCAGCTCTTCATAATTTTTCTCATTTTGCCAGGTGTTGATAAATAAGAATTCTACGTCTTTATCATCTTTATACTTGTTGACAGCAGCTTGCATACCCGGGAAAGAAATCTTACATGGACCGCACCATGTAGCCCAAAAGTCGAGCACGAGCACTTTACCTTTCAAGTCCGCCAAAGAAACTGTTTTTCCTTCCATATTGACCAATGAGAAGTTAGGTGCTTCTTTTTTTATCATTTCGGCCTTGTATTTTGCCAAGGTAGCCTCTTTGATTTGGGATTCTAAGCTCGCACTATATTTGTTGTAATCACCTTTGTTGTTGTTGAGCTTTTCGTACAAAGATTTAAGCAAAGTTTCTACTTCTGGATTTTTTCCATTTTTTACCGTGAACTTCTCCAGAGTTAAGAAGGCATCCAAATCATTTCCTACTTTGGTAAAAGCATTCGCCAATAGGAGATTCATTGTTGCGCTGTTGGTCGCATTTCTGTTGTTACTTATCTGCTCCTGTACTGTAGTAGCTGCTTTTTCGTAATTGCCTGTTTCATACAATGCTGTGCCGTATAAGGATGAAAGGACGGTCATATAATTCTGGCCAACGACTTTATCTTCTTTCGCTTTTTGGATTAAATCATCCAGTATAGGTAATGCGATGGCATAGTCTTTATTCTTTATTAACTTATTGGTCAAAGAATAGCCATTTTGGATGTAGGTTCCACTCTTTTTAATCTTATCCAAGTATTCGTTAGCCTTCGTATTATTCTTTTCTTTGAAATACAAGGCCGCCAATTCAGATTCCGCGGTTGTGTATAGCGCTTGGTCTTTCTCATCAAAATTCTTTGCTGGGAACTTGCTTAGGAACTGATTGTATTTTTTTTCCGCATCCGTAGCAGAAATATTCTCATCCGCAAATACGTCTTTGTAAGCTTCAGAACGTGCTTTCACGCCTTTAGGGAATCTTTTGAGCAGACTGTTGTTGATTTTTTCAGCTTCTTCTGTATGATCCAAATAATCGTAAATACGTGCAGCGAAAGAAACAAACTTTTCATTCTTACTATCTGCTAGGGCTTTTGCTTCTATCAGAAGTTGTTTTTTGGAAGCATCATCTTCTTTTTGTGCAAGTACACTTATTTCCTTGGATATTTCCTCTAGCGTAATACCCTTTTTCTTTGCCAATTGTGCATGCACCGATTGGAAGGATAAGCAGGCCCCTAGAAAGGCAAGTGTTACAATTGTCTTTTTCATAATTTAGTATTTTACAATCTAATTTATCATTTATCTACGATATATAAATCTTTTGATAAAATTACAATATTTCTTCCTACGAAATGTTTTGATTGCGGGTGTTGTCTAGTTATTTTTTTGCGTATAAAGCATATTTCTGAATATTTTTCAGGAATATAGATTTTTATATGTTTATTTTCTGATACAGAATTTATATTTTATGTTGAAATTATATTCTTTTCCTGGTTCGATAACTAATACAGGAAATGCTGCTTGATTAGGTGCATCCAAATAATGCTGAGCTTCGAAGCAAAAACCCCCATTGCGCAAGTATTTTTTGCCAGATTTTCCTTGGTCGTCACTCAAGAAATTTCCGGAATAAAAATGTAAAGTAGGGTAGTCGGTATATAGTTGCAATTCTATACCTGTCTGTTGGCTATAGACTGAAGCGGCAGCCTGACTCAACGCGTTGCTGTTTATATAGCTATGGTCAAAGCCACTCGCAAATTGTATTTGATTATGGTCTTTACCTATTTGATCGGCTATCCGTGTTTCTTCTCTAAAATCCAGAGGCGTGTCAATTACACTTTGCAGCTCGCCGGTAGGGACTTGCTGATCATTGATTTCAATAAACTTGGAACTGTTGATTTTTACACTATGATTCAGGACGTCACCATTTCCTTCGCCATTAAGGTTGAAATAGGCATGGTTGGTCAGATTTATAACGGTCCGTTTATCTGCAGTTGCTCTGTAATTTATGAGTATTTCGTTATCATCTGTTAATTCATAATTTACCGAAACTTTTGCTTCTCCAGGGAAGCCAGCTTCATTGTCCGGGGAGACATAGTAAAAGGAGATTTGTTTTCTGAAACTAACTTGTCTATCCCACACCTTGGTATGAAAGCCCTCAGGACCACCGTGCAGGCAGTTGCTGCCATTATTTTGTGGCAATGTATATTCTTGTCCATCCAGCACAAATTTGCCGTTCTGCACTCTATTTGCAAATCGACCGATCGTGGCTCCGTGATAGCACTCTTGTGCATTTAGGTATTTTTCGATCGTATCAAAGCCTAAGATCACGTCTACCAAATTTCCGTTTTTGTCAGGGACCAAGGCACTCACCAAGCGCGCTCCATAATCCGTCAAAGCAATTTGCATACCTGCACGATTGCGTAGGGTAAGAAGATGGGTGTTTTTTCCGTTTAGTGTTTGTTCAAAATTTTCTGCTTTCGGTAAATTAAAGTTGGTGCTCATGGGCTTGAGAATTTTTGTTTGTCTAAATTAATAAAAAACGTTGGTAAGCTAAAGAAAAGGAATATTTCATTATATTTATAGTGTATGGAGAAAAAACACATTTACGCTTTATTTGCTGCTATTGCAATACTATTATTTCTATATACCTTCATATTTGTGGATGAGACACATACTTTTGTTTTGAATGCAGGATGGGAGACTAACCTTATCGAAGCAAAATG
>JBMDWK010000042.1:0-5796 GCA_048595255.1 Sphingobacterium sp. | reverse complement strand
CAATCTTTGGACGAGGTATTGGTTGTGGCGTATGGTACAGCCTCAAAATCATCGTTTACGGGTGCGGCTTCTACCATTAAAAAAGCAGATATTGAGAATAGGAATATCACGAGTATCACTAAAGCATTGGATGGTGCCGCTCCAGGTGTTACGTCAACATTAGGAAGTGGGCAGCCAGGATCTAATGCTGGAGTCATCGTTCGTGGATTTGGTTCCATTAATGCGAGCAATAACCCATTATACGTGGTAGATGGAATACCTTTTAATGGAGACTTAAACTCTATCAACCCGAATGATATCGAAAGCCTAACCGTTTTGAAAGATGCATCAGCTTCGGCACTTTATGGATCCAGAGCGGCAAATGGTGTAATCATGATTACGACCAAATCAGGTAAAAACTCTTTGGGCAAAGTAGATGTTAACTTCAAAGCCAATGTCGGCGTGTCTTCACGTGCTATCGACCGCTATGATGTGATGGATACTAAAGAATACATTGAATCTGTATTCCAAGCTTACAAAAATGATGAAATTTTTGTTAAGCTAACTCCAGAAGCGCAAGCAGGAACAAATGCATTGAACAGATTAAAAGGTACGGTGGATCCAATATTTGGTCTTAACGAGCAATATAATCCGTATGATGTTCCAGTTGCTGATCTGATAGATATCAATACAGGAAAACTAAATCCTAACGCTAAGCTTAAGTGGACAGACAATTGGATGGATGAAATCCTTGCAAAAAGTCCAATAAGACAAGAATACCAATTTGATATCTCAGGAGGTTCGGATATTATCAAAACTTTAGCGTCTTTAAACGCATTAAAGGAAAACGGTCTCTTAAAAGATACCAAATTCGATAGATACACAGGACGTGTAAATACAACTTTGAAACCTGTTGATTGGTTCTCTTCGTCATTATCAGCGAATTTCACAAAGTCAAACTCTAACATGCTAAGTGCAACGGGTTCATCGACTTCGAATGTGTGGTACTCAGCAGAGCAGATTGCACCTATTTATCCAATTTGGGAGCGTGATGCTAATGGAGAGATCAAAAAAGATGGAAATGGTAAACCGCTATTTGACTACGGAGCAAACAGAGCTTCAGGAGCACAGCAAAACTTCAACTCCATCGCGGTTTTATATGATGATAGATATTTCGATAATCGCGATAATGCGGGTACAAGAGCAAATATTGAATTCAATACCAAAGATGAGAAATATGGCGCTTTCCAAGGTTTTAGCTTAGCTTTCAATCTAGGTGCGGATTACGTAGGTAACTCATATACTTATTATTACAACCCATATTTTGGTAATGCTGCTGGTTCAGGTCGTTTGAATAAAGAGTGGACAAAAACGTTCTCTTATACATTCAACCAATTATTGACATACAATAGAAGCTTTGGCGTACACAATGTAGATGTTTTATTGGGTCATGAGAACTACAGTTATAAATTCAATTTATTAAGTGCACAAAAAACAGGATTCCCATTCGGTGGATTATATGAATTAGGTCCTGGTTCGACGATCGCTGATGCCAACTCTTATGAGAATAACGAAACGATGGAATCGTACTTCTCTAGAGTACAATATAATTACAATGACAAATATTTCTTATCGGGAAGTTTCCGTTCGGATGGTTCATCAAGATTCCATGTGGATAACAGATGGGGTAATTTCTGGTCATTAGGTGGTGCTTGGAAAATTTCTGAAGAGAATTTCCTTAAAGATGTGAGCTGGTTAGATTACTTGACACTAAAAGCTAGTATTGGTGAATCTGGTAACAACAGTGTAGGATTGTATGCTTGGCAAGCCTTTTATGACTTGACTTGGAACAATGCCAATAATAATGGTGGTTCGGTAACATCTATTGAAAATAAAAATGTGAGCTGGGAAAAAAACCAACAAGTTAACTTAGGTTTTGATGGTCGCTTCTTAGCAAATAGATTAACAATAGGCTTCGACTGGTACAATCGTAAGACAAATGATATGTTGTTGTACAACCCAATGGCGATGTCTTTAGGTTTTGAGGGATATTACGATAATATCGGTAATATGAAAAACTCTGGTTTTGATTTGACAGTAGGATATGACGTCATTAAAAGTCAAGATTTGACATGGAACATCACTGCGATGGGTTCTAAAGTAAGCAACGAAGTTCTTAAACTTACTGAAGCTCAAAAAGAGATTATTTCGGGTACTACAATTATTCGTGAAGGTCAATCAATCAACTCTTTCTATATGGCTAGAAGTGCTGGTGTTGATCCTGCTAATGGTAATCAATTGTACTGGGTGTATGACAATAAAGAGGATGAGTTCGATTATAGCAAACATTATGTTTCTGCTGACCGTGCTAAAGCTGCGGCGAGCCGCGTAGTCCTTGGCAATAGAATCCCTAAATTGTACGGTTCCCTATCAACGACATTAAACTACAAAAAGTTTGATTTCTCAGCAATGACTGCCTATTCTATCGGTGGTAAAATTTATGATGTAGTAGGATACTCATATATGACGCCATTGTATATCGGTCAGAATATGTCTAGAGAATTACTTAGAGCATGGCAGCAGCCGGGTGATATTACTGATGTGCCAAGAATTCAAAAAGAAGCTACTTATACTATTACAGACCGTGCGTTGGTAGATGCTTCATATTTCGCAATCAAAAATATTGCTATAGGATACACATTTGATATTACTTCCTTGGGTCTAAAATCTGTTAGAGTATTTGCACAAGGAGACAATCTAGCTATGTTCTCTGCGAGACAAGGTTTAAATCCTCAACATAACTTATCAGGAACTACGGACTATGTTTATACACCTAACAGAACAATCTCAGCTGGTGTTAACATCAAATTTTAAAAGGAATAAAAGATGAAAAGAATAATTTATATATCAATATTATCACTTTCTCTAGGAGTAGTTTCATGTAAAAAAGATTTTTTAGAAACTAGTCCTACTGATAGAGTGTCAGCACCAACTATGTTTGAGACCACAGATGGTGCTCAAGTAGCAATGGATGGTATTTACCGTATGTTATATACATCGGGTTGGGCAACAGGTAATACGCACCAAAACTTTGGTATTATGTCAACAAAATTATACACTTCTTTAATGGGAGAGGATTTGTTGCAAGATGCACAGGGTAATGGATGGTTTTATTTTGACTATAGATATGATGTCCGTAGCCGCTTTACAGCTACTACATGGCGTCCATATTCTACATGGAACTTCTATTATACGCTAGTAAGTAATGCGAATTATATTATTGCGGAAGAAGCTACACTTCAAGGCGAAAAGGCGGTTGTAGATAATATCATGGCTCAAGCGTATGCAATGAGAGCTTATGCTTATTTCCAATTGATTCAGTCATTCCAACAGACGTATATTGGTCATCAATCTGCTCCAGGCGTACCGTTATATACTGAACCAACTACTGCCGCTTCAGAAGGTAAAGGTAGAGGTACAGTAGAGGAAGTATACACACAAATCAATGCTGATTTAGAAAAATCGATTTCTTTATTCTCTGCTGATAAGGCTTCGCAAAAGCATAAATCTCATATCGACTATTATGTAGCTAATGCAAT
Source organism: Sphingobacterium sp. (assembly GCA_048595255.1). GTDB lineage: Bacteria > Bacteroidota > Bacteroidia > Sphingobacteriales > Sphingobacteriaceae > Sphingobacterium. The sequence continues at coordinate 2,218 of JBMDWK010000042.1, read as the reverse complement.
GAAAGCGAATGTAGCCCTAGTTCAAAATAAGTGGAACGATGCAATTCAACATTCGACGGAAGCGTTGAGTAAGCCAGGTGTCAATTTCTTATCAAACACTGATATCCATACTGGTTTCAACAATAGAAACCTAAGTAGTGTATTATGGGGATCCGAGATCATTGCTGATCAAGCGGGTATCTATGCATCACTTTTCTCACACATGGATGCTTCAGCAGCACGTTATGCAGCAAGTTCAAGAAAATGTATCTACAACTGGTTGTATAACCAAATTCCAGCTTCGGATGCACGTAAAACTTGGTGGCAAGGACCAACAGATGGAGGTACTGCTGTAACTAAACCGTACAATCAAAAGAAATTTAGATATTCTGATGTGGCTACGGATTTAGGAGACTATATCTTCTTGCGTGCTGAAGAAATGCTATTGGTAAAAGCCGAAGCATTAGCAAAAGCTGACCGTTTACCAGAAGCTAAAGCAGAGTTAGAGAAGTTAATGAAGTTAAGAAACCCAACAGGTTATGAAGCTATCCTTAATAGCATGACAATGTCTAAAAATTTGACTATGGGTTCAATCGGTACACCGACGACATTAATGGATCAAATTATTTTACAACGTAGGATTGAGTTGTGGGGTGAGTCAGAGCGTATTTTCGATATCTTAAGATTAAAAACAGGTTTTGATAGAAATGCGGCTAACTCAAACCATACTGCAAAGCCTACATGGAATACCTTGGATCCTGCTAATAAGGAATTCATCTTGACGATTCCACAAAAAGAATTTGATGGTAATCCTAACATGGATGCGACTAAAGATCAAAACCCTTTATAAAAAATGTGTTATGAAAAGTAGATTATTAAATATCATATATTTGACAGCAGCTGTGCTTACGTTCAGCTCCTGTGAGAAGACGGATGGTGCATTGTATTCCGGAGAGCCAAATAAGCTTAGTTTCTTTACACCCAGTCTAAGTGTAAATATGACTGGTGGGGCTCTTAGTATTCCAATTGCCAGAACTTCCACTTCGGGAGAACTTTCTATTCCTGTGAATTTGACAGCTACTGGTGCTGGCTATACAAATGTTTTTAAGCTAGCAGGCCCGGTGAAATTTGAGAATGGTGAGGCCAAATCGAATGTTATTGTTAATTATGGAGATTTCTCCACCATTGATCCGAGCTCATTGTCTGTCTCAGCTTCAGGAACTGATGTGAAAGTGGGTTTGGCATTTCCGATTAATTTAACTATTCCTGATGAAAATGTTTCTTCATCGAACATGAAAACGATCAGTGTTTTAGCTTCCAATTCATTGGAATTTGAAAGCAAGGGAAATACTGAATTGAATTCAGTAGAAGGATGGGAAGGAGCAGTGTTAAATGTAGGGATTCAAAAAGCTAAAGGTGCTAATGTTTACAAGGTTGTGAATCCTTTTGGAGGAGGAAGCTTTGCCTTCATGATTAAAGCAGACGGTAAGACGGTGGTATTTCCTAATGGACAAGTTATCTACAAACATTCCACCTACGGTGACGTGACACTTAATAATGTTACCGGCACTGTGTCAGGTAATACAGTTACCTTAAATGTTGGTGGCTATATTGTTTCTGCAGGCTCGTTCGGGGGAGGAGTAGAGATTATTAAACTTCCTTTGTAAGAGTAAATTATTCTTAATAACCAAAAAGCCGTAGATCTTCTACGGCTTTTTTTGTTAAGTAGGTACTATAGACACTATTTCAGCTAACCAATTTGGTTTAATTATTAGTTTATTGTTTTGTAATAAAATTATAGCTAAATATTATCCGTAAGAAAAAAAACGCTGTAATTTTGTTACAATTGTTTTGAAGGCTATACGTAGCATATCATTTTGTTTTGTAACTGAGTAAAAACATATATTCTTATTAATTAATTAGAGGCGAGTTGATACGTAAGATGCTGTTTTACTTTCTCTTGCGTTTTCTCTGAGGTTAATATAGAGGGATATATGAGTAGTGTGATCTTAAAAGAATTGGTATCGATAGTAAAAAAAAATTTATTGTTTTGAGAACTATTTTGTTAAAGTATTTTGCAAAATAAAAAATCGAAATATTTTTTATATAAGTTTGTGTTAAACAAAAATTATAAACAGCTTTCATTTTAGTGTGAAAACTAACTATTACTAAACGAAAAAATCTATGAAACAAAAATTACTAACCACGATGTTGGCTGTGGCATGTCTTACAAGCGTGT
>JBMDWK010000041.1:0-34628 GCA_048595255.1 Sphingobacterium sp. | reverse complement strand
CCCGCTTAGCCTTAGTTGGTCTTCAGCGTATCAAAATGATAGGCGATCAATATAAAGATGCAGACGTGCAAAATGCCACAGCAGAGCTTTGGAAACAATATAGTTATGTATTCGGCGAAGAATAGTGAGATAAATTTTACTAAATACTATACAGAAGAGGATGCTAAAAGCATCCTCTTCTTTTTGTTTAAGCAAATTTGAACTTACATTTTTATTCCAAGTGTAAATAAAAAAGCCTATTTTTGTCCAAATAATCCTATAATGAAACAATCGATTTTATTAGACGGTCCTAAGTTTCAAATTACAATCAAAAGATTGTGTCAACAATTGATTGAAAATCACGGAGATTTCTCGAATTCAGCAATTATCGGTATTCAGCCGCGTGGTACTTTTTTGGCTAAGCGCATTGCGAAAGAGCTTAAAAAGATGATCGGCAAAGATGTTGATACAGGCATATTGGATATTACGTTTTTTCGTGATGATTTTCGCCTCAAAGGCAATTCACCCTTGCTCGCTAACAGTACGCAGATTGATTTTATCGTAGAGGGCAAGAACGTGATATTTGTAGATGATGTACTTTGGACGGGCCGCACTATTCGCTCTGCGATGGATGCTATTCAAGCCTTTGGTCGATCAGGACGCATCGAGCTATTATGCTTGGTAGACCGCAGATTCTCTAGACAGATACCTATTCAGCCTGATTATATTGGCATACAGGTCGATTCTATCGATTCTCAAAAAGTTATTGTCAGCTGGGAAGAGGTAGATAAAGAAGACAGTATCGTATTGATTACGGACAAGAAATAATTTTTTTAGCGAAAATAGTAGTTACCAATGTCAACAACAACAGAACAGTTAAGTACACGCCATCTATTGGGCATCAAAGACCTAACTGAGCAAGATATTCATTTAATTCTCAATACCGCAGCAAATTTTAAGGATGTACTCAATCGTCCGATCAAGAAAGTGCCGTCTCTACGTGATATCACTATTGCCAATGTATTTTTTGAAAACTCTACACGTACGCGACTTTCTTTCGAATTAGCAGAAAAGCGTCTATCAGCAGATATTGTCAATTTTTCCGCATCATCGTCATCCGTGAGCAAAGGGGAGACATTGATTGATACAGTCAACAATATCCTAGCCATGAAAGTGGATATGATCGTTATGCGTCATCCATATGCGGGAGCGGGGGTATTCTTGAGCAAGCATGTAGACGCTCAGATCGTCAATGCGGGCGACGGTGCGCATGAGCATCCTACCCAGGCATTGTTGGATTCATTTTCCATCCGCGAGAAATATGGCGATGTAGCAGGTCGCAAGGTGGCGATCATCGGCGATATATTGCATTCGCGTGTGGCCTTGTCCAATATATTGTGTTTGCAAAAGCAAGGGGCAGAAGTGATGGTCTGTGGTCCGACTACGTTGATTCCAAAATATATCACTTCGCTGGGTGTGAAAGTAGAACATGACTTGATGAAAGCATTGAACTGGTGTGATGTGGCCAATATGCTACGTATTCAGCTCGAGCGTCAAGATATTGCATATTTTCCTTCCTTGCGGGAATATTCCATGTTGTATGGATTGAATAAAGAGATTCTGGACTCTTTGGATAAAGAAATTACCATTATGCATCCCGGACCTATTAATAGAGGGGTAGAGATTACTTCCGATGTGGCAGATAGCCAACACTCTATTATTCTGGATCAAGTAGAAAATGGGGTAGCGGTTCGTATGGCTGTACTATATTTATTAGCAGGAAAGAGAGGTTAAGGTTTTTAGCCTCTCTTTTTTTGCTTTATATGACGTAGCCCAATGCGTCATGGAGTTTTAGTCAAAAGATTTTTGTTTGTGGGTTAGCCCAAATAAAAGTCGGTGCGCGACCACAAATAGATTTTCTTTTCTCAGTTTTAGGTCTGCATTTTATGCGGAATAAAAACTCCGTTCCAACTCCAAACTTATAGCTTTTTCAAGGTTATCGATTGATTATAAATATGGTAATGTGAAAAAGTGTTAAATAATATGGGATACTCCCTCAAAATCGTAAAATTAGCAGGATAAAAGTTGTTTACTAACAGATGTTAACAACTTTTGAGGAAAACTTGCTTCCTAACTGCTATTTTAGTAGACTGAAGAATTGTGTCTACATCGCAATGAAAATTGACACTGCGGATGATTTTAGAAATTTAGATAAAGAAATTACACCATTATGTACAAAAAGATTTACGGATTGGGTGTTGCATTGAGCTTGATGTCTGTTCCTGTATTTGGTCAGCAAAGTGCATGGCAAGATATAAACAGAGCGTATAAATCAGGTTTAGAACTATTCGAACGCGGTAAATTCAGTTCAGCAGCCAAACAATTTGATAAAGTTGAAGAGATTCGAACTAAATCATCTTTACAACTGGATGAGACCGAAGAGTTAAGTTTGATAAAGGAAGGTGTACGCTTTTATCAGGCAGTATGTGCACTGGAATTGGGAGATACCGATGCAGAAGGTAGATTTCTAAAATATATCAAGGACTATCCGGCCAGCTCTAACTCCAAAGCTGCGTTTTTTCAGATTGGACGATCATACTATGCAAAAAAAGATTATCCAAAAGCGATAGAATGGTTTACGAAGATTGAAAGCCGCAATTTGGCGGGTTCGGAGAATCAAGAGTATCGTTTTAAATTGGGATATGCGCAATTTATGACGAACGACTATGCCTCGGCAAAACCACTTTTTGAGAAACTCAAAGACGAAAATAGTCAATATCAAGAAGCGTCGATCTATTACTATGCATACTTGAGCTACCTCGATGCGGAGTACAAGACAGCATTAAATGAATTTGAGCGTCTTAATGGTTCGAAGACTTTCGAATCTACATATCCGTATTATATAACTGCTTTATATTTTCTAGACAAACGCTACGACGATGTGTTGAGCTATGCTTTGCCGATTTTAGAAACTACGAAGCAAGATTACGAAACAGAAATGTTTCGTATTATCGCGGCCACTTATTTCATTAAAGGTGATCTAGCCAAATCCAAACAATACTACGATAAATTCCAGGCACAGGATCAAGGCAAAACGCAGAACAATCAAGATAGCTACCAGATAGGTTATATCGCGTACAAATTAGGGGATTATCCGAAAGCGATTGCGGAGTTGGAAAAAATGACCGACCCTGATGAATATTACCAAAGTGCGATGATTACGTTGGGTGATGCATTTATCAAAACAGGAAATAAACAAAGTGCACGTAATGCATTCTTCAAAGCTTCAAAACTTGATTTTGATCCTCAACTCAAAGAAGAGGGGTTGTTCAACTATGCCAAGTTATCGTATGAGCTTGAATTTCACCAAGTGGCATTAGACGCTATCCAAGAATATCTCGATACTTATAAGACCAATAAGCGCAACGAAGAAGCAAAAACATTGCTGGCGGAGGTATTGCTAAGTACCAAAAACTACCGTAATGCGGTGGATGTATTAGAATCATTCCCATTGACATCCAAAGAAGCGAAGGCTGCCTACCAAAAGGTAACCTACTATCGCGGATTGGAGTACTATAATGAGCGTGCTTTTGAAAACGGTATTTCGATGTTTATGCGTTCGGAAGCGAACCGCTATGACGAAGAGATTTATGCTTTGGCGTTGTATTGGAAAGCGGAAGCCATGTACGAAGTGCGTAAGTACAAAGAGGCAGTTGCAAACTTCAATAGGTTCTTACAATTACCTGCTGCGCGCAATACAGATGTATATCACTATGCCAATTATGCATTAGCATATGCTGCATTTCGTAATGATAATTACAATACATCGGCCAATTACTTCGAACGTTTCTTAGCGGGCGGAGGTAAAGATGGTATAGAGCTGAATACGCGCAATGATGCAATAGCGCGATTGGCTGACTCTTATTTTGCAACGAAAAATTATAGCAAAGCGCTATCTTACTACGATCGATTGATCAGTACGAATGCGCAAAGTCAAGATTACGCCTTGTTCCAACGCGGAATCATCCAAGGATTGCAAGGTGATAATAATGCGAAGATTGCTACCTTGAATTCGGTGATTGCAAAATATCCAAAATCAAACTACGCCGATGACGTGGCCTTCGAAATTCCGTACACGTATTTCATGATGAATGATTATGATAGGGCTATCTCGGGATTGCAATCTATGGTGGAGAAATATCCACGAAGCTCGTATGTGCCACGCGCATTATTGACTATTGGTTTGGTGCAATATAATCAAGACAATACCGATGCAGCTCGCCAGACATTCGAAAGAGTGGTGAGTCAGTATGCAACAACAGATGAGGCTAAGCAAGCAATCCGTTCGATCGAAAATATCTATTTGGATAAAGGAGATGCTTCTGGTTACATCCGTTACGCTACATCTACGAATATTGGTAATCTTTCTCAAGCGGAACAAGATGCGCATACTTTTGGTATAGCACGCAATCTATTCGAGCGCGGTAATTATTCAGGTGCTGTAGAAGCTGTAAATGCTTATTTCGATAAGTTTCCGAAACCTATCAATGAGAAATTTGCCCGTTATATCCGTGGTGAAAGTTATGCGCAGTTGAAACAAGATCAACAGGCTTTACATGATTTTAATATTATCATGAATGACTGGACATCTGCATACACTGAAAGAACGCTTATAAGTGTGTCTAAACTGCACTTACGCAACAAGGCTTATAATGAAGCGGTACAAGTATTGAAAAAACTTGAGCTTACTTCAGAGTACAAAGAGAATTATGGCTTCGCTATCAAAAACTTGTTGTTGAGTTATTATAATATTGGTGATGACTTCGAAACGTTGAATTATGCCAACATACTCAAAGGTTACGAAAAATCATCTGAAGAGGATATTGCTTTAGCACACTTGTACGCAGCTAAAGTCTATACGAAGCAAAACAAAACTGCAGACGCTACGAAAGAACTAAATTTGGCAGCGTTAAAATCTAAGACAGAAACAGGTGCCGAAGCGCGTTACTTAGTCGCAGAGCAACAACTTAAAGCTAAACAATACGACAAAGCGATTGAGTCCGCATTTGATATAGCTAATTCATTCTCATCCTATGATTATTGGATTGCAAAAGGATTTATTTTGATGTCGGATGCCTATGCAGGTAAAGGAGATAAGTTCCAAGCTAAAGCAACATTAGAAAGTATCATCGAGAATTATGAAAATCAGACCGATGATATTATCAAAACGGCTAAGGAGCGTTTACAGAAACTTAAATAACAAGAAATAGGAAATAAGATGAAATTGCATAAAACAGTATTTAAGAATTATGCTTTAGTAGCATTGTTATTGGGGGCGGGCCAACAAGGCTTTGCACAGGTTGATCCGGAGAGACCCGTAACGATTGATTCTTTCGATGTAGTCCGTGATTATAAGCCTATTCTTGCTGATGCGGTTAAGATTCGTCGTAGTCCAGATATGACCAATAGGCGTGCATATATGCCAAAGCTTAGCTATGGTAATATTCCAGACAAAAAGTTGGATATAAACACTGGATTGAAAGAATTGACTGTACAAGAGTTACCATTTACCCGTACACAAGATATCACTTCCAATTACGTAAAATTGGGTATAGGTAATCTTGGAACCATTTTGGGTGAGGCCTACATCGCTAACGAAGAATATGAAAACCTTCGTTTTGGCGCATTCGTAAAGCATTTGAATCAAAAAGGAGCTTTAGAACAACAAAAATTCTCTAGACAAGAGGTTGGAGTATTTGGTCGTCGCGTGCTCGATGGATTCACAGTGGATGGCTTAGTAGGTTTCAATCGTTATGCTACTCGCTTTTATGGTATCGGAACGGATGTGAATAATCTTCCATTGAACCCCGCAAAAGAAGCGCAGGCATTTAACGATATATACTTGACAGGTGAATTGACAAGCAACTTCGATCCGAACAATGAAGAGGCTGTGTCTTATTCGGCCAAAATTGATGCCTATACGTATAAAGATAAGTTCGAATCGAATGAAAATTCGATAGCACTTTCTGGATATTTAAATAAACGTGTTCGTACATTCAACGTTGGTGCCAATGTAGCGTTGGATTATAACAGTATTGGAGGTGTAGGTACGAATCTGGATAAGTTCAAGAACTCCGTTGCTACCATTAATCCGTATATCAGCTTCAAAGGAGCGAATTATACACTTACATTAGGTGGTAATATAGTTTCGGAATTTGGGGATGAGAGTAGATTCAATATCTTCCCAGCAGCAGAAGTAGACTTCTCGTTAGTACCGGGATACATCAATTTATTTGGTGGATTGAATGGAAATGTCAAAAAAGCATCTTACAAACAGCTTACCCAGATCAACCCGTATTTAGGGCCAGGTCAGACTTTCCAAAATCAAGTCGAGCGTCTGAATATATTCGGTGGTATCAAGGGCAATGCAGGTGCTACATTTGGATACAAAGCCAAAGTGATGTACAAATCTATAGAAGGTTTGCCATTATTTTTGAATAGTGCAGATGCACCTTTCCGCTTTGATTTGGTGTATGACGGCGATTCGGACAATCAAACGAAATATTTTGGTATCGAAGGAGAGATCAATGTACGCTTATCGCAATTAGTGAACTTGGGTGGACGCTTGAATATTGATGGATACACGATGGCTACGCAAGATGAAGCTTGGTTTACACCAAAAATGCGTTTAGCAGCCAACGCTAGATTTAATATTTCGGAAAAATTGTACATCGATGCTGAAGGTTTGTTCCATGGTTCAAGCTGGGCAGCGACTTATGATTATGATGTCAGCATGAATCCTGCTCGCCTGGAGAATACTTACCGTAAAGTTTCTATTCCGGAGTTTTTTGATCTGAGCGCAGGTGCGGAATACAAAGCGATGAATAATTTAGGAATATTCATCAAAGCGAATAATATTTTTAATAGAGAGTACCAACGCTACCTTTATTATCCACGATTGGGTTTCAATGTGATAGGTGGTGTTAATTTTTCTTTTTAACAAATAAGATTATAACTTTGCATCTCATATAAAAACGTATAATTGCACATGAGCTTAGGAAGACAAATACATGCGTTACTCAAAAGACATTCAGCTGTTTTTGTAAAAGGTTTAGGGACGTTTAGACGTGTCCGTACCTCTGCGTCTTTTGATGCCAAGCGTAAAGTTGTCTTGCCTCCAATTAGTTATGTCGAATTTGAGCATAACACAGAGGAGGGCTATGATTATACATTGTATGTTCAGCAAAGCCAACAGTTGGATCGTAGTGCTGCCGAAAACTTTGTAAAACAAGAGACGGACAAGTTAGCGGAAAATATACATCGCGAAGGACAGGCTAATCTTGAAGAATTAGGTCAATTGGTAGCTTATGGATATTCATTCATATTCAAACCGATAGATCTGAGTGGATTTCAGTTTATGCCTTTAGAAGATCCATTCCGTGAAGCGGAATCAACAGAAAGCAGTGACACTATTGAGGATGAAGTCGCACCTATTGTTGTTGATGAACCCGTAGAAGAAGAAGAAGTTATTGTTGATGCGTCACAAGCGGAGGAGATCATCGTAGAAGACTCTCTAGTAGAATCACCTTCACAACCCGTTGCAGAAGAAATTATCCCACCGATAGCAGCAGAACCTATAATTAACGATCCGGTGGCGCCAGCGCAGCCCCTGCTTCAAGAAGAAGAGGAGGAGGTAAGTCCTAAAAAGAGCAATAGTATGGCTTATGCCGTAATTGGTGTTATTGCCCTGCTTTTATTAGGTGGTTTATATTACTTCGATGTGTTCAAAACAAATAGTAGTAATAATGCAGCGGTGGCTACCGCTGACACATTAGTACAGGATACGCGCGCGCAGGAGCTAGATAGCGCTTTGACCGCCATAAACGATACTTTAAATACAACTGCAGCTGCAGATTCAATAGCACCTTCTTCGACAGGAATTAAAGTTATGGAAGAGAATCCGAATCACAAATTTGCTATTGTGATCGGCACACATGCCAAATTGGTATTGGCGCAAGAAGAAGCAGAGGAATTCAATAAAAAAGGTCATACACATGTGCGTGTGTTAAGCCCGAATCTTGATAAAAACCTGAAAAAGGTCATTTGGGATACCTATGCAACAAAAGAACAGCGTGATTCTGCGCTACGCTATGTGCAAAAAAATATTAAAGCCGACGCATGGCCGACGGTAGTTAAATAAATAGAATAGAAACCAATAAATAAATAGTTTTAGATATTATGTCATTTCTTCAAGACAACCTAGTCACTGATTCATTGAATCAAGTTCAACAACAAGCAGTTCAGTTAGCTCCTGCGGTAGAGGATCAAAATCTTATTCAATTATTAATGAAGGGTGGTTGGATCATGATCCCAATCGTCATCTTATTTTTTATAGGATTAGTGATTTTTATAGAACGTTACATCACTATTCGTAACGCTTCGAAAAGTGACGGCAACTTAATGGCGCAAATTAAGAGTAATGTATTGTCTGGCAAATTGGACTCTGCTATTGCGGTATGTCGTTCTAGCAACTCAGCGCTTGCACGTATGCTACAAAAAGGACTAACACGTGTGGGTCGTCCTATCAAAGATATTGAAGGAGCAATCGAGAATGCCGGTAAATTAGAAGTGTCGCGTTTGGAAAAAAACATCAATATATTGGGAATTATTGCTGGTATCGCACCGATGCTTGGTTTCGTGGGAACAATCTTTGGGGTAATCCAGATTTTCCGTGAAGTAGAGATCGCAGGTGGTATCGACATTGGTACAGTTTCTGGAGGTCTTTATGTAAAAATGATCGCTTCAGCGTCAGGTTTGACAATTGGTATCTTGGCCTATATTGGTTACCATATTTTAAATATGATGGTTGAGCGTCTTATCCTAAAAATGGAAACAGAAGCTGTAGAATTTATTGATTTATTAGACGAACCAGGGGTTTAATCGAAGACTTATTTTAATCCGATAGACCATGAATATAAGAAATAGAAGAGGGAAACCCACTGCCGAAGTTCATACGGCTGCCTTGAATGACATCATGTTCTTTTTGATGTTGTTCTTCCTATTGGCTTCCGCGGTAGCAAATCCTCAGGTAGTAAAGTTGTTATTACCAAAATCAAGTGCTGGAGAACAATCTGTAGCGAAGAAAACGGTGACTGTATCGATTACAGGTGATTTAGCTTACCATGTCGATAAGCAAACAGTGCCTTTGGAAGCGTTGGAGCAAACACTTCAAGCGCAGATGAATGCAGGTGAAGAAGTCACCATTATGCTTTATGCAGATAGCACGGTGCCTATTCAGAATGTTATCTCTGTGATGGATGTGGCTAATCGCTTGAAGATAAAATTGGTGCTTGCAACAGAGCCAAAGAAGGATTAAAAAAAATTGATAATTTGACAATTTGGATTTAGGCGTGTCTAATACGAATTGGAGAGCATAAATTTTCAAATTTCAATAGAATGTTGTTATGTATTATCAAATAAAAGAAGAGAATAATTTACCCAAAGCATTCGGCTATTCGGCTATTGTCATGTCTATTCTCGTGGCAATAGGCTTTTTTATAGTCTTTGGGCAGCCTTCTATTCCTGAATATGGAATGGGTGGTATCGTGGTAAATTATGGTACCTCGGATGTAGGTATGGGTGATGATTATATGAGTATTGAAGAGCCTTCCATGGACGAAAATGCCAATAATGTGCGTCCCGACCGTGTAGTTCCTACTGAAGTACCGACGCCAACACCCACACAACAGGTTTCTGACAAAGCTGTAGCCACACAGGATATGGAAGATGCACCGGCGGTGACCAAAACAGAAAAAGCGGTTAAAAATCCTGCTGCCGAAACGACAAAAGAGGTGAAAAACAGTACACCTGCTGTCAATACCAACGCATTATACAAGGGTAAGAAAAATAATGGTCAAGGATCTGGCGATGGTGAAGGCGGAGGGCCAGGTAATCAAGGTTCCGCTTTGGGTGATCCATTAGCATCTAACTACGGCGAAGGTGGTTCGGGATTTGGTAATACTCCAATTTCTTTAACAAGCAGACATTGGGCTGTAAGACCTAATATTGATGACAAAAGTCAATTCTCAGGTGTAGTCGTGTGTGAGCTTACCGTAGACCGTAATGGTAATATTGTCAATGTAAGACCAGGTGTCAAGGGTACTACTTATTCATCACCTACCGTATATAGCATGTTGGAGCGCGAATTACGAAAAGCAAAATTCAACACGGTGGCTAATGCACCCGACAGACGTATCGTTCATGTCACAATTAATTTCAAAGTAAGATAATTCTTCGTTATGAATACTTATACAGAGGTAATCGATTATCTATATAGTCGATTACCTATGTTTACAAGAGATGGTGCTTCGGCGTACAAAAAAGATTTGGACCGCACGATTGCACTTTGCAAAGCGCTAGATAATCCCCATCAAAAATTCAAAACCATACATGTAGCAGGTACAAATGGCAAGGGATCCTCCTCGCACATGCTGGCTGCTGTATTGGCACAGGCTGGATACAAAACTGGCTTGTATACTTCGCCACATTTGGTGGATTTCAGAGAGCGCATCCGCATCAATGGACAGCAAATCCCCGAACAATTTGTCATTGATTATGTGAATAGTCAAAAAGATCTTATCGAGCATATTCAGCCTTCATTTTTTGAGGCGACCGTAGCCATGGCTTTTGATTATTTTGCCAAGGAAGAGGTCGATATAGCTATTATCGAAGTAGGTTTAGGGGGAAGATTGGATAGTACCAATATCATCACCCCTGAAGTATGCTTGATTACTAATATCGGTATGGACCACATGAATCTTTTGGGTGATTCATTGGAGGAGATTGCTGAGGAGAAAGCAGGAATCATCAAAGCCAATATTCCTGTGATTATTTCGGAGACAAATGAAATTACTGCTGACGTATTCATAGATAAGGCTGTTCAAGAGCAAGCTCCAATAACTTTTGCAGATCAATATATTACCGTGAAGCGTATTCACAAAAATCCTTTGCTTCAGACACTTGAAATCGAAAAAGAGGGTGAAGTATTTTGCTACGATCTGGATTTGACAGGTTCGTACCAAACTAAAAATATTGTAGGCGTCTTGGCGGTTGTCGATCAGCTTCGCGCGTATGGCTTTGCGCTAAGTGAAGAACAATTGCGCGAGGCACTCGCCCATGTGCAAATGCTGACAGGCTTACAAGGCCGTTGGCAGACATTGAGTTCTGATCCTTTGATTATCTGCGATACAGGTCACAATGAAGATGGTATCAAAGAAGTAATCAAAAATATAAACGAAATACCTTATAAAAATCTTCATATTGTTATCGGTGCGATGAAGGATAAGGATTTGGATCATATGCTTCCTTATCTTCCCAAAGACGCTATATATTATTTCTCAAATCCAGATATGACACGTGCTATGGATGCCGCAGAATTGGCTGAAAAAGCATCTTTTGTCGGGCTGACAGGCAAAGTGTCTGGTACAGTATTGCAAGCATTTGCTGACGCCAAATCAGCTTATAAACAAGGAGATTTGATCTTTATAGGTGGATCTAATTTTGTTGTAGCTGAAATTCTGCAAAATTTCAAATAGTTAAAATAAGTAAAACAAATATCTATTAGATATAATAATTTGTTGGTTGAAATCTTCAATAAAATCATATTGAAAAGCAATGATTCATCTATTAAACTGCTTGGATTTGTGCAGAATAGGGCATGTATGAAGAAATATTTAGTTATTATCTTTTTATTCATAATTGCCCTACAAGGCTTGTATGCTCAATATAACATTCAAGATATTCAGAATCCTAAGCATAAGGGACAGAATTATTACGTCAGTAATCCGGACAGAATATTAAGTTCGAGCGCTGAACACTAATTAAATCTATTATCACATACCACATCTCAATCTTCGGGTGCTGAGTTTGCCATAGTCATAGTGAATAATTATGAAGGTGACGATGATTTTGAATTTGCGCTTAAACTTTTTAATACCTGGGGTATTGGTAAAAAGGAATCCAATAATGGATTGTTATTGTTCATAGCTAAGGACAGACGACAATATCGTTTTATATCTGGCTATGGCATGGAACGGATTTTTCCGGATGCTTTTTTGAAACGCGTCGGCGAAAAGTATTTGGTTCCTAATTTTCGAAGTCAGGATTATAATACAGGTGTGCTGGAAGCTGCCACATTCATCCATCACATTTTACTTTCTCCAAATTCTATTGCGGAATTGGAAGCCATGATGCCAGAAGCTATCTCATTTTGGAGTTTCCGAAGTGTACATTTCCAAAATTCACTATTGGTATTGTTATTTTATCTAGCGCTGTATTTGTACACCCATACGGTTATCAATAATATTCTGAAGAGAAAAAAATCTAAGTCTGGTCGTTATGCTTCAATCCTTTGGGGATTTGGGCTTATGGCCTTCTTGATGTTCGTATCCCTGTTTTTCTTTTTATTCTTATTCAATAATTTGAATGAAGTTTATCGTAAAGAAAATGTACCTTATTTCATACTTGTGTTTTGTCTGCTGGTAATATCCGCCAAACTATTAGATGGCTACTTTTTAATTATCAAATATTTCGTCGAAGATGAAGAAAAGGACAATACCTCGAAAAGCTATCTAAAATGGATGTTAATTCCCATGCTGTTATCCCCCATAGCGTGGATCGTATTTTATAAGATCAATAAGCGAATTATTAATAATAGAGGACGTTTTTTGCCTCCTGATGATTCTGGTCATTGGAAAAGAACCATCAGAAAAAATCCTAAAATAGGTCGAGAATTTCTGTCGGACGGTCAGCAGATGGAAGAGAAAATAAAAAGTCGTAAATATGAGATATGGAAAAATCTATCAGATAACTCTTTCAAAATTATTCCTTGGGATATAAATGGCAAATTCAAAGAATGTCCTTCCTGCCATTTTTATACACTTTTGGTGAATGCTAGTATGACTACGATAGAAACCCACCTACACGAAAAATGGAGAATGGCAAAAATTAGATAAATGCCAGTATTGTTCCTATAAGAATGTGAAAGGAACATTTAGCATAGGGAAGAAAGTAAAGACTTCAGCCGGCTCATCCGGAGGCGATAGTTCATGGTCAGGAGGAAGTTCTTCCTCAAGTAGCGGTGGCGGTAGCTTTGGTGGCGGCTCATCCGGGGACGGCTGTGCAGGCGGAAGATGGTAGGTTATTCTACTATAATCAATAATTTTAGTAATCCTATTTATTTGTTATGAGAGCTTTGATTGTATTAATTTGTCTTTTTGCAACATCCTGTGATTTTACAAAACCTTCTATACAGCAACAAGTGTATAATCAGGATTCTATTTTTAATCCTATTGTGGCGTTAGCGGATTCACTCGTTTACGATAATGATACCATCGCTATCTATAAAATAGATTCAGCAGTCTATTCTAAAGTACAGAATGGCGCCATAGCCGCGAGGGACACATTGCCCTATGTATCCGATTTTGAGGTCGCTAAGAAATTATTAAAGGGTAGAGTCGTGTTTGGAGGTTATAACAATTCTACACGATTAATTGATTCAACATTGAATGGGGAATGGATTTATGCGGTACATTTTGAAAACGGTAAAAGTATACTTACGAATCAGGATCAGTATTTGTGGGATGTTGGGTTTTTTCTTTATTATCCTACCGAAGACATATTGTTGTGCGAAGGGGGACACTCTTCGGACTTTAGTATTGACCTCAAAAATGCTGTGGTGGGATCTGAGTTAGTTGGAAATCCTAAATATATGTTATTATCCCCTTCTGCAAAATATCGATTGAATGGTTGGTTTCCTGGACAAGAATGTTCGGACTATTTCCTACAAATGAAGACTGCTCAGGGATATGAATTATTGACACGAATACCCATGCATATCTCCAAAGGGGGTTTTGATTTCTGTACGCTCAAAGATGAATTCTGGAAAGATGATACTAACCTTTACTTCCGAAATGTATATTTCGGCATAGATGACGACCCGCGATTAGGCTACTTTAGATTGCAGATAAAATAAGGGATAAAAAAATGCACTCCATAGAAGTGCATTTTAAAATTATCTAATTTTCAAATTAATTTTTCTCTTGAATAGCCTTAATAATTCCTTCTAAATTTTCATTAAATTCTAAGAGCTGCGCAAATACTTTATCATCTTTGCCTAATCCGCCGTGTTTATTATTTTTGCTGAAGATGGTTTTAATATCTTCCCAGCGTTGTTGTTCTTCCGGAGTGATTAATCCCGCTAGTTCTTTCAATTTGAGTAAATTACTTTCCGTATCAGCTGTCAATGTTTGGGATTCACTCTCATAGTGTGCTCGAATTACATCTTCAATCTCTTTATCATTCATCATTGGCACGATCTGCGCTACTAATTTACTCATGTTGCGGTACGAACCTTGCATTTTGAACGGTGGCTCGGTGCGATATGAGTCTTGCATAGCAGCAGATTGGATGTAGTTCTTATTTACTTTAATCACTACATCTCGGATCGTGAATACGTGCCGCAGTACAGCGAGGAAGTTGTCTATATCCTGTTTCAAATAATTACCTTCCAAGTCTGGCAATTGTTCCCCACCTTGCTGTACAAAATCAATCAATGCATAGAAATCTTTGAAAGATTTACTGGCGATTTTTTCTAAATGCGGATTCTCGATGGCTGCGTTTTCGATCAAACTGAGATTAAACAAATGCTCCGTATCACCGATCACATCGCCCAAGTTGTAGACATCGGCACGGTTGGCCAACATATCCGGTATTTGGAATTTGGAGCCAGACTCGGTATATGGATTTCCGGCCATCACGATACAAAAGCGTTTTCCACGGAGGTCGTAGGTTTTGCTCTCCCCATCAAAGATTCCGTCAATCTTACGTTGACCATCGGCAAGTGAAATGAATTTTTGTAAGAATTCAGGGGTCAAATGTTGGATGTCATCTAAGTAGAGCATTACATTGTCTGCCATTTCGAAGGCCAAGTTTATTTTTTTTAATTCCTCCCGTTCCCCGGAAGTCTTGGCTTCTATAGGATCAATTGACGTGATAGAATGTCCAATTGTAGGACCATTGACTTTCACAAAGTGTAAGCCCATGGTCTTCGCCAAATATTCCATCAAGGTCGTCTTACCATAACCTGGAGGAGAGATAAGCAGTAGCATACCCATTCTTGCCGTGCGTTTGTTGTCTCCCGCGGCTCCTAGTTGTTTGGCTAAATTGTTGCCTATGAGTGGAAAATAAACTTCGTTGATCAGCTTGTTGCGGACAAATGATGTCAACACTTTTGGCTCAAGCTCATTGATTTTTAACTCTTTTTCATAAGACTTGACAAGCTGCTCTTTCACACGGGCAAAGTCGTTGAATCGCATCACATCATACGTCTCAAACCTACTCAATCTGTCCATGAAATCATGGTAGTGAATATGGAGTTTGCCATCATCCAAAATTGTATGATTGCCTTTCAATCCTTCCAATAAAGCTGAGGAATGCGCAAAATGTAACTGGTACTCTTCTTTCGGGAATAATAATTCAACTGCTGCTTCTTCAATATGTTGCCTAAAAGATTCGTATTTATGGTCTTCATCTACAAAGGCGTGTAGCCAATTGAGGATTAGGTAATATTTATTTTCTAGATTGAAAAACTCATTTTCCAAATCTTCTTGAAAAGCCTTTAAAGATTTCTTGTTTTCCAAAGCGCGTACAAACTCCTGCTTCAAATGGTCTGCACTTTCGCTCAAGACCATTTTGCCAAATTGAGATTGGCTTTCAAATAGATACTTAGCCACTTGCTTCGTGTCGAGTTGGCTGACTTGGATCGCGGTATTCCAACTGCGGAAATATTTTTCAATTTCTTCAAGGGTACTTTGTACCCGCGTGGTATTGGGAAAGGTTTGGACTACGCTCTGTGTAGCCTGAATAAGTGCGTTGAGCTTTTGACGGACTTCAGGCAATAAGGTAAACCAAAAAATATGTGCCGTCGCGCGCAACAATGGACTGTAGCGTAGGAGTTCTAGTTTGTCATCCATTGCTTTGATGGATTGATAAATTAACAAAGCATCTGTATTGTGCACCCCTTTGACATAATTTTCAGAATAATTTTGTTCGACGGTCTGGGTGATAAATGCTTCTGCATCAAAATTTTTATGCCCTTGAGAAGCCAAAAATGTCTTATAAGCTAAATATTCAGCCCGGTAAACGGATTTGTTCTCCGAGACAAGCTCTTGTTCCCAAATATCCTGAAACAATTGAATCTCTTGGTTTTTTACTTTCTGATAAAAGCTAGTTCCCGTCAGGTGAAAATGAAGTTCTTCATTGCGACGGAGGAGCGTTAAGCTAAGCGGTTGCTTATTGACCGCAAATTTGTGCTTACCTAAGGCAATGATATTCTCACCATCGACATAGAGTTCGGTCTTATCGCGAAGAATACGCAACGCATCTTCTTGAGATTTTTTGAGCAGATTTTCTAAGTTTTCGGCTTTGGATACATCGTTCAATGCTTTCAATTCGCTGATAAGTTCGCGAATTTTGTTGATCATAAGATCCGAAGCATAGAAACTTAAAATTTCTTCTCTCGAAGAGAGTGTTTGCGATTTGTTTTCGATGTTTTTCAACACGCGAAGGCCGATTTGCTCTAAGGATGAACTACGTTTGTTGAGCTGCTCGACGATTTGTTCACGGCGGGCATTGAAGGCTTTGATGATTTCATCCCGTTTGTCCGCAATCTTTAACGCAAAATTATCAAATTCAGAAAATTTACTATCTAATTCTTCAAGCTGAACAACGATTTTGGTATAATACTCATCGACCTTGTCGGCAGAAGTAGAAAGCTCCAAGTAGTTGGAAACGGATTGTTCCAATAAGGTCAGTTGCGCAGAGAATTCGGCGACAGCTTCCTTGCTGCGGAGCGAACTGAGTTTGCGTGTTAGTTGGGCACGCACCTCATTGAGCGATGAAAATATCAGCGATATTTTCTCAATGATCTTGGTGGTTTGCGTAACATCCTCGATTTTTAAGCTATTGAGAATGTCGATTAGCAACTCCAACTCCGAAGAAATAGCCGTATTGCTTTGTTCTACCTCCTTGGCATCGAAAGCCTTTGTAATCTCTTCGACTTTTTGTTTTTGATCGAGAACCCGCTGTTCATACGGTAGGAGCGCTTCATCTTTCAACAAAAACGTCACCGTCTTGTCTGAAAGTTCATACGCAATTTTTTCTATTTGTGCTGTTAGGGTATTAATTTGAGATTCGTCTGTATATTTGACATTTCTTAAATCAATAATCTCAACTTGCAGTTTTCGGGCATCAGCCAATAGATGCACCAGTTGATCCAAGGTTTCGACCGTCGTGCTATTGATATTGAAAAGCAGATTTTCTAATTTTTGCTGAGTCTGCTCTACTACTTCCAATGCATGTTTGCGAAGTGCTTGCACTTTGACAAATTCGTCAATCGCCGTATTGGCGACCTCCGAAATTTGTTTTAATGGTCCACCTAAGTTTTTAAGTGCTGGATCATTTACCCAAAAATAACTATCCAAAATCGCATTTGTCTTGCGTAGAATATCTTCATAAAGTCCTTCATAACTATCTTCTTTATTGACAAGCTGGATGACTTCTTGAACCTCTGCCATAGCTTGTACAACCTGCTTGTTGCCAACTTTGTACAAAGGATCATCCCTGCGCTCCAAATTTTCCTGCAAGACTGCCATATAAGGTGTTTCCCAAATTTGGACTTGATGATGTCTAGTCGCTTCCGCTTCAGTGCGAAAATAGATGAGTGAACCATCATCAAATACGGTGAAGCCATTACAAATAATGGGCGTTTCGACGGATTGCTGAATAATATTATACGACATCAAGATGTACGTATTTGTCTGTGATTGTGTAAAGATATAGAGAAAATCTTCTCCGTTGGGCGAAGCAATTCGCCTAAGAAAAGACACGCTTTCGAAGCTATTATCAAAGACCTTGTATGTCCCGTTTTGCAGATAGTAGCCATTGGAGAATATCACTCCTTGGTTGTCAGGAAGCAAAATAGCGGATTCATTTAGCGCTTTAATATTCACAACCTCTTTTGTTCGTTGATTGAATATATAGGCTCTGAAGTCTTCTTGGTAAGGCTTAATGCGAATCGCGATCAAATTGCCCAAGTCTGCATAATAATAATCTGCATCATCCAGTTGCTGGTCGGTGTTGGCTACTTTCTCCGAGTAGATTCCTTGTCCCGAATCCGTGTTATTTTCGATTTTAAAGGTGATGTCTCCGTGCAAAGCTTCAATAAAAACTTTGTCAAGTATCGAGATGTGTGGGAATTTGCCTAAGCGACGATCTTCTAATGTGGTTTTGGTCCAAGAAAATTCATGTTGCAGTGGAAGTTTCACCTCATGAATGCTGCGATCATCTTGATAAATGAGCTGATCCCCTTTGATAAGCCATTTGAAAGCTTTTCGATCCTCCGCATTTTTGCTCGTTTGGAAAATCATGTATAAATAATTTTCCGTGCGACGGAATTTGGAAAAGATAGAATCGCGGTAATATTTATAGAGATTCTGGTAATCCGTTATAAAATTTGGATCATTAATTAAATCAAGAGGCTGAGGAATGAAATGGTTGTCTTCAAATGTATAGATGCTGAAAACATCTTCGAGCTTGATCTCATTGCGCAATCCAATATGTACATTGTAGCCGAAAATACAGATATTGTCCAAGGCCACAATGCCGCGCGCAACGCAATTGTTTTCTGTTGTGATGCGCTGATTAGCTTTCAAGACGAAATTGGTTGCATTAAAGACCTCCTTACGCGCCTGATTCAGCTGACCTACACGCGCTACGAGGTCATCCCGTTGCGCATGAAGGCGTTTGCGGATGATTTCATACGCGCCAGCGTCTAATGTCTCTTGTTTAGCTTTTACCTCGTTGTTCTGTTGCATTTGTTTTAATAATTGAGGAACTTCTTTGAATGTAGGGTTTCTATAGACTTATAAAACGATATACATTTTTTAAAGCTTTAGCGCGCTTTATTGTACCACATGAGCATTTACAATAACTTTCAATTTTACTTGTGGATTGTTTAGTTCCATATAACTTTTGTCAACTAAATGTGTTTTTGGATTAATTATTACATATCCGCTCATAAGTTGATTATCTAGCAGAACTTCGGATTTTAATCTATGTCCCTCCATATTTGTTTCGACGTATGTGTATTTAATTGGCACGGTTCTCCCCGCTTGTTGATAGAAGATTTCGGAATCCCAAGACTCACCAAGACTGACAGGTTTGTCTGGAAATGCTATCGAAAAATTATCTAGTGAAATATTTCCTACTAGAGCATTATCTGCGGAAGTTTCAGGTTTTTCAACTACTTTGCCAGAGGTATTTATTTTGACAGAAGTTGGTGTTTCGAATAATGGTTTTATTTCTTTTTCTATTTCTTTCGAACTTTCATCCGTACTCTCTTTAGTAGAATCATAGTTCAAACCCATCATATCCATATTAATCTTGAAATGAGTAAAAAGAATATCTAGGCTAATAGTATCCATTTGTATAGAAGTCGGCTTATAGGATAATCCCATGCTCATATCCATTATCTTGCCCTCACCCTCCATCTCCGATGTAGTCGTAAGTTCGTATTTTATATTTTTTCCTATTTCAGGTTTAATTTTAAAATGAATTTTCTCCTGCGCTTTCGTACAGGTTATTGTTATAAGCAGGGCGATACTGGTAGTAATTATATTTTTCATAGTTTTTTAGTTTACTTCTCTTTATTGCCATATTAAAAATTGCAATAAAGAGAAGGATGTTGTCATTTTTAGCTTAACTTCTTGTTAGAAATTCCCAGGTTTTTAGCCATTCCGAAAAGTGAATTGATAAAACCTTTATCTTCTTCATTATCTTCGGATGATGCAGCCTGTTGCAATTTGATTAAAGCTGCCGATACCGTCAGATTCTTGATGTCATTTGAAGAAATTCCATACTTATCCGCCAGCGAGCGTACTTTTTCCGCTAAATCACCTTTTCCATCTGGCCCTAAAAGCGAATTTTTGATGTCGGTGGCATGACCTGAGTTATTTATCAAGTGATCAAAACCTTTTGCATTCGAGACTTGACGAACAATGTTCTCGAAGAACATGGTTTCGCCGCCCACGATATCAATTTTCGCAGACTTCAATGCTTCAGACAATACCGAAGCTTGTGCTCCAGCAATATCTTTTTGGATGTTGATATGTGCCAGTTCGATATCGCGCTCTTTTTGCAATTGCAACTTGAATTCTTCGTGGGATTGCCCCGCATCATTCAATTGTTTCATGGCCGAAGCTTTTTCTTCAATACCTTTTGCTTCTGCAAATGCTTTTTCACGTACTACTTCCGCTTGAGCAAGACCTTCTTTGCGTAACGCTTCCGCTTTTTTCTCAATGACATTTGCTTCTTTGGTGCCTTGAATTTCTTCTGCTTCCGCTTTAGCAACCATTACTTCTGCTTCTGATAATCCTATTGCGGCTTCTTCCTTGGCTTTGGCTTCTGCAATGATTTTGCGGGCTTCTGCCTCTTTTGCAGATGCCTCTTTTTTCGCTTCTGCTTCTATTAATAATTCTTGTGCTTTTTTCTCAGCTATCTTGCGAGCGGCCTCTGCGTCGATTACTTTTTTCTCAGCTTCTTGTTCTGCCGCTATTTTCGCTGCTTCAGCAGCTTTTACAGTAGCGATTAGGCGCTCTTCTGCCTCTTGAGATGCTGCAATGACACCGGCTTGCTTCTTACGTTCTACTTCACGGAATACTTCTACATCTTTTACAGCTTGTTGCTCCTCGATAACGCCTTTTTCTAATTGAACACGTTCTTTAATGACATTCTGAATCGATTTTTGTTCTGTCTCTACCGAACGTTGTTTGTCGATTTGTGCCAATGTCACGATACGCTCACGCTCTGTAGCTTCCAAGGCACGATCTTTTTCTACACGCTCTGTTTCTACAGCATCTGTACGTAGTTTGTTTTTCTCCGCAATGATGATTTGACGCATTTTGTTCTCTTCTTGAATAGCCAATGCCTCTTCAGTTGAGATACGCACTGTTTCTGCTTTTAAGCGCTCTTCCTCACGTACTTTTACTATTTCTGCTTCTTCACGAGCTTTGATGTTATCAATTTCACGGCGTTGCTTTTCTTCTTTTTCTGCCAGTTGACGTTCTAATTCTAATATAGCTTCTCGCGCTTCTACGTCTTGTTTTTTAATCACTTTTTCTTCTTCGCGACGTATCAAATTGGCATTCATATTTTGTTTTGCCGTCAATTCGGTGATTTTTTTGATACCTTCCGAATCTAGAATATTATCAGGACTTAAAAATTTCAATTCTGTTTGCTCTAAATAATCTATGGCACAGTCATCCAGAATGTAACCGTTTAAGTCCGTGCCGATGATATTTAATATTTCATCTCTAAATTCGCGACGTGCTTCATATAATTCGATAAAATCGAATTTTTTACCTACGGTTTTTAGTGCCTCTGAGAATTTGGACTCAAAGATGTTTTTTAAGGTTTCAGGGTCACTTGCACGGTCACAGCCTAAGTTTTGCGCCACATTGACTACATCGTCCACCGATTTGTTGACGCGAACAAAAAAAGCCACCTTGATGTCTGCACGGATATTGTCCTTACAGATCAATCCATCGCCCTGCATCCGGTTGATTTCAATTTTTTTCACAGAAATATCCATGATTTCCATTTTGTGAAAAACCGGAATGACATACATTCCTTTATTAAATGCAACTTTGGTTCCCCCGATACCTGTACGTACAATTGCTTTTCCTTGCGGAATTTTTTTGTAGAACATACTGAGTACCACAAAAAATGCAATAATGATAAAGACTACAGCGCCTATGGCAATCAGTACTAGGCCTGTGGTTCCATCGATAAATAATAATTGATTAGTCATTGTATATTATTTGTGTTTATTAAAAGTTATCTAAGCTTATATTTTTCTTTACTAAATAGTATTTCTTATCAGTTGTTTCCTCCATGATGATCACTTCCTCATCATATCGAATCGGCTCACCGTCGATGCTTTTGACATTCAGTCGGATGATGTCATTCTGTATCTTAACTTCTAAAGATCCTAGACTGTCACCTTGAATGGAAGATCTCATTTTGCCGGTCCGCCCTAGGAATTCATGTGCTTCTTCACCCAGATAGCCGACTTGTTTGTATAGTTTCACGACAGGAATGGTGACATAATGCATGAGGAAATAAGTCAATAGCAGTATAGGAACCAAGATCCATACCGACTTCCATCCATATTCACCCAAGTGGAAGAGGAGGGAAGCGGTAATGGTAAGCAGCCAGCCAATAAATTTGAATAAAGTGACAATCACCATCAAAGGTGCTTTGCCAATATTGATATAATCCATGGCTTTGCTGAAGAATGACGGCTCCGCATCCGAATCTGTATCGACATCTGTGTCGCCATCAATATCTTGTACATCTACCCCCTCAAACTCCATATTGACATCTGCAGCACCAAAATCAAATCCATCCCCCATCAACATCGTGAATAGCCAGTACACAAATGAAATTGCGGTCAGCAAAGTCATTATTGCATTTGGTAGAGGATTGAATAATATGTTGAGTACTTCTGTCATAGTTTTGAGTTTAAATGGTTTCTCTTTTGAAAGTATAATGGAAAGTCCACGAGCTGCCACTAACAGATAGGTCTTGCATACTGACCATTTCCCATCCCTGTCTGCCTAATTCATTGAGCAGTTTGTCTATTTCATCTGCATCTAATTTGGTTCCCCAGAAACCTTTAGGCTCAATTTTTAACGTTTTATATTCAAATCTTTTCATATTTCAGTTTTATAGGGTAATGTCTACGTATAAGTAATATGTACACTAACGTGCCAACCAGTGGTGCGCAAAGGATTAAGAGGATAATCAATATTTTGTCTGTTATCTTGCCCTCAAAATCTCTTTTGAATACGTCCCAAAGTGCGGTCACGGCTAATACGAGTGGGAAAGCTATTAGTAGGGCAAATATCGAAAGAAATACGATCTCTGATGTCCCGACGTTTATAAATAGAAGATTAATCATGGTTTTTTATATTGTTAATTTTACGTTTCAACTGTTCCAGTTCATCATTTGGGCTATTGTCCGAATGACGCAACAAATAATCAATTTGCTGCTCTGCACGAAGTTGATTTACTTCTTCTGTGGCGTCGTTATGGGCTTCTTGAAACTCCAATTTAGATTTCATTTTTTCCAATAACTCGATCGTGCTGTTGTTGTCTATATTGGCCATTTGTTGGTTAGCAAATGCGGAAGCATTATTGATACGTTGTTTGGCTTTCAGCGTCGTGAGTTCTTTTTCCCACTTCGCAATATTAAACTTTAATATATCTATTTTATTGTTAATTAAATTGATTTTTTCAACAAAAATTGCGCTTTGTGTGGTAATTTCTGTCGCTTCTTCCGTCAATTTCTTTTTGATGCTTAATGCTTCCAGTGCCAATTGATCAGCTTTCGTGGAATCTATTTCTTGCTTTTGAGCTTTCTGTAGTAGCAATAGCGCCTTCTCTTCATAGCTTTCTGCATCATTCAACTTGTTTTTAGCCAAATTTTCGCTCCTTATTATCTGTGCCCTATTCGTTATATATGACTCCGTCAACTCTGAGAGTTGTTGTTTCATTTCCTCTATTCCGTTTTCGATCAAATGAATAGGGTTTTCCATTTTATCGACCAAAGCATGAATTTCTGCTTGTCCGATTTTTAAAAGTCTTTTGAAAATATTCATCACACGATTTTTATTGTTTTGAAAATTGTATTAGTTGTTCATGATATTCACTTAGCAATAATGAAAGTGAATTAATAGCTGCATCAAATTCATTTTGATCCAGATTATGCAATTGCAGTGTATATCTAAAAATCACACGCTGTCCATCTTCCGTCAATGCAAATGCACCGTGAATGATATCCCTATTTTTGATTAATAGTGACTTGAAAAGATGAATGTTGTCTGTCCTTAACGAAAAAAGATACTGTTCAAAAATGATAATGGGCGGTGTCACACCTACAATCAAATTCTTTATGCCATCAAAATTGTTTTCGATAAGAAAAAATCCTTCATTTTCATTCTTGCTGATAATGGTATAATCCAAATCCAGGATAAATTTTTCAACAGTTTTGAAGTTCATTGGCTAATTATTTTATATATTTGCTTATATTGTTAGCATAAAGATATAAAATGCAAAATATTTTTGCAAAATTATTTTAAAATATTTTTTGAATGAGTCAAATTGGAAATAATATTAAGAAGCTAAGAAAGGTGAAAGGGTTAAGTCAGCAAGCTTTTGCAGATATGTTTAAGTTGACGAGAGGAAATATTTCTTCGTATGAAGAATTTCGAGCAGAGCCAAAAATATCAGTCATTTTGCAGATTGCAAAATATTTTAGCATTCCGGTTGCGGAGCTATTAGAAAGGCAGTTGACGGTAAACGAGATTTTAAACTTTGAGGATCATTTTGAGAACTCAACGGTGAAGTTGGATTCGAAAACATTAACAGAGATTCCTTTCCTGAATCGCGAGTATATGCAAATCAACTCAGCGGTGGATTTTGAAGCTTTACCCAAAATTTATTTTCCAGTATATAATAAACATACTATGCTGGCCGTTGAGATTTCAGATCTGATTCCGCACCCTGTAGATTTCCCTTATACAGAGGGGGCTATTCTGTTTTTTGAACAGGTGGAAATTGATATTTTACATACGTTGGATGCTAAAATAGGGTTTTATTCCTATCAGAATGTTCTGTTTTTTGGGACTTACGATGTGACGGACAAGGAAATCAAATTAAAGCTTAACGATTGGAAAGAAGAACACTTTGCGCAAGAGAATAAATCCTCTTTTTGGAAGCTGTATGCTCAATTTTCGAGGGTGTAGTGTAAAAAAGCTCCAATTGAATTTTCAAAAGGAGCTTTTTTTGTTTTTATTTCATCTCATGTTTTAAGAATCGCGCGGTTTCCGAATTTTTGACTTCTAACAGCTCTTCCGGTGGACCGGCAAATAATAGTTGTCCACCGCCACGACCGCCCTCTGGTCCCATATCAATAATCCAATCGGCAGTTTTAACTACATCCAAATTGTGTTCGATAATCAATACGGTATTGCCTCGGTCGACCAGACGATTAATCACGCCCAATAATACATTGACGTCTTCAAAATGCAATCCCGTCGTTGGCTCATCCAATATGTAAAACGTATTTCCAGTATCTTTTTTCGAAAGTTCTGTAGCTAATTTAACACGTTGAGCCTCGCCACCAGATAAGGTAGTAGATGATTGTCCTAGTGTCAAATAGCCCAGTCCTACATCTTGTAAAGTCTTTATTTTACGGTAAATGGAAGGGATATGTTCGAAGAAATCTACCGCTTCATTTATACTCATGTCCAACACATCCGAAATGGATTTACCTTTGTAACGCACCTCTAAAGTTTCGCGGTTGTAGCGCTTGCCATTACAGGATTCACAAGGCACTTGCACATCGGGCAAGAAGTTCATTTCGATGATTTTCATCCCAGCACCCTGACAAGTTTCGCATCTTCCGCCTTTCACGTTAAATGAAAATTGTCCGGGCTTATAACCACGGATTTTTGCTTCCGGCAGCTGAACATACAATGTGCGAATGTCTGAAAATACGCCAGTATATGTCGAAGGGTTTGAGCGTGGTGTTCTACCAATAGGGCTTTGATCAATTTCAATTACTTTGTCAATGTGCTTCAAGCCTTCTATACTTTTGTACGGCATAGGAGCAGCCTTGGCGCGAAAGAAATGCTTATTAAGAATCGGATACAGCGTACCTGTGATCAAGCTGGATTTGCCAGAACCTGAAACACCTGTCACCAAAATGAGCTTTCCCAGTGGGAAGTCTACCGACACATTTTGAAGGTTATTGCCTGTAGCCCCTTGCAGGGACAACACATGACCGTTACCTTTTCTTCTTTCTTTTGGAATGGCAACTTCTTTTTTACCATTCATATATGTAGCTGTCAGTGAGTTAGCTTTGAGAATATCTTTCGGTGTACCTTGTGCTACTACAGTACCACCATGAATCCCTGCCGCAGGGCCCATATCGATGACATAGTCTGCCTGGAGGATCATATCTTTGTCATGTTCGACCACAAGGACAGAATTCCCAATGTCGCGTAGATTCTTCAAGGAATTAATCAAACGCTCATTATCCCGTTGGTGCAGACCGATACTTGGTTCGTCTAAGATGTACAATACATTGACAAGCTGTGAACCGATCTGTGTTGCAAGGCGAATACGTTGCGCTTCACCACCCGACAAGGTTTTGGATGAACGATTTAAAGTAAGGTAATTCAATCCCACATCAAGGAGAAAACCAAGGCGTGTTCGGATCTCTTTTAAGATCTCGATGGCTATGGTTTTTTGCCTTTCATCCATTTTGTCCTCTACATTCGCCAGCCAGTCTGCTAATACTGCAATATCCATTGTTGCTAACTGCGCAATGTTCTTGTCGGCAATTTTGAAGTGCAAAGATTCTTGGCGGAGTCTGTCGCCTTGGCATGTTGGACACACAACTTGCGTACGAAATTCTTCGAGCGCCGGAGCATCATCCGAATACTTGCCGTTTTGTTCTTCGAGCATCTTAAAAATTCCCGAAAAAGTCACTTTATATTCACGAGCACCATAGGAGCCATAGGATACGGTCAACGTTATAGCTTCTTCGCCACCAAATAAGAGCGTATCGATCTGTTCTTCCGTTAGTTTTTCCACAGGATTCGTCAGCGAAATTTCGAATCGTTTCGCCGCAGCTCGGATGATCGCGCTATTCCAGCTTTCCTTTAACGCGCCCAATGGTACAATCGCGCCTTTTTGGATGCTCAGTTTTTTGTCGGGAATAACAATATTCTTGTCAATTTCAAATATATATCCCAAACCATCGCATTTCGGACATGCGCCATAAGGTGAATTGAATGAAAAAGTATTTGGTTGGGGCTCATCATAGGAAATACCCGATTCGGCATCCATGAGGTACTTGCTAAAAAACTGCTCCTTGGTGTTATCTCTGTCGACAATTTTGATAATGCCTTTGGACGCTTTCATAGCCTGCAGTACGGATGTATAGAGTCGCTTCTTGTCGTCTTGAGATGCTCGGAGTCTATCGATTACAATTTCGATGTCGTGGATTTTGTATCGATCCACCTGCATTTTGGGCACTAAATCCAATACTTCACCGTCGACACGGACTTTAGAATAGCCTTGTTTGCGGATTTGTTCAAACAATTCGCGGTAATGACCTTTACGGCCTTTTACTACGGGAGCTAAAATATTGATGCCTTCGTCTTTAAAATCCGCAAGTATGCGGTCTACAATTTGTTCTTCGGACATGCGTTGCATGCGTTTGCCTGTGACATATGAATAGGCATCACTGGCCCGAGCATATAGAAGACGGAGAAAATCATAAATTTCAGTGATAGTGCCGACGGTCGAACGAGGGTTTTTATTTGTAGTTTTTTGTTCGATCGAAATAACAGGGCTCAACCCCGAAATTTTGTCCACATCGGGTCTTTCTAAGCCACCTAAAAATTGTCGACTATACGCCGAAAATGTCTCCATGTAGCGACGCTGACCTTCCGCATAAATCGTATCAAAAGCTAACGAAGATTTGCCTGAGCCACTCAGTCCGGTAATGACAACCAGTTCATTACGAGGAAAGGAAACATCAATGTTTTTTAGGTTGTGAACACGAGCACCAAATACTTCTACTTCACTTTGATCCCCTAAATCTACTACTTTTGATTTTGACATATTGGCATTTAAAAATTTTAGAACTTGCAAAGTTACTGATTATTAAGCGGAATTGCTACTGATGGCTTGGTTGTTGTTACGGAATATTATATTTATATGATGAATATTTATTAAATCCTACTTAAAAAAACCAGACTTTGAAAAAGTTAGATTTGAACCGTCAAGAGAAGGAAATCGTTGAACATGCGCTTGATTTTTGGCGTGAAAACCAATTATTAGAGCATGAAAAAGCTACTGAGCTGAAATCAACTATTGATGAACGAAGTTTTGAATGGAAAGTATTGGCTCGCTATGCATTTTGGGTGGCATTGGTGTCCTTGATTTTTTCTGTAGTGTCCTTGTTTGCGGACAATACTTTAGAAAAGTTTGTGCAACAATTTTACGCGACGCCGAATGTGGTGTTTTGTGTGTTTTTTGCTGGCATAGCTATATTGTTTTATTATTGGGGCTTTCGCAACAAAAAACAATATCCGGAGAAGGCCTTTTCAAACGAGACCTTGATGTTGGCAGGATCTTTTGCCACGGCAGCCTGCATCGGATTCTTGGGCCAGATATTGGATCGGGATAATTATTTCTTTTCCCTGCTATTTTTTCTTTCCATTGTCATCTATGGACTGTTGTCGGTCAAATTGCAATCGAAGCTAATCTGGGTTTTCACGTTGGTGGCCTTGGCTATTTGGTTTGCTACTGAAACCGCTTATCGCAGTGATTGGGGCTGGAAATTTTGGGGTATGAATTATCCATTACGGTTTACTATTTTTGGGATAATATTGACCCTGTGTGCCGTTTTCGTACAGCCTAAGTTTAATTCGCTTAAACCTTTTAAGTCGACAAGTGTTGTCATCGGCTTACTGTATAGCATGATTGCATTATGGTGCTTGTCCATTTTTGGTAATTACAGTGATTTTGACGCTTGGACACAAATCCGGCAGTATGAGATATTGTATTGGGGTATTTTGGCTATACTATTATCGCTGGGCCTAGCTATCTACGGGTTGAAGCGCAAGGACAATGTGCTACGCGATATTGGCTTTGTGTTCTTTCTGCTCAATTTATATACCCGATTTGTTGAATATTTGTGGGATAATATCAATCGGACAATCTTCTTCCTTATACTTGCTGTATCATTTTGGGCGGTCGGCAGATGGTCCGAAAAAATATGGAAGAACAAGGCTGGAGTCTGAAAACGCTGGGCTTCTTTGAAAATAATATAAAGCCATTCAATCCAGATCGATTGGATGGCTTTGTTTTTGAGTCTACTGACGTAGCAGTTTTTAGTTGATCTTGATGCTGTAGGTAATATCAATACCACCTGCAGCTAACATGTCGTGCACCGAACAGTATTTTTTTACAGCCAACTCAGCTGCTTTTTGAGCTTTAATCTCGTCAATATTACCTTTTAAGGAAAAGCTAATGTGAATCTTGGTGAAGATATTGGGTATCTCGTCTCTTCTTTCTCCGGCCACTTCCACCTGTATGTCTTGGATGTCTTGACGCTGCTTTTGAAGTATCGTGGTCAGATCAAAGACACTGCATGAGCCGAGTGCCATCAGGACCAACTCCATCGGTCTAACTCCTTTGCCTTCTCCGCCAATAGCTTCAGAGCCATCGATATTTACTTTTACAGCCGATAGTTCGCTTGATGCCTCAAAGTGAACGGCGTTATTTATGCGTTGTAATGAAACTTTCATATCGTATATCTAAATATGTACTAAAATAAGAAAAGGCCGCATGTATACGCGACCTTTTCTTATTTTTTGATGCAAAAATGATTAAGGCAATTTTACACCTCTATAATTTGAAATGTCAACTTTCTCTAGTTTTGTGCCATATTTTGCATTGATTGAATCAATCACTAAATTAGCCATGATCGCATTACCCATAGGAGTCAAGTGTATACCATCCAAAGAGAATGCATTACCTGAAATAAATGCCGACGAAACACCGATACCATTAAAGATCATGCCTGTTTTCAATCTTGTCAATAGGCTATTCGCATCTGCTACTGCTAAATTCTTTTGATTCGCAATATCTTTTATCACATTATTCAAATCCGTAATGTGAGTTTTGATCGTAGAAGCTTCTTGTGTGTCTAATACATATTTATCTTCAATTGGATTTAATGGGTGGAATCCGTAAGGTATCATGCCTGCATTAGGTTTGCCCAATAGGCTGGATGCTAAGGAAGAGAACGGCAACACGAACATATCGTTATCAGTAGCTGCACGTGGACCTGTTTTAGTAGCGATATATAAATCATTGATCGTGGTCCCTGCAGCTGCAGAAGCCGCATCTAATAAAGCTCTACGTGTCACTGTTGTAAAAAATGGAATAGCCGTTACATCAGGTATCGTGGCAACCACACCTTTTTGTCCATTTGCAGTCAGTTGATTGATAAATTGAGTATATACGGCACGGAAAGTATTAACCGCGGTCAATACTGTCGTTCCTGATGGATTATCATTTACTGCACCATTTGTCGCATAGCCCAATACATCATTGTTGCCTAACCAAAAGGAAAAGAACGTATGGTTTCTGTTACCTACAAATTCTTGGTAGCTTTTTCTCCCTACCTCGCCATCAGGCAACAAACGTGAAAAATACATATTTCCTGCACTTACTAATCCTACGCCAGAGTGATCCAGGCGCATCCCCGGAATACCGAAGTTATTCATTTCTCCAGTATATTTAGCCAATACGCCTGCGGCGGTATAAGCTAATTTATCCGTTACAGATTCCGTTACGGGTCTACCATTTTCTAAGGCTTTCAGACGTAAATACCCAGAACCATTTGATTGTGCTTCACTAAAGAATGGGGTTACAAATTCTCCACCACCATGTGTTTTCATTTTCTCAGCAACAAGATTTGGAAAAGCAACTTGTTGTCCTTCCAAATATAAGCCGCCATCCGCAAATCCGGCTGTCAGTGAATTACCTACAGCAATGTATTTAGAAAAATCCACATTTTGAGTAGCAGGTGCGAATTCTCGAGATATCTCTGGTTTACATGAAGCAGCAAATACTGCCATTGTAGCTATACCAAGATATAATTTTATATTTTTTTGAAAAGTTTTCATCGTAATTACCATTTATAGGTTAAAGAAATGCCTGGAGCATGAATATTTGTCTTATAAGTACCGCTCATTCGGGTCTCTACGTTTGTAGTAGTTCTTTCCATGATGCGTTGGAAGGTATAAGCTCCCGATAAGTCAAATTTGTCCGATAGGGTGTAAGTAAAACCTACAGAGCCCATTACACGATTGTTATCTGGTGTTTCGGCATATACATATTGACTACGTACAGGTGTATATACATAACCAATACCGGCACGCAAATCTAATTTGTCGTTGGCATTGTAGTTTAGTCCGACTTTACCAGATAGTGCATTCTCATATCTTTTAGTTTGCTCCGTGTCTGCAAGTACAGGCGTGTTGTCTTTATAATCAAAAACTAATTTTTTATAAATACTATATCCTATGAAAGTTGCATCACCCGCTAAGTCTAACTTTTCATTCAGCGGGAATGAAATTCCGATGTTGAATGACGATGGAAGTGGTAATTCTGCTGAGAATGTGGTCGCGGGGAAAGAAGCAGCTACCGCGGCAGGCACTGTAAATTCTGCATCTCCATCTTCAAGCTTCGTACGAACGTGCGAACGGTAGCTTAAGGAAATGGCAAACTCGTCTTCTAAATGATAGTGAGCACCTATATTAAAGCCCATTCCCGTACCCATGCCGCTTAATTCAGCTCTTCCAGGATTACCATTTTGATCAAATACTGGAATCGAACGTGATAAATCAACCGTACCAACGTTGTACACAAAACCACCACCAATACCAAAATTTTCGGTCAGTTTGAAACTTAATGTAGGCTGTATATAGATGGCGCGCAATGCTAAATGGTTCAGTTCGAATCTACCGGGCCACTCTGTCCCCCAATCTACCGCACCACCAAAAGGTGTATAAACACCAATGCCAGCTTTCCACCAGCTATTTTTTGGTCCAAAAGATGCAAAAATCGAGAAGGGTGGAGAAATTTGGAATTTGGTATTGTGCTGTACATTACTATTGATTTCTTGGAATGCAGCTCTATACATTACCGCTGAAGCGCCTACAGATATCGCATTATTAGCTGACTTTACTAATGCACCAGGATTGTAGAATATACTGGTCTCATCGACAAATAATGCTGATCCTGCACCAGACATGCCTAGCGCTCTAATGCCTTGGGTGTTCACCTGCGAACCTTGGGCAAATATTAGTGTGGGACTTGCCAGCAAGAGGGCAAAAAGTAATTTTCTCATATGACGTGAGGTTAGCTTTGATAAAAATAATATGCTAACATAGTATTTTTTTTAGAAATAAAATAATATTTTGACTTTTTTTGATTAATGTAAATGATTAACTTAACAATCAAAATATATTATTATTATGAGTCAAGTAACATTTAAAGGAACACCTGTCAATACAAAAGGTTCACTTCCAACAGTAGGAGATCCGGCTCCTGATTTTTCATTGACAGCGGGTGATTTGTCCCAAAAATCCATAAAAGATTTTGAAGGAAAAAGAGTAATCCTAAATATTTTTCCAAGTGTGGATACGGGTGCCTGTGCAGCCTCTGTGCGTAAATTTAATGAGATTGCCTCTTCTTTGGACAATACTGTGGTTTTATGTATTTCGAGAGATTTGCCTTTTGCTCAAAGTAGATTTTGTTCGGCTAATGGATTAGAAAATGTGCATTCTTTGTCGGAATATAAAGATTCCTCATTTTCTGATGCTTATGGTGTTCGATTTGCAGATGGCCCTTTGGAAGGTTTGTTGAGCCGTGCTGTTGTTGTCGTGGATGATGCTGGAAAAGTTATCTATACCGAGCAAGTAAAAGAAGTTACTGAAGAGCCAAATTATGAGGCTGCTTTAGAACTGTTGTAATACCAGAGGTGCTAAGCTATGGTGATTTTTATCATTCTTAGCACTTTTTTGGTAATTAATTCTAATATTGCAACATGCAATTTTCAGACGTTCAGCCTTCTGTTTTAATTCTTGATTCAGGGACATATATCGGATTATTTCTGTCAAAAGAACTCCTTGAGCAGGGCCTAAAAGTACATTTAATTTTAGGCGAAAAATCTACCAATCCCCCCCTCTATGAATCTATCGTTAGCGATCAAAATCAATTCGATGTACATTACTATACTAACGATTGTCTAAGCAACTATGTCGATATATTTTTTCGTTTTCGACCTCAAAAAATTTTTATTACCCCACCAAAATTAGTGTTGAATAAGTTGTTTTCTCCACATTTGGATGCTACACCTATGCAAGAACTGCCTTTTAGAACGGTCGAATTAATGGGCTATGCGCAAAATCAAAGTATAGAGGTGATTCGTATTCCCGGATATTATTGTACAAGCATAGAGATAGAAGGTATTGTTGACACAATATTAGCCTATTTGAAATCTCCAACACGTCACTTCATTGTTAATTCTTTGGATGTACCTCTATGGATATTTCCTTCCGATAGTGATGCGGTGGACAGTAATTTGGCAAATATTGATTTTCAACAGCGACTCGAATCTCATTCTTTGCGGTTGCGCGATGTGATCAAAATGGTTTTTGAGATCGTAGGCGCCGAACTAGAATTCTGTGGTCGTGGCGTGCATGAGCGAGGTGTCATTGTAGATTACGAAGAAGAGTTACTCTTGGAGAGTCCGCATATTCGTTTGGGAAATACAGTTGTAAAAATAAATGACATACTGTACACAGAGTGTTCTGAAGATTTTACTTCAGCTGTCAAAATATCAACTTTAGATAAAGTTAATCTTCTGATAGTGAAATGGTTAAAAAAGTTAATCAAAGAGAAACTGTGTAAATAATTGATAGACAGTTTTTTGAACATATTAAAGGGGTCGTTTCAGTTAATTTGATTGAATTCGCTGGTTTATATGCTTACTTTGGAATAGTTTTTGATATAATTGTTCATCTATGAAAAATAAAATAATACGAGTAACCGGGGAGCAGGATTATGGCAGAAAAAGTAGCTGAAATAACTAATAAGTCTGAAAATGAAATAAAGACCAATAAGGATAAATCGAAGATTTATTTCTTTGTGGTAGCTATTATTGCCTTACTAGCGACGAATGTATATTTCTACGTCAAGTATAAATCGTCGGGCGAGAAGTTGTATACCCTTACTCTTCAAAAGGAAAAACTACAAATTGAGATTGACAGAATAGAAGCAGAACTAGACAATATTGACCGTCAGAATATTCAAAATTTGCCTACCGAAGTTGTGCAACAGCAACAAAGTGCCCGTAAAATTATAGCTGATTTACGCGCTGCATTAGAAGCTAATAATGTATCTGATAGTCAGATTCAAATAGCAAACACGCAAGTGGAGGCGCTGAAAAATAATGTTTCTAAACTGTTAAATGAGGTAAATGATCTCAAACTTCAGAATGAAATGCTGAAGAGAGAGAATGTAGAACTGCAAGGTACTGTTAGAGAGAAAACAACAACAGTGCAAAAGTTAACCAATGTCAATACCGAGCTGAACGAAAAAGTGATGATTGCATCATCCCTCAAAGTATCTAATATTGTCATCAATGGTGTAGAACAGAAAAAAAATGGCGATCTAGAAATCGAGACTAGAGCTAAGCGTGCGGATAAATTGCAAATCAAATTTACCATTGTGGATAATCCACTTGCCAAAAAAGGGAGAAAAGAAATATTCGCCCGGGTAATAGATCCGCAAGGCAATTTGATAGCAGCAAGTAATGATGTATTTTATGTGCACGGGGATAAGCTACAATACACGTTTAAAGATAATATTAATTTTAC
>JBMDWK010000040.1:0-5626 GCA_048595255.1 Sphingobacterium sp. | reverse complement strand
ATGCTGCATAATATCAGCGCATATATTATAGCCACAATACGCATGACCTTGGCGCTGCCATACGTTGTAACTAGCTTGCCTGAGATCGGCATGGTTATTAATTGCCCAATAGGCAACATGAGAAGTATAGTTCCTAATTGTGCCTCACTCAGGTGAAGCTTATCCATAATAGTAGGAATTCGACTTGCCCAAGAAGAAAAAGCGAGGCCTTGACAGAAAAAGAATAAGGACACAGCAATTCGGATACGTTGAGGATTGGAAAAAATGGGTTCTTCCGCAGGGTGGTCTATGTCTTTCATAATTAAACAAATTCTATTACAAAGGTATGGATTTATCTACCATCCGGAAGAACTATATTCCGCTATAAAAGGTTGATTGTTTCCAGCATTTTTTCGATAAAAATAAAATACAGATAAGGAGAGTAGCAGTTTTTCTTTACCTTCTATTGGGAAAAAACTAAATTTTATTCACTTAATAGGGTTTTTGGCATCAATATTGTTTCCGTCTGTCTGTCTTTACAAACTTAAATAATGAGAAATTAGCACACCTTTGCGTGTGCTTTTTTCGTATTTTTAAATATAAACTTATTATGAGAGTAGCTATATTTTTAATGTTAATGATGTGTTTAACATCGGTTTATGGACAGGAGGTCGCTAAATCCAACTGGATAATTGGGCCTTCGATCGGGTATCAACATCAGGAGAAGAGTTTTCTTAAAGCGTCCTTCTGGGCATTAAAAGATATTGGCTATGCGAATTATTTACGGTTCGATGCAGGAGCAAACATGACTTTTCAAGATAAGAAAGCATATTTTATTCCTGAAGTAGGGGCGACCTATTATTTGAGTGCCAAAGGTGTTTGGCCCTTTATCAAAACCGAACTAACGCCTTATACCGCGACGCCAAAAGTTGGACTGGGGGTTTTTAATATTCTTGAGGCAGGTATAGGTTATGGGTTTAATATACAGCAGAAGGGCCCATTACCTCCGATTAAGGGATTCAATTTTAGTATTGGCTTAAGTATTCCCCTGAATTATCATTTGAAATAGGCTTTTTTCAGTGATTATTTTACATTTGTGTATTAATCGTATACATGAATGAAGGCCTTTAGACAACTCCACCAACCTACTTCCCGCACTATTGAGGTCGATCAAAAAGAATATCTTTTTTTTGGCGGAACGGCTTATTTGGGCTTACTGGTGAATCAAGAATATCAGGATCTAGTGATAGAAGGTATACGCAAGTATGGGCTAAATAACGGCACATCGCGTTCCAACAATGTGCAGCTCGGCATATACGATGAGGCAGAGGCACTAATGGCGCAGCGCTTTGGCTATGCGGATGCGGCTTTATTTTCGAGTGGATATTTGGCGGCCCAAGCTACAGTAAGATCTTTAGTTGCTGATAAAGTGTATTACGCACCCCATACGCATCCAGCATTGTGGCTTGGGGATCGAGCGCCAGAGGTGCTGGGTCATGATTTTGCTTTGTGGGGAGCGAAATTGGTAGAGAAAATAAATGCCTCGCCTTATGAGAGCTCACTGATTATCAGCAATGCTATTGATAATCTAAAGCCGGAGCGGTATGATTTTTCGTTTCTGGCAGGGATAAATCCCTCCAAAAGGGTGTGCCTGATTTTGGACGATTCACACGGCTTAGCCGTGGTGAATCGCTATGCTACAGCTGCCTTGATATCTGCATTGTCGGATTGTGCCCATATCGAGATCGTTTTGCTGGCTTCGTTGGCCAAAGGCTTGGGTACGGATGCGGGACTTGTGCTGGGCCCCAAGGCATGTATCGATGAAATTAAAAAATCACCCATATTTATGGGGGCGTCGCCGAGCAGTCCCGGCAGTATCTACGCCTTGACAAAAATTGAAAAAATATATGAACAGGCATTTGCTTCATTGCATGATAATATAGATTTCTTCAAGGCGCATCTTCCTGCCGAATCGGGTTTGATTTGTGAGGAAGGGTTCCCTGTTTTTACCTCTACGAGTCCACATCTATATCGGTATCTTTATAAAAATGAGGTCATAATTTCTAGTTTTCCCTACCCATTGCCTCAGAGTCCACTGCTGAATAGGGTCGTCATATCGGCGTTGCACAGCCAAGAAGATTTGCTTCGTCTCACGGATGTGTTACATGATTTTGAGCAATAAAAGTTTGAAAATCAGTTAAATAATCGTAAGTTTGCAGACTCTTTTGCTTCTGGTAGAGAAGGCTGAGTCGCTTAATCGTTTGATTATGAAAAAAATATGTTTGATAAATACTTGAAAATATTTTTAAACATCATGAAAAAACGATAATTTTGCAACCCCAAATGTGGGTAGTGGAGAAATAAATTATTACAGAATATTAGATATGACTAAAGCAGAAATTATTGCAGAAATCTCTACCAAGACTGGTTTAGAGAAGGTTGATGTACAAGAAACAGTTGAAGCGTTCTTCAAGGTTGTGAAAAATGCGATGATTGAAGGTGAGAATGTGTATGTTAGAGGTTTTGGAAGTTTCGTAGTGAAGAAAAGAGCTGAAAAAACTGCACGTAATATATCAAAAAATACAGCTATTATTATTCCTGAGCACTTCGTGCCTAGCTTTAAACCTGCAAAAGTTTTTGTAGAAAAAGTAAAAAACGGTAATAAAGTAAAAAAATAATTTAAATTCGCTTATGCTAAATACCAAACAGATCGTTGTTGTCGTTGTCGTTGTTGTGATGATAGGTGCCTTACTGGCTCAGCCTATCAAGGGTTTGGTAGATAAGCAAGAAGAGAACACTACTGCCGCTGCGGATGATGCTTCTTCCATGTATACATTGAAAAGTGTGTCCGAATTAGCAAAACAAGGAATCAATGCAACCCTTGCGCAAGATATTTCTGCTATCGAACAAAAAGCAGAAACTGCCCAAGGAGAAGAGAAGGTAACATTGTTGCAGTCGTTGGCCGATAAATGGGAAGATCTGGCAAAGCCTATTCCACAGGGTTTTATCTACAAAGAGATGGCGGAGACTACACCGACATTAGACTATTGGGTGAAATCTGGCGATGCTTTTCGTAAGGGATATACCAACCAACAAGATACAGCATTAGCATCTGCGTTGAATAAGTTGGCTATTGAGTCTTATGAGAAAGCCATCGAGCTGGATGCAAATAGCTTGGCTGCTAAGACAGGTTTGGGAGCTTCGTTGGTGACGGGTTCGTCAAATCCTATGGCAGGTATTGCGTTATTGCGCGAAGTGGTACAGGCAGACCCTAAAAATTTGGATGCCAACAAAACCTTAGGTTTGTTTTCAATGCAGTCGGGACAATTTGATCGTGCAATCGAGCGCTTCCAGACTGTCATAGAAATACAAGCTGATGCTGAATCATACTTTTATTTAGCAACAGCTTATGAAAAAATTGGTCAGAAATCTCAAGCTATCGCTGCTTACCAAAAAAGTAAAGAGCTGGCTGCAGACCCGACCTTGTCTCAATACATTGATCGTCAGATAGAAGCATTGAGTAAATAACAATTAACAGAATTTTTTAACATTATTTAAAAACATTAAAGCTATGCCAAGCGGAAAAAAAAGAAAAAGACACAAAATGGCTACTCACAAGCGTAAAAAACGTTTAAGAAAAAATAGACACAAGAAAAAATAGTTCTTGTAGGTAGTCTTAAAAGGTTTATTCAATCTCAAAAGACATTATACAATCTATGGAAAAACCACGGTTATATTCATAGATTGTATTTTTTCATTAAACGAGTTTTATGTTTCATAGGGGCTAAATACTGGTGCGCGAGGCGTCAGTATCCCAAAATTTGAGTAGCTGTTGGTAAAGGAATTAATTATCGATTCGACTCCTGAGAATGGAGTGACTATTGCTTTACTACAGGACAAGCAGCTTGTCGAACTGAACAAGGAACAGGCTGGCAGTCATTTTTCGGTAGGAGATATCTATCTCGGCCGTATCAAGAAGATTATGCCAGGGCTGAATGCAGCATTTGTAGATGTAGGCTACGATAAAGATGCTTTTTTGCATTACCTTGATCTGGGACCGCAAGTACAATCCTTACTTAAGCTTACCCGTGTAGTAAAGAATGGCAGTTATCAAGAGAATCTGCTAAATAGTCTCAAACTTGAAAAAGATATCGATAAAGCTGGTAAAATATCGGATGTACTTAATCGTAACATCTTGATACCGGTACAGATAGCCAAAGAGCCTATATCAACAAAGGGACCTCGATTGAGCTCCGATCTGTCTATTGCAGGTCGATTTGTTGTATTAGTGCCTTTTTCAAGTTCGGTTTCCATTTCCAAGAAAATCAAAGCTAGCGCCGAGCGTACACGTCTGAAAAAGATCGTAGAGAGTATAAAGCCAGCAAATTTTGGCGTTATTATTCGTACCGTCTCGGAAGGTAAAGGAGTCGAAGAGCTCCAAAAAGACCTGTTAGACTTGATCTCGAAGTGGGAATTATTTACCAAACGCCTTAAGAATGTAGAACCACCACAAAAAATATTAGGCGAGATGGATAGAGCTTCTACCATCTTACGTGATATTTTGACCGATGAGTTTACACATATCCATGTCAATGACTCTTCCATATATGAAGAAGTAAAATCATATGTGCAGGAGATCTCTCCCGAGCTTGAGAAAATAGTCAAATTGTACAAACACAAAGAACCTATTTTTGATCATTTCGGTGTAGAGAAACAGATTAAGGCGTCATTTGGCAGAACGGTCAATTTACAGGGGGGTGCATACCTTGTTATCGAGCATACAGAGGCATTGCACGTCATAGACGTAAATAGTGGTAACCGAATTGCCAGTAAGGAAAATCAGGAGGATAATGCACTCTTAGTAAACAAAGAAGCTGCCCGAGAGATCGCTCGTCAGCTGCGTTTGCGCGATATGGGTGGTATAGTGGTAATCGATTTTATCGATATGCACAAGCCGCAGAATCGTAAAGAGCTGTATACTTACCTGAAAGAATGTATGGCCGAGGACAGAGCTCGTCATACCATATTACCGCCAAGTAAATTTGGTTTGGTGCAAATCACACGGCAACGTGTGCGTCCAGAAATGAGCGTAGTGACAAATGAAAAATGTCCTGCTTGTGATGGTACGGGAGAAATAAGATCAAGTATTGTATTACTTGACGATATAGAAAACAACTTGAGTTTTATTCTTGAGGAGCAAAACGAAAAAGGAGTAACCTTATATGTACATCCTTATATAGGCGCCTACATTACGTCTGGTTTGATTTCTCTTCGAATGAAATGGTTTTTTAAATATGGTAAATGGATTAAAGTTAAATCCATACAATCTTACCACTTGACTGAATTCCATTTCTTCAATCAAAAAAACGAAGAAATTAAGTTGTAAAAGAAGACATTACAAGAATACCCTCATCATATTGGTGAGGGTATTTTTTTGGCTTATAATAAGCACAACCTCCATATATTTCCATCAAATGCTGTTGTTTGCAAAATAGATTGTTTTTAAGGACGATAGGATCCTCTCTTTTTAATTCATTACCCATTATTTTTTTAATTGTT
This sequence comes from Sphingobacterium sp., assembly GCA_048595255.1. Classification (GTDB taxonomy): domain Bacteria; phylum Bacteroidota; class Bacteroidia; order Sphingobacteriales; family Sphingobacteriaceae; genus Sphingobacterium. The sequence continues at coordinate 88 of JBMDWK010000040.1, read as the reverse complement.
TGATATCTATTTCATAAGATTTGTATATTGTATAGACCTTTGAGAAGACATCATGTGTGGAATTAAAATGTTTGTGGGTGAACAGCAG
>JBMDWK010000039.1:0-38651 GCA_048595255.1 Sphingobacterium sp. | reverse complement strand
AGTAGACCTATCCCAGATGCTGGTCGTGGTATGCAAGGTACAATACCAGGTCTATCTATTGTGATCCCTAGTGGAGAGGTTGGATCAGATCCTGTAATGAAAATACGTGGTCAAATTGCATCTATTCAAGGTTCAAGTAATCCTTTGATCTTGGTAGATAACGTGGAAGTGCCTAGTATCAATCTAGTAAATCCTAATGATATCGAAAGCATTTCGGTATTGAAGGATGCAGCATCATCTTCGATCTATGGTTCTAAAGCAGCATTTGGTGTAATCTTGATCACGACAAAAAAAGGATCTAAATCAGATTCTCACAATGTGACATATTCCAACAACTTATCGTTGCAATCGCCATTCAAGCCTATTGAAATTGCCGGTATTGATGGTTTAGAATATACACTTGAAGCACACGAAAATCAGCAACAAGCTGGTCCAGCAGGTGGTTTTTGGCGTGTGAATCGTGAGAGTTTAGAGCGTATACGCGAATGGCAACAAAAATACGGTGGTGTCATTGGCGATCACGATCCAGTAGTTTATGGACGTGACTGGTATTTTGACGGTACAGATAAGTTTGGATTAAGAATTTATGATCCAGCTTCGGTAATGATCAAAGACAATGCGTTCTCTCATTTACACAACTTAGGTTTAAATGGTAAATCAGGTAATACAACGTACAATCTAAGCGCTGGTTTCTTAGGTCAGCAAGGTATGATGAAGCCTGCACAGCATGATGATTTCACGCGTTATAATGGTACGTTGAATTTATCAACTAAAGTTAATGATGCCTTGACAATCCGTGGTGGTGCAATGTATAGCAATGGTACCAAACGCTACCCTAACTCGGCTACAGGATTTTCTTCCGATCCATGGTTATACCTTTACCGTTGGTCAAGAATATTCCCAATAGGCGCGCAGGAACATGGTACAGATGTCAGAGACCCTTACTTTGATACAAAAAATGCACATACAGCAAATAAAATCGATAGATATATCAACTTAAACTTGGGTACTACAGTCAATATCCTAGATGGTTGGGATTTGAATGCTGACTATGCATTTAGTACACAAAACAATTCAAACAATACTTCTATGCCCTCGTTTAGAGGTGCATGGCACTGGTATGCACCTGTTGCATGGAACGAAAATGGTAGCCAAGTATATGTAGATGAAAATGGTGTTCCAACAGACAATGGTGGTATTCCTGCTTACCGTTTTCCTGTTGAGACGTATATTACAAAAGAGCAATCTAATATCTATAAGCAGTCTTTCTTATCAAAAAGACATACTTTCAATGCTTTCTCAACTTTCAACAGAACATTCAATGATGATCATGAGATGAAGTTGATGGTGGGTACAAACTTAGTAGCTTACGATTGGAACAGCCACTGGGCAAGACGTACTAACTTGATTAATGAAGAAAACCCTCAGTTCAACTTTGCTACAGGTCTAGAGACTAATGGTGCGGATGCAAACTGGGATTCGCAAGTAGGTTTCTTTGGTCGTGCTAACTACGCGTACAAAGGTAAATATTTGGTAGAAGGTAACTTAAGATACGACGGTACTTCCAAATTCCCTTCGCACTTGAAGTGGAGATGGTACCCTTCCGTATCTGCGGGATGGGTAATGACAAGTGAAAACTTCATGGAAGGTATTACGGATGTATTGAGCTTTGCCAAAATCCGTGGTTCATGGGGTAATATTGGTGACCAATCTGTGGGTAATGCACTTTATGTACCTACTATGGGTATCACTAAAAATAACTGGTTAAATGGTTCTGGTCAACAGTTCTTCCAATTAGGCACACCGGGTGCTGTATCTACAGCAATTTCATGGCAAGAGATCGAGCATACGAATATAGGTGCTGACTTAAGATTCTTCAATAAATTGGGCGTTGTATTTGAATACTTCCAGCGCAAAACCAATAGTATGATTATCCCAGGAGAGGCTTTGCCAGCAACATTTGGAACATCAGCTCCTCAAGGTAATTTTGGTGCTTTGCGTACAAGAGGTTGGGAGGTTAACTTGGATTACTCGCACCGATTTGGCAATGGATTACGTTTGACAGCGAATGCAAACTTGGCGGATGCTATTTCTGTGATTACTAAAGGTGCAGATTGGAATACGCCTTGGGAAGATCGCTTATTAAGTAACACATATTCAACAGGACGTCGTTATGGCGATATCTTTGGCTATGTAACAGATCGTCTTTACCAAGCTAATGATTTCGTATATGATGACAATGGTAATCATGTCGTAACTACGGTCATTCATGAAGGAAATGCCAGACAAACAAATATGCTTGCTGGTGACAATCCCGTATACCAAACACAGTTCCAAACAGGTACAGTAGCATGGGGATATATCTCTCCAGGTGATGTGAAGTTTGTGGATGTCAATGGTGACGGATACATCACTAATGGCCGTAACACAAATGGCGATCCAGGGGATAGAGTGGTAATTGGTAACACTACACCACGCTATGAATATGGATTCCGTTTGGGAGCTGATTACAAAGGTTTTGATATGTCTGTTTTCATGCAAGGTGTTGGTAAACGTGAAATTTGGGGTGCTGGTCAGTTAGCAATTCCTGGTTTCCACGTGAAAGACGGTGCTATGCCTCAGGCTATCGCAGGTGATTTCTGGAAAAAAGACCGTACAGATGCATTCTACCCACGTGCTTGGAACTTAAATGGTGAAGCTACGGGACAAACAATGGTTCCTCAGACACGTTATTTGTTAGACATGTCTTATTTCAAAATCAAAAATATCACTTTTGGATATGCTTTACAGCCCAATTTATTGAGCCGTATGAATTTGAAAAATGCACGTATCTATGTCTCATTAGAGAACTTCTTCTTATTTGATAATTTGAGAGGTTTACCAATCGATCCAGAAACGATTTCTGGTAATGGTGGTAACTTAACAAGTGGAAATTACAATTTAGGCAGAACGGGTACAGGTAACCCATCATTCAAATCTGCTTCGTTAGGTATTCAAATTGGGTTATAATTTAAAGTAGGAAAAAATTATGAAAATTAAATATAGCATAGCCCTTTTAACAGCGGCATTGATGTTTTCAAGCTGTGAGAAGTTTCTAGATAGACCTCAGCTTACATCAGCAAATGACGATAATGCTTGGACTACGGAAGAGAATGTTCGTCTATATGCAAATAAATATTATACAGATTTCTTTGAAGGGTATGGATCAGGTTTCGCTTTAGGAAGTTCTTATCTATTGACTTTCAGTGATGATGTAGTGCGCCAAGGTAATCAAGGAGAGTTTACATTAGCTGTGCCTAATAGTGCCATCTGGAGCTACACAAATATCCGTTCGATTAATATCATGTTGGATCGTGTGGAGAATAGAATGGCTTCAATCTTGACTCCGGAAGCGTATAATCACTGGATGGGTATCGGAAAGTTTTTTAGAGCGATGCGTTATGCCGATTTAGTGACTTCTTACGGAGACGTTCCTTATTACGACAAGCCTGTGTCAGATACAGATTACGCTACATTGTACAAAGATCGTACTCCACGTAATGAGGTTATGGATGCTGTATACGATGATTTGAAATTTGCTTTCGAAAACGTAAGACTTAGTGATGGGGATCAAACAGTAAACCGTTATGTAGTAGCAGGATTTATTTCTCGTATCGCATTGACGGAGGGATCATGGCAGAAATATTATTACAAAAATAATGAGCGCGCGAAGAAATTCTTCGAATTAGCGCAGCAAGCAGGTGATTTCGTAATCAATAGCAATAAATATGCTATTGCGACCGATTATAGATCTCAATTTACATCTGAAGACCTGAAAGGTAACAAAGACATGATTATGTACAGACAGTATGATGAGGCTATTAATGTGAAACATGCATTACTCTCTACACATAACTTGGCTGATAATGTTACTTACGGACCTTCCGCAGATTTATTAAAATCATTTATCTGTGTCGATGGTAATGTATGGCAAAATTCGGATGTTGAGGGTTCCAATGAATTTAAAACATCAGAATTATTCAAGTCGAGAGATTCTCGCTTAGAAGCTAGTTTCCACATTAATCCAACACCGAGAAATAGAGGTTCATTCTTATATATTACGAAGTTCTTGCCACGTGATGTAGAAGCTAGAGTGGCAGCAGGTGGTGCAGCAGGTACACCTTATACGGGAGCAAACAATACAACAGACGCGCCTGTATTACGCTATGCAGAAGTGTTGTTAAACTGGATTGAAGCTAAAGCTGAATTAGCAACTTTGGGCAACCCAGCGGTGACACAAGCTGATATTGATCGTTCGATTAATCAAATTAGAAAGAGACCTTTAGCAGCTGAAGCTATTGCTCGTGGAGTTAAGCAGACAGCTGCTATGTCATTAGGTACACTGCCAGTTGACCCAGAGAGAGATGTGACAGTTACGCCATTGATTTGGGAAATCCGTCGTGAACGTCGTATGGAGATGACTTTCGAGTACTCTAGAATAGAGGATTTGAAAAGATGGTCTAAACTATCTTATATGGATACCGATGCTAATCCAGATTTATTAGCTGGTGGCTGGGTAGATTTTCCTAATCAATTACCAGGTGAGATCAAATCAGGTATATCGGTAGTGAAATTAAATGGTCAAGTAGAGGTTTATAATCCAGAGGACGCAGATAGCAAAGCCAAAATGGTAGGATTCTATCGTTATGGATTGAATAGAGGTAGACAACAGTTCCTTGGTTTAGGTAATGTAAACCCTTATTTATCTCCTATAGGAAGAAACCAAATCAACGAATATGCAGCTCAAGGCTACGTATTAAGTCAAACTGAGGGCTGGCCTCAAAACTAATTTTGAATTTATAATAGATTATAAATATGAATATGAAATTAAAAAGAACTATAGGTCAGTTTTTCCTTGGATTAGTAGGGATGGCAACTATGGTGTCTTGTTCGGAGGATTTTCCGGGCAATATAGAATCGGATAAATTCACGGATCTGAAGTCCATTAAGATTGTGAATGCAGGTGCTAGCGGGAATGAAGTGTTAGATGGAACTATCGATGAGAACACTAAGACGATTACTTTCCCTCGTCTAGATACATTATCAGATTTCTCTAATATTAAATTCGAAGCGATCACTTCTGAGGGAGCACAATTAGAGAAAGATGTGGTGGCAATCCCTTACGAAAGTGGAAGAACACAAACAGAAATCTATCTAAAGGTGACGAACTTGCCACGATTCAAGGAGTATAAAGCAGTCATTCGATTCAAAGTACCTATCTACGGCGCTAATTTTGATGCTCCGGCGATTTACGATTATTCGAAGAATGATTTAGGAAATGATATATATACATCCTTTGTTACAGCCAATACACGTGGATCAGGATTTGATGGTAAGCACGTATTAGTAATAGAAAGAGGTGGTTTAGGTCCACACTTATTAGAAGTTGAAAAACTGAAAAATAATGTTACGACACCTATTCCATTAAATATGACAGGCGTAGTAGGCGGTACATTTAACATCAATATGGGCGCCCAAGTACACGGTCATAGCTATATTGCAAATCTTTCGGGAGGAGCAGCATCTCCATTGAAGATTTATCACTGGGCATCGCCTTCGCAAGCACCGGATGTAGTGATCGACGTAAATGTTGCTACATTAGCAGATGCAGGCCCTCGTCATGGTGATACCTTCTCTATCAATTTGGATAAAAATGGTAACGGTTATGCATTCTTCATGTCAGGTACAGGAAAGATTATCCGTATCAAGATCGAAAACTTCAAAACAGGATCAGAGCCTACGGTAATTTCTTCGCGCATCAACTATGAGCAATGGGGGCACTTCTCTCAAATCGGCGAGACTGAGTCTTATATATTATCAGGACACGCACAGCCTTTGTCATTAGTGAATAATGCAGGAGCTATATCATACACTATGAAAGCTGCATCATTACCAAGAAGTTTATCTGATGTGAAGATTTTCACGTTCAATGGTCACCGTTATATGCTAGGTATTACAGTACCTCGAAATGCGCCAACCACGGGAGCCGATCTTTACTTGTATAATATTACTACAGGTAGCAATATTGTGGATGCTTTCACCGCACTAGAGCAAACAGCTACTGCTACTAATCCAGCACCTGCGGTATTCAGTTACAATATCGTGACTGCAACGAATGCCGCTCCAGGTACGCAAGCTGGTTACTATATTGAGAAAGACGCAGCGGGTAAAGATGAGAAATTACTTATCTACGGTGCAACTACTCAGGGTGGTTTTGCTATCATTGAGTTTGGTGTTGGTGTAGCTGAAGATTAATGATTAGATTTCAATAAGAATTAAATAACTGAAGGACATCGAACCCTTATTCCCAAATAAGCTTAGATGTCCTTTTTTTAACCATTATAAATTAATTACGATGAAAAGGATACCATTTTATGCCGTTATGCTTCTTTCATTTGCATTACTGCTCAACTCTTGTAGCAAGGATACTGTTGGTCCGGGCACGGATCCAGATCCAAACCCTAATCCCAATCCTCCAGCTACCGAATTAATATTTCCAAAGAAGGAAATGCGCGCTGCATGGATCGCTACAGTATGGAGCATAGATTGGCCCACTTCGCGTGAAGTAGCTGCTCAAAAGAAACAATATACAGACTTGTTGGATCGCTTGAAACAATTAAAATTCAACACAGTCTTTGTACAGGTTCGTGGGATGGGTGATGCTTTTTATGACTCACCTTATGAGCCATGGAGTGGAAATATTACCGGCACACGAGGTAGGAATCCAGGATATGATGTCCTTCGGTTTATGCTGGATGAAGCGCATGCACGTGGCATAGAATTCCATGCTTGGATCAATCCTTATCGTATCGCTACACGCGCTAGTGCTGCAACAGCTTACCCTGCTTTGCATAGTTCTGTATCACCAAATTGGGTGGTAGATCATGAGAAGATTCAGATATACAACCCAGCATTGCCAGAGGTGAGACAGCGATTGGCAGATATCGTAAAAGATATCATTACAAAATACAATGTCGATGGCCTGCATCTAGATGATTATTTCTATCCAGATCCTAGCAGTGCAGGATCGATGAAGTCTGATGATGATGATTTCAATAGACTGAAAGGCTCCTTCACGGACAAAAACGCATGGCGTAGAGATAATGTGGACAAGGCTATTGAGTTGATTCACAACACCATCAAAACACATAAGCAGGAAGTGGTATTCTCGATTTCACCTGCGGCAAGCCGCGCTTACAATTACAATACCTTATATGCAGATCTACCGAAGTGGACTTCGTCAGGTTGGGTGGATATTTTGATTCCTCAATTGTACCAAGAAATCGGTAATTCCTCTAATCCATTCGAACGCAATCTTGCTGACTGGACACAATTTAGAGGAAAGGCGCAAGTCGTTATTGGCCATGGATACTACAAATTCGGTGCTGCAGATGGCGGTGCGAAGTTCCAATCCGTGCAAGAGCTGGTGAACCAGTTTGATTTGGTGCGCAATAACCGTTTTACAGTAGGTTCAGCTATATATTCGGCTAGGGATATTTTGGCGAACCGTATTGGTATCACAGACAAGCTTGCTGAACTGTATGCAAAAGATGTGCTTATGCCATTCGCAGGTCGTGCGGTAGCTCCTGCTCCTCCTGTTCCGAGTAATCTTTCACTAAGTGGAAGTGAATTGAGTTGGACAGGTTCTGGACCCAATATTCGTTTTGCTGTTTATTACTTTAGTAACTTAAAAGCGGAGGGAGAATTAGTAGGAGTGACGACATCAAATAAACTCACCGTATCCAAGAATGGACACTACTGTGTGACGGCAGTGAATGTGGATCATGTAGAAAGTAAAGCTTCTAATACAATAGAGAAGAAGTAATTAAATCATTAATGAAAAGGGTATCTTTGGGTACCCTTTATTTTTTTGTACTTATGAAAAGAATATTAATAGCACTAATTCTTAGTTTTTTCTTCTTCGCAAGTTTTGCACAGGTTCCATTCAAATTTGCTCAAATCACCGACACGCATATTGGTGGACATTCTGGTGAGGAGGATTTGCGGAGAACGGTAGCGGATATTAACCAACTGAAGGATATTGATTTTGTTATTTTATCAGGTGATGTGACTGAATTTGGTTCAGATGAGGAGCTCCTGCTTGCCAAATCTATCCTCGATGGGCTGAACAAACCTTTGTATATCGTTCCGGGTAATCACGACAGCAATTGGTCAGAGAGCGGCGCAAACTCCTTCCGCAAAATATTTGGCGGGGAGGCCTTCTTTTTCGAACACAAAGGTTATCAATTTGTGGGAACAACTTCAGGTCCCAATATGCGCATGAGTCCAGGTCAGATCCCGCGCGAAAATTTAGTCTGGATAGACTCTATATTTAAGGCCAATCCGGATGCCAATGTTCCGTTGATTTCGATCAATCACTATCCTTTGGATTCTTCCTTAAATAATTGGTACGAATTAGTCGATAGATTGCAAGATCGCAATATTCAATTTGCTTTGTGTGGACACGGACATATTAATAAGTTATACAATTGGGATGGTATTCCGGGCGTAATGGTAAGGTCAAACCTTCGTGCTAAAGCAGATGTGGGAGGATATACTATTATTTCATTGACTCCAGATTCAGTCTTCTTTCAAGAACGTAATCCGGGGATCCGCACGCAAGAAGCATGGTTGAAACTCCCTCTTGGAAAACTAACTTTCTCTAGAACATATAAACGTCCAGATTTCAGTGTTAATAATTCCACCAAAGTCAAAGTCGATTGGGAATACATTAATGACGGTGATTTGGGGGCTGGCTTTAGTACAGATGGGAAATTGGCGTTTACAGCCAATACAATCGGGGAGCTTTTTGCTTTGGATTTAAAAACGGGTAAACGCGTATGGGCGTACCAGACACAAGGAAAAATATATTCTACACCGGCAGTATCCCATGGGATAGTCGTAGTCGGCTCGACAGATAATTTTATTTATGGAGTGGATAGTAAATCTGGCAAAGAAATCTGGAAAGTAAAAGCAAACAAAGCCGTATTGGGTTCTCCCAATATCTATAAAGGCAAGGTGTATATAGGTGCATCGGATGGAATTTTCAGATGTTTGGACCTGCGTACCGGCAATGTCCTTTGGACTTTTGATCAAGTGAAGAATTATGTGTCTACGTTGCCTACCATTGCAGATGACAAAGTCATTTTTGGATCGTGGGGCAATGGCTTCTATGCGTTGGGTGTGCATACCGGCCAGTTAGTGTGGGAGTGGAACAATGGACATGCTAATCGGATGTTCTCTGCTGCGGCTTGTTATCCTGTAGTAGCTAACAATCGTGTATTCATCGTAGCTCCGGACCGTTATATGACAGCGTTGGATTTGAAAACCGGCCAAGTGATCTGGAGAGAGAAGAAAGATGAATACCGGGTACGCGAGTCAATGGGGATATCTTTTGATAAAAAACATGTATATGCTAAAACCATGGATGGGGAGCTAATAGGGGTTCCTGTCACTTCAAGCTTTATGGATGTGAGCTGGAAGTCTGCGTTGAAGCTGCCTTATGAATTGACACCTTCTGCAATTTACAGCAATAAAGATATTATCGTCGTGCCGAATAATTCGGGATTAGTGTCAGCAGTACATCCTAAATCGGGAGAAGTGCTATGGCAATACAAAATCTCCAATGGCATGGTGAATCCGCCATTAGTCACCAAAAATTATATTATCGCCAGTACGATGGACGGCAAAATTGTTAAGTTGACGTACTAGCAGAAACCTTATTTTTGATACAAAAAGCGAATGATTTTTCATTCGCTTTTTTCGTATAAACCAGTCTTTGCAGATTTTTTCATGTTTTTATAAAGTTTGCGCATAAACTTGAATAATTATTTTGATTTTATGCTTTCTTATGTCTAAATTTAATTAGAAGTTGATACAACTTCTTGTCACTGACCTAGTAAAATAAACTTAAATTCAAAAAGGCTATGCGAAAATTGGTACTATTTTCAATTGCTCTGGGGATGTCCTTACCGACCTATTCATTTGCTTCAAACAGTGAATTCGCAGGCAACCCATCGAGCCTTTCCTTCACCACGCTTTCATCCACAAACCAACAAACAGTTCAAGGAACTGTAACAGGTAAGTCGGGTCCCATAGAAGGGGCAACGGTTTCCGTAGTAGGTGGCGCTTCTACACAGACAGATGCGAACGGTAAGTTCTCAATTTCTGCCAATGTGGGGGCCAAACTACGTGTTTCCATTGTCGGCTATGCAACGAAAGAAGTGGTGGTAACTTCTTCCAGTTTGAATATCACATTAGAGGATGAAGGAACATCATTAGATGAAGTGGTAGTAGTTGGTTACGGTACTCAGCGAAGAGGAAATCTGACGGGGGCTGTATCTACTGTCAATGTCAAAGAGAATCTGGAAGGGCGAACGGTAACGGACGTGGGGCGTGCCATCCAAGGTACTACCCCGGGACTGAACGTTACTATCCCAAGTGGGGAGGTCGGCTCTGATCCGGTTATCAAAATCCGGGGAGCAGTCGCGTCAATAACAGGAAGCAGCTCGCCTTTAATATTGCTGGACAATGTCGAAATACCAAGTATATTATATGTCAATCCGGACGATGTAGAATCCATTACGGTCCTCAAGGATGCTGCAGCCTCATCCATTTATGGTGCTAAAGCTGCTACAGGTGTCGTATTGATCACCACCAAGACAGGAGCGGCAGGAAAACCTAGTATAAATTATTCCAATAACTTCTCATTCCAAAACCCATACAAAAAATTTGAAATGGGTACCATTAATGCATTGAAGTATTCTGTAGATGCATTAGAGCGTGTAGGCGGTACGGTGTACGGAGCCTTCTACGCACTGGACAAGGCGAGCTATGAAAAAGCATTAGAGTGGGAAAATAAATATGGCGGTAAATTAGGCCCTAACGATCCTACTGTCTACGGTAGAGATTGGTTTGTGGACCCCGCATTTCCAGGTAGAAAGTATGGTCTAAGAACCTACGATCCGTATGAATACATGATCAGAGAATGGGCGCCTACGAAAACCCATAATTTCTCCGTGAATGGTACTTCGGGCAAAACAAAATATAGTACATCGTTCGCGGCAGTAGACCAAAGCGGGATGATTAAGCCGGGTAACTCCGATAATTTTACACGCTATAATGCCGGTCTCAGATTATCTACGGACCTCACCGATTATCTAACGATACGAGGAGGAATGCTGTATTCGCAACGGATTAAATCTTATCCTTATGCGACCAATTCTACGACAGCCGATCCGTGGTTATATATTTACCGCTGGAGCTCACTCTACCCTATGGGATATGATGAATTAGGAAAACCGATTCGAAGCCCATGGAGTGAAAATGAATTTGCAAATAAGGCTGCAATGAAGCGTAACTACATCAATGCGAATGTGGGAACTACGCTACAACTCAAAAGTAATTGGAAAGTAGATGTAGATTATACATTTACCAATGAAGATTACAAATGGAATAGAAACGGTACACGGTTTACAGGTGCAAACAGCTGGGTGGCGCCGCGAGAGCGTAAAGATGCCAATGGCAATCCGGTATATGTAAATTCTGATGGCCAAGTAGTGGCTGCAGGAAGTCCAGGAGCAATGTTGGCCTATGATTTAATCAATGAGACATATACGGCAAATGGATCCAATCCAGACCATATATATCAACGTTCGGAAGATGAATTCAAACATACGCTCAATGCATTTACAACTTATAACCTAAACTTAAATACAGATCACGACTTCAAATTTATCTTAGGTACAAACCTAGTCACGGGTCACGGTAAATTTCATTGGACTCAACGCACCAATTTATTGGATATTACCAACCCACAGTTTGACCTCGCTGTAGGTGAAATAACGGGTAGCGGTGGTGAATATTGGGATGCACAGTTAGGATACTTTGGGCGTATCAATTATGCTTACAAAAACAAATACTTATTCGAAGGTAACCTCCGTTATGATGGTTCGTCTAAGTTTCCTAAAGATTTAAAATGGCGATGGTTCCCATCCATGTCAGCAGGTTGGGTGGTTTCGGAAGAGTCCTTCATGCAGGCTATTAACCCGGTGGTTAGTTTCTTAAAATTCAGAGGCTCATGGGGTGTGATTGGAAATCAGGCGGTTCCTTCAGACTTGTACGTTCCGAATATGCAAACATCAGAAAGTACATGGATCGCTAATAATGCCAAAGTTGTTTCTGTAGGATCTCCAGCATTAAGATATCCAGAAGTATTTTGGGAAAATATTGAAACACTAAACGGGGGTATGGATGCCCGTTTCTTGAATAATAAGTTAGGCTTAACGGTTGAATGGTACAAGCGCTCGACTACTAGCATGTTTGGTCTTTTGGACGGGACGACTTGGACTATCGGTGGATCTGCGCCCGTGTTGAATAGAGGCTCCCTTGTGACCAAAGGTATAGAGATAGCGATAGATTATAATCACCGTTTTGAAAATGGTCTAGGCATAAACCTAAGAGCCAATTTTGATGATGCCAAATCTCGTGTCTACGGGTATACGCCATCTCGCGTCACAGGTGCATTATATGATGGGGCTGTATACGGAGATATCTGGGGTTACGTAACCGATAGGCTCTACCAAATGGATGATTTTATTTTGGGTGCCGATGGTAAACCTCAATTAGTGACACTAACGCCGGAGATGACAAAATATAATACCAGCGGCGGCGGAAAAGCCTATTTGCTCAAAAATAATCCTGACGGAAGTAAGCCAATCTACCAACCACGATTAGAGAATTCTGCAAATTTTGATTTCGGTCCTGGTGATGTGAAATTCAAAGATTTGAATGGTGATGGCGAGATCGATAATGGTGACGGTACGGTGGATAATCCAGGCGATAGAACGATTATAGGAAATACGACACCTCGTTTTAATTATGGATTCAGATTTGGTGCGGATTACAAAGGAATTGATTTTGCGGTTTTCTTCCAAGGTGTAGGCAAACGTGAGGTGTGGGGCCAAGGATTCCTAGCACAGGCAGGATGGCACGTATCTGACGGTGCGATGCCGGCTACTTTTGTTAATGATTATTGGACGCCTGATAATACGGGAGCTTTCTATCCAGCGGCTTATAGTAATGGTGGTACAGCAGATATTAACAATATGCAGGTGCAAAGCAGATATTTGTTAGATATGTCTTATTTGCGTATCAAAAATATTTCCCTTGGTTATACTTTCCCTGCCGAGTTAACGCAAAGAGCTAAATTAAGTAGAGTGAGAATATACACTTCGTTAGAAAACTTCTTCACCTGGGATAAGTTGAACGGCTTGCCTATCGACCCAGAGGAAGTTGCAGGCTACTCGATATTCAATACTTCTAATTATAATTCAGGAAGAACAGGGGTGGGAGTACCAACATTTAAAAGTGCTTCTTTTGGATTACAATTAACATTCTAAATGATATCAACATGAAAAAGATAATATATATACTATTAGGCTCCACGCTCAGCATGATGAGTTGTGACAGTTTATTAGACCGTCCAGAGTTAACAAAAATAACCGATTCGGAAGGCAATTATTGGCGCAATGAAAACGATTTGAGATTATTTGCCAATGACTTCTATCCCAATTATTTTGTAGGATATAATACGGCATTTGGTACCGCCTATGCACCGCTAACGGGATACAATTTTGCTGATGATTTTACTTCGCAAGGCGCGCAGGCGAATCTATTGGGTACGGTGCCAACTGGAACTGGCGGTTCTTCGTCTGCTGCTATTTCCGTACTTCGTCTCGAACACCCAGGACCTAACTGGAATTTTTATTGGGTAAGAAAGGCTAATTTACTCCTTTCAAGAATCGAGACTACCGCCAAAAACAATATCTCCGAAGAAGCTTTTAAGCACTGGACTGCGGTAGGCCGATTTTTTAGAGGATATGAGTATTCCCGCTTGGTGAGCAATTTTGGGGATATTCCCTATTATGATCAAGAAGTATCCGTAAGTAATCCGGAGGATATGTACAAAACACGTGACCCAAGAGGTGAAGTGATGGATAAAGTCTACGACGACTTTAGATTTGTGTTGGATAATATGCGTGAGAGCGACGGCAATGGCTATGTCAATCGTTATGCAGCCGCAGCACTGATATCCAACTTGATGTTATTTGAAGGGTCATGGCAGAAATATCATAATCTCGATGGTACCCGGGCAAAGAAATATTTGGAAATGGCGCGCGATGCCGCACAGTATGTGATGGAAAGTGGCAAATGGTCATTCGCTGCAGATTTCAAGAGTCTTTTTGCATCCGAAAGCTTAGCCGGTAATCCGGAAGTAATCTTTCACAGAACCTACGATGATGGGTTGGCTGTGAGACATGCGGTGGGATCGTACAGCAACGGCACAGAATCGCAGGCAAGATCAGCGAATTTGGACTTATTAAAGGATTTTATCAGTGTAGATGGCAAAGTATGGCAAAATTCGGCCGTAGCAAATGCAAATAGCTTCCGTTTACAAGATTTAGCAAAAACTAGAGATCCTCGATTTGAAGCAACATTTATGGATACTGTGAATGCTTCTGCTTCAGGCACTTTTGTGTATGCACACAAATTTGCAGGCAGAGAAGCATTGAGCTATATCGGATCAAGTTATCCTCCTAAATGGGGATCCAACACTAATACGAATGATGCACCAATTGTGCGTCTCGCAGAAGTCGTGTTAAACTGGATCGAGGCGAAGCAAATACTCGCTGAATTTTATGGAGGTGCTGCGGTTACGCAAGCAGATTTAGACCGATCAATCAATGCGATCCGTAATAGACCATTAGATAATGTAGCTACCGCCAAGGGAGTGACCAAAACGGCACCTTTGATGCTGGCTAGCTTGCCGAATGATCCAGAGCGCGAGAGTGATGTGTCACCTCTGATGTGGGAGATCCGACGCGAGAGACGTATGGAATTTGTGTTCGAATATGCGCGGATTCAAGATATTAGAAGATGGAAGAAATTGCATTATCTTAACTTCACGTCGGAGGATTATAGATTGGGCCCTTGGATAATTGGTAATGTGGATCTACGCGATCGGGCAAATCCTGGAAAGATTGCTCCAAGTTATAGAAATGTATTGCAGGTGAAGAATGCAGCAGGGCAAATCATCACGTATAATGGCACAAATGACGCACAAATGGTGGGCTATTACGTAGTCAGAAATTTTGCTAATCGTCTAGCGGTACAAGATCGCAACTACCTGGCACCAATCAGTCAATTGCTTATTGACGAATATAAAGACAGAGGCTTTACACTCAACCAAACTACGGGTTGGTAACTTATTTCCCCAATAAATGATGGCGTTTTCTATCATTTATTGGGGAATTTTATACTTTTACAAATTCAATATATATTCCTATACCTATTTTTTTTATGAAAGTTTTCGCAACTATTTTATTCTTAATTATTTCTAGCTCTATTCTGTGTGCTCAGCAACAATCTTGGATTCGGATCAATCAACTTGGCTACCTTCCTGAAGGTAAAAAAGTAATGGTCTGGGTTACAAAAGGAAATCAATCCATCAAATCTTTTGAGGTATATGATGCAGATAACAACAAAGTAGCCTACAAAGGTAAAGTCAATAAAATATTTGGAAAATATGGACCTTTTGAGCGCGGCGCTCGATTAGATATATCACGGGTGCAAAAATCTGGTAGATATTATGTGAAAACCGATGACGGTACACAGTCGCCGGTTTTTAAAATCAATTCTGATGTGTACAAGGGTGCTGCAGATTTTACCTTGCGGTACATGCGTCAGCAGCGGACATTATTTAATCCTTATCTTCAGGATAGTTGTCATACGCATGATGGTTTTACCATGTATGCTTCATCCGTTGGTTTGCCAGACAGCACACATATCGATGCGGGTGGTGGATGGCATGACGCTTCGGATTATTTACAATATTCAACGACCTCAGCCAATGCTGCCTTTCACTTATTAGCTGCTTATCGGGATTTTCCAGAAGTTTTTGGTGATGAAAAACAAGCCAATGGTTTGGATGGTAAGAATGGTATTGCTGATGTTCTAGACGAAGCCAAATGGGGATTGGATTGGTTGTTAAAAATGCATCCAAAGCCTAATATGATGTTCAATCAGATAGCGGACGACCGTGATCATTCGGGATACCGCTTGCCGGGATTAGACTCCTTGTATGGACGTGGACACGAAAGACCTGTATATTTCATCGATGGTAATCCACAACAGCGTGGCAAATTTATGAATAACACGACGGGAACAAGTTCGACGGCAGCTAAATTCACTAGCGCTTTTTCACTCGGCTATCATTTGCTAAAAGATAAAGATCAAGACTATGCGGCATTGCTGAAAGAAAAAGCTAAATCTGCTTATGATTATGCTTATATCAAACCCGGCGTGACACAAACGGTGTCTGTTAAGTCTCCTTATATCTACGCCGAAGACAACTGGGTGGATGACATGGAACTCGCCGAAGCTATGATGTATTCGTTGCATCAAGATCCAGTATACTTAGACAAAGGACTGAACTATGCGCGTCAAGAACCCGTTACTCCGTGGATGATTCGAGACACGGCCAATCATTACCAATATTATCCTTTTATCAATCTTGGTCATTATGAGCTCGCAAGACATACCAAAGGTAAAGAACGAGAGGAAGTCATAAAGTATTATAATGAAGGAATCGAATATGTGTGGAAGAGAGCTAAGGACAATATGTTTTACCGCGGCGTGCCTTATATCTGGTGCAGCAATAACCTGACGACTTCTTTTGCTATACAAACGTATTGGTACAAACAATTGACGGGTAGCACAGCTTATGAGGAGTTAGAACAAGCGAATTTTGATTGGTTGTTTGGTGTTAATCCTTGGGGTACAAGTATGGTTTTCGGATTGCCGGCAGATGGGGACACGCCAGTACATCCGCATTCGTCGCTTACTTATTTGCATAATTATCCATTGGATGGAGGCTTGGTAGATGGTCCAGTATACGCATCAATTTATAACAACCTCATTGGTATACAGCTATTGGCCGAAGATGAATATGCGGAGTTTCAAAGTGATTTAGTCGTGTATCATGATGATTTTGGCGACTATAGTACGAATGAGCCTACTATGGATGGAACAGCATCATTGATCTACTTACTTTCAGCCAAAGAGGCGGAAGGTCAAAAAAAAAAGTAAAAGATAAATATGGAGCAGTAATTCGTGGCAATCCACAGACCCCTCATATCAGCTTGGTATTTACGGGGGACGAATTTAGAGATGGACTGCTACATATCGCTGCCACCTTAAAGAGGAATAAAGTAAAAGGAGCTTTTTTTGTTACAGGTAAATTCTTGGAAGACAAAAAGTCGGCGAAGTTACTGAAGAAATTGTACAAGGAGGGACATTATGTAGGTCCACATTCAGACCAGCATCTTTTGTATGCGCCTTGGGAAAATAGGGATAGTCTTTTGATCACTCAGGCAGTTTTTGATAAAGACCTTGAGGATAATGTGGAGCGATTGAGCGAGTGGGGTATAAGTCGTGGTGATATATTTATTCCGCCATACGAATGGTACAATCAACAGATAGTAGATTGGTCTGCGCAAAAAGGTTTTGAGGTGTATAATTTCACACCCGGATTGCGGACTGCTGCAGATTACACGTATCCCGAGATGGAGAATCGGTATATGTCATCAGAGAAAATTCTGAAACAATTATTTGATTATGAAGAAGCTAATGGTCTGCATGGGTACGTGATTTTAATACATTTGGGGACCGATCCCCGTCGCAAGGATAAGTTTTATTATAAGATTGAAGAAATCATACAAAAATTGCAGTTAAAAAATTATATTTTCGTTCCACTTAAAAAATTATAAATGCGTTTTTTTGCGTGTTTTGCAAAAAAGTCGCATATTTACGATATTATAGATTATTTAAAGAATTTGTTTTAGATGGTTAATACAACAGAGAAAGATTCTAATTACCAGGATCTGGACAAGATGTCTGTCCTAGAGTTACTTACGAATATCAATAAAGAAGATAAAACAGTGCCAGATGCCGTAGAGCGTGCAATACCTCAGATTGAGGCATTAGTACAGCAAGCGGTAGAAGGAATGAAGAAGGGTGGTCGCATTTTCTATATTGGCGCTGGGACGAGTGGTCGTCTAGGGATATTGGATGCTTCGGAGTGTCCTCCCACGTATGGTGTTCCATTTGATTGGGTGATAGGTCTTATCGCTGGCGGTGATATTGCTATACGTAAAGCGGTGGAATTTGCGGAAGATGACATGGAACAGGCATGGAAAGACCTTGATGAATATGTAATCACACCAAACGATATTATTATAGGTATTGCAGCTTCAGGTACTACGCCGTATGTAATCGGAGGATTGAAAGAAGCTAATGCAAGAGGAATAGCTACAGGATGTGTAGTATGCAATGGTGACTCACCAATTGCTGCTATCGCCAAATATCCAGTTGAAGTAATCGTAGGGCCAGAATTCGTGACGGGGTCTACACGTATGAAGTCAGGTACAGCACAAAAATTGGTGTTGAATATGATCAGTACATCTGTAATGATTCAATTGGGTCGTGTCAAAGGAAACAAAATGGTAGATATGCAATTGTCCAACCACAAGCTGGTAGGACGTGGGGTGCGTATGGTCATGACTGAAACTGGTGCTGAGGAAAGTGTAGCAACAGAATTGTTGGAAAAATTTGGCAACGTGCGTAAGGCTATTGAAGCATTTAATCAAAAACAATACTAAACAAAAGACTATATGTCACCTATTATATTACTATCATTTTTAGTGGTTTACTTCGGGATACTTCTCGCGGTATCCTATTTCACTTCTAAAGGCTCGGCGGATAACTCTACCTTCTTTGTTGCTAACCGTAATTCAAAATGGTATTTAGTTGCTTTCGGAATGATTGGTACTGCAC
This sequence comes from Sphingobacterium sp., assembly GCA_048595255.1. Taxonomy (GTDB): domain Bacteria; phylum Bacteroidota; class Bacteroidia; order Sphingobacteriales; family Sphingobacteriaceae; genus Sphingobacterium. The sequence continues at coordinate 19,718 of JBMDWK010000039.1, read as the reverse complement.
TCTCAGGAGTTACATTTATTTCGGTACCTGGAGACATCGGTAATGCACCAGCAGGTCTGGAGCCCAATAATTTCAGTTATTTCCAATTTGTGTTGGGTAATGCGTTGGGTTTTGTCATTATAGCGTATGTGCTACTGCCATTATACTACCGAATGAATCTGACTTCAATCTATACATATCTCGAAGAAAGATTAGGCTATAAAAGTTATAAATCTGGGGCGATGATTTTCTTAGTATCTCGTACGATTGGATCAGCTTTCAGACTTTATCTTGTAGCCATTGTATTGCAACGCTATATATTCGACGCTTGGAATATACCATTTTTCGTGACTGTATCGGCTTGTTTGCTTTTAATTTGGCTTTATACAAACAAAGGTGGTCTTAAGACGATCATTATTACGGATACATTACAGACGACTTTCCTCGTTCTTGCCGTTATACTATCTATCTATTTTATGGCTGATGGACTAGGAATTACTGTAATTGAAGCTTTTGAGAAAGTGAAAGACAGCTCCTATTCGAAAGTGTTTATCTGGGAGAATTTATTGGGAGATACAAGACACTTCTGGAAGCATGTGATCGGTGGTGCATTCGTTACTATAGCGATGACAGGTCTTGATCAGGATTTGATGCAGAAGAATTTGAGTATGAAGACGATCGGCGAAGCACAGAAAAATATGATGACTTTCACATCTATCTTTATTGTGATTAATATCTTTTTCTTGTGTGTAGGTGCTTTGTTATATTTCTACGCAGCTGCCAATGGAATTAATGTCGCTGATTTAGGTAAGTCAGACTACCTATATCCCGAAATTGCATTGAGACACCTCGGGTTATTACCTGGTATAGTGTTTATGATGGGACTGACGGCGGCTACGTTTGCGACGACAGACTCTGCCTTGACGGCGTTAACTACATCGTACTGTGTAGATTTCTTAGGATTCAATAAAAAAGAGAATCCCAATGACCCTAAGCTCGTGAAGCAAAGAAATATCGTACACATGGCATTCTCCGTGGTGATGTTGTTGGTTATATTATTATTCCACGTCATTAATGATGATTCAGTTGTTTCGGCTATCTTCAAGATTGCTGGATATACATATGGTCCACTATTAGGCTTATTTGCTTTTGGTATCTTGACCAAACGCCGTGTGAATGATAACCTTGTACCTTATATTTGTGTATTGGCTCCGGTATTGATTTGGTTAATGACCATATATGTGTTGCCTTACACATCTTACAAAATTGGATTTGAATTAATTGTTTACAACGGATTAATTACTTATCTATTGTTGCTCATTACTTCTCCAGGAAGAGCTTCTGAGAAAGAGCTATCTCATTAATAATTGCGATTCAGTGATTTGTGTGTACAAAAAATTAACATTAAGTTTGAGTATTAGTTTTTTGTACACATGTATCACTTAGTAGAAGACACGGTATCCTTTATTCGTCAACGTATAGGCGAATTCACTCCCGAATTTGGCATTATTCTAGGCACAGGTTTAGGTAAGCTAGTTAATGAGATTGATATAGCGTATCAAATCATGTACGCTAATATTCCGAATTTTCCCATTTCGACATTAGAATTTCACACAGGCAAGCTTATTTTTGGGGTGCTCAATGGCCGCAACGTAGTGGCCATGCAAGGCAGATTGCATTACTACGAAGGTTATAATATGCAAGAAATAACCTTTCCAGTTCGAGTAATGAAAGATTTGGGGATTAAAAAGTTGTTTGTGTCCAATGCTTCAGGCTCGCTGAATGAAAATATCAAGAAAGGCGATATAGGCATTATCGACGATCACATTAATTTACTTCCTGATAATCCGCTGCGGGGACCTAACGATGACCGCTATGGAGTTCGTTTTCCCGATATGAGTGCGCCATATGATAAAAAAATGCAGGAACAAGCGCTTCAGATTGCTTCTAATATAGGCGTTCGTGCACATCGCGTTGTATACGTGTCTACTCCTGGGCCTCATTTGGAAACGCGCGCGGAATACAGATATATGCGTCTGATAGGTGGTGATATCGTAGGTATGAGTACGGTTCCAGAAGTTATTGTAGCCAATCATATGCAGCTTCCAGTATTTGCGATTTCGGTGGTCACGGACGAGGGTTTTCATGCGGACTTGCAGCCTGTCTCTCTACAGGAAATTGTCAGGGTGGCTTCTGAAGTCGAACCTAAGATGACTCAGGTGTTAAAAGAGTTAATTGCCATGCAATAACACTAATTTTATCCTTATTTTTGCGTGTATATTTTGAGTCTAGATGAGTAGATATTTTTTGCGTAACTTATTAAGTTGTATATTCTTTTTCACATTTACTTTTGCGCTTCAAGCTCAAGTCAACGATGAATTCAGTTCGGCGTTAGATTCGGCTAGAGCCAAGGAGGATAATAAGAAAGATTCGGTTATATTCTCTTCGAAATATGTACGTTATGCTACATTGAATATGCTCAAATATGCTACGCATACGAAGCAAATAGATACCACACATCACAATTTTCACTATTATAACAATCAAAATCTACCGTGGAACCCTAGTATCAATTTAGGTTCTTATGGATTGGCTACACGTGATTTGCTATTCACGCCAAGTAAGAAAATAGGTTTTCAACCTGGATTCCATGCACTTGAGCGTTACCTGATGACCTCGGACTCTGTGTTATATTATCGAGCAAGGGCACGTTATTCGGAGCTGTATGCTGTAGGTTTCTTTTTTGCAGACCAAGTTTTCAAGGCCAAGCTGGCTCAAAATATCAATCCCAATTGGAATATTGGGGTAGACTACCATGCGACAAATACTGATGGCTACTATTACAATCAAGACTATTCGGACCGTAAGGGTGCTGTACATACTTGGTATGAATCGCCAAGTAAGCGCTATAATCTACTAGCAAACGTGACCTTCAATAAGTTGGATGCCACGGAGAATGGCTCAATAAGAAACGATACGATATTTAGAGATGATCAAGTAAGTTCTTTGTACTCGGTCGTAACGCGGCTACGTGGACAGCGTCAGAATAGGCCCTACAATAAATGGAATGACAATAGTCTATTTCTACGTCAATCGTATTTTTTAGGCCGTCTGGATACCCTCAACAAAGGGCTTCCTGAGATGGAGATACATCCCACAAATGCTATCGCACACAATACACATATCAGACAACAGCGATTTGTATTTTACAAGAACGAAGCTGATGATGGTAACGCCTTTCCATTTGGCAATTTTGTAGAGGTGCATGACACCACGAAGGTTACTACTATTTCCAATGAGTTTACCTATGCTTTCTACTTGCGCCCCAAAGCGTTACTCAAAAATGAAGCGAAACTTAATCTTGGGTTTCAGAATGATTTAATCTGGTTTGCCGATAGTGTGTCAAACGATTTTTATCAAAATTCATCTGTTAAAGGCGACTTAAGTTATAAGTTTTCGGATCGGATAGATCTTAATGTGGGTGTAAATCAGATTGTCGTAGGACACAATTTTGGAGATTACTTATATGAAGCCAAAGCAGACATCTTGATTGGGGAACGAGTAGGAAAGATTTCCTTAGGTGCGTATTCGCAAAATAAGTCACCAGAAATGGTTTTCAACCGAATGAATTATACCTATCACCGGTGGAGCAACAATATGGACAAGACAAAGACCCAGAATCTTTCTTTTGCGTATGCTAATCCGAAGCTGGGTTTTAGAGGACGTATTGAGTATTTTTTAATTGATAATTACTTATACTTTAGAGAGGTAGATAATCCAAATGAGGATAGCCGACTAAACAAGATTATTGAAGCAGCACAATACGGAAAACTAAACTTTTTAAAGGCTACGGTGGAACAGAACTTCAAATTCGGTAAGTTTCATTTGGATAATCGGGTTGTGTACCAAAAATCGGATGCTATGGATGTAATTGCTACACCCGAATTATATACTTGGCATAGCTTCTATTATGATTCGAGATGGTTTGATGTCCTCAATTTACGTATTGGTACCGATGTGCGATTTAATACACCGTTTGTGACACCATCATATTCTATTAACACAGGTCAATTTTATAATACGAATCATAGTCTGGAATTTTCTACCTACCCTATAGTGGATGTGTGGGCAACGATGAATATTAAGCGCGTGAATCTTTTCATCAGCAACAATTTTACTAATCAATATATATATCCAAAAGGCTATTATTCTGTACGACGCTATCCAATGAATCCGGCAAACTTTAGATTTGGAGCATCATGGAAGTTTTACGATTAGAAATTATCTCTCTTTTCCTTAGGAAATTACACTTGAGAGGGCTAAAAAAGTTGAAAAAACATTTTGAAACTTAAAAATTAGGGCTATATTTGCACACGCAATCGGATAAAGGTTGTGTCGTTCAGATAAAGAATAATCCAATATTTTGGAGGCTTAGCTCAGCTGGTTCAGAGCATCTGCCTTACAAGCAGAGGGTCACTGGTTCGAATCCAGTAGCCTCCACACTACACATGAAAAGCATCAAGAAATTGATGCTTTTTTTTTAGCCAATTGTGTTTCATGTACACGGTTTATATATTGTACTCTGCATTCTTAGATAGCTATTACATTGGTTCGACTTCGGATTTGGAGGGCCGGCTGCGTCGTCATTTGACCAATCATAATGGTTACACGGGTCGTACTAAGGGATCATACCGAAAGTTTGGGGGGTAAAGACTTTTAAGCATACAATTTCATCACTCTGTACAGAAAGAATGTGGTGTCCCTTACGCCCCGGAAGACGCTCCTAAAAGCTTTGAGTTTTGCATTGAACGATTCTGCCGATGCATTAGTACTTCTGTTGTCGAAGTAATGGAGAATGTATTGATGATGAGCTGCAATGGATCTTGCTACGCTCTCAAAGGAAGCAATGCCCGCATTCTCAACCTGATTATGCCACAGGCCTAGTTTGGTAAATGCTACCTTTTTGTCCCTGCATTTGTTGAAGATGTCTCCTAAGGCAATTCCAAGATCATAAGCCTGTTTTAGCTTAGGAAACCGCATGAACAGCAATTCAGCCCGGTTTTTCTGGCTTTCTGACCATCGGCTGGGATGTTTGAACAAGAGGTGTCTGGATCTAGCCAATAGCTGTTTGAGCGTATCGCCATTGGGCAACAACTCGGCTTCATATGGGATTCCTCGCTTTCGCGATTCCATTATCTTCTTGCTTTCTGCATCCAAGACTTCCCAACGATATTTGATACGGAGTTCCTGAACGGCATCGTAAGCTAACTTTTGGACATGGAACCGATCGACCACGCGCCTGGCATTCCTGAAACATCTACGGATAGCCTTGGCCATGTTGGGAGCCATATCCATGGTCACCTCTTTTACCTTATTCCTGGATCGCAAGGGTATTCGCTCAAGAACAGCTATGATATCCTCAGCCTTTGTGCCTTTAATAGTTGCTAGAATCGTTCCTTTACGCCCTTTTGCCGATTTACTGCTAACAATGTTATATAATTCACCGTTGCTAAAGCTGGTCTCGTCGATGCTCAGGTGTTCCGAGATGTTTTCAGGGAACAATGTCCAGCTCTCTGCATGCGGCTTTTGGTCCCAATCATGGAAGTCACTGAGGTGATTCTTGTATTGATCCTGTAGTTGTTTGCCATCCATTTGGAAGAACAGACCTACCAATTGGGCGCTTACAGGATGGTTATCCAAATATCTTCTTTAAAAAAAGCCCGAATTCCGTAGTCATTCGAGCACCCTCTCGCACCAGGTTCCAATCTCTTGTGATGATATCTCCGGTATCCAATACCGTCCATCGACGACGTCGGATATGTAGCGTAACTTTTTGACCTCGAATAGGAAAGTCAGAAATCTCGGTAGAAGGCATAAACCCCTTTGACTCCAACTTGCTGTTCTCATAGCCTGTCGGAGCAATATTAAGTTCATCTAAATAAATATGGAGTTGATTGTCGACCTGATCGACTTCTAAGATCTGAAAATATTCCAAAAGCCCTTCGGGCATCAATAAGGATAGTAATTTACGTTCGGCTTCTTGCAAGGGATATCTGTATTAAGGACGCTAAACTAAGAAATTTTTAACATTCCCCCCAAGAATTCAGCTTGATCCGTACTAAGGATTGGGTAATAGTGTATACCGAAAAATTTGAGACAAAGGTAGCCGACCAGTTGCGCGAAAAAGAAATCAAAAGTTGGAAGGCCCGCAGTCGTATTGATCGCCTTATTGGGTCTTTTGGTTCAGCGCATTGTGACTGAAAGTCGGAAGTGGTCACTGGTTCGAATCCAGTAGCCTCCACACTACACGTGAAAAGCATCAAGAAATTGATGCTTTTGTTTTTAGTTTATGCTAAAATCTAATGATTTCCTCGATTTGTTCGTCTATGAAAGCCCGCGTAATGGGCTCTACGAATAGACCGTCATTGTCGAGTTCATCTTTGATATGTGGAACATGTATTTTCAAAGAAAGGACTTGCATGCGCAGGTAATTGCATACACCCGTAAAGTGATCTACTCCCCGGATGTTGCCATATTTTCCTGTAGCAACACCTACTAAAGCAGCTTTTTTGTGGTAAAAAGAGATGGGATATGCGCATGCATCTATGAAGATTTTTAGTGCCCCAGGATAGCTACCGTTGTATTCTGGTATCACAAATATAAATTTTTGAGCATCGGAAACTTTAGCTTGTATGGACGCGAAAGCATCCGAACGTTTGCCGTACAAATCCGAGAACAATGTGTCCTGCGGCAAATCTTCCAAAGAGAGTATTTCCCATTGCTGACCCTTGCGTAGGAGCTCGTCCTTGTAATAGTTTGCTACTTTTAAAGAGTTACTACCCAGCCTATTTGTTCCTGATATAATTAAATTCATTGTGATGTTGCAACTTATCATAATCGATACACGATTTGTCGAATCGTGAACCAATTTTTTTGTATCTTAGCATCCTGAGTAATAGTGTCAGGAAGTTCTCAAAATTAGTAAATTTAACATCATTTAAGCATTTTATCATTTATCAAAATGTAAATTTGATAAGAGAACAACAATTGAAAATAGATAATTGTAAAGGTTCGGTATCTCATGGGAAAAATAATTGCTATAGCAAATCAAAAGGGCGGTGTAGGGAAAACAACAACTTCGATCAACTTGGCCGCTAGTTTGGCGGTATTGGAATATAAAACATTGCTAGTAGATGCAGATCCACAAGCAAACTCTACTTCGGGCATAGGATTCGACCCCCGAGGTATCAAAGCCAGCGTTTACGAATGCTTGGTGAATGATTTGGATCCGCGAGAGGCTATCAAAGCGACCGAAACACCTCATTTGGATTTATTGCCAGCGCATATTGATTTGGTAGGTGCGGAGATTGAAATGATCAACCTCAATGAGCGTGAGTATAAAATGAAGAAGATGCTGGACGAGATCAAAGATGATTATGATTTCATTATCATTGACTGTTCTCCATCTTTGGGTTTGATTACGATCAATGCATTGACGGCTTCGGATTCTGTAATTATTCCGGTGCAGTGTGAATATTTTGCGCTCGAAGGCCTAGGTAAATTATTAAATACCATTAAAATCGTTCAGAATAGGTTAAACACCAATTTAGAAATAGAAGGTATTCTATTGACCATGTATGATGTCCGCCTACGTCTGTCGAATCAAGTGGTAGAAGAAGTACGTACACACTTTACGGATTTGGTATTTGAGACGATCATACAGCGTAATACACGACTTAGTGAGGCGCCAAGCTTTGGTATTTCGGTGATTATGCATGATGCTTCATGTAAGGGAGCGATTAATTATTTGAATCTAGCCCGTGAAATATTACAAAAAAACGGTCTGGTAGAACATAATAAAGAAGAAAAAGCAATCGTATAATGGCAGCATTACAACGTAAAACAGGATTAGGAAAAGGACTCGGTGCACTATTGCAGGATGATTTGAAAGTATCTCCTAATACTACCTCGCGTGATATTGGCGACACATCTGCTCCTTCTGCGGGCAGTATTAATTTCATAAAAATTGAACAAATAGCTGTCAACCCATTTCAGCCACGTACAGATTTTGACGAAGGTGCTTTGAGAGAGCTTTCAGAATCTATCCGTTTGCAAGGATTGATACAGCCCATCACAGTCAGACAAGTTAGCAAAAATCAATACCAACTGATCAGTGGTGAACGCCGTCTGCGTGCGTCTATACTCGCGGGAATTACAGAAATTCCAGCATACGTACGTACTGCTAATGACCAACAAATGTTGGAAATGGCATTGATTGAGAATATCCAACGCGAGAACCTGAATGCTATCGAGGTAGCCTTGAGTTTTCAGCGTATGATCGAAGAATGTAATTTGAAGCAAGAAGAGTTGGGTGATAGAGTTTCTAAAAATCGCTCGACAGTGACCAACTATTTACGATTGTTGAAGCTTCCTCCTGTCATTCAAGTGGGTATTCGTGATGGCAAAATTACAATGGGACATGCCCGTGCATTAATTAATGTGGGTGATATTGATAAACAACTGTTTGTGTATCAAGAGATCATTGACAAAGATTTGTCCGTGCGTATGGCCGAGATATTGGTGCGTAATATTCAAGAGCAACTCAAGCCTAAGAAAGGTAAGGGAGTAGGCAAGCAATTGGATTTTCAATATCAAAAAATAGAAGATGATCTGGCATCAAAATTTTCAACTCGTGTACGCTTGAATTTAAAGAATGCGCGTGGAAAAGGAGCTATTGAAATTCCTTTTGAATCGGAAGATGATTTGAGCCGAATTTTAGAATTGTTGGATTGGTAATGCCGAAATACTTATTTCTTATATTCTTCGTTTTGTGTTCTTTTGTAGGTGTCGCTCAGGTGGATACGACAAAAAGAATCGTGCTGGACTCTACATTGAATCTGTTGGATAGCACAAAGGTGGCGCAAGATACAGTGAAGAAAGAAACACGTGCCGAGCGTAAAGCCCGTGAAAAGGCGGAAAAGGAACGTGAAAAATATTATTACAAAGATATATTAAAGGATTCTGCACGTCTCGAAATCGAAAGGCTTTCGAATATCGCATGGAAACGTTCATTGATTTTACCCGGATGGGGGCAGATTACAAACGGTGGTAGGTTTGTTTGGGTCAAATTGCCTATTATCTATGGGGGATTTGTGACCAGCGCACTAGTTTTTGACTTTTGGAACTGGCATTATAAGAAATTTGTGAAAGAAGCGGCTTTTAGAATTGATAATAATGGACAATGGAGTGACCCAGATTTGCAGGGTTTTCAAACTTTGGATGGGTTGATTCGTGCCAAGGACAACTACCGTCGTAATCGGGATATGACCATTCTGGTGACAGTAGGCTGGTGGGGATTGAATGTGTTGGAGGCTTATACGGACTCTATGCTCCGTTTTAGGTACGATATCGGTGATGATTTAGGTTTTAAAGTGACGCCAACATTATTGCCTGCCTCAGGATTGGCCTATAGCAATATGCATTTAGGTCGGCCCTATGTACCGGGAGTAAAACTCACATTTAGTTTTAAATAGATAAACCTTAAATATGAAAATAGTTATACTAGGTTATGGTAAAATGGGGCAAATGATTGAAAAATTTGCACTCAAAAGAGGCCATGAAATAGCACTAATCGTTGATTCAGAAAATCGAGATGGCCTTATCGCCGAGGACTTAGTAGATGCCGATATAGCTATAGATTTTAGTACTCCCGAAGCTGCATTAGGCAATATCAGTTTATGTTTTGAAGCAAATCTGCCCTTGGTAGTCGGTACCACGGGATGGTATGACCACATTGAGGAGGTCAAGGAGACCTGCTTGGAGGCTGATCAATCACTATTATACGGTTCTAATTTCAGTATAGGAGTCAATTTATTCTTTCATGTCAATAAGCTACTGGCCAAAGCTATAGCACCGTACCAGCAGTACGATGTGCAGGTCGAAGAGATTCATCATATTCACAAGCTGGATGCACCAAGCGGTACGGCAATTACGATTGCTGAAGGCATTATCGACAATAGTGAAATAAAAAAAACTTGGGTGAATCAAGTGGTAGGAGCGGAGGAAGAAATCGTGAATCAGCCTCATGAATTATTGATAGAAAGTCTGCGTATCGAGGAAGTGCCGGGCACACATACCGTATTATACAGTTCCGAAGTGGATCAGATCGAATTTAAACATACAGCACACAATCGTGAAGGTTTTGCCTTGGGCGCGGTCATTGCAGCGGAGTGGTTGTATGGCAAAAAAGGATTTTATCAAGTAACAGAAATTTTTGATTTTAATAAATAACGCATGCAACCTTGTCATTGACAAGGTTTTCCTATGCTAAAACGAAACAAATATGTGGTATATTATTTTTGGAGTTTTAACGGTTGTAGCACTTTATGGCTTATACTTATTATTTAAAAAAGCCGGAAAACAAGGCTGGGAAGCTATTGTACCTTTCTATCGGGAATATGTGATGACCCAATTGGTGGGACGTCCTGCGTGGTGGGTGGTTTTATTGTTCGTGCCTATCGTCAATATATTCATTTTCTATAGCCTCTATTTAGACTTGCTAAAGGCATTTGGTAAACAGCGCTTTTGGGAAACTGTGGCTGCGGTGTTAGTTCCTTTTATCGTATTGCCGATGTGGGGCAAGGATCCTAAGGTGGTCTACAGAGGTCAATCCGCGACTGAAGAATTTAAAAAGAAATACCCTTACAAAAAATCAACGGCTCGCGAGTGGGCAGATGCCATTATTTTTGCAACGATAGCGGCATCATTAATTCGTGGTTTCTTGATTGAAGCCTATATGATTCCTACAGGATCTATGGAACGTAGATTATTGGTAGGTGATTTCTTGTTTGTCAGTAAATTAAATTATGGCCCACGTATTCCAAATACTCCTTTAGCATTTCCTTTTGCACATCATACAATGCCATTGACAGGTGGCAAAGCCTATTCAGAAATCATTAATATACCGTACAAAAGGTTACCTGGCTTCCAGAATATCGAGAGAAATGATGTTGTGGTGTTTAATTATCCAATGGAAGCGGACGAACCTTTCAATAGACCAGTTGACAAGCGCGAAAATTATATTAAGCGTGCGGTAGGTATCCCGGGAGATGAATTGATCATGAAAGATGGTAAGCTCACCGTAAATGGTACCTTACAATATAATTCGGACGATTTGCAGACCTCTTATATTGTCGTAGCCGAGCCTTTTGGATTGTCCGAAGATATTTTAGTAAAGAAACGTTATGATGTAGATTTGGAAAATACTGATCCTTCGCAAGGAATATATGTGTTGCATATTACCGAGGCAGAGGCCGAAGACGTACGCTCTTGGTCTAATGTAAAAGAAGTGCGTGAAGTTATATTTGGTACCGACAATCCTAATTACGCTTCCTTCCCGAATTACAATTGGGATAGCGTACAATGGTCGTATGACAATTTTGGACCGATAAAAGTGCCGGCAAAAGGGTGGACAGTACAATTGGATGATCGTACATTGCCACTTTATCAACGTGCCATAACTGTATACGAAGGTAATACGCTCGAGATACGCGGTAATGAAATTTTCATCAACGGTGAAAAAACGGATTCCTATACTTTTAAAATGGATTATTATTGGATGATGGGTGACAACCGTCACAATTCATATGATTCACGCGGATGGGGATTTGTGCCGGAAGATCATATCGTCGGCAAAGCTCTATTCACCTGGTTGAGCTATGACAAAGATGGTTCTTTCTTGTCCAAAATCCGTTGGAATAGAATTTTTAAAGGTATTAAATAGTACCTGCTCATATAAAAAAGAAGAAGCCGTATTGATTTCAATACGGCTTCTTCTTTTTTATAGTTATTATTATGCTTTAAGCGCAGCTAAATAGCGTTTGATAGTTTCTTCTAGGCCCAAATACAATGCGTCTGAAATTAAGGCATGTCCAATACTAACCTCCATAAGCTCTGGAATATGCTGATTAAAATAAGCAAGGTTATTTAAATCTAAATCATGGCCTGCGTTCAATCCGAGTCCTACTTCACGCGCTTTGACAGCGGCTTTGAAATATGGTTCGATTGCTTTTTCTTTGTCAAAACCAAACTCTGCTGCATAACCTTCAGTATATAACTCGATTCGGTCTGTTCCCGTTTCGGCAGCAGCTTCGACCATATCTTCTACTGGATCGACAAATATGGAAACACGAATGCCTTCGTCTTTGAAGACTTTCACCATTTCTTGTAGATATGTTTTATTTTTAATGGTGTCCCAGCCATGATTGGAGGTCAATTGACCCAGTGCATCAGGTACAAGTGTGACTTGTGCAGGTTTGTTGGCAAGTACCAATTCCACAAATTTCTGCTCTTGGCAATTTCCTTCGATATTAAATTCTGTTTTGATTTCCGCTTTGAGGTCAAAGACATCTTTATAGCGGATATGACGTTCGTCAGGGCGAGGGTGAACAGTTATTCCCTCAGCGCCAAAACGTTCGCATGCTAAAGCGGCAGCAACCAGATTAGGAACATTACCTCCACGTGAATTACGTAAAGTAGCGATTTTGTTAATATTTACAGAAAGTCTAGTCATATCTGCGATTTTTGTAAGCTGTTATCTTTACAAATGTAAAGAAAGTTTATCATTTGCCCAGCTGAAGGAATAATTACTCCCATAATTTTTATAAATTGCATAGTAAATGGACGGAATAAGCTTCAATATCTTAGATGGGTTTAGGTTGCTGGATATCATCGATATCCTGTTGGTAGCTGTAATCATTTATTATGTGTACAGTCTGATCAAAGGAACGATAGCGGTCAATATTCTCTTGGGGGTGGGTTTATTCTATGGGATTTATCTCGTGGTGAAGCAATTGGAGATGCGCCTTTTGACCGAAATATTCGGTGGTTTTATATCTGTAGGGTCTATCGCTCTGATAGTCGTATTCCAGCAAGAAATCCGCCGATTTTTATTGCATATCGGTAAGAATATATCCCTTCGACGTAAGAAATTTTTTCTCAGCTTCATCGGAAACAAACGTACCGCTGACGAGGATCATTCCGAGCAGATTAGGATTATTGTAGATGCATGCAGGAGCATGTCCAAAGCACGTACCGGCGCGTTACTTGTCTTTTCGAGACACTTTGATGAAGAATATTATCAATCCAGTGGAGAATATATTGACGCCCCGCTTTCGAAGAGATTGCTGGAAAGTATTTTCTTCAAAAATAGTCCTTTGCACGATGGTGCTGTAGTTATTGTAGATTTTAGGGTGATGACAGCAAGTTGTGTGCTGCCGCTGTCCGACAGTGAGGATTTGCCACCGCAATTTGGTTTGCGGCACCGTGCTGCTATCGGTGTGACAGAAGTTTCGGAGTCAGTAGCAGTCATCGTGTCTGAAGAGACTGGAGAGATTTCCTTTGCCAAAGATGGAAATATTAATATGAACCTTAGCGCCGAAGAATTAGAACAATTATTGAAGGATGAACTGTAGGTTGTGAATTATATTTTCATAATTATCTTATTCTCCGAATAATGTTCGAGTAATTTTAATTTTCTCCGTACAAATATCAAATTGTTTTTATTAAATTTACCTGTATATAAACACTAAAATTTGATGTCATGCATTTTGAAGAAAATAATCCTTTAGACATTGTTTTAAACGATTTGTTCGACCATTATCGTAAAAATGTCGCAGATGTTGATAAGATCACAAATGCTTTATTGGAAAAAGGAGTTGTAAATTCACAAGATGACATTGTGAATGATCATATCGCTTTCCGTACGCTTGGCGTTCCAAATTTAGGAATAGCCTCTTTTGAGAAAATTTTCTTGGCGTATGGCTATACCAAGCGGGATTATTTTTATTTTGAAGGTAAAAAACTCGATGCCTACTGGTTTGCACCTCCTTCTGAAGGTTATCCAAGAATCTTCGTTTCGGAATTGCGTGTTCATGAATTAAGTCCGGAAGCACAAGCTATTATCAATAAATATACGGCACCCATCACCTCAGATCCTGTTAATGATATAGACCTCAGCAATGGCAAAGAAGCGGCTGCATTTCTACAAAAACCTTTATGGGATTTGCCGACGTCTGAAGAATATCAAACATTGCTTAAAGAGAGCGAGTACGCGGCTTGGGTGATCTACAACCGCTATTACCTGAATCATTATACGATCAGCATTCATGAGTTGAAAGACGGCTACAATACTTTGGAGGAATTTAATGATTTCTTGCTAAGTATTGGTGTGAAGCTGAACAATTCCGGGGGAGTAATTAAAACGAGTGAGGATGGTCTATTGCGTCAAAGCAGTACGGTATCTGCGTTGTATAATGCCTCATTTGCCGACGGCAAGGTTTTAGAAATAGCAGGCAGTTACGTCGAGTTTGCAGAGCGCTCCGTACTACCGGCCTATAAGGACTTACCAAAAGACGAGATTACTTCAAAACATCGCCGCGATGGGTTTGAAACCAATAATGCCGACAAAATCTTTGAAAGTACATACACTACACAAATAAAGGGATCGTAAAGTGGAAGAGAAGTTGCAGGAATTAAAAGAATCGCTTTCGGGCGATCTTTTTTTCGATATGAAGATGCGTCTGTTGTATGCAACCGACGCATCTGCGTATCGTGAAATACCACTTGCCGTGGCTATTCCTAAGACCGAGGAAGATATTCGTCTTTTAATTGCCTTTGCCCAAGAAAATAATACATCCTTAATTCCTCGAGCAGCAGGTACTTCGCTGGCAGGGCAAGTCGTAGGAAGCGGTATTGTGGTCGATGTATCTAAGCATTTCACCCAAATACTGGAAGTGAATAAGGAAGAGCAATGGGTGCGCGTGCAACCCGGTGTGATTCGCGATGAGCTCAACTTATATCTACGACCGTATGAACTGTATTTTGGACCCGAGACGTCTACCGCCAATCGGGCTATGATCGGTGGGATGGTGGGTAATAATTCCTGTGGATCCAATTCGTTAATCTACAAAAGTACGCGGGAGCATACGCTTGAAATCGAAGGTTATTTGTCGGATGGAACTAAGGTGTCATTCTCGGATTTGAGCTTTGAGGAGTTTATCAACAAATGCGAAACCCCTGGCTTGGAAGGCGACTTGTACCGTCATATTCGTACCTTATTGGGTGACTATAACAATCAGGTGGAGATTCGTAAAGAATTTCCTAAAAAATCAATCGAGCGACGGAATACAGGCTATGCCATAGATATTCTTTTAGAGACAGACCCATTTACGGCAGGAGGAGAGAAGTTTAATTTCTCAAAACTTATATGTGGTTCTGAAGGTACATTGCTGTTTATTACCGCTATCAAGCTCCATGTGGATAAACTATCCATTAGACCTTCAGGCTTGTTGTGTGCACATTTCGGATCTTTAGATGATGCGCTGCGCGCTAATCTCATTGCCTTGCAGCACAAGCCGCTGGTGAGTGAGCTGATGGATGATTATATCTTAGCATGTACAGAGAATAATCTTGAACAGCAGCAGAATCGTTTTTTTGTGCAAGGCAATCCCAAGGCTATTCTTATCATCGAATATGATGCTGATTCTGAAGGAGAGTTGCAACAAAAGGTGGCTGCGGTCGAAGACGATATGCGGGCTGCAGGATATGGCTATTATTTTCCGCTGATTGTAGGCGCAGACAAAAAGAAAGTTTGGGATTTACGCAAAGCGGGATTAGGATTGCTTAGCAATACACCCACTGACGAAAAACCAGTAGCCGTAATCGAAGATACTGCTGTGGATGTGGCGGATTTGCCAGCTTATATCGCTGAATTTAATGAAATTCTGACGAAGTATAACCTGTACTCCGTACATTATGCCCACGCTGCCACGGGTGAACTCCATCTCCGACCTATTATTAATCTGAAGACAAAAGCCGGCAACCAGTTATTTTGGGATATAGCCTTCGAAATTGCTAAGCTGGTCAAAAAGTATAAAGGTTCGTTAAGTGGAGAACATGGGGATGGTCGTCTTCGCGGAGAATTCATTGCCTATATGATCGGTGAGCATAATTACCAACTGCTTAAGGATATCAAAGATACCTGGGATCCAAAAAGAATTTTCAACCCGGGAAAAATCGTCGATACGCCTTCCATGAATACTTTTTTGCGCTATGAAGCAGGCGCAGAAACGCGAGAAATAAAGTCTACCTTCCGCTATAAGGGACAAAATATATTGCAGCACGTCGAGCAATGCAATGGCTCGGGTGATTGTCGCAAAACCGAATTGTCGCAGGGGACAATGTGTCCTTCCTATATGGCTACACGTAATGAACACGACACAACGCGTGCCAGAGCCAATATTTTACGTGAATTTTTGACCAATTCCAGCAAAGAAAACCCCTTTGATCATCCCGAGATCAAGGAAGTGATGGATTTGTGTTTGAGTTGTAAAGGATGTAAGATCGAATGTCCATCCAGCGTGGACATGGCCAAGGTAAAAGCAGATTTTCTACAGGCATATCATGATGCGAATGGCCTTCCATTACGTACACGCATGATAGGTATGGTGGATCAGCTGACCGAATTGATGTCTTATATACCAGGTATTTATAATTTTACGACATCTAATCGGCTCACGAGTAATCTCGTAAAGAAGATGTTGGGTTTTGATGAACGGCGAACTATCCCACAAGTTGCCCATCAGTCTTTGCGTAAATGGTTTGTTCAACGTGATAAACCACTTTGGACGGACAGAAAACCGATCAAGGAGGTTTATTTCTTCTGTGATGAGTTTACGAATTACAATGATGTGGAGTTGGGGAAGAAGGCTATTTTATTGCTCGAATCTTTGGGGTACGAAGTCTTGGTAATTGACCACGCGGTCAGTGGAAGAGCCTTAATGTCCAAGGGCATGTTGCGCGAAGCGCGTAAACTCGCCAACAAAAATGTTAAAATATTCTCTTCTCGTTTATCGGAAGAGGTGGCATTGGTAGGTGTAGAACCATCGGCCATCTTGTGCTTTAGGGATGAATACGTGGACTTAGTCGATGAGGAGTTGGAAGGCGATGCGCGCAAAATGGCTCCCTATGCGATGGTCATCGAGGAATTTCTTTGGAAAGAAATACAATTAGGCAATATAGGCGAAGAGATGTTTGCGGATCAGCCACGGAAAATATTATTGCATACACATTGTCAACAGAAAGCGTGGAAACTTCAGCAACCGGCAGCCTCTTTATTGGCATTCCTGAAAGGGTATGAAGTGGAAATAGTGCCTTCAGGCTGTTGTGGAATGGCTGGATCTTTTGGTTATGAGAAGGAGCATTATGCCATTTCGATGCAAATCGGCGAATTGGTATTGTTCCCTAAGGTCAGAAACAAGGAGAAAGATACACTTGTCGTGGCAACCGGCGGTAGTTGTCGCCATCAAATCAAAGATGGTACACAGGAATCAGCTGTACATCCGGTGGAAGTATTGTATAATGCATTGAAAAAATAAAGCCTTCAATATTGAAGGCTTTATTTTTATGTTATGTCAAATTATTTGACGGCATTCAATGCATCCGTGTTTAATTTAATGTATTCGCTATTATTTGATTTTTTAGCCATTTCAATTCCTTCCTCAGCGGCTTTACGCGCTCCCGCTTTATCACCTGCTTTGGCAAGAATACGTGATTTCCAATATTTGATATGTGGCGCACCTGTATTTCCTTCATCGGCTAATTTTGCCCATTCAGCAGCTTTTTTGATATCTAGATTATTATTGAAATAATATTGTGCTGCTTGAAAATACGGCTTGCGTTCACCTTGCATAGCCTGATCAATACTCGCCAAAATCTCTTTGGACTGATCTGTTTTGATCGTGAACCCTACTTTTGTTTTTTCCCATGCTAAGGAAATATGTGTTGACTTTGGAGTGACATCCTCAAAAGAAATAGTAAATGTCTCTACCGGATTCGCTAATGACTGCGGCTTTACTTTGAAACGTAAAAAATCCTCTTCTTGCTTGTATTGGTAAGAGCCCCATTGTTTAGGGTTTTTGCTTAATATTACCGTCCACTCATTCTGTGAAGGGATGGTGAAGATACCATATGTACCCGCAGGCACTGCATTACCTTCAATGGATACTTCTTCTTCGAATGTGATAGATGGAATATTGTTGGCACCCGTACGCCACACTTCATTATAAGGTACAAGAGCACCAAATATCTTGCGTCCATTCATGTTTGGACGTTGGTAACTAAGCGAAATGTTCTTAATACCTAGACCTTGCGATATGGTCGAAGTACTACTTGCTGGAGGTAATTTTACCTGAGCTTGGCTCATTTCTGTTCCTACAAAGAGTAAGGCTACCGTTGCTATTGATAAAAGTGTTTTTCTCATGTTGTTGTCTAATTTTTACAGTGAATTTAATAAATTTTTTAGGTTTTTGACCTGGGTTGGTATTAAATCTCGATTAATATTCTTGTTACTAAATTTTTGTAATTCAATTTCTAATTTATTTAGCTGCTCGGTCTTTCCTTCTTGACTGAGCTGCGTCCGCAGCGCTTTGATCTTTTCGACTGTCTGGATGCCTTCACGAAGTTTTTCAAAGCGAATACTGGTTTCATTTTCGGGGTAAATAAGGTACGTATCTCCTCCGGGCCAGGTACCAAAGCGGCTATCCATACTTGGAATTGCATTCCAACAGTCAAAGGCCCAACGCAAATAACCATCAAAATCTCGTTGCAGGGTGTTGACCATGAGGTAGATCGGTTCATAATAACCGGAGCTGGTGAAAGTATTCGGATAAATCTCGCTGCAGCAGGTATAGGCCGTGGTTTTGTAGCCTTTGGCTTTGCGAGATGCTAAGATCTCTGGAGCCATCGTGTCGTAAAATGGAATGGCATAGTCAATAATGTCATCCGATAATTCGGGGTGGTAATATCCTGCTAAAGAAATTTGAAAGTTGGGATCTGCTTTTTTTATGATGCGTGTAGCCTCTTGCATATCTTTCATGGGTCTTTCGTCCATGGCGATAGTAGTCTTGCTGAACCAACCTTTTTTCTTCAGGTGCGCAGCAAAATCTTTCAAAAAGGGATACCAATGGTCTTCGTAAGCGGGTTCTCCGGGTTTGGCTTTTAATACTTCTCGCTTTTGGGTGGATTCATCATAATAGTAAAATGAAAGATTCCACGGAATCATGCTGTAACAGTTGATATAATCTTGTACACCAATGCTGTGCATATATTCTACCCATTTGTCAAATAATGTATAATCGTACGTCCAAGTGCCATCCTTTTTCTTCACCCAACGGATCATGGCGTCATATTTATCATACGTTTGGCTATTCCAAGGGTCGTAAATCAATGTAGTGGTGATATTTTTTTGTCCTGCATCAGCCAATCGTTGCATATGCGGTCTGATTTTGTCCAAATGGGCTTTAGAAAAGGCTTCAAGCTCGTAATAGCGTGCCGAGGAATATGGATTTTGCCATAAATCTAAATGGAAATCCCAATCTTTTGGTGATTGCAGCGTCTGATTTGTAATCTCAAGGGTATAAGAGAGAGACATTTTTTTTGTCTCTACAGTAGATTTAATAGTCACGAGAAGCTGTCCGCTGTACGTTCCGGGTTTAGTATCCTGCGGAATGTTTATTCTTAACCACAAGGGTCTGACCTCGTGACTCTGAAATGGAATGGAAGAAGAATTCGTAATTCTATCCGCAACCAGTGTCGAATCCAGTATAACATTAATACCACAGCCTGACTTGAGCTGCGATGGATCGTCACTGATAACGTAAGCTACAGGGGTGAATTGAATA